>NZ_CP102384.1:135000-738237 GCF_024628865.1 Sphingopyxis sp. DBS4
CTCCAGGAGATGCTCAGCGAAATTGAATTCTCCGTGAAGATGCGGAGTACCCGCGGTTAGACGGAAAGACCCCGTGCACCTTTACTGCAGCTTCAGAGTGGCATTAGGAAAGAACTGTGTAGCATAGGTGGGAGGCTTTGAAGCACTGGCGCCAGCCGGTGTGGAGCCATAGGTGAAATACCACCCTGTTGTTTTCTGATGTCTAACCTCGATCCATGAAACTGGATCAGGGACCCTCTGTGGCGGGTAGTTTGACTGGGGCGGTCGCCTCCTAAAGAGTAACGGAGGCGCGCGATGGTAGGCTCAGGACGGTTGGAAACCGTCTGTTAGAGTGCAATGGCATAAGCCTGCCTGACTGCGAGACTGACGAGTCGAGCAGAGACGAAAGTCGGTCATAGTGATCCGGTGGTCCCGAGTGGAAGGGCCATCGCTCAACGGATAAAAGGTACGCCGGGGATAACAGGCTGATGATTCCCAAGAGCTCATATCGACGGAATCGTTTGGCACCTCGATGTCGGCTCATCACATCCTGGGGCTGGAGCAGGTCCCAAGGGTTTGGCTGTTCGCCAATTAAAGTGGTACGTGAGCTGGGTTCAGAACGTCGTGAGACAGTTTGGTCCCTATCTGCCGTGGGCGTCGAAATTTGAGAGGAGTTGACCCTAGTACGAGAGGACCGGGTTGAACATACCTCTGGTGTACCTGTCGTGGCGCCAGCCGCGCAGCAGGGTAGCTATGTATGGACGGGATAACCGCTGAAAGCATCTAAGCGGGAAGCCTCCCTCAAGATAAGATTTCTTAGAGCCGTGGAAGACCACCACGTTGATAGATCGGATGTAGAAGCGCGGTAACGCGTGGAGCTAACCGATACTAATTGCTCTATTCGCACTTAAGAGTCCCGCCATCAACGACAAGCCTGACCGGTTTGTCCGCTTGATGCGGATGATTGATCAGACAGTGTTGCACGGATATCGATTGAAACCCTTTTTGACCTACGCCGGCTTCATTGCTTGGTGACCATGGCGTCAGTGACCCACCCGATCCCATCTCGAACTCGGCCGTGAAACCTGACAGCGCCGATGGTACTATGGCTCAAGCCCTGGAAGAGTAGGACGTCGCCAGGCATTGCAGCCGACGTAAGGTCGAAACGGAAACCCATTCACAAAGTTAGAGGCCGGCAGCGATGCCGGCCTTTTGCTGTTTTTGGCGGCCCGAAAGGCGCCGTATACTGGTTGACGCGGGATGGAGCAGCCCGGTAGCTCGTCAGGCTCATAACCTGAAGGTCGTAGGTTCAAATCCTACTCCCGCAACCAACAAAAAGCCCGCTTTCCCGAAAGGGACGGCGGGTTTTTGTCATTTGAGCCGCATCGGCAGGCCCGCCGCGACGAACGTCACCTGGTCGGCCGCTGCCGCGATCATTTGATTCATCCGTCCCGCAGTATCGCGGAAGGCGCGGGCAAGCGCGTTGCCGGGGACGATGCCGAGGCCGACCTCGTTCGCGACGAGCAGAACCGGGGCGCTCGCGGCGCGCAAGGCCGTGATCAGTTCGGCCGTTTCGGCGGCGACATCCCGGTTCGCGTGCATCAGGTTCGAGGCCCACAGCGTGAGGCAGTCGACGAGCAGCAGGCGATCGGGCGCCGCGGCGTCGCGGATCGCGTCGGCCAGCGCGAGCGGCGCTTCGATCGTGCGCCAGCGCGGACCGCGATCGGCTTGGTGACGCGCGATCCGGTCGGCCATTTCGGTATCGAAGGCTTCGCCGGTCGCGATAAAGACCAGTTCGCCGGCAAACGCCTCGGCCAGCGTCTGCGCGTGGCGGCTCTTGCCCGAGCGCGCACCGCCGAGAATCAGATGGATCATGCCCCGGACTCCTGCCGCGCGATGGCGAGCAGCGCGTCGATTGCGACATGGCGTTCGAGCTCGGCGGCGATCGCATCGAGCGCGCTGTCGATCGCGGCATGATAATCGCGCCCGCCGCCGACGGTGCCCAGCCGGGCGAGCAGGGCGTGACGTAATTCAGCGCTGGCGAGCAGGCCGTGGACATAGCTGCCCATCACGCGCCCGTCGGCGCTGATCGCGCCTTCCGGCCGGCCGCCGATCATTCCGAAGGGGCGCTCGGTTCCGGCGCCGGTCGTTTCCCCCATATGCATTTCATACCCCGCGATCGGCGCGCCGAGCGCAGTGCCCGACATTGCGCGAAGCGTCTTCGCGGGGGCCAGACGCGTTTCGACGTCAAGCAGGTCGAGCCCCGCGGCCCGACCCGGCGCACCCTCGATCCCGCCGGCATCGACGATCGAGCGCCCGAGCATCTGATAGCCGCCGCACAGCCCCAGCACATGGCCGCCGTGCCGGACATGCGCGCGAATATCGATGTCCCAGCCTTCCCGGCGCAATGCGGCGAGGTCGGCGATCGTCGCCTTCGACCCCGGCAGGACGATGAGCGCGGTCTCGGCGGGGATCGGCTGGCCCGGCGGCACCATCACCAGCCGCACGCCGGGTTCGAGCTTCAGCGGGTCGAGATCGTCGAAATTGGAAATGCGCGGTAGGATCGGACAGGCGACGACGATCGCGCCGTCAGGCCTCGCTGCCTTCCGTTCGAGCACCACCGCATCCTCGCTCGGCAGATATTTGACCGCGTCGAGCCACGGGACGACCCCGAAGCCGCGCCAGCCGGTGCGCCGTTCGATCTCGCGATAGCCGTCGTCGAACAGGGCGGGGTCGCCGCGGAATTTGTTGATCAGAAAGCCGCGGATCATCGCGGCGTCGCCGGGATCGATCACCGCTTTGGTCCCGACGACCGACGCGATGACGCCGCCGCGGTCGATGTCGCCGATCAGGACGACCGGAACTTTCGCCGCGCGCGCGAAGCCCATGTTCGCGATGTCGCCCGCGCGCAGATTGATTTCGGCGGGCGATCCCGCGCCCTCGACGATCACCAGATCGCTTGCGGCGCGGAGCCGGGCGTGGCTTTCCAATACTTCGGCGAGTAAAGACCCGCGCGCCTCGCGGAAATTGGCGGCGCCGAGCGTGCCGCGTACGTGGCCGTGGACGATGAGCTGCGAGGTCCGGTCGGCCTGCGGCTTCAGCAGCACCGGGTTCATGTCGCTGTGCGGTTCCACCCGGCAGGCGAGCGCCTGCAGCGCCTGCGCGCGCCCGATCTCGCCGCCGTCGACGGTGACCGCGGCATTGTTCGACATATTCTGCGGCTTGAACGGCCGCACCGAAAGGCCGCGATTCGCGAGCGCGCGGCAGAGGCCCGCGACGAGCACCGACTTGCCGACGTCGGAGCCGGTCCCCTGCAGCATCAAAGCGCCCATGCCGCGCCTCCCGCGATCAGCCATAGCAGCCCAGAGGCGCGGACATAGAGACGAAGCGCGCGGCGAATGTCGGCCGCCGTCGCCTCCGTCCGTCCATCGCCGATCCAGGGTTTGTCATGCATGACGCCGTCATAGGCGACCGGACCCGCGAGGCGAAGACCTAGAGCGCCCGCCATCGCCGCCTCGGGCCAACCGGCGTTGGGTGAGGCATGACGCCCGGCGTCGCGAACCATGATGCGCCACCCGCCGCCACCTGCGACGCAGAGCAGGACCGCCGCGAGCCGGGCCGGAACCAGATTGGAGAGATCGTCGGCGCGTGCCGCCGCCCAGCCGAAGGCGCGCCAGCGCTCCTCGCGATGCCCGATCAGGCTGTCGGCGGTGTTGATCGCCTTATACGCCCATATCCCCGGCAGGCCGAGCAACAGCAGCCAGAAAAGCGGCGCGGCGACGCCGTCGCAAAGACTTTCGGCGAGGCTTTCGATGCCCGCGCGGGCGACGCCGTTCCGGTCGAGCGCGGCGGTGTCGCGCCCGACGATCGCCCCGACCGCGCGCCGCGCTTCGGCAAGGTCGTCGGCGCCCAGCGCCTGCGCGACCGCGCGGACATGGTCGAACAGGCTGCGCTGCGCGAGCGCGGGCCAGGAGAAAAGAGCGATGCCGATCCACGCGAAGCCGCCGAGCGCTGCGGAGAACAGGCGTTGCAGCATCCAGCCGCCGCCTCCCGCCACCAGCAGGAGCAGCAGCAAGGTCAGGATGCCGAGCGCGCGCCGCGTCGCAAAGCCTGTTTCGGGGCGATTCCACCGCGCTTCGCAGCCGTCGATCAGCCGCGCGAACAGCCCGACCGGATGGCCGATGCGCCGATAGAGCGGGGTCGGCCAGCCGAGCGCAGCGTCGAGCGCGAGCGCGGCGAGAGCGACGGGCTCAGCCACCGAGCGCCGCATCGAGCCGGGCCAGTGCCGCTGCGCTGCCGGGCAGACCAAGGCGCAGCCAGCGCGGCTGGTCGGCAAAGGGCCGGGTCAGGATCGCGGCGCGCGCGAGCCGCTCGAACAGCGCCCCGGCGTCATCGGCTTCGACCAGCCGGAACAGCGGGCAGTCGCCGATGACGGACAGATTGCGGCGGGTGAGCAGCGCGTCGAGCGCGGCCGCTTCCCTGGTTAGCTGCTCGCGCATGGCGGCGATCCAGTCGCGGTCGCGATAAGCGGCGTTGCCGATCGCGAGCGCCGCGGCGGAAACGGGCCACGCGCCGAGCAAGGTGCGCAACTCGTCCAGAAACAACGGCGGGCCGAGCACGAAGCCGAGCCGAACCCCGGCGAGACCGAAGAATTTGCCGAAGGAGCGGAAGACGAGCAGGCGCCGGTCGTCGCTGATCCGATGCGCGATGCTCGTCACGGGTGCGCAATCGGCGAAGGCTTCGTCGATGAGCAACCAGCCGTCGCGCTGCGCGAGCATGGCGTCAAGCATCGCGATATCGATGATGCTCCCGTCGGGATTGTTCGGATTGGCGAGAAGCATTGTGCCTTTGCAGGTCGGTGCTTCGGCGCGGTCGATCGGCGCGCTGCCGGAAAAAATCTCGCCATGGGTGCGATAGGCGGGGGCGACATGCCGCGCCGCGCCGCCGATGATCCGGCCCGCGAGGCGCAGGCCGACCTCGCTACCCGGAATCGCGCAGACATGGCGCGCTTTGACCCCGAAATGCGCCGCGGCGGCGGCTTCGAGATCGGCAAGGGCTTCGCGTTCGGGGAGCCGCCGCCAGTCGATCGCGATCGTGTCGGCGCCCGGCCAGGGGTGCGGGTTGATCCCGGTCGACAGGTCGAGCCACGGCGCGTCGCCGGTGCCGAAATGGCGCTTCGCGGCTTCCAGCGCCCCGCCATGCCACGTCCAGTCAGGCGTCATGCGACGTGCGTCCAAAGCAGCGCGGCGAAGAGCAGCAGGCTTTCGCTCACCTCGATCCCCGCCCCATGGCCGTCGCCCGAGATGCCGCCGATCCGGCGCCGCAGCCACCAGCCCCAGAGCAGGACGGCCAGCGGCGCGGCGAGCAGCGAGGGCGACAGCGCCGCCAGCGCGAGCAGCAGGATCGTCCAGAGGCCGATGTCGACCGGCCGCACCGCGCCGCGGAATCGCGACCCTAGCCCGTCGTGGAGAGCGGGCAGCCAGCGCGACCAGAGCAAGGGCGCGATGCGCGCCGCGAAGGGTATGAGCAGGATGGCGGTAAAGGCTTCGGTCGCGATCAGGCCGTGCAGCAGCACGAGCTTGGCAAGAAGCTGGAGCGCGATCGCCACCACCGCGAAGCTGCCCGCGTGGGGATCGGCGAGGACAGCGCGCAGGCGCACGGGGTCTTTGTGTGCGGCGCCGCTTGCGTCGGCGATGTCGCCAAGACCGTCGAGGTGCAGCGCGCCGGTGACCGCGACCCACAGCAGCAGCGCGGCGAGCGCGCCGGACCAGGGATCGAGTTTCGCGCCCGCCCAGCCTCCGCCCGCGACCAGCGCGCCGACGATCAGCCCGACCGCGGGGAACCAGCGCATCGACGCCGCGAATTCGGCGCTCGACACCGTCACGCGCGGCGCCGGCAGCCGGGTCAGGAACCGGATCGCTATGATGAGCCCCTTCATGCGCGAAGGCCCGTGATCTGCGCGGTTCGCTCGCCGCGCCACAGGCGAAGTGACAGCACGGCGCCGTAGGGCAGATCGAAGGCCCACACCGCGCGTTGGTCGAAGTCGCACAGGTGATGGAGCGCCGCGCGCATTGCGCCGCCATGGGTGACGACCAGCGTCGGCACCGGCGCGAGCGCGTCGGCGACGCGCGCGACGAGTGCCGACCAGCGCTCGCCGTCGGGCGGGGGGCAGGCGTCGGGATCGGCCCGGAACCGGCCGAGCGCATGGGGATCGATCACCCCGGGCGCCTTGCCGTCCCATGCACCGAAATCGAGCTCGCGCCAGCGTGCGTCGATGGTCAGCGGGAGGTCGCGCGCCGCGCCGATGCGTTCGCCGGCAAGGCGGCAGCGTTGCAGGTCCGACGCGATCACCCGATCGAAGCTCAGCCCGGCGGCCCGTTCGGCGCAGACGGTGAGGCCTTCGGCGGTCGAGGCATCGTCGGTACGCCCGAGCAACAGGCCCGGCCGCTCGGGCGCGCCGTGGCGCAGCAAGTGGAGCGCGACGCCGGTCATAGCGCGCCCGACACGGCGGCTTCGTCGAAGGTCGCCATCCGGTCGTGCGCGGCCAGCGCCGCACGGACCACCCCCGCCGCGACCGCCGCGCCGCTGCCTTCGCCGAGGCGCATGCCGAGCGTCAGGATCGGGTCGAGCCCGAGCCGGTCGAGCAACCGGGCGTGGCCGGGTTCGGCCGAACAATGCCCTGCGAGGCAATGCGCGGTGATCGCCGGATTGTCGGCGGCGAGCGGGGCGATGGCCGACCCGCAGATGAAGCCGTCAAGCAGCACCGGAATGCCAAGTTGCCGCGCGCGCAGGGTCGCGCCCGCGATCGCCGCGATCTCACGCCCGCCGACCCGGCGCAGCGTCTCGAACCCCGAACGCGGAGCGCCGTCGTGAAAGGCAATCGCGCAATCGATGACGGCCGCCTTTCGCGCTACGCCGGCGTCGTCGACACCCGTTCCGGGCCCCACCCAGTCGCGCGCGTTGCCGCCGAAACTCCGCGCGCAGAGCGCGGCGGCGGCGGTCGAATTGCCGATCCCCATCTCGCCGAGGACGAGGAGGTCGAGCCCCTCCTCGACCGCCGCCGCCCCGCTGTTCAGCGCCGCGAGGCATTCGGCCTCGCCCATCGCCGGGGCGGCCGTGAAATCGGCGGTCGACCGATCGAGATCGAGCGCAACGACCTTGAACTCCAGACCCGCCGCGCCCGCCAAGGCGTTGATCGCGGCACCGCCGCCCGCGAAATTGGCGACCATCTGCGCGGTGACGCTGGCCGGAAAGGCGCTGACGCCGTGCGCGGTCACGCCGTGATTGCCCGCGAAGACGACCGCGCGGCCGCGATCGATCTGCGGGCGCTCGCGGCCTTGCCAGCCCGCGATGAAGACGGCGATCTCCTCGAGCCGGCCGAGCGATCCGGCGGGCTTGGTAAGCCGCGCCTGCCTGGCCCGCGCGGCGGCTTCGGCGGCGGGGTCGGGACCGCGCAGATCGACGAGAGCAGCCTCGAAGGCGGCAAGCGAGGGAAAGATCATTCGGCGACATATCCGGCTGGCGGGGTGCGGACGATGAAATGGCCTTTGACGCCCTCGGGCCAGTCCGCATAGGCCACCCGGCCATGGTCGCTGGCCGCATAATGGACGGCATAGTCGAGGATCGCGCGCGCGGCGTTCTCGTCGGGGGTGAAGCGACCGAGGACATAGCCGATCTTGTCCGGCGCGCGCAGATGGACGGTGCAATGATCCTGGCAGGCAAAGAGGCATGCCATTTCCTGCACCGCGATGCCGGCGTAGCGGGGGTCGCCGCTCTTGATCCGCTGCAAGGCTTCGGCGAGGCGCGTGCCGCCGCGTACGCCTGCGGCGTCGTCCCGTGCTTCGCGGCTGTGGCGACAGGTGCTGCACACCACGACCGCGGGGCCAGGGGCGACGCGCGTCAGCATCAGGCGACCGCCGCCGGTTGCGGGGGCGCCGGGACGCCAACCGCGACGAGAGCCCGATACAGGACATACAGCCCGATCAGGATCGCGCCGTTGCGGACGAATTGTTCGGCCAGGAGATCGGGAGCCATCGCGGTGTGGAGCCCGCCGAGCGCAAGGGCCCAGAGCAGGATGATGCCCTTGAACGCCGTGAACCCGGCCGCATAGGCGAGGCCGAGCCGCGCCGCGACCGAGCGGTAGTCAAGCGCCCGGAGCGCGGCGTAGCTGGCGAGCGCCGATCCCGCCGCCGCCGTGCCCAGCCCGATACCCCACGCCAGCGTGCTTCCGTCGCGTGGATAGCCGAGCAGGAAAAAGCCGACGAACTGGCTCGCCGCCCACGCCAGAAACATGAGCGCGAGGCCGTCGCGGCGGCGCATATGCACCGCCGCGAGCGCCGCGAGTGCCGGGAAAGGCGTCGCGCAGGCGAGGGCGATCGTGGTCGCGGTGCTCGCCCCCGTGAACATCGAGACCCACAGCGCCGACGCCCCCCGTTCGGACAGGCCGGTCATCAGAAGCGCCCCCGGATACCGGCGTAAAAGCTGCGGCCGAGCGTGCCGTAGCGATAGGTGGTCATATAGTCCTCGTCGAAGATATTCTCGGCGCGCGCGAACAGCTTCACGGCGTCCGACAGCTTGAGCTCTGCGCGCAGGTCGACGAGCGTATAGTCGTCCAGCCGCTGCGCGTTGCTGGCATTGTCATAGCTCTTGCCCGACCAGCGCACTGCCGCGCCGAGTTCCAGCCCGAAGCCGAAGGCGTAGCTGGCCGACGCATTGGCGGTCTCGCATGGCCGGCGCGGCAGCCAATTGCCGAAGCTGGCACCGGGCGAGCGGTCCTCGGCGACGATCCAGCTATAATTGCCGTCCACCGTCAGCCCGCCGAGCGACAGCGCCGCCGCCGCCTCGACCCCGTGCGCCTCGCTGCGCGCGATGTTCAGATAATAGCCGTAGCGCGGCGTCGTGGGGTCGCCGGGCACGAAGCAGAGCGGATCGGTCGAGCCCGACGAGCAGCCGTTGTAGATGATCTGGTTGACCGTCTTGCGGTCGAACCAGGTCGCGCCGACGACGAGCTTGCGATCGAACAGATGCTGTTCGATTCCCGCTTCCCAGCCGTGCGCCTCCTCGGGATCGAGCGCGACATTCCCATATTCGCTGAACAGTTGATAGAGGCCTGGCGCCTTGAAGCCTTCGCCATAGCTTGCGCGCAGCACGGTGCCGGTGGCGAGCCGCCACACGCCGCCCGCGGCGAACAAAGTCTGGCCGCCGTAGCGGTTGTGGTCGTCGTAGCGAACGCCGCCGTTCAGCGTCAGCCCGGCGACCGGCTCGACGCTGAGCTGGCCATAGACGCTCGTGATTTCGGCCTTGCCGCGCGCGAAGGCGGGGAGCGGCATCGCGAGCGAGGCCGAGGGCGAGCGGCTGCGGAACGAGGAGCGCTCATTCTCCACCCCGAAGATCGCGTGGATCCGGTCGCTGACGTCGAAGCTGCCCTGATATTCCCAGCGCTTGTTGCGGCCGTCGGCCTCGAAGCTGCGCGGCCGGGCGCGGTCGGGGTTGAAATTGTCGCGGTTGGTGTCGGTATAGGCATAGGCGATCCGGTTGCGGAAACGCCCATCGGCGAGCGCGACGTTCAGGCCCGCATAGCCGACGAATTCCTTGCTCAGCCCATAATCGGCGCTGTCGGCGCTGAAGCCGTCGAATTCGACCCGCCCGCTCGCATAGGTGCCGCGAAGGTCGACGCTGATAGTGTCGGCGAGCGCCAGCTCGGCGCGGCCCGACAGATTGTAATTGCGATAGCCGTCGCGTTCCTTGCCGCCGAACGCCCGGGCGTAGGAGGAAATGCCGTCGGTGGTGAAGCGCTGGCCGCCGATGCGCCAGGCGAGGGGGCCGGTGCGGCCGCCGATCGCGGCGCGCGCGCTGACCGTCTCACGCGAGCCCGCCTCGACGTCGAAGCTGCCTTCGAGCGGCTTTTCGGGGGTCGCGGTGACGATATTGACCACGCCGCCGATCGCCTGGCTGCCCCACAGGATCGATTGCGGCCCGCGCAGCACCTCGATCCGCGCGATATCGCCGGCGAGCAGGTTGGCGAAGTTGAAGCCGCCGCCGGTCGACGAGGGATCGTTGAGCTTCACCCCGTCGATCACCACCACCGTATGTTCGGATTCGGCGCCGCGGATGCGGAGCGAGGTCGACGTGCCATAGCCGCCGTTGCGCGAGATGCTGATGCCCGGCGTGCGGAGCAGCAATTCGGTGACGCCGATATCCTGGCTACGGTCGATCGCCTCCTTGTCGAGCACGGCCACCGACGCGGGAATTTCGTCGAGCGTCAGCGGTGCGCGCGTCGCGGTGACGATGATGCTGTCGGCGTCGGCGGCTTCGTCGGCGAAAGCAGGCAGCGCGGCCGCGATGGCGGCCACGGAAAGCGTGGTACGAAAAACAGTCCTGAACATGGATAACCCCATCGACAAGGCCGCTTGCGCGCAGGGTCGATGGAGCCCGCCCCATGGGGACGCACGACATCGGCCCGTGCGTGCGCACGGCCACCTTTGTCGTCGCTCGGGTTCACTCCCCGTCCGCCCGGCACACCCTGTCCGCACGAAAGACGACGGCGACGGGCAGGTCTCCTGGCTCGCGGGTCGGTGCCGGTTCGGGCCGCCTTCTCGGGACTTCAAGTCCCAATGGCATGTGGCCCGATGGCTCTCCGCTTACAGTTGCAGGGGCAGCCGGGGTCTTGCACCCCGTTCCCTTTTGATCCCCTTTCGGGGAACCTGTCGCTGGACGCGCCCCTAACGCAATATCGGGGCGGCGGTCAATTGCTGCGTTGCAACAGCGATCAGGCGGCCTTCATCCACACGACGAGCGCGAAGCGTGTCGCGCGCGCCGGCAGGGTGCGGTGCGGGGTGAAGCGGTCGAGGAACAGCGCGGTTCCGGCCGGGCAATCGGGGCGGACGCGCGGCAGGTCGGCGAGGCGATAGTCGGGGATTTCAAAGCCATCCGCGACCTGCTCGCCCAGCGGTGCCGGCTGGCGCGCCGCCGCGACCTCCAGTCCGCCGCTTTCCGGCCCCCCGCTCTCTGGCCCCACGTCGCCGAGCGGAATCCACGCGGTCACCAGCACCTTACCGCAGCCGGTGCCGTCGTCGCGCGCGACGTCGCTGTGCCACGCGTGGCGATGTTCGGGGAAGCAGGCGATGCTGGCGCGGACGCGGACGATCCGGCCCGCCAGCTTGCGGCCGCAGAGCGCTTCGGCCGTCTCGATCAGCCGCGGATCGTTGGCCAGCGCTTGCAATCGCGGTCCGCGATGCGCGTCGGTGCAGATCGCGACGCGGAGCAGGTTCGCGATGCTGCGTTCGTGGGCGTAGACCCGGTCGATCCGCTCGGTCAGCGGAGCGTCGGGACAGCTCTGTTCGAACGGCAGATACAGCGCGCGCGACACGCGGTCGATATGTTCGGCGATGTCCTCGCGCGCCGCGAGGATGCTCGCGCGATCGAACAATGGCACGGCGGCATAGCCCTGTTCGGCGAACTGCGTCGCGGGGGTCATCGCGCGCGCCCGAGCGTCGTCACCGTCGGCCAGTCGCCGCCGGTTTCGACCCGTGCGTCGATGCCGTAGACGGCGCGCAACAGGTCGGCGGTCAGGACCGTGGGCGGGGTCCCGTCGGCGACGATCCGGCCCTTGTCGACAATCAGCAACCGGTCGCAATAGCGCGCCGCCATGCTGAGGTCGTGGAGCACCGCGATGACCAGCGCGCCGGCGTCGGCTTCGGCGCGGAGCAGGTCCATCGCGTCGATCTGGTGGCCGGGGTCGAGGCTGGCGAGCGGCTCGTCGGCGATCAGCGCGGCGGCCTCGACCGCGAGCGCGCGGGCGAAAAGGACGCGGGCGCGCTCTCCCCCCGACAATTCGGTCGCGATCCGGTCCCGGAGCCCGAGGACGTCGGCGCGTTCCATCGCGCGCTCGATCGCGGCGGTATCGGCGGCCGAGACGCGCGACATCGGGGCGAGGTGCGGCAGGCGACCGAGCCCGACGAGCCGCTCGACGGTCAGCGGCCAGTGCAGGGTCTGCCCCTGCGGCAGATAGGCGACGCGCCGGGCGAGGTCGGCGCGCGGTATCGCGGCGGCGTCGGTGCCGTCGATTTGCACCGTTCCGCTTGCGGGAACGAGCGCGAGCATCGCACGGGCGAGCGTCGACTTGCCCGCGCCGTTGGGGCCGACGATTCCGGTCAGCGTGCCCGGCACGAACGTCGCGTTCGCATCCGCGACCACGACGCGATGGCCGAGCGTGACTCCGACCCGTTCGAGCGCGATCGTCACCATAGCCTTTTCTCCCGCATCAGATGGACGAGAAAGACCGGAACGCCGAGGAAGGCGGTGACGACGCCGAGCTTCAATTCGTTCGTCGTCGGGATGATCCGCACCCCAAGGTCGGCGAGCGTCAGCAGCGCCGCGCCGCCGATCGCCGAGGGGAGCAGGATCGCCGACGGGCTGCGGTCGGTGAGCGGGCGGATCAGGTGCGGGACGATCAGCCCGACGAAACCGATCGCCCCCGATACCGCGACCGCGCCGCCGACCGCGATTGCGGTGCCGACGAGCAGGCGGAGCCGCATCCGCCCGATGTCGACGCCGAGCGCCTTCGCTGCATCCTCGCCGAGCGTCAGCGCGTCGAGCGCGCGGCCGTTCCACAGCAGCATCGCCATGCCGATCGCGACGCAGGGCAGCGCGATCCAGACATGTTGGAACGAGCGGTTTTCGAGGCTGCCGAGCAGCCAGGTCATGATCTCCATCGCCGCGAAGGGGTTCGGCGACAGGTTGAGCGCGAGGCTGGTCCCCGCGACCGCGAGCGTGCCGACCGCGATGCCCGCGAGGATCAGCGTCAGCGGGCTCTCCGACCGCCCAGCGAGCGCAAACAGCAGGGCGAGCGAGGCGAGCGCGCCGCCGATCGCCAGCACGGGCAGCGCGGCGGGATGGATCTGTGCGAAGCCGAAATAGAGCGCGGCAACCCCGCCGAGCGCCGCGGCGTTCGAGGTGCCAAGCACCGAGGGTTCGGCGAGCGGATTGCGGAGATAACCCTGCAGCGCCGCCCCCGACAGGCCGAGCGCTGCTCCGACGATCAGCGCGAGCAGGGTGCGTGGCAGGCGGAGTTCGAAAAGGATCGTCGTCGCGACCGCATCGCCATGTCCGCTGGCCGCCGCGCCAAGCCGCGCGAGCGACAGGTCTACGGGGCCGAAGAGCAGCGAGGCGACGGCGGCGGCGAGTGTGAGCGCCGCGAGTGCGGCGACGAGAATCCAGCGCGTCATCGCCGCCCTCCGTCGATCGCCGCGATCTGCGCGACGATGCTGCGCGCGGCGACGGTATATTCGGGGCTGCCGCACACGGTCCACGCCTGCGGGATGCTGATGCGCGGAATGTTTTTCAGCGCCGGATGATGGAGCATTTCGCTGCCCTGGTCGGTGATCGTATCGGTCGCGCTCTCGACGATCAGGAAATCGGGCTGCGCCGCCACCATTTCCTCGAGGCTGAGCTGTGACAGCGGCGGCTTGCCGAGCTTGCCGGCGAGATTGACGAGGCCGAGGCGGGTCATCAATTCGTCGATCAGCGTGCCGGTGCCGGTCATGTAGCCGCGCCGCTGATAATAGGCCGCGACGCGCCCGCGTCCCGGCTTCGGCAAGCCAGCAAGCTCGCGCTCCATCTTCGCGACAAGCGCTTCGCCGCGGTCGGCGTGCCCTACCGCTTTCGCCGTCGCGCGGATCGAGGTGTAGATCTGGTCGAGCCGGTCGGCGGTGTCGAGGTCGAGCAGCGGATAGGTCCGGCCGGGCAGCGCGGCGAGCGCGGCGCTGCGGCTCGCGGGCATGCCGACGACGAGGTCGGGACCGATCGCCAAAATCTGCTCGGCCGAATTGCCGAGCAGCGGCAGTCCGCGCGCCTTCGCCGCCGCCGCCGACAGTTCGGGATCAGACGCATTGTGTGTGAGCCCCGCGATCTGTCCACGGTCGGCGAGCGCGAGGACGAGCTGGTCGGCGCAAAGATTGACCGAGACGATGCGCTTAGGCGTCGCGGGGGCCTTCGGTGCACTTGCAGGTGCAGCAGCCCACAAGGCCCCTGCGCCGGCGAGCAGCAGGGGGATCGCGAGCAGGCCGCGCATCAGAACTCGACCCCCGCCTGCGCGCGGACATTCTGCTCGCGGAAGGGATGCTTGACCTGCGTCATTTCGGTGACGAGATCGGCGGCGTCGATCAGCGGCTGTGGCGCGTTGCGGCCGGTGATCACGACATGCGTCATCGCGGGCTTGGCGGCGAGCGTCGCCAGCACCTCCTCGACCGGCAGATAATCATAGCGCAGCACGATATTGAGCTCGTCGGCGATGACCATCTTGTAGGCGGGGTCGGCGATCATCCGCTTCACTTCCTCCCACGCTTCGCGGGCGACTTCGATGTCGCGCGCGCGGTTCTGCGTGTCCCAGGTGAAGCCTTCGCCCATCGGCTTGAACGCGGCAAGCTCGGGAAAGCGATCGAACACTGCGCGCTCGCCGGTCGCCATCGCGCCTTTGACGAACTGGACGATGCCGACCTTCATCCCGTGCCCGATCGCGCGGATCGCCATGCCGAAGGCGGCCGAGCTCTTGCCCTTGCCGGGACCGGTGTGGACGATGACGAGGCCCTTTTCGACCGTCTTGGTCGCGATCTTCTTCGCCTGCGCCGCCTGCAGCTTGACCATCTTCGCCTTATGCTCGGCGTCGGTACGGGGCTTCACGGTCAGAAACTCAGCCGGACGCCGCCATAGGCGGCACGGCCATAGACGCCATAGCCGGAGGCGGTCGCATAATCGGCGTCGAACAGATTATCGACGCGGCCGTACAGCTCGATATGTCCGCCAATCGGGAAGGAGGCGCGAACACCCGCGAGCGCATAGCCGTCGAGCGGGACGAGGTTCGCCGCGTCGTCGAAGCTGTCGCCAACCAGTGTCAGCGTCGCCCCGGTCGACAGGCCGAACGACCAGTCATAGTCGGCCGACAGGCTGATCGCCTGCTCGGCGCGGCGGGGGAGGCGCTTGCCGTCGAATGCGGGGCGTCCCGAACGGTCGCGGGCATCGATGTAGGAGTAGGAGGCGGTGACGTTCAGCGCGTCGACGGGGCGCAGCGCGAGTGTCGCCTCGACCCCCTTGGCGCGGGTGCGGTCGATATTGCCATATTTGGAAGTGGCGTTGTCGTAATTGATCTGGTCGGTGGTGTTGCGCACAAAGGCGGTCAGAGACATCACCGCGCGCCCGTCCGCCAGACTCTGGTCGATGCCGAGGTCATAGCTTTTCGACCGTTCGGGCCGCAGCGCTGCGTTGCCGCTGAAACTGTCGTAGAGCTGATAGAGCGACGGTGCCTTGAACCCCTCGCCATAGCTCGCGCGGACATTGGTCGCGCCGCCGTTCGGCGAATAATTGGTGTTGGCGCCGAAGGTCGTCGCGCCGCCGAACTGGCTGTGGTCGTCGTGGCGCACGCCGCCGGTCAGCGACAGGCTGGCGAATGGCTGGACGATCCCCAGCGCATAGACGCTATCGATGTTCGCGCGCTGGCTGTCGGTCGATCCGAAGCCGAAGAAATCATAGTCGGGCCGCTCGTGCTCATAGCCGAAGATCAGCTTCGCGCGGTCGGCCGGCGTGACGACGCCCTGATATTCGAAGCGCAGGTTGCTCCCCGAATAGCCATAGTCGGGCGCGGTTCCGCGCACGAAATAATAGTCGCGGTCGTTGCGCAGCCAGGTCACCGCGGCGCGGCTGGTGAAGCGGCCATCGAACAGCGCGAGATTGAGGCCCGCATAGCCGACATATTGGTCGAGCTTGGCGACGTCGGCGCTGTCCGCCGGGGGACCGAAGAAGCTGTCATAGTCGAGGTTGGAATGGATATAATATCCGCGCAGGTCGAGGCTCAGCGCATCGCCGAGCGCGACCTTCAGCCGCGCATTGCCGGCGAAATTCTTGTAGCCGTCCTTTTCGGTGCCGCTCGCGGCCGACGAGATGCCGTCGGTCCGGAACCAGGACGCGCCGACGCCGCCCGACACCGCGCCCGCGGTGCCCGACACGTCGGCCCGCGCGCTGGTCGTGTCGCTATAGCCATATTCAGCCGCGGCGTCCGCCGCGAACCCTTCGGCGGGGGTGGCGGTCGTCAGGCTGACCACGCCGCCGATCGCCTGGCTGCCGTGGACGACCGAGTTCGATCCGCGCAGCACCTCGATCCGGCGGATGTTGCCGGTCAGCAGCGGGCCGAAATCATAGCCGTCGCCGATCCCGCTCGGGTCGTTCACCTTGACGCCGTCGATCAGCACCAGGGTCTGCGTCGTCTCTGCGCCGCGCAGCGATACCCCCGCGACCGAGCCGGTGCTGCCGGTGCGGCTGAACCGCACGCCGGGGGTGGTGGCGAGCAGATCGACGACGTCGATCGTCTGGCGCTTCGCGATCGTGTCGGAATCGATGACGGTGATCGCCTGCCCGGTCTCGTCGCGGGGCTGCTCGATGCCCGACGCGGTGACGACGATATCGTCGGCGGGCGAACCGGTCTGGGCAAAGGCGGGCGTCGCCGCCGCCGACAGGATCAAGGAAAGAGTGACAGGCTTCAACATGGGAGTCCCCCGACGCCGGCAACGAAGGCGGGGCCTGCCGAAACGCGCGCACGTTCGACCGATGTCCAGGCCACCGGCGGCGTGAAGGACCGCGACCCCGACACCGAAGCGGCTCCACCGCTTGGTCGTCGCTCGACGGAGTTCTCCGTGCCCTGGCCTTTCCCTGGACCGAGGCATTGAGCGACCCACGCCGGCAGGTCTCCTGGCTCGCGGGTCGTCGCTTGACGCACGCCTTCCCGGGACGGATCCCAGTGGCTGCCCCGGAAAGACGTTCGGGGCGGTGCGTCGCGCTCGCCGCTTACAGTTGCAGGGACAGCCGCGGATTCGAAGGCAGGGCCTTCTCACCGCATTCCCTATTAAGCCCCTTGCGGGGCACCGGCGCGATCATGCGGGACATCGCCCCGCTTCGCCGCCCATAGCGCGATGCCGCAATTTGGCAACCGGCTTTCGCGGAGAGAGGGCTTGGTTGAGTGCCGACATCTGCAAAGAGTGCGTGCGTCCCCGCCTTCGCGGGGGAACACGGCCTTGTTCATTCAGGAATGACTGGCCTTAATCCTCAGGCTTCCAAGCGCGGTAGAAGATGTCGACCGCGTCGTCGATCTCGGCAGCGAGCCGGTCGAGGTCGCGGCCTTCGGGCAGGCCGAGCACCGCGAACTGATAGAGTCCCGACTGGCACAGCCCGGTGAAATGCTGCACCGCGCGCAGCGGATTGCCCATGCGCAACTCGCCGCGCGCCATCTTTTCGCCGACCCACTCGGCAGCGCGGGCCTTGCCGCGGCGCGGGCCGCGATCATAGAAGGTCTTGGCGAGGTGCGGGAAGCGCTCGGCTTCGCCGACGACGAGGCGGAAAAGCGACAGGATCGGCGTCGCGGTGAGCTTGGTCATGAGCAGATTGCCAAAGCGGCGCAGCACCTCTGGCACCGGCTCGTCGAGCGGCAGGTCGACCGCGAGCGCGTCGCCATATTCTTCGACGATGCCGTCGACCACCGCCTCGAACAGATCCTCCTTCGACGGAAAATAGCTCCACAGCGTCGTTTTCGACCCGCCGACCTTGCTGGCGATCGACGACATCGTCGTCCCGGCATAGCCGTTGGTGAAAAAAGCCTCGCGCGCCGCATCGACGAACGCCTTGCGCCGCGCCGTTGCGGCGTCGTCCAGCGGTGCCGTACTGTCTGGTATCATTTCGATTGACAACGCACTCTCCAAGGTCCAATGACGCATGATACCAGCTAGTATCGTTGGATTCCATGCCTTATCGAAATCTCCCCTCCCCATTGATTTTGGGCGCCGTTTTCGGCCTGCTTTCGGCCTGCGCCACCGTTCCCGACCTTGGGCTCAAGCCGGTCCCGGCCGCAGCCGGGTCGTTCGAATCGGCAGCGAGCTTCGCCGACGCTGCGGGCGCGTGGCCTGTCGAAGGCTGGTGGCAGAGCTTCGGCGACGCTCAGCTCGACACGCTGATCGCGGAAGGGCTCAAGGGTTCGCCCGATATGGCGGTCGCTGCGGCGCGGGTTCGCGCCGCCGAGGCGCTGGCACAGCAGGCGGGCGCCGCGCTGCTCCCGCGCGTCGGGGTCGAGGGCAGCGCCGGCGGCACCCAGCAGAGCAAGAATCTGGGTATTCCGCCCGCCTTCGTTCCCGACGGCATTCAGGACACCGGCCATGTCGCCGCGACCTTCAGTCTCGATTTCGACCTGTGGGGCAAGAATCGCGCGGCGCTCGCCGCCGCGACCTCGGAAGCCGAAGCGGCGCGCGTCGACGAAGCGCAGGCGCGGCTGATGCTGACGACGGGAATTGCTTCGGCCTATGCCGATCTCGCGGGCTATTATCACGCGCTCGATGTCGCGAAGGAAGCGGTGCGCGTGCGCAGTGCTAGCGCCGAACTTTCGAGTCGGCGCGCCGCGGCAGGGATCGAGAATCAGTCAGCCGAGCGCCAGGCGGAAAGCCGCGCCGCCTCTGCGCGCGCCGACATCGCCGCGCTCGAGGAAGCGATTGCGACGACGCGCCACCGGATCGCCGCGCTCGTTGGCGCGGGGCCCGATCGCGGCCTGTCGATCGCGCGGCCGACGCTCGCCTCACCGGGGATCGGCCTGCCGCCGCAGGCGGGGATCGATCTCGTCGGCCGCCGCCCCGACATCGTCGCGGCGAAGCTGCGCGCCGAGGCGGCGGCGAAGCGGATCGACGTCGCGCGCGCCGACTTTTATCCGAACATCAACCTGTCGGCGCTTATCGGGCTCCAGTCGCTCGGCCTTTCCAACCTGTTCAAGTCGGGGTCCGACTATGGCAATTTCGGCGCGGCGGTCAGCCTGCCGATCTTCGACGGCGGACGCTTGCAGGGCCGTTATCGCGGCGCGCGTGCCGATTTCGACAGCGCGGTCGCCAATTATGACCGTACTTTGATCGCCGCGCTGCGCGACGTCGCCGACATCGTCACCAGCCGCGCGGCGACCGAGCGCCAGCTTTCCGAACGGCAGGACGCGCTCAAGGCCGCGACCGACGCGGCTGAGCTCGCGGGCCTCCGCTACCGCGCCGGCCTGTCGAACCAGCTCGAACAGCTCGTCGCCGAAGACAGCATGACCCAGCTCGCGCGTCAGGTCGCCGACCTGCAGGCGCGCAGGCTCTCCCTCGATATCGCCCTGATCCGCGCGCTCGGCGGCGGCTACTAGACCCAGACAGGAGAATGACGATGGCCGACGATACGGCTGCGGCAAATAGCGAGGCTCTCCCCGAATCCTCTTCCCCCGAAAACAGTGAAGCGATGGCGAAGCGCAAGAAGCTGCTGCGCATCCTCGCGATCGTCGTCGTGTCGATCGCGGCGCTGTGGGGCATCTGGTATTTCCTGACCCAGGCCGGCCGCGTGTCGACCGACAATGCCTATGTCGGTGCTGATTCCGCGACGGTGACCGCGCTCGTCTCGGGTCCGGTCAAGGAGGTTCGCGTCAGCGGCACGCAGGTGGTGAAGAAGGGCGACGTTCTCGTGGTCCTCGACGACGCCGATCAGCGGATCGCGGTTGCCGATGCCGAAGCGGCGCTCCGTCAGGCGCGCCAGCGCTATGGACAGTCGAGCGCGAATGCCGATGCGGCGCGCGCGCGCGTCAGCGCACGCGGCGCCGAGATCGCGCAGGCGCAGGCGCGGCTGCGCGACGCCGACGCGGCGGTCGCCAAGGCACGCGCCGAACTGGCGCGGCGCGAAAGCATCGCCGGCACCGGCGCCGTATCGGCCGAAGAACTGACCGCGGCGCGCACGGCGCTCGCCTCGGCGGGCGCGGCGCGCGACCTTGCGGCAGCGGGAATCACCTCGGCCGAGGCGACGCGCGGATCGGCAAGCGGCGACCTCGGCGCCGCCGAAGCGGTGGTGCGCGGTACGACGATCGACACCGCCCCCGATGTCGCGGCGGCGCAGGCGCGGCTCGACAAGGCGCGGCTGGACCTCGAACGCACGGTGATCCGCGCGCCGGTCGACGGCGTCGTTACGAACCGGCAGGTGCAGGTGGGGCAGCGGATCGCCGCGGGCGCGCCGATCATGGTCGTGGTTCCGATCGCCACCGCCTATGTCGACGCCAATTTCAAGGAAAGCCAGTTCAAACGCATCCGCATCGGCCAGCCGGTCGAACTCACCTCGGACTATTATGGCGGCGACGTGGTCTATCGCGGCAAGGTGATCGGCATCGCCGGCGGCACCGGCGCCGCCTTTTCGCTGATCCCGGCGCAGAATGCCACGGGCAATTGGGTCAAGGTCGTGCAGCGCCTGCCGGTCCGCATCGCGCTCGATCCGAAGGAACTGAAGGCGCACCCGCTGCGCGTCGGCCTGTCGATGGAAGCGACGATCGACACGCGCGGGAATTGAGCTGAATCATGGCCAGCGCCGCTGCCCCCGCCATCCCGGCCGAGCCGCAACCGCTCAGCGGCGCGAAGCTGATCATCGCCGCCTTCGCGCTGGCGCTCGCCAACTTCGTTGTCGTGCTCGACTCGACGATCGCCAACGTGTCGGTGCCGCATATTGCAGGCGGCCTTGCGGTCTCGCCCACCCAAGGAACGTGGGTGATCACCAGCTATGCGGTCGCCGACGCGATCAGCGTGCCGCTGACCGGCTGGCTTGCATTTCGGTTCGGGACGGTGCGCTGGTTCATCATCTCGATCCTCGGCTTCGGCCTCTTTTCCTTCCTGTGCGGCATATCGCGCACGCTCGACGCGCTGATCCTGTTCCGCGTGCTCCAGGGTCTGTCGGGCGGGCCGCTGATGCCGCTGTCGCAGATCTTGCTGCTGCGCATCTTCCCGAAGGAGAAGGCGGGGGCAGGGCTGGCGATCTGGGCGATGACGACCACCACCGCCCCGATCCTCGGCCCGATCCTCGGCGGGCTGATCAGCGACAATTGGAGCTGGCCGTGGATTTTCTTCATCAACCTGCCCGTCGTCGCGCTTTGCGCTTTCGGCGTCGGCAGCCTGCTCGGCGGGTTCGAGACGAAGCGCGAAAAGGCGCGGATCGACGTCGTCGGCCTGATCCTGCTCGTTGTGTCGGTCGGCGCTTTCCAGATCATGCTCGACACCGGGCGCGAACATGACTGGTTCGGATCGGCGTGGATCGTGATGCTCGCGATCGTCGCCGCGATCAGTTTCGCCGCCTTCATCATCTGGGAATTGACCGACGCCAATCCGGTGGTCGACCTTCGCGTCTTCCGCTTCCGCGGATTCAGCTTTGCAACGCTTGCCATCTCGCTGGGCTTCGGTGCCTTCTTCGCGCAGGTGGTGCTGACGCCGCTCTGGCTGCAACAGGTCGTCGGCTATACCGCGACCGAGACGGGGTTCGTCGTCGCCTGGCTCGGCTGTTTCGCGGTCTTGCTGTCGCCGGTCGCGGCCGGGATGATCGGCAAGGTCGATATCCGCATCTCGATTTGCGCGGGCATCCTGTGGATGGCGATGACGTCGGTCCTGCGCGCGGGCTGGAATACCGAGGTCGGCTATTGGTCGCTCGCGCTTCCCCATCTGTTGCAGGGCGTGGGCATGCCCTTCTTCTTCGTCGGGCTGACCGCGCTCGCACTGAGTTCGGTGCCGATGCGCGACCAGACCTCCGCCGCCGGCTTGATGAGCTTCCTCAGAACGTTGAGCGGTGCGATCGGCACCGCGATCGCGACGACGGCATGGGATGACGCGAGCCGCGTCTCGCGCTCCGAGCTGGTGTCGGCGCTTAACAATCCTGCGGGCGCGCTGGCGTCGATGGAAAGCGGGGGGCTCACCGCCGACCAGGCGCGCGGCGTGCTCGACCGGCTGGTCGAGGGGCAGGCCGCGACACTGGGGGTGATCCACCTCTTTCTCGCGTCAGGGGTGATCTTCATCATCGCAGCCATTGCGGTGTGGCTCGCGCCGCGCCCGCAGCAGATATCGATGGGCGCATCGCACTGACGCCTATCGCGCGAACAACTGCTCCAGGTCGGCGAAGGCCTTGAATTCCAGCGCGTTGCCAGCGGGGTCGAGGAAGAACATCGTCGATTGCTCGCCAGGCTGGCCCGCAAAGCGCGTGTGCGGCTCGATCACGAAGGCGACGCCATGGTGCTTCAGCCGCTCGGCGAGTGCCCGCCATTGATCGGGCGGCAGCACGACGCCGAAATGCGGTACCGGCACGTCGTGGCCATCGACCGGATTATGCCCCGCGACGACTCGATGGCCTTTAACGCGGTGCGCGACGATCT
Source organism: Sphingopyxis sp. DBS4 (assembly GCF_024628865.1). NCBI lineage: Bacteria > Pseudomonadati > Pseudomonadota > Alphaproteobacteria > Sphingomonadales > Sphingopyxidaceae > Sphingopyxis > Sphingopyxis sp. DBS4. The sequence continues at coordinate 157,196 of NZ_CP102384.1, forward strand.
GGTGACCATAGAGGTCGAAGTCGATCCAGTCGCCATCGCTCCGCCCCTCGGGACAGCCCAGCACCGTGCCGTAGAAGTGGCGTGCTGCATCGAGGTCGTCGACCGGAAAGGCGATGTGAAAGGGGGCGAGGTCGCTCATGCGTGCATTTGTGCCGCGCGGCGCACCGAAAAGCCAGCCTCGGGCTTGGGCTTTGCGTCGCACCATGCTAGGCGGCGCGCCCATGCTGACGATCAATGGCCTCACCGTGCGCCTCGGCGGGCGCACCATCCTCGACCGCGCGAGCGCGAGCTTGCCGCCGAAGAGCCGCGTTGGGCTGATAGGGCGCAACGGCGCGGGCAAGTCGACCCTGATGAAGGTGATGATCGGCCAGCTCGAGGCCGACGACGGCGCGATCGAAATGCCGCGCCGCACTCGCGTCGGCTATATCGCGCAGGAGGCGCCGAGCGGCACCGCGACGCCGTTCGAAACCGTGCTCGCCGCCGACACCGAGCGCGCCGACCTGCTCGTGCGATCGGAGACCGAAACCGATCCCGACGGGCTCGCCGACATCCACGAGCGGCTGATCGCGATCGACGCCTATACGGCGCCCGCGCGCGCCGCGCGCATCCTGATCGGGCTCGGCTTCGACGAGGATATGCAGGGGCAGCCGCTCGACAGCTTCTCAGGCGGGTGGAAGATGCGCGTCGCATTGGCGGCGCTGCTCTTTTCGAACCCCGACCTGTTGCTGCTCGACGAGCCCTCGAACCACCTCGACCTCGAGGCGACGATGTGGCTCGAAAGCTTTCTGCGCGCCTATCCGGGGCAGCTCGTCGTGATCAGCCACGAGCGCGACCTGCTCAACAATGTCGTCGATCATATCCTGCATCTGGAGGGCGGCAAGGTGACGCTCTATGCGGGCGGTTACGACGCCTTCGAGCGCCAGCGCGCCGAACGCGCGGCGCAGCTTGCAGCCGCCAAGGCGGCGCAGGATGCGCAGCGCGCGAAGCTGCAGGACTATATCGCGCGCAATAGCGCCCGCGCTTCGACCGCGAAGCAGGCGCAGTCGCGCGCCAAGCAGCTCGCGCGGATGCAGCCGATCGCGGCGATTTCGGAAGACCCCAGTCTCGTCTTCGACTTCCCCAGCCCCGGCGACGAATTGAAGCCGCCGCTGATCACGCTCGACCTTGCAAGCGTCGGCTATGCGCCCGGCGAGCCGGTGCTGTCGCGCCTCAACCTTCGCATTGATCCCGACGATCGCATCGCGCTGCTTGGCCGCAACGGCAACGGCAAGACGACGCTCGCACGGCTGCTCGCGGCGCAATTGAAGCCCGAGGATGGTGCGATGAATGTCGCGGGCAAGATGCGTGTCGGATATTTCACCCAGTATCAGGTCGAGGAACTCGATGGCGACGACACGCCGCTCGGCCATATGACCCGCGTGATGGCGGGCAAGACCCCCGGCGCGGTGCGCGCGCAACTGGGGCGCTTTGGCTTTTCGGGCAACAAGGCGACGACCGAGGTCGCGAAGCTGTCGGGCGGCGAACGCGCCCGGCTCGCGCTCGCGCTGATCACGCGCGAGGCGCCGCACCTGCTGATCCTCGACGAGCCGACCAACCACCTCGACGTCGATGCGCGCGAGGCGCTGGTGCAGGCGCTGAACGGCTTCGACGGCGCGGTGCTGGTCGTCAGCCACGATCGCCATATGCTCGAACTCAGCGCCGATCGGCTGGTGCTCGTCGATGGCGGCACGGCGCGCGATTTCGACGGCAGCATGGACGATTATGTCGCCTTCATCCTCGGCAAATCGGCCGCGAACGACGATATGAAGGCGGCGCCCGCCAAGCCCAAGGATGCGAAGGCCGCTCGGCAGGAAGCCGCGAAGGCGCGCGAGGCACAGGCGGCGCTCCGCAAATCGGCCAAGGATCATGAGGCGCGCGCCGGCAAGCTCGCGCAGCAGATCAGCGCGATCGACCGTGCGATGTTCGATCCCGCGAGCGCCGACCCCGCGCTGGCGAAGCTGAAGATGGGCGACCTGTCGCAGCGCCGCGGCAAGCTCGCGTCCGAACTCGAAACCGTCGAGGCGGCGTGGATGGACGCGCTCGAAGCGATCGAGACGGCAGCCGCCTAGTCGAGGATTACGCTCAATGGCCCGAACGGGTGGGGAGTTGAGATTCCCACCTTCGTCATTCCCGCGAAAGCGGGAACCCAGTGTGGGGTCAGCCGATGCACGCTCTGGGTTCCCGCTTTCGCGGGAATGACGAAGTATGGGAAAGGGCTCGCGCATTGACTCCCTCGCCTCGATCCCTCATAATAGTTTCAATTGAAACCATGTGAGGGACTGACTATGGCCGACCTGTTCGAAAACCCGCTGGGCCTCGACGGTTTCGAGTTCGTCGAATTTTCGGCGCCCGAAAAGGGCATGCTCGAACCGGTCTTCGAACGCATGGGCTTCACGCTGGTCGCGCGGCACCGTTCGAAGGATGTGCAATTGTGGCGTCAGGGCGACATCAACCTGATCGCCAATTACGAGCCCAAGTCGCCTGCGGCCTATTTCGCCGCCGAGCATGGTCCGTCGGCGTGCGGCATGGGCTGGCGCTGCCGCGACGCCGCGAAAGCCTATGCTGCGGCGATCGAGCGCGGCGCCGAGCCGGTCGAGGGCAAGACCGGACCGATGGAACTGCGCCTCCCCGCGATTCGCGGCATCGGCGGCTCGATCATCTATCTGATCGACCGCTACGGCGACGACCTCAGCATTTACGACATCGATTTCGTCTATGAGAAAGGCGTCGATCGCCATCCCGTCGGGGCCGGCCTCAAGGTCATCGATCACCTGACGCATAATGTCTACGGTGGCCGCATGGCGCATTGGGCCGCCTTCTACGAGCGGATCGCGGGCTTTCGCGAGATCCGCTATTTCGACATCAAGGGCGAATATACCGGCCTCACCTCGAAGGCGATGACCGCCCCCGACGGCAAGATCCGCATCCCGCTGAACGAGGAAGGCGCGGGCGGTGGCGGCCAGATCGAGGAATATCTGCGCGCCTATAATGGCGAGGGCATCCAGCACATCGCCTTTTCCTGCGACGATCTTTATGCCTCGTGGGACAAATTGAAGGCGCTCGGCAATCCGTTCGCGCCGTCGCCCCCCGAAACCTATTACGAACTGCTCGCCGAGCGCCTGCCCGGCCATGGCGAGCCGGTCGCGGACCTCAAGTCGCGCGGCATCCTGCTCGACGGCTCGACCACCGAAGGCGACCCGCGGCTGCTGCTCCAGATTTTCGGCCAGACCGTGATCGGCCCGGTCTTCTTCGAATTCATCCAGCGCAAGAAGGACGAAGGCTTCGGCGAGGGCAATTTCACCGCGCTGTTCAAGTCGATGGAGCTCGATCAGATTCGTCGTGGCGCGCTGGAAGTGAAAGAGAACGCTTGATCCCAATCCCGTTCGTGCTGACCCCGGATCAAGTCCGGGGGAAGCACCGTTCTTCTCTTCGTCGCTCGAAAGAAAGAACGGCCCTTCGACAAGCTCAGGGCAAACGGAATTAGGTTGAGCACGAACGGAGTTGGGTAAAATGACCAGCCAATCGCCGATCAAATTGGGCGGCGTCCACCACGCCGCCTATCGCTGCAAGGACGCGAAGGAAACGGTCGAATGGTATGAGGCCATGCTCGGCATGACCTACACGACCGCCTTCGCCGAGGATCATGTGCCCTCGACCGGCGAATATGATCCGTACATGCACGTCTTCCTCGATGCGGGGAACGGCAACATCCTCGCCTTCTTCGAGCTGCCCAACCAGCCCGACATGGGGCGCGACGAGAATACGCCGCAGTGGGTCCAACATCTTGCGTTCAAGGTCGGCAGCTATGACGAGCTGGTCGCGGCAAAGGACCATCTGACCGCCAACGGCGTCGATGTGCTTGGCCCGACGCACCACGGCATCTTCAAGTCGATTTATTTCTTCGACCCCAACGGTCACCGCGTCGAGCTGGCGTGCGACATCGGCACCGACGCGCAATATGCCGAACTTCGCCGCGTCGCGCCGCTGATGCTGGAAGAATGGAGCCGGACGAAGAAGGCCCCGCGCCACGCCGACTGGCTGCATCAGGCGGCGAACGAGTAGCAATCGTTGCGCAAATAAACCGCGTGCCCCCGCGAAGGTTTTGCCCGATCCGTTTACGTCCGATCCAGCCCCATGCTCGCGAGCGTCGCGCCGCTGCATTTGTCGGCTTCCTTTGCCTTGCCGTCGCCCGACAGCGCGCCGATAACGAGGAAGCCCGCGACCACCAGCACGATGAATCCGCCCGCGACCCACATCAGATATTTGTCGATGAACGCCTTGATCGGGGCCCCGAAAAGCCGGAACAATATGCCGACCAGCATGAAGGAAAAGGCGCGGCTGGCGAGGCTGGCCCACAGGAAGGTCCAGAAATTCATGTGGATGAAGCCGGCGGTGATCGTCAGCAGCTTGAACGGGATCGGCGTCGCGCCCTTGATCAGGATGATCTCGGCGCCGAATTCGCGCAGATAGCAGGCGGCCGGCGGAAAGGCGTCGGTCAGCCCGAGCACCCCGAGCAGCCACAGCCCGACGCTCTCGTAAAGGAAATAGCCGATCGAATAGCCGAGCATCCCGCCCGCGACCGATGCCAGCGTGCAGATGATCGCATAGCGCACCGCCTTCTTCGGGTTCGCGAGGCACATCAGCCCCAGCAATGGGTGCGGCGGGATCGGGAAGAAGCTCGCCTCGACGAACGCGACCAGCGCCAGCCAATATTCGGCGTGCGGATGCGCCGACTTCTCCATCGTCCAGTTGTAGAGCCGCTGGATGATCGATGTGTTGCGGACGGTGGCGGTCATGCTGGTCCTTGTTGCGGGTCAGGATGACCACGGCTTTCCTATGCCGTTCGCGGCGAACGAAGTCGAGACAGGAGCATCCTTTCCTTTCTCGTCATCCCGGCGAAGGCCGGGATCTCGCCGGTGCGCCAGGATGCGAGGATAAGATCCCGGCCTTCGCCGGGATGACGATTCGGAAAAGGTCGTTAATGCCGGAAATGCCGCATTCCGGTAAACACCATCGCCAGCCCCGCTTTGTTCGCGGCCGCGATCACCTCGTCGTCGCGGATCGAGCCGCCCGGCTGGATGACGCAGGTCGCGCCCGCCTCGACTGCGGCGAGCAGGCCGTCGGCGAAGGGGAAGAAGGCGTCGCTGGCGACCGCGCTGCCGACGGTGCGGGGCTCGGTCCAGCCATGGCTTTCGGCGGCTTCGCGCGCTTTCACCGCGGCGATGCGCGCGCTGTCGCGGCGGTTCATCTGTCCCGCGCCGATGCCCGCGGTCGAGCCGCCCTTGGCATAGACGATCGCGTTCGACTTCACATGCTTGGCGACGGTCCAGGCGAAGAGTGCGTCGGTCAGTTCCTCCTCGGTCGGTGCGCGCTCGGTGACGACTTTCAGCTCGGCGCGCGTAATCCGGCCGTTATCGCGGCTCTGCGCGAGCCAGCCGCCGGCGATCGTCTTCATCATCAGCCCGCCGCGCGCCGGATCGGGCAGTTCGCCGGTGAGTAGCAGGCGGAGGTTCTTCTTCTTCGCGAACACCGCGCGTGCATCGGCGTCGGCGTCGGGCGCGCAGACGACCTCGGTGAAAATGCCGCTGATCAGCTCGGCGGTCGCGCCGTCGAGCGGGCGGTTGACCGCGATGATGCCGCCGAAGGCCGACACATCGTCGCATTTCAGGGCCGCGTCATAGGCCTCGGCGATCGTCGCCGCGCTCGCGACGCCGCACGGATTGGCGTGCTTGACGATGACGCAGGTCGGGTCGGCCTCGCGGAATTCGGCGACGAGTTCGAGCGCGGCGTCGGCGTCGTTGATATTATTGTAGCTGAGCTCCTTGCCCTGCACCTGCTCGGCCTGCGCGATGCCGCGCGCGGCGGGGCCGGCGGGCAGGTAGAGCGCCGCCTTCTGATGTGGGTTTTCGCCATAGCGCAGTTCGGTCGACAGCTTGGCGATGAGCGGCAGCGTTTCGGGGAACAGCTTGCCCTGATCGGCGAAGGCGAACCAGCTTGCGATCATCCCGTCATAGGTCGCGGTGTGCGCAAAGGCCGTCGCGGCGAGGCGCTTGCGAAGCGCGAAGCTGGTCGCGCCGCCGTTAGCGTCCATCTCGGCGATCACCGCGGCATAATCCTCGGGCTCGGTTACGATGCCGACGAAGGCGTGGTTTTTCGCCGCCGAGCGCACCATCGCGGGGCCGCCGATGTCGATATTCTCGATGATGTCGTCGCGCGGCGCGCCCTTGGCGACGGTCGCGGCGAAGGGGTAGAGGTTGACGACGACGAGGTCGATCGCGCCGATGCCGTGCTGCTCCATCGCCGCGACATGCGCGGCGTCGTCGCGCACCGCGAGGATGCCGCCGTGGACCGTCGGGTGCAGCGTCTTGACGCGGCCGTCCATCATCTCGGGAAAGCCGGTGAGGTCGGCGACATCGAGAACGGTGTGCCCCGCCTCGCGCAGCGCCTTCGCGGTACCCCCGGTCGACACCAGCTCGACGCCGTGGCGGACGAGCGCGGCGGCAAGATCGGCGAGCCCCGCCTTGTCGCTGACGGACAGCAGGGCGCGGCGGACGGGAACGAGATCGGTCATGGAAAGAGCGGCCTTTGCAGGAAGGGAAAGACGCGGCTCCCCTAGGCGGCTGGGCCCGTTATCGCAAGCGGTGTCGGGCCGAAACGGCGCCGCGCGTTCGCGAGGGGCTCCGGGGTCACAGGCCTCCGGACGCCCCTCGCGACGAGGCATCAGAACTTCATCCGCGCCCCGAACTTCATCGTCCAGCGATATTGCTCGAACTGCAGCAGATTCCGGCGTGCGCCGACATTATTGTAAGCGAAATATTTCGCGTTGTTGATGTTCACCCACTCGTAAAAGACCTGGAACCGCTTGGTCACGTCATATTTGGCCGAGAGGTCGAGCTGGAAATGATTGTCGATCATCCGGTCCTCGGGCGCGTCGTCGCCGAGCTCGTCGAGATATTTGGAGCGATAGGTGCCCGCAAGGCGCAGCGAGACCGGCCCCTTCTCATAGCCCAGCGCGACGTTGAACGTGTGCTTCGACGCCGCCGGCAGGTCGATCTTGCGCAGGTCGGTGATGTCGCCGTCGACCGGCACCTTTCCGGTGGCGTCGGTGTAGGTGTAGTTCGCCTGTACCAGCAGCCCGTCGAGCGGCGCGGGCAGGAAGCGCAGCGCCTGCTGATAACTGAGTTCGAGGCCCCAGACCTTGGCGCTGTCGCCGTTCATCGGGATCGTCGCCTCGTCATAGGCAATGCCCTGCCAGGTGCCGGGGTTCTGATATTTCGCGTCGACGATGAAATCCTTGATGTCCTTGTAGAAGACACCCGCCGACAGCGCGCCGCCCGCGGGAAGATAATATTCGACCCCGGCGTCGAAGTTCCACGCCCGATAGGGCTTGAGGTCGGGATTGCCGAAATCGCCTTCGCGCTCGTCGTCGTCATTCTGCTCGATGGTGAAGTGCGGCGCGAGCTTCGACAGCTTCGGGCGCACGAGGCTCTTGTAGCCCGCGGCGCGCAGCACGAGGTTCTGCTGCGGCTCCCAACGGATCGTCAGGCTGGGCAGCCAGTCGCCATAGCTGCGCTGGAAGCGGTTCGGGGTGACGCTGGCGATCGTGTCGTCGTCGGCGGTCGTCCCGTCGGGCAGTTCGCCGCCTTCCTCGACCGTCAGCACGGTATTGGCGCGAATGTCGTTCTTCGTATGCTCGTAGCGCACGCCGCCGATCACGCGCAGCGTCGAACTGTCCCACCGGCCGAGCAGATAGCCCGCGACGACATCTTCGGTGACCGAATAATCGTCGAGAAGCGAGTCGAGCGTCGTGTCGAATTCGTTGAGTTCGAAGATGTCGCGATTGGCGTTGAAGAAGCGGCGCACCCCCTTTTTGTCGAGCACCGGCGAGATATCGATCAGGCGATAGGTCTGATCGCCGACGAGGTCGGCCATCGTCAGATCGTCATTTTCCCAATAGGTCGTTTCCAGATTATAGCTCTTCTTGCGCCAGCGGCCCTTGGCGCCTGCCTGGATCGTGAAGCTGCCGTTGTCGGTCGCGAACTCGCGGCCGAGGTCGAAGCGCGCGCCCCATTCGCGGTCGCGTGAGTCGGACAGGTTGGTGACCTGGATGCTGTCGAGCTCATATTCCGCCGGATCGCGGAAGTCGGCGACCGCGCCTGCGAGCCCGCCCACGGTATAGATGGGTTTGCGCGGATCGGCGGTGTCGAGGCCGATCACCAGCCCGTCGTCCTCGAACTTCTGCTCGAAATTGGCGGGGTCGATCGAGCCGTTCTCGCGCTCGGCCGACTTGGCATAGCTCACCGAATATTGGGCGTGCCAGCCGCCCGCTTCGGTGTCGCCGCCGAGCACGAGGCTGCGGATGCGCTGGCGCTCGAAGCGGTCCTTGAGCGAGCGCTGAATCTTGATCTCGCCGTCCTCGTCGCTGAAGTCGACGCCGGTGGCGCCGTTAGCGGTGATGGTGTCCGCATCCTCCAGCTTGAGGCTCGTTTCGCGCCGATACTCCTGGTCGTCGAACTGGCTGTAGACGCCGCGGGCATAGAGTTTGGTTGAACTGCCGACGCGGACATCGAAGTTGAGGTTGGCCGAGAAGCGCTTCCGCTCGACGTCATAGTCGCGGTAATTGACCTCTTCGGGAAAGATCAGGCCGTCGTCCTCGCCCCAGCCATCGGCCTCGATATTGTCGGTCTCGAACTTGCGCTGATAATAGGAGACGCCGCCCGACACGCCGACATTGTCGCCGAGCCGCTGCGAGAAATCGATGCTGCCCTTCGGGGTCAGCTTTTCCGAATATTCATTGTAGCTGCCCTCGATCTTCGCGGTCAGCAGATTCTTGCGGCGCTCGAACGCGCTCGTCGTGTTGATCTCGATCGAGGCGCCGATCGTGTCGGCGTCCATGTCGGGGGTCAGCGATTTCTTGACCTCGATCGATTCGATGCTGTCGCTCGAGATCACGTCGAGCGCGACCGAGCGGATGTCGCTTTCGGGCGCGGGCAGGCGGACGCCGTTGACCGAGGTCGCGTTGAGCTCGGGATCGAGTCCGCGCACCGAGACGAAGCGGCCTTCGCCCTGGTCGTTGAGGATGTTGATGCCGGGCAGGCGGCGCAGCGATTCGGCGACATTCTGGTCGGGGAACTGGCCGACCGCGTCGCGGGTCAGCACGCTTTCGACGCCGTCGGCGGCCTTCTGCCGCGACAGCGCGCTGGTCATGTTTGCCGACTGGCCGAGGACGAGGATCGTGCCGTCGGTGCCGAGCACCAGCCTGACAGTGGCGTTGCCGCCGTCGGACACGGTGACGGTCTCGGTACGCGGCGCGGCGCCGACGTAGCGCGCCTCCAGCGTATAGGTGCCCGCGGGGACGTCACCGAAACGGAAGCTGCCGTCGCGGCCGGCCTCGGTCTCGCGATTAAGCTCGATGATGCGGACCTGCGCGCTCTGCAGCGCACGCGTGTCGCTCGCGTCGGTGACGGTGCCCACGATGTCGGACGCGAAGGCGGTGCCGGGAAGCGCGGCGGCGAGCGAAAGGCAGGTGCCGAGCAGGATGCGCGAGCGGACGGAGCGAAGCGATTGCATTTTTTCCCCCTGGAGAGTGCGGAAGATCGCGGAGCAGATTTGCTTCCCGCGATTCGAGGGGGCGAGTGACAGCGCCTTGTGACCGCTGTGTTACGTGACTGTCACACGAGTGACATATGGGGAGGGCCTTGCCGGGAAAGGCGCTGGATACGGGAGGGATTTTGGGTGCCGACTATTTTTCGCAATCTCACACCTTCGTCATTCCCGCGAAAGCGGGAACCCAGAGCGCGCGTGGACTGATCCCATCCTGGGTTCCCGCTTTCGCGGGAATGACGAAGATTGGGAATGATCGCTTACTGTCTCAAAGCCGCCGGCGGCCCGCTCAGCCGATATGCTTGAAAATCCAGCCGATGCTGGCGCCGCCGGCCGGCGCGGTGCCGGTGACGACGAGCTGTTCGGTCGGGTGCGGGCGGCCGTCGCCGTCGACCCACAGGCTTTCCTCGATTTCCAGCACGCCGTCGGAGGTGCGGAATTGCCATAACGGCCCGCCCGATATGCGGAGCAGCGCCCCCAATTTGTCGGCGGTCAGGCTCGCCGACAGGTTGCGCCCGAGATGGAAGCGCAGCGTGAAGCGCTTGTCGCCCTTGCGGCGGCTGCGCGGGGCGGGGAGCAGCATGTCCTCGCCGCGCAGCTCGCGGCCGTTGGGGGCGAGGATCAGCAGGCGACGGTGGATGAAGCCGTGGCGGCGGGCATAGCCGTCGTGGCTCATCTCGACGCGGCTGCCCTGCGGCGTCTCGCGCCGGTCGAGCTCGACCTCGGTCACCCCGCGGCCGAGCGCGCCGCTCGGCAGGATCGCGGTTGAATTGCTGTCGGCGATCGTCAGCGTCGAATGGGCGGCAGTGGTGCGGAGCCCGCGCGCGAGGTCGGCGGGGATCGTCGCGCCGGTCAGCGCGGCACCGCCGCAATTGACGACGATACGCTCGTCGCCGTCGCTGAGCTCGAAGGCAAGGGTCGAGGCGCAGCCCGCTTCGGTCACCCGCGCGATCGGCGGCGGCGCGGCGTCGGCGAGCAGCACGACCTTGTTCGCGACGAGCCGTTGATAGCCCCAGTCGCGCGCTTGCTTGAGCGGGCGGGTGCGGACGCCGCTCGCGGCGACGACATATTGGATATGGAGGGCGGACGTCGCGCCGCTGCCCTGCCAATTGCCCATGCCGCCATCGCTGTGGACGAGGCCGAGCAGCGCGGGAACGGCGCGCGCGAGCACCTCCTGCACGAAGGGCGGCACCTCCATGCGGCGCATGTCATAGACGCGCGCGAGCATCGCCAGCGCCATCACCGCGTCGAGCTGCGCTTGCGGCGAGCGCGCGATATTGCCGCCGTCGGCATAGAAGCTCGTCTCGATCACCTTGCGCAGCCCGGCCTCGCCGAACACCTGCCGCGGCTCGCCGCCGGGCATCAGCAGCGACGCGGCGACGATGCCGATCCATGCGACGAGCTGGCCGGTGCCGGGGCGCGTCTTGTCGGCGACGCGGTCGAGATGGCGCGCGGCGCGCGCGAGATGGTTGAGCACCGCCGAGCGATAGATGAGGTCGCTCGACGACAGGATCAGCGGCGCGTGGGCGGCCCAGAAGAGGATGCGCCAGCCCGTATTGTCGGCCTGCCACGCGGGTTCGCTGACTGCCTCGCCATGTGCGGCGAGCCACTGGCGCACGACCGCCTCGGCGATCGGGGCGCCGTCGGCGCGGGTGCCGGTCGCGGCGAGGTCGCGGAGCCAGGCGAAGCTGTGGAGATAGTCGGCAAAGGCCGGCGCGACCGCAAGCGTCGCGAAATCGAGCTCGTTTAGCGGCAACTTCAGCCCGCGGTGGAGGAAGTGACCGGCGCGGATCGCGGTGCCTGCGCGCATGTCGCCGGGCACCGGATCGGCCGGCACGCCGAGCAATTTCAGCGGAAAGCGCCCCTTCAACCGAAAGGCGTGGAGCGGCGTGCGCCAGGTCAGCCGGGTGATCTGGTTGGCGATGCGGTCGCCAAGCGACAGCCCCTTGTCGGCAGGCAGGCGGATCAGCCTCTTGCCGGGCTCGATCGAATCGTCGAGCGGCGGGGCGTCATCACCCGGATCGGGAATCGGGCTGGATGGGGGAGAGGTCACAGGCCTGCCCTTCCCCGGTCAGGCGCCGCGAAGGCGCCGGATATTGTCGGCGTAAGCGTCGGGTCCGCCCCTGAAGGTCGCGGTGCCGGCGACGAGCACGTCGGCGCCCGCGTCGATCGCGAGCGGCGCGGTCGCCGCGTCGATGCCGCCGTCGACTTCGAGGCGGATGTCGCGGCCCGATTTCTCGATCATCTTCCTGACCGCCTCGATCTTGCGAAGCTGGCTGGTGATGAAGCTCTGCCCGCCGAAGCCCGGATTGACGCTCATCACCAGCACCAGGTCGATGTCGTCGATCAGATAGTCGAGCATCTTCGCCGGGGTCGCGGGATTGAGCGAGACGCCCGCCTGCTTGCCGAGCGACTTGATGTGCTGGACGCTGCGGTGGATGTGCGGCCCGGCTTCGGGATGGACGGTGATGATGTCGGCACCCGCCGCGGCGAAGGCGTCGAGGAAGCCATCGACGGGCGAGATCATCAGATGCACGTCGAAGGGCAGCGCCGAATGCGGACGCAGCGCCTTCACGACCATCGGGCCAATCGTCAGGTTCGGGACGAAATGGCCGTCCATCACGTCGATATGCACCCAGTCGGCTCCCGCGGCCTCGATCGCCCGGACTTCCTCGCCCAGCCGCGCGAAGTCGGCGCTGAGAATCGACGGGGCGATGCGGACGGAGGAGGGTGCGGCGGTCATGGGGACCGGCCTTAACCATGTAGCAGGTAAGGGGCAAGCGGGCGCGGGCAGGATCGGGAATTGTTGCCGTCCTGGGTCGCGTGGATTTATTCAGGGGGCGGAAACGACGGGTTGCGGTCCATGGCTTCTCCCTGTGGCCCTTTGGCTGGCCGGCCTGCCGGCAGTCGGAAGGCCACCGGGGGCATAATGCTCGCTTTCCACCCCGAAGCAGTCTTCGCGTTGGCGGGAGGGAGGGACATGCCGCGCAAAGCGCGCTATCACCCTTGCGATGCGGGAAAAGGAACTTCGCTTCGCCCTGATTTGCTACGGCGGTATCAGTCTCGCCGTCTATATGCACGGCATCACCAAGGAGGTGTGGCGGCTTGCCGCGGCGTCGCGGGCGTTTCACGAAGGCGCACCGCAGGCGGGATCGGGGCGCGTCTATGGCGAACTGCTCGCGGCGATCGCTGAGCGGAGCGGAGTCAAGCTGCGCGTGCTCGCCGACATCGTCGCGGGCGCGAGCGCGGGCGGGATCAACGGCATCTTCCTGGCGCGCGCGATCGCCGGCGGTCATTCGCTCGACCCGCTGACCGAGCTGTGGCTGAAGGACGCCGACGTCGACAGCCTGCTCGACCCCGACGCGCGGCCGCTGTCGGCGGCGACGAAATTCTGGGCGGTGCCGATCGCCGGTTGGGCGATGAAGCGGCGCGGCAACGTCATAGACCAGACGGTGGGTGAAAGCGCGCAGGACGAGGTGCGCGCGAAGCTGTCGCGCTTCGTCCGCGCGCGCTGGTTCGAACCGCCTTTCGGCGGCGAGACCTTCTCGGAGCTGTTGCTCGACGCTTTCGACGCGATGGATGCGGGCCCCAAGGGGCCGGCGCTGGTGCCCGCAGGCCAACCGGTCGACCTGTTCGTATCGGTGACCGATTTTGCGGGGCACCAGACCTTTCTGTCGCTGAACAGCCCGCCACGCGTCACCGAGGAGGAGCATCGACTGATGCTGCATTTCCGGCAGGACGCGCGCGCGGGCAAGAGCCTCGACGACGTGCCGGCGCTCGCCGCCGCCGCGCGCGCGACCGCGAGCTTTCCGGGCGCCTTTCCGCCTTTCACGCTGCGCGAACTCGATCGGGTGCTGCACAAGCGCCGGATCGCCTGGCCCGACCGCGATGCCTTCATCCGCGCCCAATTGCCCGCGGGCGGCGCGGACGATGCGCGCAATCCCGCCGATCGCGTGCTTATCGATGGCTCGGTGCTCGCCAACGCGCCGTTCCGCCCCGCAATCGCGGCGCTCAAGCAGCGTCCGGCGCGGCGCGAGATCGATCGGCGCTTCGTCTATATCGACCCCAAGCCCGATTACCGCTCGATCAGCTTCGGCAAGCCCGGCGAAGCGGCGGACGGTGATGTCGGGGATGGGGCGCCGAAGCTGCCCGGCTTTCTCTCGACGATTCTCGGCGCGCTTTCCGAAATCCCGCGCGAACAGCCGATCCGTGAGAATGTCGAGGCGATCGAGGGCATGTCGCGCCGCATCCGTCGGATGCAGCATATCGTCGACGCGATGAAGGTCGAGGTCGAGGAACAGGTAGCGGCGCTGTTCGGCACCACCTTCTTCCTCGACACGCCGACCCCGGCGCGGTTGCAGAAATGGCGCGCCAAGGCCCAGGATCAGGCGGCGGCGCGCGCGGGCTTCGCCTTCGCGCCCTATGGCCATCTCAAGCTGTCGGCGATCGTCGAGGAACTGGTCGGCGTCGTCGACCGGCTCGCGCCGCCCGAAGGCGACATCCATCGTCGCAATCGCCGCGCCGCGATCTGGGACGAGGTCCGCGCGCGCGGGCTCGACCGGTTGTCGGGGCGCCGCGGGGCGGGTGCAAGCGACGATGCCGTCGATTTCTTCCGCCACCACGACCTCGGCTTCCGTATCCGCCGCCTGCGCTTCCTCGCGCGCGAACTCGACCGGGTGGTCGAGGCGAAGCGCGACACGCGCGACCTGGCGTGCGACGCGATGCGCGAGGCGATCTTCACCGCGCTCGGCATCTATCTCGAGCGCGAGAACGACAGCTGGCTTGCGGGCATTGATGTGCCCGTCGATGCCGATGCCGGGCAATGGCTCGACGGCATCGCGGCGCACCGCGACCTGATCCGTGCCGATGCCGAGGGCGATGCGTTCGTCGCCGAAGCGCTTGGCGGGCTGCCCAAGGACGACCGGCGGACGCTGCTGCTCGCCTATCTCGGCTATCCCTTTTACGACATTGCGACCTTGCCGCTGCTGCAGGGTGAGGGGTTCGACGAGTTCGACCCGATCAAGATCGACCGCATCTCGCCCTCCGATGCGACTGCGATCCGCACCGGCGGCGCGGCGGCGATGCTGAAGGGGGTCGAATTCAACAGCTTCGGCGCCTTCTTCAGCCGCGCCTATCGTGAGAACGACTATCTCTGGGGGCGGCTCCACGGTGCCGACCGGTTGTGCGACATCGTGTCGAGCAGCGTGACCGGCGACGGTGCGTTGCCCGCCGAAGACCTCGCGGCGATCAAGCGGCGAGCGTTCCATGCGATCCTGGACGAGGAAGAGGAGCGGCTGCCTAAGGTGAAGGCGCTGATTGCGGAGTTGAGGGGGGAGATCGGCTAAATCTCGTCGCCCCCGCGCAGGCGGGGGCTGCTGGAGATTTAGGCGGCAAATAAGGGGCAAGGTCGACGGCGGCCCCCACCTGCGTGGGGGCGACGGGCGTCCTTACTCCGTCAGATCGTCCCACATTTCCTTGATGCGGCCGAAGAATCCCTGGCTCGCGGGACATTCGTCGCCGGTTTCGGTCTCGCGGAACGCCTGCAGCAATTCCTTCTGCTTGGCGCTGAGCTTCGTCGGCGTCTCGACGTCGATCTGGACGACGAGGTCGCCGTGGCCGCGGCCGTTGAGCACCGGCATGCCGGCGCCGCGCTGGCGGAGCTGCTTGCCCGACTGGATGCCGGTGGGAATATTGATCTCGTGCTTCTTGCCGTCGAGCCCCGGGATCGTGATGCATCCGCCGAGCGCTGCGGTGGTGAAGCTGATCGGCGCGCGGGTGAAGAGCGTCGTGCCCTCGCGCTCGAAGACCTTGTGCCTCGCCATGTGGAGAAAGATGTAGAGGTCGCCCGGCGCCGCGCCGCGCGCGCCGCTCTCGCCTTCGCCCGACAGGCGGATGCGGGTGCCCTCGTCGACCCCCGGCGGGATGGTGACGGTCAGCGTCTTGCGCCGGTCGACCCGGCCTTCGCCGTGGCAGCTATTGCAGGGGTCGGCGATGACCTCGCCGGCGCCCTGACAGGTCGGGCAGGTGCGCTCGACCATGAAAAAGCCCTGCTGCGCGCGCACCTTGCCGTGCCCCGCGCAGGTCGAGCAGCGATTGGTCGAGGTTCCGGGCTTCGCGCCCGACCCGTCGCACGCCTCGCAGCGCGCGGCAACGTCGACCTGAATCTCGCGGCTGCACCCGGTGAACGCATCCTCGAGCCTGATTTCCATGTCATAGCGCAGGTCGGCGCCGCGCGCGGGGCCGCGCTGTTGCTGGCGCGCGCCGAACGCCGATCCGAAAATCGATTCGAAGATATCGCCGATGTCGCCGAAATCGGCGCCGTTGCCGCCGCCGAAGCCGCCCGCGCCATTGACGCCTTCCTTGCCGAAGCGGTCGTAGGCGGCGCGCTTCTGCGGATCCTTCAGACAATCATAGGCTTCGTTGATCGCCTTGAAGCGCGCCTCGCTGTCGCCGCACCCCGGATTCTTGTCGGGGTGATATTGCATCGCGAGCTTGCGATACGCCGACTTCAGCGTCTTGTCGTCGGCGGTGCGCTCGACTTCCAGCAATTCGTAATAATCGATGTCGAGCGACATGCTTCAAAGCCCCCTCAGCCCCGCCGCACATTCAGGGTGCGGCGGGGAGAGTTTCATCCTTACTTCTTGTCGTCTTCGACTTCCGAGAATTCGGCATCGACGACATCTTCGTCGGCCTTGGTCTCGCCAGCGTCGGCGGCGGGGGAGGCCGCGGCCTGCTGTTCCTTTTCATAGATCGCCTGGCCGAGCTTCATCGCGACCTGCGCCAGCGCCTGCGACTTTTCGGTCATCGCGGCGGGATCGCCGCCCTCGACCGCCGTCTTGGCTTCGGCGACAGCCGCTTCGATCTCGCTCTTGAGGCCCGCATCGACCTTGTCGCCATGCTCTTCGAGCTGGCGCTCGGTCGTGTGGATCAGGCTTTCGGCGTTGTTCTTGGCCTCGGCCGCCTCGCGGCGCTTCTTGTCCTCTTCGGCGAACTGCTCGGCGTCCTTGACCATCTGGTCGATGTCCGCGTCGGAAAGCCCGCCCGAGGCCTGGATCTTGATCTGCTGTTCCTTGCCGGTGCCCTTGTCCTTGGCGTGGACCGACACGATGCCGTTGGCGTCGATATCAAAGGTCACCTCGATCTGCGGCACGCCGCGCGGCGCGGGCGGGATGCCGACGAGGTCAAACTGGCCGAGCATCTTGTTGTCGGCCGCCATTTCACGCTCGCCCTGGAACACGCGGATCGTCACCGCCGACTGATTGTCGTCGGCGGTCGAATAGACCTGCGACTTCTTGGTCGGGATCGTCGTGTTGCGGTCGATCATGCGCGTGAACACACCGCCCAGCGTCTCGATGCCGAGGCTCAGCGGCGTGACGTCGAGCAGCAGCACATCCTTGACGTCGCCCTGCAGCACGCCCGCCTGGATCGCGGCGCCGATCGCGACGACTTCGTCGGGGTTGACGCCGGTGTGCGGCTCCTTGCCGAAGAAGTCCTTCACGACCTCGCGCACGCGCGGCATGCGCGTCATGCCGCCGACGAGTACGACCTCGTCGATCTCGCTGGCGCTGACGCCCGCGTCCTTGATCGCCTTCTTGCACGGTTCGAGCGTGCGCTTGATCAGATCCTCGACCAGCTTTTCCAGATCGGCGCGGGTGATCGTCTTGACGAGGTGTTTCGGCCCGTTGGCGTCGGCGGTGATGAAGGGCAGGTTGACCTCGGTCGACTGCGCGGTCGACAGCTCGATCTTCGCCTTCTCCGCGGCTTCCTTCAGCCGCTGCAGCGCCAGCTTGTCGCCGCGCAGGTCGATGCCTTCGTCCTTCTTGAAGCCGTCGGCGAGATATTCGACGATCTTGCTGTCGAAATCCTCACCGCCGAGGAAAGTGTCGCCGTTGGTCGACTTCACCTCGAACACGCCGTCGCCGACTTCGAGGATCGAGATGTCGAAGGTGCCGCCGCCAAGGTCATAGACCGCGATCGTCTTGTTCTCGGTCTTGTCGAGGCCATAGGCGAGCGCGGCCGCGGTCGGCTCGTTGATGATGCGCAGCACTTCGAGGCCGGCGATCTTGCCCGCGTCCTTGGTCGCCTGGCGCTGGGCGTCGTTGAAGTAAGCGGGAACGGTGATCACCGCCTGCTCGACCTTTTCGCCGAGAAAGGCTTCGGCAGTTTCCTTCATCTTCTGAAGGATATAGGCCGAAATCTGCGACGGCGAATAATCCTCGCCGCCCGCCTTGACCCACGCGTCGCCATTGGTGCCCTTGGCGATGGTGTAGGGGACGAGTTCCATGTCCTTCTTGGTCAGGGGATCGTCGAAGCGGCGGCCGATCAGGCGCTTGACCGCGAAGATGGTGTTTTCGGGGTTGGTGACCGCCTGGCGCTTCGCCGGCTGGCCGATCAGCCGCTCGCCGTCCTTGGCGAAGGCAACGATCGACGGCGTCGTGCGCGTGCCTTCGACATTTTCGATAACCTTGGGCTTGCCGCCTTCCATCACCGCGACGCAGCTGTTCGTGGTGCCGAGGTCGATCCCGATCACTTTGGCCATGGGTTTTTTCGTCCTTGTTGCTTCATTCGGCGCCCTGAAAAGGCACGCCGTGCGTTGATTTGATGGGGGCGATATAGGTGCGCTTTGCCTTGGCACAAGGGTTTTGACGGCGTATCTGGGACAGGAAAATTGACGCATTTCGGGAGTCCCAAGCATCATGAAGCCCTTTGCAATAGCCGCGCTTGCCGCCACCGCGCTCACGCTGACCGCGTGCGAGAAGAATCTGGGCGCGGGACAGCCGCTCAACGTCGTCGCGGGCTATATCCAGATGGGGGCGACGCCCGACAGCCCCGCGGCGGGCTATTTCACCGTCCAGGGCGGGCCTCGCGACGTCGAGCTCGTCGCGGTGACCGCCGACCTCGCGCAGCGGGTCGAGATGCACGAAAGCGTCAAGGAAAACGGCGTCGTGACGATGAAGCCGCTCGCCGCCGCCGTCGTCCCGGCGAAGGGCAAGCTCGAATTCAAGCCCGGCGGCAAGCATCTGATGATCTGGCACATCAACGGCGCCGCGGTGCGTGCGGGCAAGCTGCCGATGGCCTTCGTCTTCACCGACAACGACAATGAACGCATCCTGTTCGACCTGCCGATCAAGCCGGCGCCGAATGCGAGCGCCGACGGGATGGCCGGCATGGATCACGGTGCGATGGATATGAGCGGGGGCAAGACGGGGACGGACGCGGCGAAGAAATAGGCCGAAGTGCCGCGCCCTTCGCGCCCCCTCACGACTGGAGAAATCGCGCTCGCCCGTTCGGTGTTCGGCGATGCGATCGACTATGCGCGGGTGCGGGTGCGCCATTATAAATGGATTTTCTTCCAGCCGCGCCGGATCGTCATGGCGCCGATGGGCGACCTGCATTTCCACCCCAAAGGCGGCGTCTATTGCGACGATTTCTCCTGCCCGGCCGGCGGGCGGAGCGAAGAATTGCGCGCGAAGGGGCTGTTTCTTCACGAGATGACCCACGTCTGGCAGGCGCAGCAGCGCGGGCGCTGGTATCTGGTGCTGATGCGGCATCCTTTCGCGACCTATGATTACAGCCTGAAACCCGGCTGGCCGCTGCGCCGCTACGGGCTGGAGCAGCAGGCGGAGATCGTGCGGCATTATTGGCTGCTGACGCGAGGAGTGACGATCGGCGGGGCGCCCGATGTCGCCGCCTATCGAGCCATCCTGCCCGCCGAATGGAATGCCGCGACGTGAAGGATTTCGACTTTGTCTTCGCACTCTACAGCTTGCTGCTGGGTCTTTCGATGGTCGAGCTTCTGAGCGGACTCGGCGGCGCTCTCGAAACGCGGTTCGCGGCGGAGGACGGCCGGACAAAGTTCACGATCGGCTGGCTCACTCCGTTGCTCGCGATCTTCGTGATGCTTGACCTTCTGTCCTTCTGGTCGGCGGCGTGGACGGTGCGCGCGGACATCGCGGTGTCGGGCACGACGCTGATGGCGGTCGCGGCGTTCGCCAGCCTCTATTTTCTCGCCGCACGGCTCGTCTTCCCCTCGCATCCCGAGGGTTTCGCCGACCTCGACATCCATTATTTTCGCGTCCGCCGCGTCGTGCTCGCACTGCTTCTCGTGCTGCTCGCGGCGCAACTCGGTTATTATCTGTCGCAGCCCGATATCGCGCCCAATCTTACGCGGCCGCTCAGCGCGACCCTGACGCTGATCCTCGTGGCGTTGATGGGTGCGGCGATGTGGGTGGCGGATCGCCGCTGGAGCACGGCGATTCTTGTCGCGCTCATCGCTCGCTACATCTTCGTCTACCTGCTCTGACCCGATAATTTGCGGCTAGCCAAAAGCGCTGCGTTCGTCCTATGTTCCACTTATGAATGTTGCCGCGCTCGCCACCGCTTTCGTCGCTCTTGTTCTCGGCGCCCTCATCGGCTGGTTGCTTGCCGGAAAACAGGCGGGTGCGCTCAAGGCAGAGCGCGACGGATTGTCCGATCGGTTCAAGGCGGCGGTTACGGACCTTGCTGCCGAGGCCGAGGCGCGCAAGGCCGCCGACTTGAAACTCGCCGCGCTGCTTGCCGAACAGGCTGCGCGCGACGAGGCGCAGGAGGCGCGCATCGCCGAATTGAAAGACGCGCAGGCGGCGCTCACCGCGCAATTCCGTGAGGTCGGGCAGGCGATGCTGGGCGAGGCGCAGAAGGCCTTTCTCGAACGCGCCGACGAACGCTTCCGCCAGAGCGAGGAAAGCGCGGGGAAGAATCTGACGGCGCTGCTGTCCCCCGTCCACGACCGGTTGCAGAAATATGAGGAAGCGATCGGCAAGGTCGAGGCCGAGCGTCAGAATGCCTTCGGCCTGCTCCACGGCCAGATTGCCGCGATGCGCGAAGGGACCGAGCGCGTGTCGAGCGAAGCGGCGAAGCTCGTCAACGCGCTGCGCAACGCGCCCAAAGCACGCGGGCGCTGGGGCGAGCAGCAGCTTCGCAACGTCCTCGAAAGCTGTGGGCTCAGCGAACATGCCGATTTCCAGACCGAGGTCAGCGTCGCCGACGGTGACGGCGGGCGGCTCCGCCCCGATGTCGTCGTCAAGGTGCCCGGCGGACAAAGCCTGATCATCGACGCGAAAGTGTCGCTCAACGCCTATCAGGACGCCTTCGGCGCGGTCGACGAGGGCGAGAAGGCGGGGCACCTCGCGGTGCACGCCGCGGCGATGAAGGCGCACGTCAACCTGCTCGGCGCCAAATCCTATTGGAACCAGTTCGACGACACCCCCGATTTCGTCGTGATGTTCGTTCCCGGCGAGCATTTCCTCGCCGCGGCGCTCGATCAGGATCACGAGCTTTGGGATTATGCGTTCGAACGCAAGGTGCTGCTCGCGACGCCGACGAACCTGATCGCGATCGCGCGCACCGTCGCGGCGGTGTGGCGGCAGGAAAAGCTCGCGGGTCAGGCGCGCGAGATCGCGGCGCTCGGCAAGGAGCTCTATGCGCGCATGTCGGTGATGGGCTCGCATATCGCGCGGGTCGGCAAGAATCTCGACCAGGCGACGGGTGCGTACAACGCCTTCGTCGGCAGTTTCGAAAGTCAGGTACTGACGCAAGCGAAGCGCTTCGAGGCGCTCGATGTCGAGACCGGCGACAAGGAGATTCCTGTGCTGCCGGTCGCCGAGCAAACCGCGCGACCGCTAGCAAAGCTCGCGGCTGCGCCGTCTGCGGTGAACGACGGGGAATGAGCCGCGTGTCCCCGCGAAGGCGGGGACCCATCTCCGACCGGTTCAAGATCGCGCCGCCCGGAGATGGGCTCCCGCCTTCGCGGGAGCACACGGCTTTGATGAAGCGCCGCTCCTCAAATCACCCGCTTGAGCGCCGCCGTCTTGCCGTCCTTGCCGGTTAGCAGCAGCGTGCCGTCCGAGGGGAAGGTGATTTGCACCGGCGCGCGCATCAGGTCGAGGAAGGCACGCTCCTGCTCCATTGCCGGGCCGGGGCAAGCCATCATCGTCGCGGCGAGCGGTCCAGCGGAGAGCGTGCTGTCTTCGACCTTGTAGCTTCCGCCGAAGCGGTTGCACCCTGCGCTGCCGCTGAGGCGCGTGCCGTCGAACGCCAGCGAGGTCGGCCTGTCTGACGCTACCGGCGTTCCGTCGATCGACACGAAGCTCCAGCTCGACCCCGCGAGCGTATCGGGCGGCAGGATCGCGCCGCCGCAGCCCTGCACGCGCTTGCCGTCGGCGATCACACGCACGGTGTCGGCATAGCGCCGGTCGCTCATCCCGTCGCTGCACGGCGCATGCTTGATCACGACCGAGAGCCGCCCGGCGGCGTAGGTTTTGCCGTTCATCGACGGTGCCGCGCCAGGGTTCGGGACGGCGATTCGCGTCTCGCCATAGTCGCCGGCATAGGTCAGCCGTTCGGGTGTGATCTCGAGCGTCCAGCCGGGTTCGGTGCCGATCGCCATATAGGCGGCGGATGGCGCGGGCGTGTCGCCGGGCGCCTGCGGGGCGCCCGAGGCGGCGCAGCCCGCGAGGACCAGCGGCAGGGCGATGAGGGGGAGGATGCGTGTCACGGAAATAGCCTTTCGTTCTTCGCCAACCGGATATTGTTTCGGCGTGGCGAGAGTGTTGAAGGCGCCGTTAGGGTGCCTTGAATGGCCGTGCCCTGAACGGCAGCGCCAACCGCCGTTCAGCTTCGCCGCTGGTTGAGCACTTCATAGGCCATCACTGCCGCTGCGACCGCGGCGTTGAGGCTGTCCGCCTTGCCCATCATCGGCATTTTCACCCGCACATCGGCGGCCGCGGCATAGGCGGCGGGCAGGCCCTGCGATTCGTTGCCGATCAGAATGAAGGTCGGTGCGGCATAGCGTACTGCCTGATAATCCTGTGTGTCGCCGCCGAGCCAGGTCGCGACGAGTTCGCCGCGGCCGCTGCGCAGCCAGGGCAGGAAATCGTCCCAGCGCGCCTGCACCAGCTTTTGCGTGAAGATCGCGCCCATGCTCGCGCGCACTGCCTCGACGCCATAGGGATCGGTGCTTTCGTCGAGCAGGATCAGCCCGCCCGCCCCAACCGCGTCGCCGGTTCGGAGCATCGTGCCGAGATTGCCGGGATCACGCAGTCGCTCGGCAACGAGCCAGATCGGCGCGGTGGCGCGATCGAGATCGGCAAGGCCGGTCTTCGGCTCGGCATAGATGCCGACGATCGTCTGCGGATTATCCTTGCCCGAAAGTTTGGAGAGGATCGCGGGAGTGGTGTCGATCACCTCGCCCCCCGCCGCGAGGGTCGCGTCAACCAGAGTCTTCGCGAGCGGGTGCGCGGCGGCGTCCTCGTTGGCGAGAAACAGCCATGACGGCAGCACGCCGGCCTCGCGCGCTTCGGTTGCGATGCGCAGCCCCTCGGCGAGGAACAGCCCCTCGGCGCGGCGATGCCGCTTCTCGCGCAACAGACGCATCCGCTTGATCAGCGGATTGGAAAGGCTTTCGATGCGGGAACGGCGACCGGTCATCCGGTCAATCCTCGCCGAAGCTGTCCTTGACCAGCCCGACCAGCTTGAGCAGCGCCGCGTCGGCGCCTTCGCCCTTCGTGTGGATCGTGATGCTGTCGCCCTTCGCGGCGCCGAGCATCATCAGCCCCATGATCGAGGTGCCGTTGACACGGCTGCCGCCCTTTTCGACCTCGACGCTGACGGTCTCGGGAAGGCGGCTGACGAAGGTCACGAACTTGGCGCTCGCGCGCGCGTGCAGGCCGCGCTGGTTGGTGATTTCGACCGTCTCGCTGTTTTCGCTCATGGTCCCACTCCCAGCATCTCCGACGCGACGGAGATATATTTCTGGCCCGCTTCCTTCGCCGCGATCACCGCGGCGCGCAGGTCCATCGCCTTGCGCGCGCTTTCGAGGCGGATCAGCATCGGCAGGTTCACACCCGCGATCACTTCGGTCCGCCCGCTTTCGAGCAGGCTGATCGCGAGGTTCGACGGGGTGCCGCCGAACAGGTCGGTCAGCATGATCACGCCGCGCCCTTCATCGACCTTGCGGATCGCCTCGGCGATTTCCTTGCGGCGCATTTCCATATTGTCGTTGGGGCCGATACACACGGTGGCGATCGCGCGCTGCGGTCCGACGACATGCTCCATCGCGGTCACCATTTCCTCGGCGAGCCGGCCATGGGTGACCAAGACCATTCCCAGCAGCGGCAATGCTTTATCGACGGGCATGAAATCGCAGACCCTTATGCTTGTCCGGCGCCGGCGGGAGATGCGGGCGGGGGCCTGCCCTCAAGCCCATCTTGCGGGGCAGAGTCAAGGTTGCGATGGGTCACGGTCGGCTCATGACCCGCGGCGCGTAGCGTTTTGGCCACACGGTCGGCGACATGGACCGAGCGGTGCCGCCCGCCGGTGCAGCCGAAGGCGACGGTGACATAGCTTTTACCCTCGGCGCGGTAGCGCGGCAGTAATGTGAGGAGCAGCCGCTCGATCTGCGCGACGCTGTCCTCATAGGCGGGATCGGCCATCACATAGGCCGCGACATCGGGGTTGAGCCCCGTGCCGGGGCGCAGCTTCGCATCCCAGTGCGGATTGCGCAGA
Source organism: Sphingopyxis sp. DBS4 (assembly GCF_024628865.1). Lineage (NCBI taxonomy): Bacteria > Pseudomonadati > Pseudomonadota > Alphaproteobacteria > Sphingomonadales > Sphingopyxidaceae > Sphingopyxis > Sphingopyxis sp. DBS4. The sequence continues at coordinate 181,382 of NZ_CP102384.1, forward strand.
TAGCGCATGTCGAACACCAGGTCGGCGTTGCGCGGCAGCCCGCGCGCGAAGCCGAAGCTCAATATGTTGAGCACCGGCTCGCCGTCGCCCGCGTCGCCGAAGCGCTGACGCACCTCCTGCTGCAAATCGTTGCTCGAATAGTTGGTGGTGTCGATGACATGCTCGGCCCAGCGGCGAAGCGGCTCCATCAGCTCGCGTTCACGCGCGATGCCGTCGGCGGCGGGGCGATCCTCGGCGAGCGGATGGCGGCGCCGCGTTTCGGAGAAGCGGCGTTCGAGCTCGGCGCCCGCGCAGTCGAGGAACAAAGTCTGGATGTCGCGGCCGCCGTCCTCGCGCAGCTCCTTGATCCGCTTGACCAGTCGCGCGGGCTTGAAGCCGCGGCTGCGGCTGTCGATCCCGACCGCGATCGGGCGGCCCGCCTCGCTGCGTTTTGCGGGCGCGTCGATCAGCGCCTCGAGCAAGGCGAGCGGCAGATTGTCGACGACCTCCCAGCCCAGATCCTCGAGCACCTTGAGCACGGTCGACTTGCCCGCGCCGGAGAGGCCGGTGACGAGAAGCAGGCGAGGGTCGGGGCTGCTCATCGGTCGGGCGCCAGCCGTTCGAGCGCGAGCAATATCTTGATCGGCGCCGACGCCTCGAAGGCCGAGAGCAGCAGCGCGGGTAGCGGATGCCCGGCGACCGTCTCGACCTGATTCACCGAGGGCATGCGGTCGTAGCGGTCGGAAAGCCGCACCGCGAGTGCGAGCGGCACCGGCGCGGTCCACGGCTTTTCGACGATGCCGATGCCGCGCACTTCCAGCTTGCCGGCAAGATTCTCGGGCGGGCGGCACCACAGCCGGTCGCGATCGTACCAGATGTCGCAGCGGTCGTCGGCGACAAGCCGCGCGCCGCGATCGATCAGCCTGAGCGCGAGGTCGGACTTGCCTTGCCCGCTGTTGCCGAGAATCAGCACGCCGCCGCTGCCCGCCGCGACGCAACTGGCGTGGATATTCTGGATCTCGGGCTTGGTCCGGCTCGGAAACATCAACGGGGCTTACCGGCGACGAAGCGGGGCTGCAAGGCGGCAAACCGATTCGGGTGAAGAGAGGAGGCTCGCGTAGCAGCCTCGGGGAAGAAGGTTCACGCAGAGACGCGGAGAGAACAAGAAGCCCGTTCGCCCTGAGCTTGTCGAAGCCTGTCCTGAGCGCCTGCAAGGCAGTCGAAGGGGGCCGTTCTTTTTTGCCCGACCGAAAGGAAGAACGGTGCTTCGACAAGCTCAGCACGAACGGATGAGGAGAATTGCTCCGCGTCTCCGCGTGAACCCTGCTATCCTTCCGCCTCATGCCCCTCGCGTGCGGGCAGGGTGATGAGCAGGCTCGCGCCGCGCTGGCCGTCGTCGCGGTCGCGCGCGGAGATCGTTCCCGCGTGCCCCTCGATGATCGTCCGCGCGATCGCGAGGCCGAGGCCGCTGTGGCGGCCGAACGCCTCGCCGTCGGGCCGCTCGCTGTGGAAGCGGCGGAAGATCGCCTCGCGCTGCGCGGGGTCGATGCCAGGGCCGTCGTCGTCGACGCGGATATGCACCTCGTCGCCCAGCCGCGTCGCGGCGATGCAGACGAGGCCGCCCTGGGGCGAGAAGCTGATCGCATTGTCGATGACATTGTCGATCGCGCGTTCGAGCCGGTGCCCGTCGCCCATCACCTGCGTCGTGCCCTTGCGCGGCCGGGCGAAGGCGATGCGCGGGGTCGGAGCATCCGGCTTGATGCGCGCGGCGCGGCCCGCGAGCATCGATTCGATCATCAGCCCGATGTCGATCGGCTCGAACAGCGTGCGCGACAGTTGCGCGTCGATCCGGCTTGCGTCGCTGATGTCGGTGACCAGGCGGTCGAGCCGCCGCACATCCTCGTCGGCGATGGCGAGCAGTTGCGCGCGCTGTTCGTCGGTCGTGCCGCGCCCCAGCCCCTCGATCGCCGAGCGCACCGAGGCGATCGGATTCTTGAGCTCGTGCGTCACGTCGGCGGCGAAATGCTCGCCCGCGTCGATGCGTTCGCGCAGCGCCTGCGTCATGTCGGACAGCGCGCGGGCGAGGGTGCCGATCTCGTCGCGGCGGCTCGGCAGGCGCGGGACGACGACCTCGCGCGCACGGCCGAGGCGCACGCGCACCGCGGCGCGCGCCAGCTTGCGCAAGGGGCGAACGATCGTGCGCGCGAGAAAGAGCGACAGCAGGATCGAGGCGATCAGCACCATCGCGACGACGACCGCGAGGCGGAAGCGCTCGGCGCGCACCGTCTTGGTGATATCGCGCGCGTTGAGCGTCATCAGCATCACTTCGGGCGTGTCGAGGTCGACGATGCGCGTCGCGCTGAGCAAGGGGGTGCGTTCGGGGGCGTAGCGGAAGCGGCTCGCCGCCGCGCCGGTCTTCATCGCCTCGGCGACCTCGGGCCAGGCGCTGCCATGGTCGATCCGCGGTTCCTCGAAATCGGGGTAGGCGGGAGCGCCGACGATCCAGTCGATGCCGCGGTCCATCGCGCGCGCGGCGTCGCGCTTCCACGGCTGAAGCTCGGGATCGCGCAGCGTATAGGTCGGCGGAGCGTGCGCGAAGCTGTCGTCAATCTTGCGCCCGTCCGCATCATAGAAGCGCAGGCGCGACTCGGTCGCGCGGGTGAATTCGCCGATCAGGTGCCGGCGCTGGTCGGGCCGCGCCGCTTCGAGCGCTTCGTCGAGCTGTGCGAGCTGGTCGCCCATCACGTCCATCCGCGTATCGATGAGGCGGCTGCGATAGGTGTCGAGATAGAAGAAACCGCCGCCGAACAGTACGATGGCCAGGATATTGACGGCGAGGATGCGCGTCGTCAGCGACCAGCGCGCCGACCAGACGAGCGGCGCCTCCTCCTGCTCGGCAATGCTCCCTTCGGGCCTTTTGGAGTCAGCCGTCATCGGAGAAGCGGTATCCGGCGCCATAGAGAGTCGCGATCGCGTCGAAATCGGGGTCGACTTCGCGGAACTTGCGCCTCAGGCGCTTGATGTGGCTATCGATCGTGCGGTCGTCGATATAGACGTCGTCCTGATAGGCCGCGTCCATCAGTTGGTTGCGGCTGCGCACGATGCCGGGGCGGCTCGCAAGCGTTTCGAGGATCAGGAATTCGGTGACGGTCAGCGTGACGTCCTTGCCGTCCCAGCTCACCTTGTGGCGCGCCGGGTCCATGCGCAGGCGACCGCGCGTGATCGGGTCGGCGACGGGCTCGTCATTCTCGCTCGGCGGCGCGCGGTTGAGTTCGACGCGGCGCAGGATCGCGCGGATGCGCGCGATCACCAGCCGCTGCGAGAAGGGTTTGGCGATATAATCGTCGGCGCCCATCGCGAGACCGAGCGCCTCGTCGATCTCGTCGTCCTTGCTGGTCAGGAAAATGACCGGAAGCTGGCTTTTCTCGCGGAGGCGCCGCAGCAGTTCGAGCCCGTCCATGCGCGGCATCTTGACGTCGAACACGGCGAGGTCGGGCGGATTGTCGATCAGCGGCTTCAGGGCCGCCTCGCCGTCCGAATAGACGCGCGTGACGAATCCCTCGGCCTGCAGCGCGATCGACAGGGATTGCAGGATGTTGCGGTCGTCGTCGACCAGCGCGATGGTTGCCGTCATGCTCTTTCCATTGGGCGGACCCGGCGGTTCAACTAGCCGATCTGCCGCCCAGCGACAACCGCGCACGGCTGGCCCGCGATTCACCCTTTAATCTTTTGACCTGTCTTCGCATCGTCGCTAACGCGATCGGGATTTCGGAATCGGCGCTCCCGTCGGCACCCATGGAAATGCGGGCCTGTCCATTAGCACGCTAAGCATTGCATAGGTATGCAACGACGCCGCCGGACAATGGAGAGGCAAAGGCAATGACCAAGATTGCGATCGGCACCGACACCGTCGAGACGAAGGCGGATGTGGCCGAAAACTGGGGCACGGCGCGGCTCGTGGAGGATGCGCTTCGCCATGGCGAAGGCCTGCTCGCCAAGGATGGCCCGCTCGTCGTCGAAACCGGCAAGCACACCGGGCGCAGCGCCAAGGACAAGTTCATCGTCCAGGACGATGAAACGCGCGATACCATCTGGTGGGGCAAGACCAATGTCGCGATGACCCCCGATCATTTCGCGGCGCTGAAGGCCGATTTCCTTGCGCATCTCGCGGGCCGCGAACGCCTCTATCGCCAGCAGCTCTTCGGCGGCTCGCAGCCCGAGCATCGCGTCCAGGTTCAGGTCGTTACCGAACTCGCCTGGCACAGCCAGTTCATCCGCACGCTGCTGGTGCGTCCGACCGCTGAGGAACTGGCGGCGTTCGCGGCCGAATATACGATCATCGACCTGCCGAGCTTCCGCGCCGATCCCGCGAAGCATGGCACGCGCACCGAAACCGTCGTCGCGGTCAACTTCGCCGAAAAGCTCGTGCTGATCGGCGGCACCGCCTATGCCGGCGAGATGAAGAAGTCGGTGTTCGGCATCCTCAACTATCTTCTGCCCGTCGACGGCGTGATGCCGATGCACTGTTCGGCGAACATCGGGCCGAAGGGCGACACCGCGGTCTTCTTCGGCCTGTCGGGCACGGGCAAGACGACGCTGTCTGCCGACGCCTCGCGCACGCTGATCGGCGACGACGAGCATGGCTGGTCGGACACCGCGGTCTTCAATTTCGAGGGCGGCTGCTACGCCAAGATGATCCGTCTGTCGGAAGAGGCCGAGCCTGAAATTTACGCGACCACCCGCCGCTTCGGCACGGTGCTCGAAAATGTCGTGATCGACCCCGCGACGCGCACCCTCGACCTCGACGACAACAGCCTCGCCGAAAATACCCGCGGCGCCTATCCGATCGATTTCATCCCGAACGCGTCGGAAGCGAATATGGGGCCGGTGCCGCGCACGGTGATCATGCTGACCGCCGATGCCTTCGGCGTGCTGCCGCCGATCGCCAAGTTGACTCCCGATCAGGCCATGTATCATTTCCTGTCGGGCTACACCGCGAAGGTCGCGGGGACCGAGATTGGCGTGACCGAGCCCGAAGCGACTTTCTCGACCTGCTTCGGCGCGCCCTTCATGCCGCGTCATCCGTCGGTCTACGGCAATCTGCTCAAGGAGCGCATCGCCAAAGGCGGCGTCCAGTGCTGGCTCGTCAACACCGGCTGGACCGGCGGCATGGCGACGATGGACGGGATCAAGCGGATGCCGATCAAGGCCACGCGCGCTTTGCTCAATGCCGCGCTCGACGGCAGCCTGAACGATGTTGAATTCCGCAAGGATCCGAATTTCGGCTTCCTCGTTCCGGTCGCGGTGCCGAGCGTCGACACGGCGCTGCTCGACCCGCGCGAAGCGTGGGCCGACAAGGCCGCCTATGACCGCACCGCCGAGGCGCTGGTGCAGCAATTCATCGACAATTTCGCGCAATTCGCGGACCATGTCGATGAAGGCGTCCGGCAGGCCGCGCCGCAGGCGCCCGTCGCCGCATAATCGACCCGGATCGCTTCCGGGTGGCCCGTCACCCGGAAGGACCGGAGATATGACCACCGAATATCCCCCGCGCCTGTTCGGGCGTGACGCCGATGTCCGCGCGATCGGCGAAGGCCTGCTCGCCTGCACGCTTCCGCGTGCGGCATGGACGCATGAGGCGCATCTGGGTGCGTGCCTTTGGCTGCTCAGCGAGCGCCCCGACATCGATATCGATACCGAGATTGCGGGACTTATTCGCCGCTTCAACGAAAGCGTCGGCGGGGTGAATGATGATCACCAAGGCTATCACGACAGCATTACCCGCGCCTATGTCGCGGGGGTGCGCCTTTTTCTGTCGGAGACGGTGGAGGCGGGGCTGGCGGCGCGCGTCAATGCGCTGCTGCAGTCCGACATGGGGCGGCGCGACTGGCCGCTGCGTTTCTACAGCCGGGACCTGCTCTTCTCGGTCGCGGCGCGACGGGGGTTCGTGGAACCGGATCTTGGACCTTTGCCCTAGACCGTCCTTGCGAGGAACCGAAGGCGACGCGGCAATCCAGAGCAGGCGTAAACCGCTCTGGATTGCGTCGCTTCGCTCGCAATGACAGAGGCCTGAAACTTAGCTCTTTGCCCCCGCGATATATTCGTCGACATTCTGCGCCAGCACGTCGAGCGGGACGTTGCCGCCCTTGACCACCGTGTCGTCGAAATCGCGCAGATCGTATTTCGCGCCCAGCGCCGCCTGCGCGCGGCCGCGCTGGCGGACGATCTCGCTGTGACCGACCTTGTAGCCGCAGGCCTGACCGACCCAACTGCAATAGCGGTCGACCTCGCTCGCGACCTCGAGCGGGTTCGATCCGTTCTGATGCACGAAGAAATCGACCCCCTGTTCGCGCGTCCAGCGCTTCGCATGAATGCCGGTATCGACGACGAGGCGGCAGGCGCGAAAGGCGAGCGACTGGAGATAGCCGAGCCGTCCGACCTCGAAATCGTCGTAGAGGCCGAGTTCGTCGGCAAGCTGCTCGGCATAGAGCGCCCATCCTTCCGAATAGGCGTTGAACGCCAGCATCGTGCGGATCAGCGGCATCTTGTTCGCATATTCGCCCTGCCAGACATGCCCCGGAATCGCTTCGTGCATTGCCAGATCGGGAAGCGAATATTTGCTGTGCAAATCGGTGGTGCGCAGGTTGAGCCACATCCGGCCGGGGGTGCTGCCGTCGATCGAGCCCGCGCCGCCATAGGCCGCGGGCGCGCCGGGCTCTTCGGCCAGCGGCAGGCGCTTCACCTCGACATTGCCCTTGACCAGCGTGCGGAACGCACGGGGCAATTGCGCGCGTATCTTGCCGAGCCACGTCTGGATATAGGCGACGATCTCGGCGCGGCCGGCGTCGCCCTCCGGGAATTTGAAGCGCGGATCCTTGGCAAGCTCGATCATCCGGGCGCCGACCGAGCCCTTGGTATAGCCCAGCTTCTGGAGGATGGGGTCCATCCGTCCGTGCAGCTCGGCGAGCTGGTCGAGCCCCATCGCATGAACCTCCTCGGGGGTCATGCGCGTCGTCGTCGAGGCGCGCAGCGCCCAGGCGTAGAATTCGTCGCCATGCGGGCGCGCCCACATCCCCGCGTCCATCGTCGCCTTGGGGCGCTGCGCCTTGAGTTCGGCGAGTTGGCGGTCGAGTGCGGCGGCGACCGGGCCCTGCACGATCTTCGCCGCGCGCGCGCGCCAGTCGCCCGCGATCTTTTCCTCGCCGGTGCGGCGGGCGAGGCTTTCGACCATCGACCCGCCCGCTTTCGCGTCGGCGAGCGTCGCCTCCATCTGCTTCACCGCCTTGTCGATCAGGAAGCCGGGGGCGATCAGCCCCTGACCGGCGGCGGATTTCAGCCGGTCGGTCTCGCCGTCGAGCACGCCCGGGAAATCATTGAGGCGCGAGAGATAGGCCTCGGCGTCGGCCGACGTTTTCACCGGATGGTCGCTGTCGAGGAACTTCGGCACGTCGAGGTAGGCGCCGACATTCTGGATCACCACATAAGGCGTGTTGCGCCAGCCGCCGACCGCGACGTCGCCATAGGGCTGCGCGAAGCCGTCGAGCGCGACGCTGTAGGCGCTGTCGACGACCGCGAGGCTGGTGCGCGTCGCATGATCGAGCCCGTCGGTCTTGAGCGCGCGGACGCGCGCGAGGTCGGCCTTCAGCGTGTCGGCGACCGCCGTCATTCCCGCCGCCGAGCGGTCGCCGAGCCGGCCGCGCATCGCCGCGCGCGCGCCGGTGTCGATGCCGAGCGCGGTCGCGCCTTCGGGCGAGAGGGCGAGCAGATTGTCGGCGACCGAATCGAGCAGCTTTGCGGCGTCGCTCTGCGGCGGGGCCTGCAAGGCCGCGGCGGGGCCGGCGATGGCGAGACCGGCTGCGCCGGCGCCGAGAGTCGCGAGCGACTGACGGCGGCTGAGGGGCATGGAAAGCGGATGGTGCACGGACGGACTCCCTGGCGACTTCGTTTCTTGTGAAACCTGTCTAGGGGACACGGCGCGCCGGTCAACGAAAAGGGGTCGGGCGAGCTTCCGCTCGTCCGACCCCCATCGAAAAATATCTGCCGTTTGTCAGTCGGTCAGCTCGGCGGGCACCTTGCCGCCGTTCGCGGCGAGCTCGCGCATCACCGCCTTGTGCAGCCAGATGTTCATCTCGGCGCTGCCGTCGAGCGCGCCGGTATAGCCGAGCTCCTGCGCCAGCGACTTGCGGTTGTCGAGGCTCGAATCGATGCCGAGCAGCTTCATCAGGTCGACGATCGAAGTCCGCCAGTTAAGCGTCTGGCCGGCGTTCGCGGCCTCGGCGGTCAGGATGGCGTCGACGTCGACCGGTGCCGCGGCGGCCGCGGCCATCGCGCTCGTCGCGGCGTCGAGCGCGGCGCCGACGGGGTTGGGCGCCGCCGGGGCGGCGGGTTCGGCAGCCTGCGCCTTGCCGAAGATCGCGTCCTTGATCTTGCCGAAAATGCTCATTCATTTGCTCCCACTAAGATGCGCGGCCATTCGCCGAGGGCGAGTCGCATGGCTGCAGGATGGACCTAGGCAGTTGAAAATGACAGCGAAATGAACGTCTCGTTCTTCGCTCGCTGCCGGACTATGATAACGTCGTCCGGCGCGTTTCGATCCCGCGCCGAAGTGGGAGATTGATGATGAATCTGACCGATATTCTCGCGCAGGCCGGCGGCATCGAATCGATGGCGAGCCAGCTCGGCGTATCGCCGACGGTCGCGAAGCAGGGCGCCGAAGCGCTGTTGCCCGCGATCCTTGGCGGCTTCAAGAAGCAGGCGGCGGGTGCCGGCGGGGTCGAGGGTCTGGGCGGCCTGCTGGGCCAGCTCGGCGGCGGCGGGCTGCTCGACGCGGTGCTCGGGTCGCAGGCGACGCCCGTCAGTCAGGGCAACGACGTACTCGGCCAGATTTTCGGGTCGAAGGATGTCAGCCGCACCGTCGCCGATCATGCCGCGGGGCAGACCGGGCTCGATTCGGGGCTGCTCAAGCAGATGCTGCCGATCCTCGCGATGATGGTCGCGGGCTATATGGCCAAGCAGGGCGGCCAGCAGAGCGGCGGCGGAGGCCTCGGCGACCTGATCGGCGGCGCGCTCGGCGGCGGCGGATCGGGCGGCGGCCTTGGCGGTATGCTGGGCAGCGTTCTCGGCGGCGGCGGCGGCTTGGGTGGTCTCGGCAAGATGCTCGACATGGACGGCGACGGCAATCCGCTCGACGACATCATCGGCATGGCGGGGAAATTGAGGGGGTAGAGCGAAGCCTCCTCCCGCAAACGGGAGGGGCAGCGAGACTTGCCAGCTTGCTGGCTAGTCGCAGCGGGGTGGGCTTATGGGGCGCCCACCCCCCGGCCCCCTCCCGCTTGCGGGAGGGGGGGGAGTCACGCCGCCATCAGGCGGATGTGCTCGCGGAAATCCTCGTCGCCGCCGATGCGGCCGCGCATGGGGGTGACGGCATTGCTGCCGTCACCATCGCCTTCCTCGAACAGCGCGCACGCCGCCTCGCCACCGCGCGCGACGCTGTAGCGCCGCGCGACCTTGCCGGTTGGTCGGAACCCCAGCTTGCGCAGCACCGCGCCCGACGCGGGATTGTCGACGAAGTGGCCCGCGCCGAGCTTCGGGAGGTTCATCGCGCGCGCGATGCGGACGAGCTGGCGCCCCGCCTCGGTCGCGAAGCCGAGCCCCCAATAGGGGCGCGCGATCCAGTAACCCAGTTCGAGCGCTCCTTCCGGGCTCGGCGAAATGCCGCAGCCGCCGACGAGGCGCGGGGCGCCGCCGGTGCGCGCGAAGATCAGGAAACGCGGCTGGTCGGGATGGAGGGGAAGGCTCAGGAACGCCTGCGCTTCCTCCTCGCCATAGGGCCAGGGCGCGCGCGACAGATTGCGCACGACCACTTCCTCACCGATCGCACGCGCGAGGGCGGGGGCGTCTTCCTGCCAGCCGGGCCGCAGCAACAGTCTTTCGGTACGCGCGAACATATTCTCACTCCCATTTGCCTGTCGCCGTGGCGCCAGATGGTGACGCTTTGACGACATTCGATAGTGAGGGAGATGGATGGCCCTGTTTTCGCGCCGGAAATTCGGGGTGCCGATTTCGGGCAAGAAAAAAGGGAGTCCGGGACGACCCGTCTCCCTCTTTTCGAACCTTGTTTCCGCCGGGGGCGGAAAGGACAGTTCCGGGTCGTCCCTTGGATGGACGACCCTGGAAAGATCGTCCTTATTCGGCGGCTTCCGCCATGGCGTCGACCGACACATATTTGCGGCCAAGCTTGCCGTCGTGGAATCGGACGCGGCCGTCGGTGGTGGCGAACAGGGTGTGATCCTTGCCCATGCCGACATTGACGCCCGGATACACCTTGGTGCCGCGCTGGCGCACGATGATGTTGCCGCCGATCACTTCCTGACCGCCGAACTTCTTGACGCCAAGGCGCTTGGCTTGCGAGTCGCGACCGTTGCGCGACGAACCGCCTGCTTTCTTATGTGCCATGACCTAAACTCCTATTCTCTTCCGGGGGCCGAGCCGCGTTGCCGCGCTCAGGCTTCCTTCTTGGGGGCCGCCTTCTTGGCAGCGGGCTTCTTTTCGGCGGCTTCGGCCTTGGGGGCGGCGACCTTCTTCGGTGCAGCAGCCTTCTTCTCGGCAGCGGGAGCAGCGGCGGCTTCCTCGGCCTTCGGCGCGGCTTCCTTCTTCGGGGCGGTCTTCTTGGCGTCGCCGACGGCGAGGATGCGCAGCAGCGTCAGCGACTGGCGATGGCCGTTGCGGCGGCGATAATTGTGCCGGCGGCGCTTCTTGAAGACGATGACCTTTTCGCCGCGGGTCTGGGCGATGATCTCGGCCGAGACGGCCAGACCCTTCGCATCCTTCACCTCGCCGCCGTCACCGGCCAGCAGGACGTCGCCCAGCGACACGGTGTCGCCGGCTTCACCCTCGATCTTCTCGACGGCGATCTTGTCTCCGGCGGCAACGCGATACTGCTTTCCGCCCGTGCGCACGATTGCGAACATGGTCTTCCATCCAATCAGAAACTAAAACACCCGCGCCACCGGTCACCCGCCAAGGCAGGCGAATTTTCCAGCAAGCGGGAAAGACCGCGCCACTAGCGTTATGGGCGCAAGCTGTCAACCGCATATTTCCGTGGTTTTCAAGGAAAAGCACGGGCCGGGCCGCGGTGTCGCACTCCCACCCGATTCGGCACTTGCTGCAACGCCTGCGGCCCCATATCAGGAGGCACGATGAAGCGCGCCTCTCTTTTTCCGTCCGCGATCGCCGCCCTTTCGCTGTCTGCCTGCGCGGGCGGGGTGAGTGGTGAGGCGGCGCCATCGCTCGCGCACCGGGCGGTCGAGGGGCGATTCAACGTCGCGCCGCCTTCGGTGGTCGTGACGCCGCCGGGGCCGCTGCCCGCCGATCTCACCGGCCGCCTCGCGCGGTGGAGTTCGGACGCCGCCGCGGCGCAGCAGGCGTTCGCCGCCGAGCGCGGCAATGCCGCGTCGCTCGTTTCCGCCGCTGCCGGCGCGCCGGTTGCCAGCGAGCGCTGGGTCGTTGCGCAGCAGGCGATCTCGCGCCTGATCGCCGCGCGCGCGCCGCTGACCGGGGCACTCGCCGACATCGACCGCCTCTATCTCGACCGCAGCATCGATGCGGCGGTCGACGGACTGCCCGACATCTATGCGCTACGCGACCGCCTCGCCGATACGGCGTCGGCGCAGGATGCGGTCATCGAGGCGCTGAGCCGGCAGTTGCCGGGGGAATAGCCGAACTGTTTCGGCATCGATGGTCTGACGCTCTCCTGATAGGACAGTGTCGGTTATTTGTTCGCACAAAGCCACGAAGCCACGAAGAGGGCCGTCTGGGCCGGCAGGCCCTTTTTTCTTTCCACGATGCGGCGGCCGCAACGTCTGAGAGAAAAGCCGCTTCGCGGCAAGCACGACATCTTCGTGGCTTCGTGGCTTTGTGCGAATCCAAAGAACGCGCCGCGCTTGAGGAAGCGGCAGGCCATGGATGCTGAAACAAGTTCAGCATGACGAGGAAACAAGAGGGGACTTACTGATTCAACCCGTGCTTCTTCAGCGCATGGCGAATCTGGTCATAGCTCAGCCCCAGCGCCTCGGCCGCGACCTTCTGATTGTAGCGGCAGCGCGCCATCGTGTCGGCGAGGATCTGCTTCTCATAGCCATCGACTGCCGCGCGCAGGTCGCTTACCGGCCCTGACGGCGTGGCGGGCGCTGCGGCTGCGTCGGCCACCGCTGACAGGGCGGGGGCGTCCGTCCTGGCTTCGGCCTTGCGCGCCACCGGCTGCCACGGACTCGCAAAGGGATCGAAGGTCAGCGCGTCGACCGGCCGTTCGGGATCGGCCCAGCGATAGATGGCGCGCTCGATGACGTTGCGGAGCTCGCGGACATTGCCCGGCCAGTCGTGCCCCTCCATCGCCGCAAGCGCGCGCGGGCCGAAACCCGGCCATTCGTCCCAGCCGAGCACCGCCGCCATGCGCTGCCCGAAATAGGTCGCGAGCACTTCGATGTCGCCTTCGCGCGCGCGCAGCGGGGGCAGGGTGATGACCTCGAACGACAGCCGGTCGAGCAGGTCGGCGCGGAAGCGGTTCTGCTCGACCAGTGCGGGCAGATGCTCGTTGGTCGCGGCGACGATGCGGACATCGACGCGGGTCGGGCGCGAGGCGCCGACGCGGGTGATCTCGCCATATTCGACCGCGCGCAGCAATCGCTCCTGCGCGCCGCTCGACATCGTCGCGAGCTCGTCGAGGAACAGGGTGCCGCCGTCGGCCTCTTCGAAGCGGCCGGCGCGGCTGCGCGTCGCGCCGGTGAAGGCACCCGCCTCGTGCCCGAATAGTTCGGCCTCGATCAGCGTTTCGGGCATCGCGGCGCAGTTCAGGATGACATAGGGCTTGTCCCAGCGCGCCGACAGGCGGTGCAGGCGCTCGGCGATCAGTTCCTTGCCGGTGCCGCGCTCGCCGATGACGAGGACGGGGCGGTCGAGCGTCGCCGCCTGGCTCGCGCGTTCGACCGCGTCCTGAAAGGCCGCCGATTGGCCGATGAACTGCGTTTCGCGTTCCATTCCCAATCATTGGCAAAATTTCCCGCTGATTGGCAAGTCAAATCGATGTTCGGGTCGATTTGCGAATGAAGTTAGGCGCTTTTCCGCCCCTTTCGGCAATTGGCACGCCTTCTGCAAAGTATGAGACGAACCGGCGCAAAACGCTCCGGTGCAGCGAAAAACAGGAAGGTTGACCCATGAAGACGAATTTTGCCCAGGCCGCCACCTTCGCGCTCAGCGCGCTCGGAGCACTGGCCATTTTCGTCGGCGTGATCGACCAGCCCAAGCTCGGTTACGATGCCGCTGCAGCCACCCCGGCGGTCAGCCAACTGGCCTGACCGACACGCTGGTGCCGGGGCACTCTCCCCCCTTGCCCCGCCCCGGCACCAGTATTTCAGGACCAAGTTCGACAGGAGTTTCACACATGGGTATTTTCTCACGCACCCGCGACATCATCGCCGCCAACGTCACCGATTTGCTCGACCGCGCGGAAGATCCCGAAAAGATGATCCGCCAGATCATCTTCGAGATGAACGAGACGCTCGTCGAAGTCCGCGCCTCCGCCGCCCGCACGATCGCGGACCAGAAGGAAATGCGCCGCCACATCGCCAAGCTCGAAAGCCTGCAGGACAGCTGGAAGGAAAAGGCCGAACTCGCGCTGTCGAAGGACCGCGAGGACCTCGCCACCGCCGCGCTCGTCGAAAAGCAGAAGGCCGGCGACATGGCCGAGAAGCTGAAGGCCGAGATCGCCGTCCTCGACGACGCGCTCCAGGGCTATGAAAACGACATCGCCAAGCTGCAGAAGAAACTGAGCGAAGCCCGCGCCCGCCAGTCGAGCGTCGTCAATCGTCTCGAAAGCGCCGAAAATCGCTATCGCCTGCGCGAGATGACCAACGGCGACCGCGTCGAGGATGCCTTCTCGCGCTTCGAGATCCTCGAACGCCGCGTCGATGAGGCCGAAGGCCGCGCCGATGCGCTGGGCCTCGGCTACAAGAAGTCGCTCGACGAGGAGATCGCCGAGCTTCAGGCCGCCGACAAGGTCGCCGACGAGCTCGCCGCGCTGAAGGCCGCGCAGGGCAAGAAATAAGGAGCCGGACCGATGGAAGAGATCATCATCGTCCCGATCGTCATCGGCACCCTCTTCCTCGGTCTGCCCTGGCTGATCCTCCACTACATCACTAAGTGGAAGCAGGCCAAGACGCTGACCGGAGAGGATGAGCAACTGCTCGACGAACTGTACGACACGGCGCGCCGGCTCGAGAACCGCCTGCACACCGTCGAACGCATCATCAGCGCCGACCATCCCGACTTCCGCCCTGCGGTAAGGAGCGATGAAGAACTGGCGCAACTCGAAAACAATATCAGCCGGAGGAACTGAGATGTCTGCCAGCCGCACCAAATTCTATCTCGACAAGCAGAACGCCAAATGGAGCGGCGTGTGCGCGGGGATCGCGGACTATAGCGGGATCGACGTCCTGTGGGTGCGCGTCGGCGCGGTGCTGCTGACCCTGATGGGCGGCTTCCCGTGGACGCTGATCGCCTATTGGATGGTTGCCTGGATGGGAACGCCCAAACCCTTCGCGCTCTATGGCTCGAACGAGGAAGCGAAGTTCTGGCAGGGCGTGCGCTCGAACCCCAGCGCCTCGACCCGCGACATCCGCTCGCGCTTCCGCGACATCGACCGCCGGCTCGCCGACATCGAACTCTACTACACCAGCCACAACCGCCGCCTCGCCGACGAAATCGACGCGCTTCGCTGATCGGGGCGCCGACCGGGCAGGCGGAAACGCAACAGGGAGACAAGATATATGAACTTCGGTGGCCCCCTCTTCGTCCTGACCATCGTCGCTTTGTCGATCGGCGGCTGGATGTTCACCACCTGGGTCCGCGCCAAGCACGGCTATCCCGTCGAGAATGAATGGGGTGGCACGGTTCATCGAACCGACGCCGACGCTGATCGAAAAATTGCGCTGCTGACCGATGACAACGCCAAGCTCGCGGGCCAGATCGGCCGGCTGGAGGAGCGTATCTCGGTGCTCGAACGCATCGCGACCGAAAACCACGGCCAGGCCGCGCAGCTCGCCGACCAGATCGACCGCCTGCGCTGACTAAGGAAAAGATCATGAATCTCGATATTCTGACCGCCATCGCTCCCGTCGTCGCCATCATCGGCGTGGCCGGGGTCGCCGGCTGGGTCTTTACCACCTGGCTGCGGATCAAGAACGGCTATCCGCTCGACGGCGCCTGGGGACAGGCGGTCTATCCCAAGACCAGCGACGAGACGGTCGAGCGCGTCAAGCTGATCAGCCAGGAAAATGCCCAGCTTCGCGCCGAACTCGGCTCGGTCAAGGATCGCCTCGCGGTGATCGAGCGCATCGTCACCGATGAAGGCCACCGGCTGAGCCACGAGATCGAGGCGCTGCGGCGCCCCGCGAACTGAGGAGACGCAATCATGGGTGACACCATCTGGATCCTCGTGCCGCTTGCGCCCTTCCTGCTCGTCGGCTTCATCTTCTGGTCGAAGCATCAGCAGAAGATGATCGAGAAGCAGTCCGAACTGACCGCCGAAAAGGCCGCGCAATATGCGGCGCAGACCGAACGGCTGGAGGCCCGCGTCCGCGTCCTCGAACGCATCGTCACCGACAAGGGCGTCGATGTTGCCGAAGAAATCGAAAAACTGCGCGACGCGCCGCTGAACTGAACAACGATAAGAAAGAAGAGAAGGATTCCCCATGAACCCCTTTGAAATGGTCATCGGCATCGTCCTGATCGTGACGATCGGCAGCGTCCTTCGCGCCCGCCACGGCGTCCGCCGCGACCGCCACGGCAACGAATATTTCGTCGGCAATGCGGGCAACGAGGCCGAGACCAAGGCGCTGCAGGCCGAGATTCGCGCGCTCAAGGAGCGCATCCAGGTGCTCGAACGCATCGCCACCGACACCAACCGGGCGGCCAGCCTCGATGAGGAAATCGAGAAACTGCGCGACCGCTCGCACCCGTGAAGACGTGACGGAGAAGGAACCGAGACATGGTCCCCATTGCTTCCGACCTCGCCAATAATCTGGTCACCGCCGCGGTGGCGCTGAGCGCGCTGACCATCATCAGCCTCGCCGCGCTGCGCGGTTGGCGCGACTGGATCCAGTTCAAGCGCGAAGAACTCGCCGCCGGCCATGTCGCCGCGCAGGATCCCGGGGTGCCGCACGCCGGGTCGCGGATCGAGATCGCCGACCTCAAGGAGCGGCTGCGCAAGCTCGAAGCGATTGCGGCAGGGGTCGACCTCTGACCATAACGTCGCCCCCGCGCAGGCGGGGGCCGCTGGAGCGCCGTCTCCCGTAAAAAGCCGTCTCCCGTAAAAAGTTGTGTGTTCCCCCCGCGAAGGCGGGGGGCCATCACTCTCGGGTGCCATTTCGAACCGGCGGGAGATGTGTCCCCGCCTTCGCGGGGACACACTATTTTATTACGCTTGGTCTTTGCCGGGCGACCGGTGGGCTTCCAACTTTCCTTCAAATCTGCCACGGCCGCGCCATGCGCAGCCTTTCCGACATCTTCGACGAATATGATTTCCTCGACGGCGACGACCGCTATCGCCTGCTGATCGAACTCGGGCGCGAACTCGAACCGATGCCCGATGCGCTCAAGACCGACGCGACGCTCGTTCGTGGCTGTTCGGCGAACGTCTGGGTCTATCCGGTGCCGCAGGCGGGCGACCGGCTCCATTTCCTCGCCGACAGCAACGCCGCGATCACCAAGGGGATCGTCGCGCTCGTCCTCGCTGCGGTGCAGGACCGGCCGGCGGCCGAGGTCGCGGCGATGGACGTCACCGCCGCGCTCGCCCCCTTCGACCTGACGCGCCAGCTTTCGTCGAACCGCACCCAGGGTGTGCCGAACATGATCGCGCTGGTCCAGGACACCGCCCGCCGCCTCGCCGCGGGTTAGCGCGTCACCAAAGCATCGATCGCAATCTCCCGCCTCCTTTCGCCGGACAAAGAAAAGGGGCGCAGGAGTTGCCTCCCGCGCCCCGATTTTCCGGCCTGATCGAAGATCAGAACTCGTAGGAGACGCCGATCTTGAGGCGCCACACCGACGAGCTGGTGTTGATACCATTGTCGTCCGCGATGCTGTCCACACCGTTGAAGCCGGAGATGATGTAGCGGCCATCCGAATCGAAGCCGGTCGACCCAAGCGACGCGATGTCCTGAAGCCCCGCGAAGTTGCGGCGACGCTGAACGTTCCAGTCCTTGTCGAGGAAGTTCAGGAAATTGTCCATCGTCGCATAGAGCTTGATCTTGTCGTTGCGGCCGAACAGGCGACCCGGACCAGGAAGCTCCTGCGAGAAGGACAGGTCCATGTCGAAATACCAGTCGTTCGAGCAGGTGTTCCGCGGGATCGTCTTTCCGACATATTTCTTCGCGCAGCCCAGGCCGCTCGCGAAAGCGACGAGATCTTTCACTGCCGTCATGTTCGACGCCGGCGAGATGTTCGGATCGTCGATCCCGGTCGGCAGATAGGCGAGTGCATTGTTGCTGCCCGACACGCTGTCGTTGAAGATGCCGCTGCCGCTGAACGTCAGGCTGTACGGACGGCCCGAGCGAGCGATGAAGCTGATCGCGAAGCGCGTCGACAGATCGTTGAAGAACTCCTCGCGGAAGGCGAGGCGCGTCGAGATGTTGTGACGGCTTTCGTAGAAGCTGCGCGACGCACCCGGATTCTGGCGGTCGAACGCGGCGACATAGTCGTAGTTCGACCCTGCCGTCGAGTTGTACATGCTCCGCCGGTCCTGCGAGTCGGTATAGGCATAGCCGAAGTTGAAATCGACGCTGCCATTCTCGGTGAACAGCCCGCCGTCGAAGGTCTTCGACAGGATGATCGACGCATTGTGGCTGCGATAGCCGGCGCTGTTGGTGAGCTGCAGTTCGTCGTCGCGGCCGGTGTTGAAGCAGACCGCGTTGACGTCTTCATACACCGGAGCCGGATTCAGGCCCACGAGCTTCGCCGTGCAACCCGCGACGTTCGGATCGATCGCGCGATAGATCGGACGACCGTCGATCGTGTAGCCGTTGAGACCCAGGTTGGGATTCACCGTCTGCGAGAGATCGACCAGCGTCAGCGGATTGCGATATTTGCTGTAGATATAGTCGAGGTTCAGGTTCCAGCCGCTGAAGAAGCCCGAGGGGGCGAAATTCAGCTCCGACTGGAAGCCGATATTGGCGCGCAGCACCGTCGGCATCTTGATGTCCGGGCTGATCGACTGGGTATCGCCGAGGCCGCGCGCGGCGGTGGAGATGCCGGCGGCCTGGATGCAGGTCGGAACCCCGCTGAACTGACCACCCGTCAGGACGCTGATCTGGCCGGTCGGGCAGTTCGACGATCCGGTATTGCCTTCGTTGAAGCCGCGGCCGTCGTTCTGGAAGGCATTGCCGAACCAGACCACCGGATCGCCGCCCGAGAAGATGCCGACGCCGGCGCTGAGCTTCGGCCGCCCGAACACCGCGAAATCGTCCATGTCATAGGTCAGCGCGAGGCGCGGCATGACGACCGGCGCCAGATTGCTGAATCCGGTGGTGTTCGGAATGCCATAGCGCTGCGCGAAGACCGGATTGTAGCGCGGATTGCCACCGTCGTACCAGTCGGTGCGCACGCCGATCACCGCGTTCAGGCGATCGGAAACTTCCCAATCGTCCTGCGCGAAGATCGAATAGATGCTGCGCGTGAACGCGGCGGCGGCATCGTTGATGTCGCCCGTTGATGAGAAGTTGCCGAAGGCGCCATAGGTACAGCCGTTGACGACGTTGACGGGCGTCGTCGAGTTGGTGACGTTTCTGCAAGCCGGATCGGGACCGGTCGGAACCGCGCCCGGCGACAGCAGGCCGGCGCGCAGATCGTCGATGTTGCGGAACACCAGCGTGCCGGTCGCATTCTGGACGAACAGGTTGAACAGGCTGGCGCGATTGAGTTCGGCGCCGATCTTCAGCGTATGCGAACCGGCGACCAGCTTGGCGACCGCACGATATTGGTCGATGTCGGTGCGAAGGTCGTTCGCCGAGCGCGAGGTGCCCGGACCCGCCAGCACGGTGCCGTCGATCCCCGTCGGATTGTCGATGCCGACGATGATGCGCGGGATCGGGTTCGCCGACTGGGCTTCACCGCCGCCGATCGGATCCTGACGGTCGCGGACCTCCGAACGCGAATAGCGCAATTCGGTCGAGAAATTATCGGTCCACTGCGAATAGAGGCGGCCCGAATAATAGTTCGACTTGGTGCCGCTGGTGTAGAAGGTGTTGAGGCCGACGGCCTGCGGCGACGTGCCCGTGAACAGGTCATCGGGGCGGGTCGAGCCTTCCTCCAGGCGCTGATAGGTCAGCTCGAGGCGGTGGTTGTCGGTGATCTGCCAATCGAGGCGGCCGAAATAGCGGTCGTTCGAATAGGGGCGATTGGTTACGAGCGGGCCGGTGTCGACACCGTAAGTGTTCTTCAGAATGCCCGAGATTTCGTTGAACTGATCGACGGTGATGCCGGTCTGTTCATTGGCATAGCCGCCGCCGACCGGACCGTCGTCCTGCGCCTGACCGGCTTCCTGATGCTCATAGGCGCCGAAGATGAACAGGCGGTCCTTGATGATCGGCGCGCCGGCCCACAGGCCCCAGCGCTTTTCGGGCTTGACCGGCGGCAGCTTGGCGATGCCGGGCAGCGAGTCGCCGCGCATACCGTTGTCCGAATATTCGAAGAAACCGCCGAAATGATAATCGTTCGTGCCCGACTTGGTCACGACGTTGATCGCGCAGCCGGTGAACGAGCCATAGTCGACGTCGAACGGCGCGAACTGCACCTGCGTTTCGCGGACCGCGTCATAGGGGATCGGGGTCGAGCTGCGCGACGAGAAGCCGGTGTCATTGAGGCCGTAGACGTCGCCCTGGCTGATGCCGTCGACGGTGAAGGCGTTGCCGCGGTCGTTGCCGCCGAGGCACGAGATGCGGTCCTGGCCCGAGCCGCCGTCGTCGCGGTCGAGGCTGACGCGCGGATCGAGGCGGATGATGTCGCGGACGTCGCGGTTGAACGACGGGGCGCTTTCGAGCACTTCGGTGGTGAAGCTGTTGCCCGGGCCGACCGCGAGCTGGGTCACGCGGACGCGGGTGCCGGTGACGACGATTTCACCGCCGCCCGACGACAGCGAGAAGGCGAGGTCGGTGTTGCCCTGCAGCGAGGTGTAGATGTCCTGCAGCGTCTGGCCTTCGAAGCTGTCGGCGGTAACCGAGACGCTGTAAGGACCGCCGGTGACCAGGCCGGTCGCGACGAAGCGGCCGTCGGCGCCGGTGGTGAAGGTGCGTGCGGCGCCGGTGCGCGTGTCGGTGATGATGACCTTCGCGCCGCCAATGGCGCCGCCATTGTCGTCGCTGACCTGGCCCTGGATGCCGGTGGTGATCTGTTGCGCCTGCGCCGGAGCGGCGACGACGGTAGCGACGCTGATAGCCATCAGGCTAGCCGCGATCGAATAACGAAGTTTCATGTCAGGATGTCCCCTTTGGTAGCATTCGGCAGCCGCGCAACCTGGGCGCGCTTCACCTGCGAGCGCCCCTGAAGCCCGCATGTGGCACGATTGTGACAGCAATTGTGACAGTGCAAGCCGCGCTTGGGGAACGGGCGGGGCGGGCGGTAAAAAAACGCGAATTTGCGTCGGTCCGCCAAAGTTATCCACAAGGGCCGTTGCATTTTTTCGGGCGACTGTTGCTGCAATGCAACAAAACGGCGCCGCGCATTGCGCGCGACGCCGCTGATTTCAATCGGAATATAGGCCGCGACTCAGCGGCGCGCGCAATCAGGCCGCGTCGCCCGCGGCTTCCTTCGCCTTGTCGGCATAGACGCGCACCGGGTCCTTGCGGCCCTCGACGACATCCTTGTCGACGACGATCTCGACCACGTCGGTCAGGTCGGGCAGGTCGAACATCGTGTCGAGCAGGATCGCCTCGACGATCGAGCGCAGTCCGCGCGCGCCGGTCTTGCGTTCGATCGCCTTCTTGGCGACCGCGACCAGCGCGTCGTCGGTGAAGGTCAGCGCGACCTCCTCCAGATCGAACAGCTTCTTATACTGTTTGACCAGCGCATTCTTGGGCTCGCCCAAAATCTTGACCAGCGCGTCGACGTCGAGATCCTCGAGCGTCGCGATCACCGGCAGGCGGCCGACGAATTCGGGGATCAGGCCGAATTTCAGAAGATCCTCGGGCTCGATCTGCTTGAGCGTCTCGCCCGCGCGGCGTTCGTCGGGACCGGCGACATGCGCGCCGAAGCCGATCGACTTGCCCTGCAGGCGGTCGCCGATGATCTTTTCGAGGCCGGCGAAGGCGCCGCCCGCGATGAACAGGATGTTCGTCGTGTCAACCTGCAGGAATTCCTGCTGCGGATGCTTGCGGCCGCCCTGCGGCGGAACGCTCGCGGTCGTGCCTTCCATCAGCTTGAGCAGCGCCTGCTGCACGCCTTCGCCCGACACGTCGCGGGTGATCGAGGGATTCTCCGCCTTGCGGCTGATCTTGTCGATCTCGTCGATATAGACGATGCCGCGCTGCGCCTTTTCGACGTTATAGTCCGACGCCTGGAGCAGCTTGAGGATGATATTCTCGACATCCTCGCCGACATAGCCTGCCTCGGTCAGCGTCGTCGCGTCGGCCATGGTGAAGGGCACGTCGAGGAAGCGCGCGAGCGTCTGCGCGAGCAGGGTCTTGCCGCTGCCGGTCGGGCCGACGAGCAGGATGTTCGACTTGGCGAGTTCGACGTCCTCGCCGCGCCCCGAGTTGGCGAGACGCTTGTAATGGTTGTGGACCGCGACCGACAGGACGCGCTTCGCCTTGTTCTGCCCGATCACATAGGCGTCGAGATGCTGGCAGATTTCCAGCGGCGTCGGCACCGCACCATCCTTGCGCGCGGCGATCCCGCCCTTGATTTCTTCGCGGATGATGTCGTTGCAAAGCTCGACGCATTCGTCGCAGATGAACACGGTCGGACCCGCGATCAGCTTGCGGACTTCGTGCTGCGACTTGCCGCAGAAGGAGCAGTAGAGTGTGCTCTTGCTGTCCGAGCCGCTCAATTTCGTCATAAATCTTCCTCTGGCGGGCGCAAAAGGCGCGCTGCCGTCCTTATCCTAGCCCCCGGCCACCCAATTACAATATGGCAATTGGATGACGCGGGTTCAATGTTCCGCCTAGCGCCAAGGCGTGGGACGGATGTCAAGAAATGCGGTTACCGGAATGTCACCTTCTTCGTCATGCCGGAGCCCGGCTCAGGACAGGCTTGATCCGGCATCCATCCACGCTGCGCGGCCTTGAATGGACCCCGGATCCAGTCCGGAGTGACGAAAGGATGGATAGACGCTCGATCAGGGCGTCGGGCCTTCGCTGATTTCCTTGGGCGCTTCGTCGCCTGGCAGCGCGGGGCGGCGGTCGTAGACATGGTCGACGATACCGAAGGCCTTCGCCTCGTCGGCTTCGAGGAAGGTGTCGCGGTCCATCGCCTTTTCGATTTCTTTCAGCGACTTGCCGGTATATTGGACATAGAGGTCGTTCATCCGCTTGCGGATGCGCAGGATTTCCTTGGCCTGGATCTCGATGTCCGACGCCATGCCGCGCGCGCCGCCCGACGGCTGGTGGACCATGACGCGCGCGTTGGTGAGCGCGACGCGCATCCCGGGCTCGCCCGCTGCGAGCAGGAAGCTGCCCATCGACGCCGCCTGACCGATGCACACGGTGCCGACGCGCGGGCGGATATATTGCATCGTGTCGTGGATCGCCATGCCCGCCGTGACGACCCCGCCCGGCGAGTTGATATACATATAGATGTCCTTCTTCGGATTTTCCGATTCGAGGAACAAAAGCTGGGCGGTGATCAGCGAGGCCATATTATCCTCAACCTCGCCGGTGACGAAGACGATCCGTTCGCGCAGCAGGCGGGAGAAGATGTCGAAGCTGCGTTCGCCGCGGCTAGTCTGCTCGACGACGACGGGAACAAGGGCGGCGAGCGGGTCGATCATTGGGAATTCGTCCTTCATTATCCGGGTTGCCGCGCCGAGAACCGACGGGCTGCCCCTCCGCCGCTCTACATCGTCGCCAAGCGAAGGTCTTTCAAGGGGGCAAATCGGGCTGACCGGCTCGGCGAACGGATCGTCGATGTCGGTTTCGGAGTCGGGGCCGCGGGTGAGGCTGACCGCCTGCGACATTTTATTTCAAAGGTCACGAAGGTCACGGTAGGTCCCCGTACATTTCGCCCCCGAACAGCGGCTGGAGCGTTGCGGAAGGGTGGCAGAAGATCGATCGGCACAGGGCATCGCCAAGGAGCTATCACGGCCGGATATTGTAGGAAAGGGTGGCAGCTTCGGGGTGGGGAGCGGACACTCCCCACTTTCGTCATTCCCGCGAAAGCGGGAACCCAGTGTGGGGTTAGCCGACGCACGCTCTGGGTCCCCGCTTTCGCGGGGATGACAAAGTTAGGAGATGCCGGACGTCCGCAATCGGTCGAAAGCGGCCTTCATGTCCATTGTCGCGACCAAAGAAAAGGGCGGGAAAGTCCCGCCCTGTTTTCGATCAGTCGCCTTCGCCGGGCTCGGCCGAGAAATATTTGTCGAACTTGTCGTCGACGCCCTTAAATTCATCGGCGTCGGCGGGACTGTCCTTCTTGACCGTGATGTTCGGCCATTCGGCGCTGAACTTGGCGTTGACTTCCAGCCATTTCTCCAGGCCGCTTTCGGTGTCGGGCAGGATCGCCTCGGCCGGGCATTCGGGCTCGCACACGCCGCAGTCGATGCATTCGCTGGGGTTGATGACGAGCATATTCTCGCCTTCGTAGAAACAGTCGACCGGACAGACCTCGACGCAGTCCATATATTTGCAACGGATGCAGGCGTCGGTGACGACATAGGTCATGGATAGCGGCTCCCTTCGGGGGCGGCTTCCCGGCCGCCCGGACATTCATCGACCCGCCTCTAAGCCGCGCCAATGCGGTGCGTCAACGCAAAGCGACAGTTGCGAATCACTCTCATTCAGTAGCGGAAAGGCGGCGCTTTCGCGCGACAGCTTTTCCTGCGGCGCGGATAGTTCAACTGGAAGCGGCGGGCGTCCCGGCATCGAGCTTCAGATAGCAGGCCTGCGCTTCGGGCGCGGGGCCGCGGCGCTGCGGCAGGGCGAGGAGGCGGATCACCTCGATCCGCTCGCCGACCGGCAGCACCAGCGTCGCGCCCGCGTGGACCGCGGCCGAGGGGCGGGTGACGCGCCGTCCGTCGAGGCGGATATGCCCCGCGGCGACCATCGCCTGCGCGAGGCCGCGCGAGCGCGCGAAGCGCAGATACCAGAGCAGCTTGTCGAGCCGGATGCTTCCCGCGGCGCCGGGGCTCGCCATCAGCGCGCCATCAATCCTTGCGGGCCTCGGCCAGCATCGCCGCAAGTCCGGCGAAGGGGCTGTT
The DNA here is from genome assembly GCF_024628865.1 of Sphingopyxis sp. DBS4. Classification (NCBI taxonomy): domain Bacteria; kingdom Pseudomonadati; phylum Pseudomonadota; class Alphaproteobacteria; order Sphingomonadales; family Sphingopyxidaceae; genus Sphingopyxis; species Sphingopyxis sp. DBS4. The sequence goes on from NZ_CP102384.1 coordinate 205,815, forward strand.
CGGCGAGGGGCCGCGACGCTGGGGACGATCGGCGCGTGGCGCGCGGCCGGCGCTATCGGATGGCTTCGGCGGCTTGGCCGGTTTGCCGCGCCGGCCCTTGCCCTGCTTGGCGGGCGGATGCGGGCGTTCGCCAGCAGGCCCGGACCGTGCCCGCGCTTCTGCCCGTTCGTTCGGCTTGCCCCGTTTGCGACGCGGGCCCTTGTCGGCGATCTTGAGGCCCGACCAGCGCCAGCGTTGCAGCAGAGGGTCTCCGACGCTCCGAAACCCGAAGCTGGCGAGCAGCGCGCGCCGCGCTTCCTCGTCGAGGCCGAGCGAGGTGGCGAGCGCGGGGTCGATCGCGAAGCCCGGCGGCGGCGCGGCATGGACGTCTTCGCCTGCCTCCTCTTCCTGATGATGCGCGTCGCCGCCGACGACAGGCGAAGTCGGCGGCGCGGCGGCCTGAATGCGCGCGGCGTGCGCCTGGCGCGCCAGCTTTTCCGCCATGTCGATACGCAGCCATCCCGAGGCGCAGCGGCGGAAGCCCGCGATGCGCAGCCCGGCGTGATTGCCCGTCTTCTGCAACACCGCGCCCTGCGGCGGCAACGCCGGGACCGGCTCGCCCTGCTGCGCGGCGAGCAGCGCGGCGCGCCAGCGCACCGCCTCGGGCTTCAGCAATTGATGATGGAAGATGTCGAGCGAGCCGACGGTGAGGCCGAGCTTGCGAAGCTGCGGCCGCTCCTCGGCGGTCATTGCCGCGAGCTGCGCCTCGACCGCGGCACGCGGGGCCGTGCCGCCGCCGTCGACGAGCGCGGCGAGCAGCGCGCGGACGCGCGGTGGGGTGAAGAGGTCGCCCGCCGCCTCGCCCATCGCCGCGAGCGGTGCGGCGTGGCGCGCAAGCTGCTCGGCGACGAAAGCCTGTAACCGTTCGGAAATCGCCTGCACCTGCTGCGGCTCGAACCGGCGGAGCGCGGCGTCGATCTGGATCGCGGGCTGAACGAGCGTCGGGCCGCGCGCCAGCGTCGCGACGATATGGCCGTGCCAGGCCAGCCGCGGCGGCGCGCCCGCTTCGCTGACCAGCGACAGCGCCTGATCCTCGCCCGCCGCGAGCGTCGCGGCGCGGCGCGCCAATTCGTCGCGCAGATGCTTTTCGGCGGCGGCGAGGAGCAGGCGATGATCGCTCGCGCGGGCGCGCGCGTCGACCTTGAACTGGAATCCGTTCAGCGTGCCGATCGCCTCGCCATCGACCGCGACGGTGCCGTCGGCGGCGACCGCGACGGGCAGCGCGGTGTGGCGCTGGCCCGCGTCGCGCAGCAGCAGCGCGAGCCGCCGATCGACGAAGCGCTGGGCGAGCGCGGCGTGCAGCGCGTCCGAAAGCCGCGATTCGAGATCCTGCGTCCGCTCGGTCCAGCCCGCGCCGCCGGCGATCCAGTCGCCGCGCTGGGCGATGAAGCAAAGCGTGCGGACGGCGGCGATGCGGCTCGCGAGCTGGTCGATATCGCCGTCGGTGTCGTCGAGCCGCGCGAGACGCCGCGCGAACCAGTCGGGATCGACCATCCCGTCGCCGCTCGTCCGCCATTGCCATAGCTTGAGGACGGTGCGGCTGTGATGCTCGGCGCCGAGCTGCTCGAAATCGGGCAGGCCGCAGACGTCCCACAGGCGCTGGACCGCCTCGGGCTCGCCGTCGCGCATCCGCACCTCCATGTCGCCCGCGAGATGCCGCAGCACCGCGATGTCAACCGCCTCGGGCGCGGCGCGCAGGCTCGGCTGCGCGGGCGGCAGCGCGAGATCGGCGAGCAGCGTTTCGAGCGTGTCGAAACGCGGCGCCGGATTGCGCCAGAACAGGCTGGTGAGCGGCGGGAAATGATGCCCCTTGATCGCTGCGATCTCCTCGGGCGTGAAGCCGCCTTGCGGGGTGCCGACGGTGCCGAAGCTGCCGTCCTGCTGGTGCCGCCCGGCGCGCCCCGCGATCTGCGCCATTTCGGAAATGGTCAGGCGGCGCAGGCGGCGGCCGTCGAATTTCTGCAGGCTCGCGAAGGCGACGTGCTGAACGTCGAGGTTGAGCCCCATGCCGATCGCGTCGGTGGCGACGAGATAGTCGACCTCGCCCGCCTCGAACATCGCGACCTGGGCGTTGCGCGTCTTGGGGCTGAGCGCGCCCATGACGACCGCGGCGCCGCCCGAAAAGCGGCGCAGCATCTCGGCGATCGCGTAAACTTCCTCGGCCGAGAAGGCGACAACCGCCGAGCGCTTGGGCAGCCGCGACAATTTCGAGGTGCCGGCATAGCTCAGTGTCGAAAAGCGCGGGCGGGTAACGATCTCTGCCTCGGGCACCAGATCGCGGACGAGCCCCTTGAGGCTCGCCGAGCCGAGGATCATCGTCTCCTCGCGCCCGCGCGCGCGGAGCAGCCGGTCGGTGAAGACATGGCCGCGTTCGGGATCGGCGCCGAGCTGGGCCTCGTCGATGCCGACGAACGCGACGTCGCGTTCCACCGGCAGCGCTTCCATCGTGCCCAGAAGGTAGCGCGCCTCGGGCGGCATGATCCGCTCTTCGCCCGTCACCAGCGCAACCTGTGCCGGCCCTTTCATCGCCACGACGCGGTCATAGACCTCGCGTGCGAGCAGGCGCAGCGGAAAGCCGATCATCCCGCTCGAATGGGCGGTCAGGCGCTCGACCGCCAAATGGGTTTTGCCGGTGTTGGTGGGGCCAAGGACGGCCTTGACCGGGCTGGAAGAGGATGCCGTCATTGTCTTTGCCCCAAGCTGGCATGGCGCGCGCTGCAGCGCAACAGGGGATCGACGAAGAGCGGCGATTTCGTCCGTCGCTCCTGGCGTGGTCCCGCCTTTTTCCGGTGGGTGTTGCGATGATGATCTCACGCAAAGGCGCAAAGGCGCGAAGAAGAAGAAATGCCTCACACAAAGACACAAAGAGGGTGCGCGCGATTTGCGGCGTCGGCTTGTCGCCGCAGGCGACTGTATCAAATGCGCTTCGCGCGGCTCTTCACCGCGCTTAATGTGCGCGCCGCCCTCTTTGTGTCTTTGTGTGAGCTTCTCTATTTTCTTCCTTCTTCGCGTCTTTGCGCCTTTGCGTGAGAGTGAAGGAAGCGGACCCGAATATGAGGCGGATCGACGAGGGGCCGCATCATATCCCGGCCTCCGCACGGCCCGCCGCAAGGCGGGCGAGGAGGTGGGGCGTTAAATTGACTTTAACGGCCTTTGTTTACAGATCGGCGGTCGAAAAGATCATTCGACGGCCGGGTCGGGAGGCCCGTCGAACGGGGGTTGCTTTTGTTCCAGCGTCACGAACCCATCGCGGGGATGTCCGGCAATGCGGCCGCCCTCACGATGTCGCAGGCGATCGGCCTGCGGCGCGCGGACGCCGCGCCCGAACCGGCGCTGTCCTGGCGCGACCGGCTTGCGCTGCTCGATCTCGTTCCCGACCTTGGCGACAATATCGGTTCGGGCGAATGGTGGCGGGGGCTAGCGACGCTGACCCTGCTGTGCGGCGCTGCCATTGCAACCTATCCCGGCGTGCAGCCGCTCGAACAGCCCGCCGCGGCACTCGATGCCGCCGATTTCAACGAAGCGCGCGCGCAGATGATCGTGCCGCTCGCGTTCGGTGGCGATACCGGCCGCCACATGGCCGCGACCGACGCCGTACGGCCGCTCGCCCAGACCCCCGAACGCCCGCAGATCGAACTCACCGCGACGCTCGGCCAGGGCGACAGCTTTGCCCGCGTGCTCGAACGCTCGGGCGTCGGCAGCCAGGATGCAGAGGCACTTGCGAGCCAGGTCGCGGGCGCGGTGCCGCTCGCCGACATCGCGCCGGGCACGCGGATCGACCTGATCCTCGGCCGCCGCGCCGCGCGGACCATGCCGCGCCCGGTCGACGCGCTCGCGATGCGCGCGCGCTTCGACCTGCGCATCGAGATGGAGCGGATCGACGGGCGGCTGGTGATGCGCCGCATCCCGATCGCGGTCGATGCGACGCCGCTGCGCATCCGCGGCCGCGTCGGTGACAGCCTTTATCGCTCGGCGCGCGCCGCGGGCGCTTCGCCCGAATCGATCCAGGCTTATCTGCGCGTCATCGGCCGTCAGCTTTCGGTCGGCAGCGACATCCGCGCGAGCGACGAGTTCGACATCATCGTCGAGCATCGCCGCGCCGAAACGGGCGAGAGCGAAACGGGCAAATTGCTCTATGCGGGTCTTGTCCGCGGCGGCAAGCCGAAGCTGTCGATGATCGAATGGACCGTCGACGGCCGTCTCCAATGGTTCGAGGCGTCGGGCGCGGGCGAGCAGCGCAGCGGCATGGTGCGTCCGACGAACGGTCGGATCACCTCGCCCTTCGGAATGCGCCGCCACCCGATCCTCGGCTATGTACGGATGCATCGCGGCATCGACATGGGCGGCGGTTACGGCGGTCCGGTCTTCGCGGTCAGCGACGGCGTCGTGCAGGTCGCCGGTCGCACCGGCGGCTATGGCAATTATGTGAAGCTCAGCCACGGCGGCGGGCTCGGCACCGGCTATGGGCATATGAGCCGTATCGCGGTGCGGCCCGGCCAGCATGTGACGCGCGGGCAGGTGATCGGCTATATCGGATCGAGCGGCCTCTCGACCGGCCCGCATCTTCACTATGAAGTCTATCGCAACGGCGTTCCGGTGAACCCGCTGTCGATCGCCTTCGTCACCCGCGCCAGGCTGGAAGGGCAGGCGCTCGCCGACTTCCGCGCGCGCATCCGTCAGCTCACGTCGATCGCGCCCGGCGCGGCGCTCGCTCCGGTCGCGGCGAAGCCGGTCGAAGGGCCGAAGCTCGGGTCGCTCGGCGATGTCGCCGCAAAGCGCGCGGGCGAAGGGATCTAGCTTTCCCCCTCCTGCAAGCGGCAGGGGATGAATGCTATTTGCCCTTGCGCTTCGCGCCGCTATGCACGCGGGCATGACTCACGCCCCCTTTCCCGACCTGCGCCTGCGCCGCAGCCGCCGCACGGCATGGAGCCGCGCGATGGTGCGCGAGCATCATCTGACCCCGTCGAACCTGATCTGGCCGCTGTTCGTCTGCGCCGGATCGAGCACCGAGGAGCCGATCGCGAGCCTGCCGGGCGTATCGCGCTGGTCGGTCGACCGGCTCGTCGAGCGCGCGAAGGACGCGGCGGCGGCGGGCATCCCGTGCCTTGCGCTCTTTCCCTATACCGAGGCCGGGCGGCGCAGCGAGGATGGCGCGGAAGCGCTCAATCCCGATAATCTCATGTGCCGCGCCACCGCCGCGATCAAGCAGGCGCTCGGCGACGACATCGGTGTGCTCACCGACGTCGCGCTCGATCCCTACACAAGCCACGGGCAGGACGGGCTGATCGACGAGGCGGGCGATGTCCTCAACGACGAGACGGTCGAGGTGCTGGTCGGGCAGGCACTCAATCAGGCGCGCGCGGGGGCCGACATCATCGCGCCTTCGGACATGATGGACGGCCGCGTCGGCGCGATCCGCGAAGCGCTGGAGATCGAGGGCTTCGGGCACGTCCAGATCATGAGCTACGCCGCCAAATATGCCTCGGCCTTCTATGGTCCCTTCCGCGACGCGGTCGGTTCGCGCGGGCTGCTCAAGGGCGACAAGAAGACCTATCAGATGGACCCCGCGAACGTCGAAGAGGCGCTGCGCGAGGTGGAGATGGATCTGGCGGAAGGCGCCGACAGCGTCATGGTCAAGCCTGGCCTGCCCTATCTGGACGTCGTGCGCGCAGTAAAGGATCATTTCGCGGTACCGGTCTATGCCTATCAGGTGTCGGGCGAATATGCGATGATCGAGGCCGCGGTGGCGGTCGGCGCGGGCGACCGTGATGCGCTCGTCCTCGAAACCCTGCTCGCCTTCCGCCGCGCGGGCGCCTCGGGCGTGCTGACCTATCACGCGCTCCACGCGGCGCGGTTGCTGAACGGATGATCGAGACCGCGCGGTTGGTCATGCGGTCGTGGCGCGACGCGGATGTCGCATATTCGATTGCGCGCGGGGCGTGGACGGCGGCATGATCGATCGCCTGTCCGCAACGCCGCGCCGCTGGCTGTTCGTGCTGACGATATTCGTCGGCAGTTTCCTGCTGTTCCAGGTTCAGCCGATGGTGGCGCGGATGGTTCTGCCCAAGCTGGGCGGCGCGCCCGCCGTCTGGAACAGCGCAATGCTCGTCTATCAGGCGCTGCTGCTCGGCGGCTATGCCTATGCCCATTGGCTCACCCGTTTCGAGGTGCGCCGCCAGGCGACGATCCATGTCGCGCTGTTCCTCGTCGCGGCGCTGTGGCTGCCGATCGGCATCGCGAACATCGCGCCGCCCGCGCCGGGGCAGGAAGCGCTGTGGGTGCCGCTGCTGCTGCTCGCGTCGATCGGCCCGGTCTTCTTCGTCGTGTCGGCGCAGGCGCCGTTGATGCAACGCTGGTTCGCGGCCGATGCGCGCGCCGGCGATCCCTATTATCTTTATGCCGCCTCGAACCTCGGCAGCTTCGCCGGGCTGATCAGCTATCCCGCGCTGGTCGAGCCGGCGATGCCGCTAGCGGCGCAAAGCTGGGGGTGGAGCGCGGGTTACGGTGTGCTCGTCCTGCTCGTCGCGGCGAGCGCGGCGGCGCGCTGGCACGCCCATGCCGTGCAAGCGGATGTTGCCGATGGCTCCGAGCCGCCGCCCTCGCTGCGCCGCCGGTTGCACTGGCTGCTGCTCGCGGCGGTGCCGTCGGGGCTGATGCTGTCGACGACGACGCACCTCACCACCGACATCGTCGCGATGCCGCTGCTCTGGGTGCTGCCGCTCGGCCTCTATCTCCTTAGCTTCGTCATCGCTTTCTCGACCGCCGAGCGATTGACCCAGATTTTCACGACCATCGCCCCGGCCGTGCTGCTGGCGATCGGCGGGCTGGCGCTGCTCAGCACCGGCGGCGGGACGATGCTCGTCGCGCTCGCGGCGCTCGCGATGCTGTTCATCGTGGCGGTCGCGCTCCACGGTTATCTCTATCATCTGCGGCCCGCGGCGGAGCATCTGACGCTCTTTTACCTCATCATGTCGGCGGGCGGGGTGCTCGGCGGATTGTTCGCCGCGCTGATCGCCCCGCTGATCTTCGACTGGGTCTACGAGCATCCGCTGCTCGTCCTTGCCGCCGCGATGCTGTTGCCGCTCCCGGCGCTGTTCCCGTGGGACGCATGGCCGAAACTGTCGCCGGGCCGGGCGCGCGCTATCGCCGCGCTGCTGGTCGCCTTCGCGATCTTCGCCTGCTGGAAGATGACGGGCGAATGGGCGGGCCGCTTCGAGGGAGCCGTGGCGGTCTGGGGCGCCGCCATCTTCGCCGCCGGCCTCCTCGTCATCGGCTGGCGCTGGGCCTTCGTTTCGATTCTCGCGCTGCTGATGATCGGCGTCGGGGGATGGAGCACGCTTCAGGAAAGCGTGACCGGAATGCGCGTGCGCAGCTATTTCGGCGTCTATACGGTGACCGACGATCCGTATCGCCACCAGCGCCGCCTTGCGCACGGGACGACGCTGCACGGGCTCCAGCGCACCGATGCGCCGCATCAGTTCGAGCCGACCACCTATTACGGCCACCAGTCGGGGGTCGGGCTGACGCTCGACAAGGCCGAAGCGCTCGCCGGGCCGCGCGCTGCGGTCGGGCTCGTCGGGCTCGGCGCCGGAACCCTGTCCTGCTACCGCCGCCCGGGGCAGCGCTGGACGATCTTCGAGATCGACCCGGCGATGGCGCGAATCGCGCGCGACCCGTCGAAATTCACCTTCATCAGCCGCTGCGCCCCCGATGTGCCGATCGTGATCGGCGACGCGCGGCTGCGGATCGCACAGCAGCCCGCGGCGCAGTTCGACATATTGATCATCGACGCCTTTTCGTCGGATGCCATTCCGCTGCACCTGCTGACGGCCGAAGCGATCGGCATCTATGCGCGCGCGCTGAAACCGGACGGCATCTTGCTGATTCATATCTCGAATCGCTTCTTCGACCTCGAACCCGTGCTGGCGGCGGAGGCGAAGGCGCGCGGCTGGTCGGCGGCGATCCGCATCGACCCGTCGCCCGACGAAGGCGCGGCCGACGAGGATTTCAGCAACCTGACCGGATCGAACTGGGTGGCGCTGACCGCGACACCGCAGCGCCTCGGCCAGTTGACGGACGGTCTCGAGCCGCGCACGGAGGCGGCGAAGGACGGTATATGGGTGCCGCTCGAATCGCGGCCGCATTTCGAACGCTGGACCGACGATTATGCGTCGACCCTGCCGGTCCTGTTTTGGGGCCATCTGATCGGACAACGCGAATGACCTATACCGACGTCAGCATCATCACCGTCAACGGCAAGACGCCGCAGATCGACCCCAGCGCCTTCATCGCGCCGGGGTGCCGGATCATCGGCGACGTGACGATCGGCCCCGATGTCAGCATCTGGTACAATTGCGTGCTGCGCGCCGACGTCAGCCGCATCGTCGTCGGCGCGCGGTCGAACATCCAGGACGGGAGCGTCGTCCATTGCGACGGCCCGATGCCGCACCGGCCCGACGGTTTTCCGACGATCATCGGCGAGGATGTGCTGATCGGCCATATGGCGATGGTGCACGGCTGCACGCTTGCCGACCGCGCTTTCGTGGGGTTGAAGGCGACGGTGATGAACGGCTGCCGCATCGGCAGCGACGCGATGCTCGCCGCGGGCGCGCTGCTCACCGAGAACAAGGACATTCCCGCGCGCGAACTGTGGGCGGGCGCTCCCGCACGGCGCGTGCGCGACATCGACGACGCGCAAGCCGCGGGAATGCAGGTCGGCGTACAGCATTATGTGCTGAACGGCCGCATGCACAAGGCGGCGGTGGAGGGTTAAGTCTTCTCCCCTCCCGCAAGCGGGAGGGGAAGTCAGCTTTCTTCGGGCACCGCCAGCCCGTTCTTCAGCATCACCGGAACCTGCGTCAGCGTGAAGAGGAAGGAGAGGGCGGTGACGCCCCAGACCTTGATCGTCAGCCACGCATCGAAGCTCATCTGCTTCGCCTGGATCAGTTCGTACATGACATGGTTGGCGACGCCGAGCGCGGCGAAGAACAGCCCCCAGTTGCGCGACAGCAGCAGCCAGCCCCTTTCGGTCACGCCTTCGAGCGCCGATTGCAGCAGATATTTGAGCATCGGCTTGCCCAGCGCCCAGCCGCCGAGCAGCAGCGCCGCAAAGGCGGCATAGATGATCGTCGGCTTCATCACGATGAAGCGCTCGTCGTGGAACCAGATGGTCAGCGCACCGAAACCGAGGACGAGGATGCTCGATACCCATAGCATCGGCGAAATCCGGCCGAGCTTCCATTTCGATACGATCATCGCGGCGACGATCGCGACCATGAAGGCGATGGTGCCCTTGATCGCGCCGGTCGTCGCGGCAAAGGCGCCGCTGCCGCCAGAGGTGAATTTATAAGTCACGAAAAAGACGAGCAGCGGCCCGAAATCGATCGCGAAATTCAGCCAGCCATGCTTGGCGGGCGGCGGCGCAGGTACGGCTTCGGGGCCGCCGGGAAGCTGTTCAAGTTGGTCGCTCATCGGATGTTTCCGGCAATGATGCCCGCGATCTCGTCGGCGTCGAAGGGGCGGAGGTCGTCGATCGTCTCGCCGATGCCGATCGCGTGGATGGGAAGGCCGTGGCGTTCGGCCGCGGCGACAAGGACGCCGCCGCGCGCGGTGCCGTCGAGCTTGGTCATGACGAGGCCGGTGACCCCGGCGACTTCGCGGAACACGTCGATCTGCGACAGCGCATTCTGCCCCGTCGTCGCGTCGAGCACCAGCACGACATCGTGCGGCGCGGCGGGATTGAGGCGGCCGAGAACGCGTTTGATCTTCGCGAGCTCGTCCATCAGCTCGCGCTTGTTCTGGAGGCGCCCGGCGGTGTCGACGATCAGCACGTCGATGCCGGTCGCGGTCGCCTGTTTGACCGCGTCGAACACGATGCCGGCCGAATCGCCGCCCTCGGGACCGGCCATGATCGGGATGCCGAGCCGTTCGGCCCAGACCTTCAATTGCCCGATCGCGGCGGCGCGGAAAGTGTCGCCCGCGACGAGCATCACGCCATAATCCTGTTCCTGGAACAGGTGCGCGAGCTTGGCGATCGTCGTGGTCTTGCCCGACCCGTTGACCCCGATCACGAGGATCACCTGCGGGCGCGGAAAGGCGTCGATGTCGAGCGGTTCGGCGACCGGGCGCAGCACCGCTGCGATTTCCTCGGCGACGATGCCGCGCAATTCCTCGGTCCCGTTCGCGGCGACGTCGCGGCGCTCGGCGAGCCGGTCGCGGATGCGTGCGGCCATGACCGGGCCCAGGTCGGCGGTGATCAGCGCCTCCTCGATGCGGTCGAGATCCTCGTCGTCGAGCCGCGACTTGCCGGTGAGCCCCGACAGATTTTCGCCGAGCCGCTCCGACGTGCGCTTGAGGCCGCCGAGCAGCCGGTCGCTCCAGCTCTGTCCGGTCATGCGTCCAGCCTTTCGGCGATCATCCGGTCGCCGTCCCGCGCGGTCAAGCGGACCCGGGCGATGGTACCGGGTTCGGCGGGTGCGGTCAGCGTCAGCGGCGCGAAATTCTCCGCATGGCCGGTCAACCCGTCGCGCTCGACGAGCATCGTTGCGGTGCGGCCCGCCTGCGCGTCCAGCCACGCATGGCGCCGCCGCATATTGGCCTCGCGCAGCAGCGCGGCGCGCGTCCGCGCGACGGCGCGGCCGACCTGCGGCATTCGCGCGGCGGGGGTTCCGGCGCGCGGGCTGTAGGGAAAGATATGGCCGAAGACGATGTCGCAATCGTCGATCAGGGCCATTGTATGGGCAAACATCTGGTCATCCTCGGTCGGAAATCCGGCGATCAGGTCGGCGCCGATGGCGATGTCGGCGCGCGCGGTCTTGAGCCGTTCGGTCAGGCGGACGGCGTCGGCGCGGCGGTGGCGGCGCTTCATGCGGGTCAGGATCATGTCGTCGCCCGCCTGAAGCGACAGATGGACGTGCGGCATCACGCGCTTTTCCTCTGTCAGCAGCGCGAACAGGGCGTCGTCGATGCGGTTCGGGTCGAGCGACGAAAGACGCAGGCGCTCGATCGGCAGCCCAAGCAGCGCCTCGATCAGCGCGGCGAGCGTTGTCCCGCTGTCGTCGCCATAGCTCGCAAGGTCGACCCCGGTCAGGATGATCTCGCGCTGGCCGCGATCCCATGCGATCCGCGCCGCGTCGAGCACGGCGTTGACCGTCGCCGAACGCGCCGTGCCGCGCGCCATCACCGTCGCGCAAAAGGTGCAGCTATGCGCGCAGCCGGTCTGGACGCCGAGGAAGGCGCGCGCGTGATCCGGGCCGGACAGGGCGGGGGAATAATATGCCGTGTCCCCGCGAAGGCGGGGACCCATCTCCGGTGGGTTCGAAATGACACCGGCGGAAGATGGACCCCCGCCTTCGCGGGGGAACGGTGTGGGGTTTTGACTATAACTCTCCGCCAACCCCTTCGCATCGTTTGCCACCACCCGCGCGCCCATTGCCGCGAAGCGTTCGGCCTCCAGCTCCGCCGCGCAGCCGGTCACCACGACGTCAGCCTGGGGCCGCTCGCGCAGCGCGCGGCGTACCGCTTGACGCGCTTGCCGCACGGCCTCGTCGGTCACGGCACAGCTATTGAAGACGATCGTGTCGCGCGCGCCTGCCTCGCGCGCGGCGGCGCGGATCGCCTCGGCCTCGGCGATGTTGAGGCGGCAGCCGAAATTGACGACCTCCTGCCGGTCGGCGGCAAGGAGGCTCATCCGAAGCGCGCCCAGTCGGTCTCGCCGTCGAAGACGCGCGTCGCGGCGCCGCTCATCACGATCGGCTCGCCCGGCGCCCAGCGAATGATCAGGTCGCCGCCGGGCAGCGACACGGTGACCGGCGATGCGACGAGCCCGGCGCGGATCGCCGCGACGGCGGTCGCGCAGGCCCCGGTGCCGCACGCCTGCGTCAGCCCGACGCCGCGTTCCCAGACGCGAAGCTGCAGCTGGTTCTCGCCATCGAGGCTCGCGACATTGACGTTGACGCGTTCGGGAAACAGCGGGTCGGTCTCGATCCGCGGGCCGAGTTCGGCGAGCGGCACCGCGTCGGCCTCGGGCACGAAGAAGATGATGTGCGGATTGCCGACATTCACCGCGGCGCCACGCTCCAGCTCGTCCCACGCGACCGGCATGTCGCGCGTGTCCATCGGCATCGCGAGCGGAATCGCCTCCCAGTCGAAGACGGGTTCGCCCAAGGTCACTTCGGCGCCACCGTCGGCGGGGGTGACGCGCAGCATTCCGCCCAGCGTCTCGATCACTGCGGGCCGTGCCAGCAGCGTCGCGACGCAGCGGGTCGCGTTGCCGCACGCCTCGACCTCACCACCGTCGGCGTTGAAGATACGCATCCTCACATCGGCCTTTTCGGACGGTTCGAGCAGGATGAGCTGGTCGCAGCCGATGCCGTGCCGCCGATCGGCGATCGCATGCGCGCGCGCCGGGGTCATCGCGACCGCCTTCTCGCGCGCGTCGATGACGACGAAGTCGTTGCCCAGTCCATGCATCTTGGTGAAGCGGTCCGCCATGGGCCGCATTTAGGGATGCAGTGCAGGGAAGTCTAGCGAGGCGTCGGCACCGCGTTGTGCGAGAGCGACGCGCTATATTGTTTCACGCGAAGCCGCGAAGACGCGAAGGATGTCGCGTCATGGCATCTGCGTAGACTGCCAATCGCGCGAAGCGCCTTTCAAGGTCGCCTGCGGCGACAGGAGAAGCATGAGATTCATCCGCGATCTTCTTCGCGTCTTCGCGTCTTCGCGTGAAACTCCCTGGTGCGGCATCTTTTCGACGAGCGGCCTGCTGCGTCCGAGATCACGCCCTCTTGCGCAATTCTGCTTCCTCGCTCGCCGCCTCGGGCAGCATCGGCGCGCGCAGCAGGCCGCGGTCGGCGAGCAGGCGGGCGGTGTCGTCGATCGACGCGGCGCGGCCGTAATACCAACCCTGCCCCTTCGAGCAGCCGAGCCGGGTGAGTTCGATCGCGGTCGCCTCGTCCTCAACCCCCTCGGCGGTGATCGGCATCGCCAGGCTTTCGCCGAGCCGGACGATCGCGACGACGATCGCCAGCGCGTCGGGGCTGCCGCGCATCGCGGCGATGAAGCTGCGGTCGATCTTGATCCGGTCGAACGGCAGCGCGCGCAGGTGCGACAGCGAGCTGTAGCCGGTGCCGAAATCGTCGAGGCTGAGCGACACCCCCTGATTCTTGAGGCTGGTGACAATCGAGCGGACGAGCGGCAGATTCTCGAACAGCGAGCTTTCGGTGATCTCGACCTCGAGCTGATTGGCCGGGAAGCCCGTTTCGACGAGCAGCTTGGTCAGCTTCTGGCTGAACCAGGGGTCCTTCAGTTGCTGCGGCGAGATGTTGACCGCGAGGACGATCGACGGATCCCAGCCCTTGGCGATCTCCATCGCACGGCCGATGACCTGGAGCGACAGTTCGCCGATCAGGCCGCTGTCCTCCGCAACCGGGATAAAGCGTTCGGGCGGGATCAGGCCATATTCGGGCGATTCCCAGCGCATCAGCATCTCGAAGCCGACGAGCCGGCCGGTCGCGATATCGACCTGCGGTTCGAAATAGGGGATGAATTCGCCGCGCGGCATGCCGTCGCGAATCCCGGTCTCGATCTGGTTGCGGACCTGGACCGCCATTTCCATGCCCTGCTCGAACCAGATGTGGCGGTTCCGCCCTTCGTCCTTGCCGTGATACATGGCGATGTCGGCTTGGCGGACCATTGTTTCCATCGTCATGCTGGCATCGGTGGCGAGCGCGATGCCGAGTGATGCGCCGACGCGGATCTGCTGCGAATCATGCGCGACATTATCCTCAAGCGCGGCGACCAATGCCGCGGCGAGCGCGTCGATGCTGGCGCGCGCGGCGGGTTCGAACGACAGCATCGCGACGAACTCATCGCCGCCGAGTCGTGCCTTGGCGGCAGTCGGCGGCAGCACGCTGCTGATGCGCTCGGCCGCGACCTGCAGCACGCGGTCGCCGGCCGCGTGGCCGTGGATGTCGTTGACCGTCTTGAAATGATCGAGGTCGAGCAGGAACAAGGCGACGTGGCGCCCGTTCGATGTCGCGTCGGTGATCAACCGCTGGCCCTGGACGAGCAGCGCGCGGCGATTGAGGAAGCCGGTGAGCGGGTCGGTGTCGGCGAGGTAGCGCGCGCGCTGTTCCGCCTCGGTTCGCTCGCGGATTTCGCGGTTCAGATCCTCATAGCGCCGCCAGCCGAAGAGAAGGAGCGCGACATTCAGGATCAGCGCGATCGCCAACACCTTGTCGGGGCCGCCACCGATGCCGACGAGCGTCTGCACGATCGACTGCATCACGCTGCCGCCGGTGCCGACGAACAGCAATATGCCGGCGACGACGATGCCGCCGGCGACGACGTCGCGGCGCGCATCCTCGCTTCGGTCGCGAGACTTCGGCCATAATGTCATAGATTCATTCCCCACCATGTCCTGCATATTGGCTGCGAGCGGTGAAATTTGCGTTAAGTGCAGACGGGGCCGGCCTTGCCTTTCTCCCCGCTTTTGCGTAAAAGCGCCGCGTTCGGGCGCATCTTGCACCCGGGCAGATACGACATCCGCGACGGAAAACCTGTCCACGGATACCGCTGGTTGGCGAGGTTTCGCTCACCGGCGTGTTTTGCGTTGCGGTCGTCAGAAGGTTGAAAAAGCGCATGTTCGACAGTCTGAGCAATCGGCTTGGCGATGTTTTCGGAAAGCTCCGCGGCCGCGGCGCGCTGACCGAGGCCGACGTGCGCGCGGCGATGCGCGAAGTGCGAATCGCCCTGCTCGAGGCCGACGTCGCGCTGCCCGTGGTGCGCAGCTTCGTCGATCAGGTCACCGAACTCGCGATCGGCCAGAATGTCCTGCGTTCGGTCACGCCGGGGCAGCAGGTCGTCAAGATCGTCAGCGACGCGCTGACCGAGATGCTCGGGTCGGAGACCGCCGAACTCGAACTCGCCGTCACCCCGCCCGCCGTCATCATGATGGTCGGCCTGCAAGGGTCGGGTAAGACCACCACGACCGCGAAGATCGCCAAGCGCCTCAAGGACAAGGAGCGCAAGAAGGTGCTGATGGCGTCGCTCGACGTCAATCGCCCCGCCGCGCAGGAACAGCTCGCCGTGCTCGGCAGCCAGATCGACGTCGCGACCCTGCCGATCGTCGCGGGCCAGCAGCCGGTCGAGATCGCGCAGCGCGCGCTGCAGGCGGCGAAGCTGCAAGGCTTCGACGTCCTCATGCTCGACACCGCGGGCCGCCTCCACGTCGACCAGCAACTGATGGACGAGATGCAGGCGGTGTCGCGTACGACGAACCCGGCCGAGACGCTGCTCGTCGTCGACAGCCTGACCGGGCAGGATGCGGTGCAGGTCGCGCAGCGCTTCACCGACCAGGTGCCGCTGACCGGCGTCGTGCTGACCCGCATGGATGGCGATGCGCGCGGCGGTGCCGCGCTGTCGATGCGTGCGGTCACCGGCAAGCCGATCAAGTTCGCGGGCACCGGTGAAAAGCTCGACGGGCTCGAACTCTTCCAGCCCTCGCGCATCGCGGGCCGCATCCTCGGCATGGGCGATGTCGTCAGCCTCGTCGAACGCGCCGCCGAGACGATCCAGGCCGAAGAGGCCGAGGCGATGGCGGCGAAGATGGCGAAGGGCCAGTTCGACCTCGACGATCTTCGCACGCAATTGAACCAGATGCGCCGCATGGGCGGCCTCGGCGCGCTCGCGGGAATGATCCCCGGCCTCAAGAAAGCGCAGGCGGCGATGGCCGACAGCGGCGCCGACGACAAGATGCTGATCCACTTCGACGCGATCATGGGCTCGATGACCCCCAAGGAGCGCGCGAAGCCCGAAATTCTGACCGCCAAGCGCAAGATCCGCATCGCCAACGGCTCGGGGACGACGGTGCAGCAGGTCAACCGGGTGCTTAAGATGCACCAGGAAATGTCGACCGCGATGAAGCGTATCCGCAAGATGGGCGGCCTCAAGGGGCTCGGCGCGCTGTTCGGCAAGGGCGGCGGCATTCCCGGTATGGGCGGGGGCGGAGGAATGGGCGGCGGAGGCGGCGGTCTCGGCGGGCTGCCCGGCCTCGGCGGCGGGGCGATCCCGCCCGAACTCGCCAATTTGATGAACAAGAAGAAATGACGGTCCCGACAGGCCGTCATCCCCGCGAAAGCGGGGATCCAGAGTTTACGAAAACCCAAGTTTGAATTGAATTAGAAAGAAGGACTACATCATGGCTACCTCCATTCGCCTTTCGCGCGGCGGCTCCAAGAAGCGCCCCTATTACAAGATCGTCGTCGCCGATTCGCGCAGCCCGCGCGACGGCCGCTTCATCGAGCGTATCGGCAGCTACAACCCGCTGCTCGGCAAGGATAATCCCGAGCGCGTCAAGCTCGACGCCGAGCGTGCCGCGCACTGGCTGAGCGTCGGCGCCCAGCCGAGCGACCGCGTCGCCCGTTTCCTCGACGCCGCCGGCATCAAGGAACGCGCCGCGCGCAACAACCCCAACAAGGGTGTTCCGGGCGAGAAGGCCAAGGAACGCGCCGAGGAAAAGGCCCAGAAGCTGGCCGACGCTGAAGAGGCGGCGAAGGAAGCCGCTGCGGCTCCGGCCCCGGAACCCGAGGTTGAAGAAGCGGCCGCTCCCGAAGCCGCCGAATCGGATGCGACCGGTTCGGTGAAGAGCGAAGAGACCGCCGAAGCGGTGGCCGAAGCCGTCGCTGACGAAGTCCCGGCCGACGCGACCGCCGAAGACGCGACCGCGATCGCCGAGGAAGTCGCCGAAGGCGGCCCGGTTGCCGAAGAAACCCCGGCCGAAGAAGCTGCGACCGAAGCCGCCGCTGAAGAAGCCGGCGAAGAAAAGGCCGAAGGCTAAGCCTTGGCGAACGCCGACCGCCCCGTCACCCTCGCCGCCATTGCCGGCGCGCATGGGGTGCAGGGCGAGGTGCGGCTCAAGCTGTTCGGCGAAGGCGCGGAGGCTCTCCGCGCCTTTTCCGTTTTCGACGCGGGCGGTCGCAAGCTGACTCTGAAATCGGTGCGTCCGGCGAACCAAGGCGCGGTCGCAAGCTTCGCCGAGATCGCCGACCGCAGCGCAGCCGAAGCGCTGCGCGGCACGATCCTGACCGTCCCGCGCTCGGCATTGCCGCCGCTCGGTCCGGGCGAATATTATCATCACGACCTGATCGGCCTGCCGTGCGTATCGACCGGCGGCGCTGCGATCGGCCATGTCGCGGCGGTCGAGAATTTCGGCGCGGGCGACATCCTCGAAATCGAGAAGTCCGACGGCAAGCGCTTCATGGTGCCGATGACCGCGCAGGCGGTCCCCGCGTGGGACGCCGACGGCGTGACGGTGAACGCGGCTTTCATCGAATAAAGCGCCCGCCGTCCCCGGTGCCGGCGAGGGACCACCGGACGGGAACGGCAGACGCGAGCGCGGCTCAGCGGTGACGGGCCGCGCGAACCGGAGCACTCTGCCCCGCAACGTGGCGGGCGGGCGCCACGAAATAGACGTCCTCGCCCGATGCATGGCTGGGGGCGACCGTTTCGACGAACCGGCAGGCCGCGCGGCGCAGCCATCGGAACCCGCGGTCGAGATCCGCGCTCAGGCGTTCGTGACCGTGCGTCCAGCCGCGCATGAAATGCTCTTCCATCATCGCTTGTCTCCTTTCGTCCGCGATGGTCCGCAGATGCGCTCGGGCGGCCCGCAAAGCCAACAAAACTATTGCGGCATGATATAAGCACAACTTATATGAGATATGTCCAAGCTCCCGCCTCTTGCCGCCGTTCGCGCCTTCGAAGCCGCCGCCAGGCTCGAGAATTTCTCGCGCGCCGCCGATGAGTTGGGCATGACGCAAGCAGCCGTAAGCTATCAAATACGGCAGTTGGAGGAGCGGTTGGGTCGCGCGCTGTTCGTGCGGGCGAAGGGACGGGTGCGATTGTCCGACACCGGGCGACGCCTGCTTCCAGCAATAAGCACAGCTTTCGCTACGATGAACGATGCCTTCGCCGCGCTCAGCAGCGATGACGCCGATATATTGACGATCAGCGCCGCGATCACCTTCGGCGGTACCTGGCTCAGCGCACGCATCGGACGCTTTCAGCTTCGTCATCCCGACATCGCGGTGCGCCTCCTGATGTCGAACGAACTCGTCGATTTCGATGCGACCAATGTCGACGTCGCGATCCGCACCGGCGGCGGGGATTGGCCGGGGCTGCGCAGCGACTTTCTGTTCGGCAGTCACGTCACGCCGATCTGCTCGCCCGCCTTTCGCGATGCGAACGCGATCGTGGCGCCCACCGATCTGCTCCGCGCTCCGCGCCTCGCGCCGAACGATCCCTGGTGGGCGGGTTGGTTCGCTGCGGCCGGCATCGGTACCCCGCCGCCGCCTTCGCGCCGCGGGATCGAACTCGACAGCCAGCTTCAGGAAGCGATCGCGGCGCAGGGCGGTTTCGGCGTCGCACTGATGACCCCGCTCTTCTGGCGCGCCGAACTCGACAGCGGGCGGCTCGTGCGCCCGTTCGAGACGCTCTATTGTCCCGGCACCGCCAATTTCCTCGTCCATCCCGAAGGCCGCGTCGGTGTCCGCAAGATCGAGCGGTTCCGCGAATGGCTTCACGAGGAACTGGCGATGGATCGCGATCTGGTTCCGGCGCCGCTGTGGCAGGCGATGGATTGATTCGGAGCGATCTCGTATATACATAATGTATATACGGAGCCTGCCATGACCAAGGAATATCGCGCCAAAGTGTTCAAATCGGGCAATTCGCTCGCGCTGCGCCTGCCCAAGGCGCTGGGGATCGAGGAAGGAACCGAGATGATCGTCCGCGAGGAACGCGGCGAATTCCGCTTCGAGCCCGCCGACAAGCCCAAGGCGAAGATCGACGTCAGCGGTTTTTGGGGCAAGGCGCCTTGGCTCAAGGTTCCGGAGCGTCGTGATTTCGAGGAGCGTCAGCTCGATTGGGAAGGCAAAAAACTGAAACCCGATGAGTGAATTTCGCTTTCTGCTCGACAGCAATATCTGCATCTACTTGCTAACTGCCGCTTCACCAAAACTTCTCGATAAGGTAAGCCAGCAGGATGCGGGTACGCTTTGCTGCTCGGCGATCAATCTGGCTGAAATCGCGGTGGGTTATGGCGCCAGCGCGCTCGACGCCTCCGACCTGGGCATCTTTCTGGAAAATGTTCCGGCCGTTCCATTCGACGAGGCTGCGGCAAGGATATACGGCACCTTGCCGCATAAGCGGGCGGTCTTCGACCGGCTGATCGCGGCCCACGCCCTGTCACTCGGCCTGACCCTCGTAACCAACAACGAAGCCGACTTCGCCGATGTCCCGGGGCTGAAAGTCGAGAATTGGACGCTGCCTTGACCTTCACCGCCGTCCCGCTGACCCTTTACCCCGACATGTTCCCCGGCCCGCTGGGGCACAGCATGGCGGGGCGCGCGCTCGAAGCCGGGGTCTGGGCGTGCGATCCGGTGCAGATCCGCGATTTCGCGACCGACAAGCATCGAACCGTGGACGATACGCCCGCGGGCGGCGGGGCGGGGATGGTGCTCAAGGCCGATGTCCTCGGCGCCGTGATCGACCATGCGATGGCCGCGCATCCGGGGTTGCCGGTGCTGGCGATGACGCCGCGCGGGGCGCCGATTACGCAGGCGCGCGTGCGCGCGCTGGCGGCGGGGCCGGGAGCAATCATCCTCTGCGGCCGGTTCGAGGGGTTCGACGAGCGGATTTTCGAGGCGCGGGCCGTCGAACAGGTGTCGATGGGCGACATCATCCTGTCGGGGGGCGAGATGGGCGCGCTGCTCCTCCTCGACGCTTGCATTCGGCTGCTTCCCGGCGTAATGGGCGCGCCATCCAGCGGTGACGACGAATCGTTCGAGAACGGTTTGCTCGAATATCCGCACTATACCCGGCCCGTCACATGGGAAGGGCGCACGATCCCCGAAGTGCTGCGATCGGGGGATCATGCGAAGATCGCCGCCTGGCGGAAACAACAGGCCGAGATCGATACACGGTTACGCAGGCCGGACCTTTGGGAGCGCCATGAGGGCGCTCGGGACCGACCTGCCTCTGGCGCGCGGCGAAAAGAAAAGGACTAGAGGACATGAACCTCATCCAGACGATCGAAGCCGAAGAAATCGCCAAGGCTGGCAAGACCATTCCGACCTTCCGTCCCGGCGACACGCTGAAAGTCGGCGTGAAGGTGGTCGAAGGCGAACGCACCCGCGTCCAGAATTTCGAAGGCGTGTGCATCGCACGCTCGAACAAGGGCATGGGCTCCAACTTCACCGTGCGCAAAATGTCGTTCGGCGAAGGTGTCGAGCGCGTGTTTCCGCTCTACTCGCCCAACATCGATTCGATTACCGTCGTCCGTAAGGGCGCTGTCCGTCGTGCGAAGCTTTACTATCTGCGTGGACGCACTGGTAAATCGGCACGTATTGCGGAGCGCCGCGATTACCGGTCGGAAGCCGGCGAAGGCTAAGGAGAGCTTCTCCTCCATAAAGCCGAAACAGCTTTCAAAAACGACCGGTTCCGCCAACAGGCAGAGCCGGTCGTTTTCATTTGGGCAAAGCGAAATTGATCCAGCCGTCCCCCACTTTCCAGCCGACACGGCGCGCCTTCATCGGCGCGGGGCTGTGCTTTGGGGCGTTCGGCTTCGCGGGGCAGGCGATGGCCGCGACCCATGCGCAGCGGCTTGTCGCGGCGGCGCGCAGACAGATCGGCGTCACGCTGCGCTATGACCCCGCCTATACGGTGCTGTCCTTTCCGAACGGCGACGTCGACCGCGTCAAGGGCGTGTGCACCGATGTCGTGATCCGCGCCTTTCGCGATGCGCTGGGGCTCGATCTGCAAGCGCTCGTCAACGCCGACATGCGCGCCAATTTCGGGGCCTATCCGAAGAACTGGGGGCTCGGCCGTCCCGACCGCAATATCGACCACCGCCGTGTTCCCAACCTCGCGACCTTCTGGCGGCGGCAGAAGGCGGCGGTTCCGGTGAGCGAAGATCCGGCGGGCTGGCGGCCGGGCGATATCTTCACCCAGCGGGTGGGCGGGCGCCTGCCGCATACCGGCATCGTCTCGGACCGGAAGAATACGATCGGCATCCCGCTGGTCATCCACAATATCGGCGGCGGCACGCGTGAGGAGGATGCGCTGTTCGCGCATCCGCTGACCGGCCATTTCCGCTGGAAAGTCTGATTATCGTTTCCACCGAATTCTTACGCTTGAGGAGTGAGTAGATGGGTTATCGTATCGTTGTCGCCGGGGCCACGGGCAATGTCGGGCGCGAAGTGCTCGCCATTCTCGCCGAGCGCGAATTTCCCTATGACGAACTGGCGGCGGTCGCATCGTCGCGCAGCCAGGGCGACGAGGTCGAGATCGGCGACACCGGCAAGACCGTCAAATGCCAGAATATCGAGAATTTCGACTGGTCGGGCTGGGACATGGCGATCTTTGCGATCGGCAGCGACGCGACCGCGATCCACGCGCCCAAGGCCGCGGCGGCGGGCTGCGTCGTGATCGACAACAGCTCGCTCTATCGCATGGACCCCGACGTGCCGCTGATCGTGCCCGAGGTGAACCCCGACGCGATCGACGGCTATACGGCGCGCAATATCATCGCCAATCCGAACTGCTCGACCGCGCAGATGGTCGTCGCGCTCAAGCCGCTGCACGACGCCGCGACGATCAAGCGCGTCGTCGTCTCGACCTATCAGTCGGTGTCGGGTGCGGGCAAGGCGGGGATGGACGAGCTCTGGAACCAGACCCGCCAGATCTTCGTCGGCGACGAGAAGGACGTGACCAAGTTCACCAAGCAGATTGCTTTCAACGTCATTCCGCACATCGACAAATTCCTCGACGACGGTTCGACCAAGGAGGAATGGAAGATGGTCGTCGAGACCAAGAAGATCCTCGACCCCAAGATCAAGGTCACCGCGACCTGCGTCCGCGTCCCGGTGTTCGTCGGGCACTCCGAAGCGATCAACATCGAGCTGGAAGATGAATTGCCCGCCGAGGAAGCGCAGCGCATCCTGCGCGAGGCGCCGGGTGTCGTGCTCCACGACAAGCGCGAGGACGGCGGCTATATCACGCCGGTCGAAGCGGTCGGCGATTTCGCGACCTTCGTCAGCCGCGTCCGCGACGATCCGACCGTCGACAACGGTCTCAACCTCTGGTGCGTCAGCGACAACCTCCGCAAGGGCGCGGCGCTGAACGCGGTGCAGATCGCCGAACTGCTCGGCCGCCGGCACCTCAAGAAGGGGTAAAGCGACTCTCCAAATCCCGTTCGTGTCGAGCCCTTCGACTGCCTTGGCAGGCGCTCAGGATAAACTTCATCCTGAGGATGAAGTCGAGACACCCATCGTTGGCGTTTGCCCTCACGGCATCTCGACTTCGCTCGATGCGAACGGATAAGGGAGTGCATGACCAGTCCCTTCGCCTTCACCCACGCCCTCTGCCGCGCCCCCGCCCCATCGGCGGTCAAGGGCCTGCGCGCCGGGGACGGGCCCGATCCCGATTTCGCCGGCCTCGCCGCCGAACATGCCGCCTATGTCGCGGCGCTGCGCAATCTCGGCCTGTCGGTCGATGTGCTGCCGCCGCTCGACGCTTTCCCCGACGCGCTGTTCACCGAGGATGTCGCGCTGACCTTTCCCGAAGGCGCGATCCTGCTGCGCCCCGGCGCGGGACCCCGCGCGGGCGAGGTCGAGCATATCCGCGCAGCGCTCGCGGCGCGCCACGCGCGTCTGCTCGCAATGACGGGGCCGGGCCATGCCGACGGCGGCGACATATTGCGTCTCGCCGACCGCGTGATCATCGGCCTGTCCGCGCGCACTGACCGCGCGGGCGCCGAGGAACTGGCGGTGCTGCTCAGGGAACTCGGCATCCGCGCCGAGATTGCCGAGACCCCGCCCGGCGTGCTCCATTTCAAGACCGGTTGCGGGCTGATCGACGAAACGACGATCCTCGCCGTTCCCGCGCTCGCGGGCTGCCCGCAGTTCGCCGGTCTGACGGTCGTCGAGACTCCGGCGGGCGAAGAGGCGGCCGCCAATCTGCTGCGCATCGGCGACACGATCCTCGTCGGTGCCCGCTGGTCCGCCACCCACGCCCTGCTGTCCGCGCGCGGGATCGCCGTCCGGCCGATGGCGACCGACCAGATCGCGCGCATCGATGCGGGGCTGAGCTGCATGTCGCTGCGCTGGTGATCGCGTCGCTGTCCCGGCCGCAGCGCTGGTTTCTCGGCCTGCTTCTCGCGCTGCTGCTCACCGCCCAGATCGCGCAGCCCTATCCCGAGGTGGCGCTGTTGCAGCATATTCCGACGGGGCTGCTGCTCCTCGCTTCGCCGTGGCTGCTGCGCCGCTGGCCGCTCTCGAGCCCGGCGCTGGCCTGCATCGTCGCCTTTCTTGCGTTGCATACGCTCGGCGGGCGCTATGCCTATAGCAATGTTCCCTATGACGATTGGGCGCGCGTGCTGACCGGCGCGACGCTGTCCGAAAGCTTCGGCTGGACGCGCAACCACTATGACCGGCTCGTCCATTTCGGTTTCGGGGCGCTGTCGGCGATCCCCGTTGCCGAAATCGCGCGGCGCTGGGGCGGCCTGGGGCGACGCGGCGCGGTGGTTGCCGTGCTCGGCTGGGTGCTCGCCATTTCCTGCCTCTACGAGATTTTCGAATGGCTACTGACGATCGTTGCGGCGGGCGAGACTGCCGATCGCTATAATGGGCAGCAGGGCGATATGTGGGACGCGCAAAAGGATATGGCGATCGCCGCGCTCGGTGCGATCGTCATGTTGCCGGCGATAACGGGACAAGGAAGGAAAGCGACATGACGCGCGAGATTACCGGCGGCTGCCGCTGCGGCCAGCTTCGCTACCGCTTCGTTCAGGAGGGGCCGCTGCTCAACTATTGCTGCCACTGTCTCGACTGCCAGAAGTCGACCGGCAGTGCCTTTGCCGATCAGCTGATCGTGATGGAAGCCAGCCTGTCGAGCGAGGGGCGGCGCGTCGAGCGCGCGATGCCGCGCCCCTCGGGCGGCGTGTCGACGCACAGCTTCTGCCCCGATTGTTTCGGCCGCATCTACAACGTCAACAGCGAGCGTCCCGGCATGGCGATCGTGCGCGGCGGCACCCTCGACGACCCGGCGGAGCTCGACCCGTTCGCGCATATCTGGGTGCGGCGGAAACGCGATTGGGTCGCGATCCCCGAAGGCGTGCCGGCTTTCGACGCGACGCCCGATCCGGCGAGCTTCATGGAACTGGCGATGACGCGGCGGGGGGCCGGTTCCCGGCTGGGATGATGACCTGATTTGTGGAACCAGGTGCGATTTTTCTGTCTTCGTCACTCCGGATCAAGCCCGGGGTGACGAGGAGTGTAGTCGAACTGCCTCCCTACTCCAGCCGGGGAGTGTTTGAACCCGGCTAGCCGGGGTGGTAGGAAAGGCGATGGCCGGCTTTCGCCCCTATGCGCCGCTCAATGTCCCCAAGCCCTTCGGCGAGAATATCTGGATCGTTGACGGGCCGGAAATCCGCATGGATTATGGCCCCGCCTCGATCCCCTTTCCGACGCGGATGACGCTGGTGCGGCTGGGCGACGGGCGCCTGTGGGTCCATTCGCCGGTCGCGCCGGAAGCCGCGCTGTTCGACGCGGTCGATGAGTTGGGCGAGGTCGCGTGGCTCGTTGCCCCCAACAGCCTTCATTACTGGTTCGTCGCCGACTGGCAGCAGCGCTATCCGCAGGCGAAGACCGCCGCGGTGCCGGGGCTCGCCGAAAAGGCGAAGCGGACCTTTCGTATCGACGCGGTGCTCGATGGCGCCGGCGCGCCGTGGCCGCGCGAGGAGATCGACACGGTGCTCGTTCCCGGCACGGCGGTGAGCGAAGCGGTCTTTTTCCACCACGCGTCGCGCGCCGCGATCCTGACCGACCTGATCGAGAATTTCGAGCCGCAGCGCGTCGTCAATCCCGTCTATCGCTGGCTCGTTCGCCTATCGGGCGCGGCGCATCCCGACGGTACGGCGCCGATCGACCTTCGCCTGACCTTCTGGCCGAAGCGGCGCGCGGTCCGCGCGGTGGTAGCGGCGATCCTCGCCTGGCCCTGCGAGCGCGTGGTGATGGCGCATGGGCTTCCCTATGCCTCGGACGGTGCCGCCGAACTGCGCCGGGCACTGCGCTGGGCAAGGTGAAGGGCGTTTTAAGCCGATAAGCGACGTTCTGCATCTCCTGCCTTCGTCATTCCCGCTTTCACGGGAATGACAAAGAGGGAAATGTCCGTTCCCCGCCCCCTTCAGGACAGTCGCACTCTAATGCCCCATGTCGGCGGCCGACGCCGCCGGGCCGCCGGGCTTTGGCGGACGCAACAGGATGACGAGCGGGACCGAGGCGAGCGTTACCCACATCATCGCCCAGAAATTGTCGATATAGGCGACCATCGCCGCCTGCCGGTTGATCTCGGCATTGACCATCGCCATCACGCTGCCGCCGAGCTGGCCCAGCCGGTCTGAGGTCGAGGGATCGATCATCGATACCGAGCCGCTGGTGATATGCGCCACCAGGTCTTCGTGGCTGGTCTGTGTGTTGGCGCCGAGCAGGGTCGTGACGACCGAAATGCCGACCGAGGCGCCGACGCTGCGGAACAGGTTGAGCAGGCTCGCGCCATCGGTGCGCCACATCGGGCCCAGCGTCGCGAAGGCCATGGTGTTGAGCGGAATGAAGACCAGCCCCATGCCGAGCCCCTGGACGAGACCGCTGACGACCACCGGCCACGCGCCCATCATCAGCGACCAGTGGCTCATCTGCCACAGCGAGTAAGCGGCGATCAACAGGCCGCTGCCGACCATCCAGCGTGCGTCGACCTTGCCGATCAATCGCCCGGCGACCGACATGCTGAGCAAGATGCCGATGCCGCGCACCGCGAGCACCCAGCCGGTGTCGATCACCGGCCAGTCGAACAGGCGCTGAAGCATCGGCGGCAGCAGCGCCATCGACGAGAACATGACGATGCCGATCACGACCATGAAACCGAGCGCGGTCGCGAGGTTGCGGTCGGCGAGCATCCGGCGGTCGAACATCGTGTTGCGCGCGGTGAACAGGTGGATGACGAACATCCACAGGCACGAGATCGAGACCCCGGTCTCGATCCAGATTTCGAGGCTGTCGAACCAGTCCTTCTGTGCGCCGCGGTCGAGCATGAGCTGGAGCGAGGCGAGACCCAGCGCGAGCATCGAAAAGCCGAAAAGATCGAACTTGCGTTGCTTGCGCCCCGTCGCGGGGAGCAGCGCCCACATCAGCGCGAAGGTCGCCGCGCCGACCGGCAGGTTGACGTAGAAGACCCAGCGCCAATTGGCCGATTCGGTCAGCCAGCCGCCGATGATCGGTCCCATGATCGGCCCGACCATGATCCCCATGCCCCAGATCGACATCGCGCGCGCGTGACGCTCGGGCGGGTTGATGTCGAGCATCACCGACTGCGACAGGGGGCCGATGAAGGCGGCGCTGATCCCCTGGAGGAAGCGGAAGATCACCATCTCCTCCAGATTCTGTGCCGCGCCGCACGCCATCGAGGCGATGATGAAGCCGATCACCGCGCCGAGGAACAGCGCCCGCCGCCCGATCTTGTCGGCGAGCCAGCCGGTGATCGGCATCGCGACCGCCGAGGCGATGATATAGCTGGTCAGCACCCAGTTCACCGTCTCGCTCGTCGCGCCGAGGCTCGACTGCATGTGCGGGATGGCGACGTTGGCAATCGTCGTGTCGAGAATCTGCATCACCGACGCGCCCATGACGGCGACGGTCAGGAGGCCGCGATAGCGCACCTGCTCGTAGAGCGGGCGATCCTCATGGACGACCGTCGCCGCGGGCGCGGCGCGGCGGCGGGGAAGGGCGCGGCTGGCCATCAGGCGGGGCTTATTTGCAGCCGTCCGACGTGATCACCTTCACCTCGGTCGACAGGCCCGCGATCATCGGGCGCTTGGCGACCTCGTCGAAGGCGATGCGGACGGGGACGCGCTGCGTCACCTTGACCCAGTTGCCGGTCGCATTCTGCGCCGGCAGCACCGAAAATTCGCTGCCCGTGCCCGCGCCGATCGTCTGGACGTGGCCGCGCACGACCAGCCCCGGATAGGCGTCGAAGCGCATTTCGGCGCGCTGCCCCGCGCACATATGGGCGAGGTCGGTTTCCTTGAAATTGGCGTCGACCCACGGATGCGCGGTGTCGACCAGCGTCACCGCGGGAAGCCCCGCGACCATCATCTGGCCGAGCTGGAGGCGATCCGATTCGGCGACGCGGCCGGCGCTCGGCGCGCGCACTTCGGTGCGGCCCAGATTGACCTCGGCCTGCGCGCGCTGGACCTTCGCCGCCTCGACCTGCGGATTGACGCCGCCGGCGCCGGTCGCGAGCTTGGCGCGCGCTTCGGCCGCATCGGCGCGGGCCTGCGCCAGGCTGGCGCGTGCCTGTTCGACGGCGTGCTTCGAGGCGTCATAGGCGGCCTTGGTGGTGAAGCCCTTTTCCATCAGCGCCGCCTGCCGCGCGAAATTCGATTCGGCGAAGCCGACGGCTTCCTGCGCCGCCCTGATGTCGACGCTGGTCGAGGCGAGGCTCGCCGACAGATTGCCGACGTCGACCTTGGCGGCGTCGATCGCGGCGCTCGCCTGCGCGACGGTCAGCGCATAGGGATGGCCGTCGATGCGGAAGAGAAGCTGGCCCTTTTGCACCTCCTGCCCCTCGCGTACCGCGACTTCGGTGATCAGGCCGCCGACCTCGGCCGCGACCGACACCTTGTCCATCTGGACATAGGCGTTGTCGGTCGACACCGACCCGCCGCTGGTCAGCCACCAGGCGCCGCCCGCGACCGCGAGAAGCAGCGGCACGCCGAACATCAGCGCGCGGGTGCGCCACGACGCCTTCTCCTCCATCCCGGCTTCGGCCGCGGGAGTTGCCGCAGCCGGCACCGGGTCAGCCTTGGGCAGCGCTTTTGGCCGCGCGTCCTCGGCCTTGGTGCGGGAAGGGGAGAGCTGGTCCATTACAGGGCTTCTTTCAGGCATTCGCGGCGGGAGAGATTGGCGCGCACCCGCTCGACGAGCACCGCGAGCTGTTCGCGTTCGGCGGGGGTCAGGCCTTCGGTAGCTTCGTCGTTCAGCACTTCGGCGGTGCGGCGGACCGAGTGGAGCAGGTCGGCGGCGCGCGCGGTCAGGTAGAGCCGCCAGGCGCGGCGGTCGGTCGGGTCGGCGCGGCGCTCGACCAGCCCGGCCTCGGCGAGCCGGTCGACCATCCGCGACAGGGTGATCGGCTCGACCTCGATCAGCTCGGCGAGCGGTCCCTGCCGGATTCCCTCATGCCGCTTGAGATAGGTGATCAGCCGCCATTGCAGTGCGGTGATCCCGCTGGCTTTCGTGCGCGCGTTGAAGGCGCGGCGATACAGCCGCGCGCTGTCGTTCAGCAGGAAGCCGATCGTTTCGTTCATGGCGGCGCATATAGTAGCAGATGCTATTATATTCAATCGCAACTTTGCTGCATCTGCGAAACATCTGATATGGTGTAAAATTTCCCGACAGGGGTGCTTGCGCTGTCCGGCATTTTCGGCACTATGCGTGCCATGACCCTGACCGCCGACCTCTTCTGGTCCTTTCGCTCGCCCTATTCCTATCTGGCGATCGGCCGCTACCGCGCGCTCGCGGCGAGCCACGACCTGACGATCGATCTG
Source organism: Sphingopyxis sp. DBS4 (assembly GCF_024628865.1). Lineage (NCBI taxonomy): Bacteria > Pseudomonadati > Pseudomonadota > Alphaproteobacteria > Sphingomonadales > Sphingopyxidaceae > Sphingopyxis > Sphingopyxis sp. DBS4. The sequence goes on from NZ_CP102384.1 coordinate 234,508, forward strand.
CGCCCGGTCTATCCGCTCGCGATCCGCCAGCCCGATTTCTTCGAGCGCAATCACCCGAACTGGCTGAGCTATACGATGCGCGATATGATCCGCGTCGCGCAGTTCCACGGCATTCCTTTCGGCCCGCCGCGGCCCGACCCGATCGTCCAGAATGTCGCGACGCGCGCGATTGCGGAGGAGCAGCCCTATATCTACCGCCTGACCCGCCTCGGCCAGGCGGCGTCGCGGCGCGGCAAGAGCCTCGCTTTCTGCCACGAGGTGGCGCAGCTCATCTGGGGCGGCGCGCAGGACTGGCATCTCGGCGATCATCTCGCCGGCGCTGCGCAGCGCGCGGGGCTCGATCTTGCCGAGCTCGACGCCGAGGTGGTGGAGGATGCCGAGTCGCTCGACACCGAAATCGCGGCGAACCAGCTCGCGCTCGAACTCGCGGGACATTGGGGCGTGCCGACATTGGTTTTCGATGGTGAACCTTTCTTCGGACAGGACCGCATCGAGCTGGCGAAATGGCGGATGGAGCAGAAGGGGCTGCGGGCGCGATAGCGGAGTTTCGCGCAGACGCTACAGAGATTTTCGGTTCACGCGGAGACGCGGAGAGATTGCGTTCGCCGCGAAGCGGCTTTTCTCTTCCGCCTCGCTTTCGGCCGAACCCTGAGCGATAGCAGGTGGCCTGCCGGCCCGGATCTTTCTTCTCCGCGGCTCCGCGCCTCCGCGTGAACCCTATTCTTCTTCGCGCACCCTGCCCTCTGCGCGCAATTCGCCCATCTTGCCCTTGCCCCGCCTCCGCAGATAAAGGCTGCCCATGACCATCGAACCGCAATTTTTCGACGCGCGCGACGGCGTGCGGCTGGCGTGGCGCGAAATGGGCGAAGGGGCGCCGATCCTGCTTCTCCACGGCCTGTTCTCGAACGCCGAGGTCAACTGGATCAAGTTCGGCACCGCCGCGTGCGTCGCCGCGGCGGGCTACCGCGTCATCATGCCCGACCTGCGCGTCCATGGATCGAGCGACGCGCCGCACGAGCCCGAGCATTATCCGCCCGACGTGCTGGTGCGGGATCTTGAGGATCTGGTCGCGCATCTGGGTCTCGCCGATTTCGACCTCGGCGGCTTTTCGCTCGGCGCGCGGACTAGCGTGCGCGCGGTGGTCGCGGGGATGCGGCCGCGGCGGCTGATCCTCGGCGGCATGGGGCTCGCGGGGCTCGCCGGCTGGGCGAAGCGCGGGCAATTCTTCCAGCGCGTCATCGCCGACTATGAGAGTGCGAAGCGCGGCGACGATACCTGGATGTCGATCCAGTTCATGAAGACGATGAAGATCGACCGCGTCGCGGCGCGCTTGCTGCTGGACAGCTTCACCGACACGACGCCCGAGATGCTGGCGGCGCTGACGATGCCGACTCTGGTCGTCTGCGGCGATCAGGATCAGGACAATGGTTCGGCCGAGGAACTGGTCGCGGTGCTGCCCGACGCGCGGCTCACCACGATCCCCGGCACCCATATGTCGAGTGTCACGCGCCCCGAACTGGGCGAGGCGATCGCGGCTTTCCTCACGGCTTGACCCTGTCCGCCGCGCGGTCCAGATTGCGCGCCATCGCGCCAGAGAGCGCATGAAACATCAGAGGACGCACCCCATGAAAGCCATGATTTCCACGCTGTCGCTGGCCCTGTCGCTCGCGGTGGCGGCCCCCGCTCTTGCCCAGACGGCCCCCGCCGCCGCGCCGGCCGCGGCTCCGACCGCTGCTGATGCCGACGCCTTCATCGCTGCGGTCGAGAAGGATCTGTTCGATTATACGGTCGAGGGCAGCCAGGTGAACTGGGTCAACGCGACCTATATCACCGAGGACACCGACGCGATGGCGGCGCGGATCAACGCGATCGGCACTGAGAAGTCGGTCAAATATGCGCTCGAGGCGGCCAAGTTCATGAACGTCGCGGGGCTCAGTGCCGAGACGAAGCGCAAGCTCGACATATTGCGCACCGGCATCGTGCTGCCCGCGCCGACGACGCCGGGTGCCGCGGCCGAACTCAACACGATCGCGACCGACCTGCAATCGCAATATGGCAAGGGTCGCGGCACGCTCGACGGCAAGGAAATCTCGGGCTCCGACATCGAGGCCGAAATGGGCAATCTGAAGCATACGCCCGCCGAATATGCCGAGATGTGGACGAGCTGGCACGACAATGTCGGCACGCCGATGAAGGACGATTATGCCAAGATGGTCGGCATCGCGAACGAAGGCGCGAAGGAGCTGGGCTTCGCCGACACCGGCGCGATGTGGCGCTCGGGCTACGACATGCCGCCCGAGGAGTTCGCGAAGCTGACCGAGAAGATCTGGCAGGACATGAAGCCGCTTTATGTGGCGCTCCACACCTATGTCCGCTGGAAACTGAACGAGAAATATGGCGACGCGGTGCAGCCCAAGACCGGCCCGATCCGCGCCGACCTGCTCGGCAATATGTGGGCGCAGGAATGGGGCAATATCTACCCGCTCGTCGCGCCTGCCGGCACTGGCGACCTCGGCTATGACATCGGCGATCTGCTCCAGGAAAAGGGCAAGAAGCCGCTCGACATGGTCAAGGCGGGCGAGAATTTCTATTCCTCGCTCGGCTTCGCGCCGCTGCCGGAGACCTTCTGGAAGCGCAGCCAGTTCCTCAAGCCCGCCGACCGCGAAGTCGTCTGCCACGCCTCGGCGTGGGACGTCGACAACAAGGACGATGTTCGCATCAAGATGTGCATCAAGGTGAATGCCGACGATTTCGTCACCATCCACCACGAACTCGGCCACAATTATTACCAGCGCGCTTACAACAAACAGCCGTTCCTCTATCTCAACGGCGCGAACGACGGCTTCCACGAGGCGATCGGCGATTTCGTCGCGCTGTCGATCACCCCGCAATATCTGGTCGACATCGGCCTGCTCGACAAATCGAAGGTGCCGAGCGCCGACAAGGATATCGGCCTGTTGCTGCGGCAGGCGATGGACAAGGTCGCCTTCCTGCCGTTCGGCCTGCTCGTCGACCGCTGGCGCTGGGGCGTGTTCGACGGGTCGATCAAGCCCGCAGACTATAACAAGGCGTGGACCGACCTTCGCCGCGAATATCAGGGTATCGTTCCGCCGGGCGAGCGGCCAGCGAATGCGTTCGACGCAGGCGCCAAATATCATATTCCGGGCAACACCCCCTACACCCGCTATTTCCTCGCTCGCGTGCTGCAGTTCCAATTCTATCAGGCTGCGTGCAAGCAGGCGGGGTGGAAGGGGCCGCTCCACCGTTGCTCCTTCTACGGCAACAAGGCGGTCGGCGCGAAATTGAACGCGATGCTCGAAATGGGCGCGTCGAAGCCGTGGCCCGATGCGCTGGAGGCCTTCACCGGCAGCCGCGAGATGTCGGGCCGCGCGATGGCCGACTATTTCGCGCCGCTGAAGAAGTGGCTCGACGAGCAGAACAAGGGGCATCCGTCGGGCTGGTGAGCGCGGTCAAGGCGCAGTGACAGGGGCCGGGGAGGCGACTTCCCGGTCTTTTTCATGCGTAAGCGCGAGTGTCGGCATTGGGGTGGGGAGCGGACATTGAAGGATGGCGCTGATTTCCCCTCCCGCAAGCGGGAGGGGCAGCGAGACTTACGAACTTTGTTCGTTAGTCGCAGCGGGGTGGGCCATCGCGACGTCGCTGCCCACCCCCAAGCCCCTCCCGCTTGCGGGAGGGGAGAAGAGTGGCCGCACCGGCCGAAATCCGCCGTCGCCGTCCCCCGGCTTCACCGCGCCTCCACTGCCTGCTTGAACCGCGCCAGTCGCGCCGCGGCCGCCGCCGCGTGCGGGCCGATCCAGCGGTCGTGGATGTCCTGGATCGGCATCGCGTTGAGATGATTCCAGCGCTCGCGGCCGCGGCGTTCGGCGATTACCAGCCCCGCATCCTCCAGCACCTTCAGATGCTGCATCACCGTGCAGCGGTCAACGTCGGCGAAATGGCTGCACAGCGTTCCCGTGGTGAGCGGCTGCTCTTTCAGATCGTCGAGAATCTGTCGCCGGATCGGCGAGGCGAGCGCCTTGAAGGTCGCGTCGAACGAGTCGTGAATTGACATGTTATATAAATATAACATAAAAGGATGCGACTCAAGCGGAGACTGGTCATGGAACTGAAATTCCGAGTCGCGGCGCGGATCGCTAAGCCGGTGCACGAAGTGTTCGAGGCGGTCGCCGATCCCGCGAAGCTGTCGCACTATTTCACAACCGGCGGCGCGAAAGGGCGGCTTGAAACCGGCGCGACGGTGGAGTGGGATTTCCACGACTTCCCCGGCGCCTTCCCGGTCCATGTGATCGAGGTCGTGCCCGACGAGAAGATCATATTGGAATGGCAGGCGAATGAAGGCGAGGCGCCGAATGTCGAGGGCGGCGAGATGAAAGACGCCGATTATCGCACCCGCGTGACAATGAGCTTCAAGGGATTGGATGACGGGCGCACCCTGGTCGAGATCGCCGAGGAGGGCTGGCGCGAGAATCAGGGGGCGCTCGGCGCCTCCTATGGCAATTGTCAGGGTTGGTCGCAGATGCTCTGCGCGCTCAAGGTCTGGATCGAGCACGGCATCAATCTGCGGGAGGGCATGTATGTCTGACCGCGGTCGCGCGTGAGTTTCTTTCTTTCGTCACCCGGACTTGATCCGGGGTGACGAAAAGAAGGGTGGGGGTGAGCGAAAGCCCACCCCGCGCCATCTTAAATCCCGTCGACGGCCTTGCTGACCATGATGTTCACCGCAACGCGGCGATTCTGCGCCATGCCTTCGGGGGTGCTGTTGTCCGCCGCCGGATCGGCTTCGGCCATCCCGGTCGGGGTCAACATGCGATAGGGTTTCCACCCGCAGGCCTGCTGAAGATAATTGACGACGCCGCTGGCGCGCTTTTCGCTGAGCGCCTGGTTGAATTCCTGGCTGCCCCGCGAATCGGTGTAGCCGATGACGAGCAGCAGGGCGTTGTCCATCCCTTCGGCCTGGGTTGCCGCGGCGCAGAGGTCGGCCTTTGCCTGCGACGACAGCACCGCCTTGCCGGTGTCGAAGTTCACGTTGGTCGTGCCCTTGATATTATATTGGTCGATATCGCCAACCCGGCCGCGCAGCGCCTCGGTCGCCGCCGTCTGCTCGGCAAAGCGCTGGTTGGTGCCGGTGCGGATCATCGACGCGGTGCGCAGATCCTTGCTCTTGAGTTCGACCTGGCTCGCGAGCAGGCCGCCGCTCCACTGCAAGGTCTCGACCGAGACGGGCAGGCCGTTGAGCAGCGAGTCCGCAGCGAGCTTGCTGCGGCTGAGGCCCAGGAAGCCGCCGCTGCCCTTGATCTTGGTGTTGTCGCCGATAGCGATCGCGGTGTCGGTGCCGTCGGCGGTCGTGACCTGCATCATGCCGTCGCTGCGCGCCGAGATGATGCCTTCGATTTCGGGCCCCTTGGCCATCGTGGCCGGATCGGGGATCGGCTCGCCGTTGACGATCACGGCGTCGCGCTCGGGCGCGTCCTGCGCCTGCGCGGCGAAGCCGACCGTCGCCGCCCCGGCGAGCATGGTCAGCAACAGGATTCGCGAATTTTTGGAAACGGCACCCATAAGCTCTCCTTCAATTGGGTCGGCAGGGCTTCGCAATTTACGAGCCCCTTCCGGCACAGCTATACTCCCGGCAGGGCGCAGAGTTGCGCGGATTGTCGAGCGCTTTGCACGGTTCAGCCGATCGAGGGCCCAGCGCAAAAACGCCGAAATTCGGGCGTTTCGACAATTAAGTCTGTGTTATTCAGGCGTTACGCGCCATCAGTCCGCCATCGACCGGGATCACCGCGCCGGTGATGTAACTGGCGGCGGGAAGCACGAGGCCGAGCGTCACATGCGCCACCTCCTCGGGCTCGCCATAGCGGCGGAGCGCGGTGCGGCGTTTCGCGAACAGCGCCTTGTCCTCCTCGGGCACTTTGTCGGTCATGCCGGTGCGGATCGGGCCGGGGCAGATGCAGTTGACGGTGATCGCCTCCTTGCCGAGGTCGACTGCAAGGCCGCGCGTCAGCCCGGTGACGCCGGTCTTGGCCGCGACATAGGGGGTGTCGCCCGGCGTCGCGCCGAGCCCTTCGGTCGAGGCGATGTTGACGATGCGCGCGGCATCGCTTTGGCGGAGCCACGGCAGCGCGGCGCGCACCATGCGCTGGTGCGCGGTCAGCATGACGGCGATCGCGCGGTGCCAGATCGCCTCATAGTCGTCTTCGGCATCAAGCGGGCAGAAGCTCGACACCCCGGCATTGTTGATGAGGATGTCGATGCCGCCGAAATGATCGGCGATGGCGACGACGGTGCGCTTGATCGCCTCGCCGTCGGCGACGTCGAGCGCGAAGGCTTTGGCACCCGCGCCCGCGTCGGCCGCGACGGCTTCGCAGGCGGCAAGGTCGAGATCGGTGACCGCGACCTTCGCGCCTTCACTCGCGAGGAGCAGCGCGGTCGCGCGGCCCATGCCGCTCGCCGCGCCGGTGACGATCGCGACGCGGCCGGCGATGGAGCGTGAGAGGGTGGGGGGTGCGTTCGTCATCGGGGTTCCTCTCCCATTGGCGGAATATGATGATCTGTCACTGACACGAACGGACTAAACGAATCTAGTCCTACCGGGCCCCTTCACTGGTGCGACGCTTAGCGGAACGGCGGCTCGTTGAACGCGCGGAGCTTGCGGCTGTGGAGCTTGGCGCCCTCGTCGCGCATCGTCTCGCAGGCGCGGATGCCGATCTGGAGGTGCGCGGCGATCGCTTCCTCGTAGAAGCGGTTGGCCTGCCCCGGCAGCTTCAATTCGCCGTGAAGCGGCTTGTCGCTGACGCAGAGCAGGGTGCCGTAGGGGACGCGGAAGCGATAGCCCTGCGCGGCGATCGTCGCCGACTCCATGTCGATGCCGATCGCGCGCGACTGCGAAAAGCGCAGCGCGCTGTCGGTATAGCGCAGTTCCCAATTGCGGTCGTCGGTGGTGACGACGGTGCCGGTGCGCATCCGTTTCTTGAGGTCGGCGCCGCTGGCGCCCGACACCGCTTCAGCGGCGCTGGCGAGCGCGAGCTGGACCTCGGCGATCGCGGGAATCGGGATTTCGGGGGGCAGCACCGCGTCGAGGATATGATCGTCGCGCAGATATGCGTGGGCGAGGACATAGTCGCCGATCCGCTGGCTGGGTCTGAGGCCGCCGCAATGGCCGATCATCAGCCACGCCTCGGGCCGCAAGACCGCGAGATGGTCGCAGATCGTCTTGGCGTTGGCGGGGCCGACGCCGATGTTGACGAGCGTGATGCCCGCGCCGTCGGGGGCGATCAGATGATAGGCGGGCATCTGGTGCCGCCGCCATGCGCTGTCGGCGACGAGCGCGCTGGCGTTGACGCCCGGCCGGTCGACATAGAGGCCCGCGGCGCCGGCGAGCGCGGTGTAGCGGCCCTGCCCGACCTGCGAGGCCGCCCAGGCGACGAATTCGTCGACATAGCGGTGATAGTTGGTGAACAGGATATAGCGCTGGAAATGCTCGGGCGCGGTGCCGGTGTAATGGCGCAGCCGCGCAAGGCTGAAATCGGTGCGCAGCGCGTCGAACAGCGCGAGCGGCTGCGGCTTCGTGGGGTCGGCGCCGAACAGCCCGTCGGCGAGCTCGTCGCCGATGTCGGCGAGTTCGGTGGTCGGGAAATGGCGCGCGAGTTCGAGCGGGGTGACCCCGCCCATGTCGGACCCGTCGCTTGCGTCGAGCACATAGGGGAAGGGGATCTGCTGCCCGGTGCGCGTCACCTCGAGCGTGATGTCGTAATGGCGCGCAAGCAGCAGGAGCTGATCGCGCAGATAATCGGCGAACAGGTCGGGGCGGGTGACGGTGGTGACGAACACGCCCGCATGTTCGAAGCGGCCGAAGGAGAGATTATGCCCCTTCTGCCCCTCGCGCTGCTCGCCGGTGGTGGTGAGGCGGATCGCGGGATAGTCGAAGAGGCCGGTCGCGGCGGCATCGGCCGGAGGCAGCGTGCCGTCGCGGACATAGGCGGCGATGGCCGATTTGAGGTTGGAAACCGACGCGCGGAACTTGTCCTGAAGTTCGGCGATGATGCCCTCGACAAGGGCGGCGGGGTCGGAGCTGTTCTGATTGTTCGATGAGTGTGATGTCATCGCGACGCTGTTGCACGAAAATGTGACAAAAGGAAAGGGGCGGCGCGCCGTCGTGCCGCCCCTCAAAATTCTCAGAGCTGCTCGAGCATATGGTCCGCGCTCGACACGCGGAATTCGCCGGGGGCTTCGACGTTGAGTTGCTCGACGACGCCGTCGTTGACGATCATCGAGAAACGCTGGCCGCGCTTGCCCATGCCGAAGGCGGTACCGTCCATCGTCAGCCCGACCGCGTCGGCGAAGGCGCCGTTTCCGTCGGCGAGCATGGTGACGCTGTCGTTCGCGTTCGCGCTCTTCGCCCAGGCGCCCATCACGAAGGCGTCGTTGACCGCGGTGCAGACGATTTCGTCGACGCCCTTGGCCTTGAGCTCGTCGGCCTTGTCGACGAAGCCCGGCAGATGCTTGGCCGAGCAGGTCGGGGTGAAGGCGCCGGGAACCGAGAAGAGCGCGACCTTGCGGCCCTTGAAATAGTCGGCGGTATTCACCTGTTCGGGACCGTTGTCGGTGACCTTCACGAAGGTCGCTTCGGGCAGCTTGTCGCCGGTCTGGATCGTCATCTTGGCATCCTTTCGTTGAGGGGATTTCGGTTGGCGCGACATTGGGGCGCGGTGGGCTGGAGTCAAGCGCGGCCATTCCAATTCGGGGAAATATGGCGCTGGACCCTTTTTACCGCACGGGGCATTGTACGCCCATGGACACCGCGCCGCTTTTCTTCACCGGCCAGTTGCTGCTCGCGCTGCCGGGCATCGGCGACCCTCGTTTCGCCCATGCGGTGATTGCGATGATCAGCCATGACGAGGACGGCGCGATGGGGATCGGGGTTGCCGACCCGATCGATGGCATGACCGTCGGCGCGGTGCTCGACCAGCTCGAGATCGGACATGACGAGCCGCTCGATCAGCCGGTTTTCCTTGGCGGGCCGGTCGAGCCGTCGCGCGGCTTCGTGATCCACAGCCGCGATTGGGGCGGCGAAGGCGCGGTGCAGGTCGCCGACCGCTGGATGGTGTCGAGCTCGCACGACATCTTGCGCGCGATCGGCGAGGGGCGCGGTCCGGCGCAATGGCTGGTCGCGCTCGGCTATGCCGGCTGGTCGCCGGGGCAGCTCGAGGAGGAAATGGTTCGCCACGGCTGGCACGTCACCCCGGGCAGCGACAGCGTGATATTCGAAACGCCGCCCACCAGTCGCTGGCAGGCGGCGTTCGCCGAAGCGGGAGTGGACGCCCGCTTGCTGACGACCGAAGGCGGCGAGGCCTGAAATCCTCCCCGTCTTGCGGAGAGGAGGGGCTTAAAGACTTCTACCGCGCCAGCGCGAGCAGCGGCTTGCCTTCGTTGAGGTTGGCGAGCGCGATGCGGGCGGCCCAGCGCGAATCCATATAGGTTCCGCCCGCCAGCTCGACGTCGTAACGGATCGGACTGGTAATTGCGGCCTCATAGGCGGTGGCGGCATCGGCCGTTTGTCCCAGCCGTGCATAAGCGGTGCCGAGGTTGATCAGCCGCGACGGGTCGCGCGCATCGATCGCGCTGTGCGTCAGCTTGTCGACAGCAGCCGCGTTCCGGCCGGCCTGCAATTCGTCATAGGCGACCGACAGCGGCGACAGGTCGCTGGCGTCACCGCCGCTCACGACGATCGATTGCGCCGCGACCGGGCCTGTGAAAGCGAGCGCGACGAACAGTGGCAGAATTTTTTTCATTGTCTCTATCTCCCCGAAAACTTTGGATGATTTTCCGTCTGGCGGGATGAAAAGTCAATATTTCCGGGGTGTTGTAACATGGATGTCACAAAGCAGAATTAAGCTTAGCGCCAAGCCGCATTATAAGGCTCGATTATCAGAATCTTGGGCGCGGCGACTCCGTGTCACAAAGTCGCGCGGGCGGCTGTCACAATTGCGCCCGCGAAAAATTTATTTTCGCGTCGCCGCCGATCGGCGGCCGCCGAATCGTGCCGAAAGCGCGACCGCGGACAGCTCGGGTCTTGAGGATATAAAGAAAAGTTTATATTTGATCCAAGCGGCGCTTTCGGATAGGGCGCCGGGCAAAATTCGTGGCCGCTCGCCTGCGGTCGATCTGCCAATATGGAGATTCCCCGTGGCTACTCTCGCCGCCGACACCCGTGACTATGTGATCGCCGATATCGGCCTGGCCGACTTCGGCCGCAAGGAAATCGCGATCGCCGAAACCGAAATGCCGGGTCTGATGGCGCTGCGCGCCGAATATGGCGCCGCGCAGCCGCTCAAGGGCGCGCGCATCACCGGCTCGCTGCACATGACGATCCAGACCGCGGTGCTGATCGAGACGCTGAAAACGCTCGGCGCCGACGTCCGCTGGGCGACGTGCAACATCTTCTCGACCCAGGACCATGCCGCCGCCGCGATCGCCGCGGGCGGGACGCCGGTCTTCGCGGTGAAGGGCGAAAGCCTCGCCGATTATTGGGACTATGTAGGCCGCATCTTCGACTGGGGCGACACGACCGCGAACATCATCCTCGACGACGGCGGCGACGCCACCATGTTCGCGCTGTGGGGTGCGAAGCTCGAGGCCGGCGCCACCCTGCCGCCGCCCGAGAATGAAGAGGAAGTCGAGTTCCAGCGCGCGCTGAAGGCGTTCGTCGCCGCGAACCCCGGCTACCTCACCAAGACCGTCAAGGCGCTGAAGGGCGTGTCGGAAGAGACGACGACCGGCGTCCACCGCCTCTATGACATCGCGAAGAAGGGCGAGCTGCCTTTCCCGGCGATCAACGTCAACGACAGCGTCACCAAGTCGAAGTTCGACAATCTCTATGGCTGCAAGGAATCGCTGGTCGATGCGATCCGCCGCGCCACCGACGTGATGCTGGCGGGCAAGGTCGCCGCGGTCGCGGGCTTCGGCGACGTCGGCAAGGGATCGGCCGCGAGCCTGCGCAACGGTGGCGCGCGCGTGCTCGTGACCGAAATCGACCCGATCTGCGCGCTGCAGGCGGCGATGGAAGGCTATGAGGTCGTGACGATGGACGAAGCGGTCGAGCGTGCCGACATCTTCGTCACCGCGACCGGTAACGCCGACGTCATCACCGCCGAGCATATGGCGGCGATGAAGCCGATGGCGATCGTCTGCAATATCGGCCACTTCGACAGCGAGATCCAGATTGCGGCGCTCGCCAACTATAAGTGGACCGAGGTCAAGCCCGGCACCGACCTCGTCGAATTCCCCGACGGCAAGCAGATCATCGTGCTGGCGAAGGGCCGCCTCGTGAACCTCGGCTGCGCGACGGGCCACCCGTCGTTCGTGATGTCGTCGAGCTTCACCAACCAGGTGCTGGCGCAGATCGAACTGTTCACCAAGGGCGAGAATTACGGCAACGACGTCTATGTCCTGCCCAAGCATCTCGACGAAAAGGTCGCGGCGCTGCACCTCGAGAAGCTGGGCGTGAAGCTGAGCAAGCTGACCCAGAAGCAGGCCGATTATATCGGCGTGCCGGTTGAAGGGCCGTTCAAGCCCGATCATTACCGGTATTGATGCTTTTCGGCCTCGGCGCGGGAAAGTTTCGCGCGGAGGCCGCAGAGAAAGGGGAAGGGGGCGGCGTTGCCGTCCCCTTTTTCTTTCCCGGAAAACGGGTCAGGGAACTCTCTCTGCTCCCTCTGCGGCCTCCGCGCGAATTCATGTTTTCCACAGCCGCGCGCCCATCGGACGCCCGTGCGCGGCGATCGGCGCCGACATGCGATTGAAACCTCCCGCCATCGCCTCTAGGGCTTGGCACCATGCACGCGCGGGAGCCGGACACGCGAGGATTTGAAACGGGATGAGCGACACGCTTTCCCCGGGGCTGCTCTTCGCCCTCGGCCTGTTCGCGGCGCTGTGGCTGCTCGCCGGGCTGTGGGCGGTCGGGCGCGGGATTGCGATGCAGCGGCGGTCGGCGTTCGTCGCGGGGCAGACCGACCGGCTCGCCAGCCTGATCGAGGCGTCGCCGCAGCTTCCCGTCGTCGTCCGCGCCGACTGGCGGATCGAGGCGAGCGAACGACTTGGCCTGTGGCTGGGGCTTGATCGCGGGCCGCGCAATTTCGATGAACTGCGCGGGCTCGACGCCGGGCTCGGCCAGCCCGAACATGAGCAGCTTCGCCAGGCGATCCTCGGCGCGCAGCGCGGCGCCAAGCCCTTCATGCTCAGCCTGAGGCCGATCGGCGGCAACCGGACGATCGTCTTCCATGGCGCCGCGGCGCCGCAGGCCGTCGGCGGGCCGGGCAGCGTCCTGCTGTGGATCAGCGACGCGACCGACGGGCAACAGGCGCTGGCCGAGGCGCGGCGCGAGCGCGACGAGGCGATGGCCGCCTTTGCCGCGCTGTCGGGACTGATCGAGGCGGCGCCCTTTCCGATGTGGTTCCGCGAGCCCGACATGCGCCTCGCGCTCGTCAACAGCGCCTATGTTCGCGCGGTCGAGGCCAAGAGCGCGGCGGCGGTGATCGACGCCGGCGTCGAGCTGTGCGAGCCGGTTGCCGGGGTAAGCGCTACCGACGCCGCCGAGGCGGCGCGCGACGCCGGATCGGCGCAGCAGCGCACCGTGCCGGTCACGATCGAGGGCGAGCGGCGGATTATGCGCGTCGTCGACGTGCCGCTGGCGCCCGAGGGCGGACGAATGATCGGCATCGCCGGCTATGCGATCGACATTCAGGAACTCGAAAGCGAGCGCGGCGCGCACCGGCGCTTCGTCGATACCCAGCGCGAACTGCTCGACCGGCTGTCGGCGTCGGTCGCGCAATTCGGCTCCGACCAGGGCCTCGTCTTCGCCAATCTGCCGTTCCGCCGCTTCTTCGCGCTCGACGCCGATGAGGTCGCCGAGGCGCCGCCCTTTGCACGGCTGCTCGATGCGTGGCGCGAGAGCGGGCGCACGCCCGAGGTGCGCGACTATCCCGAATGGCGGCGGGCGCATGTCGACTGGTTCGCGCGCGCCGAGGCGAGCGAGGAGGATTGGCTGCTGCGCGACGGCACCCACCTGCACGTCGTCGCGCAGCCGACCCCCGACGGCGGCCTGCTGCTGATCGCCGAGGACAAGACCGAGCAGGTGCAGCTTGCGGGCGCGCGCGACACGCTGCTCCGCGTCCGCACCGCGACCTTCGACAATCTGTTCGAGGCGATCGCGGTGTTCGCGCCCGACGGCCGGCTTCACCTCTGGAACCAGCGCTTCCGCCGGCTCTGGAATATCGAAGAGCATAAGCTCGCGGCGCATCCGCGCGTCGATGCCCTGATGGGCGGGCTGGCCGACCGGCTCGCCAAGCCGAACCAGATCAGTATCGTCCAGGAGGTGATCCGCGCCGCGACGCTCGAACGCACGCAGCGCGCGGGCGAGATCCGCTTCGCCGACGGGCGCCATTTCGACTTCGCCTCGATCCCGCTGCCCGACGGCAACGCGCTGCTGATCATGCTCGACATCACCGCGAGCCGGAAGATGGAAGGCGCGCTGCGCGAACGCAACGAGGCGCTCGAAGCCGCCGACAAGGTCAAGACCGCCTTCCTGTCGCGGATGAGCTATGAACTGCGCACGCCGCTGACCTCGATCGGCGGCTTCGGCGAGATGCTGCAGGCGGGCTATGCCGGCGAACTGCCCGCGCCCGCCAAGGCCTATGTCGATGCGATCATGGATTCGGTCGCGGTACTCGGGCGGCAGATCGACAATGTGCTCGACCTCGCGCAGGGTGAGGCGGGGACGCTCGCGGTCGAGCGCGCGCCGGTCGACGTCCGTGCCCTGCTTGAAAGCGCGCTCGCCGACGCAAAGGCATTCGCAAAGGCCGAGAAGATCGAGCTTGCGGGCCAGCTTGCCGAAGGGCTCGGGACGATCGAGGGCGATGCACCGCGGCTGTCGCGGCTCGTCGCCGGGCTGCTCGACAATGCGATCCGCTTCACCGCGCCTGCGAAGCGCAGCGGCGGCCGCGTCCTGCTCCACGCCGAGGGCGATAGCGAGCGGGTAGAGATTGTCGTTTCCGACAATGGGCCCGGGATGCCCGACACCGTTGCCGCAGTCACCCGGGGCACGCAGGCGGGGACGCAAAGCGGCGGCATCGGCCTCGCCCTCGCCCGCCAGCTCGTCGCCGCGCACGGCGGGACGATGGAGGTGATGAGCGAAAAGGGGCAGGGGACACTGGTGCGCATCAGCCTGCCGCGGGGTGGGTAGGGGTGTCCTTGCCTGCGCAGAGGAGAGATTCGCGCAGAGGCGCAGAGATTCTTGTTCACGCGGAGACGCGGAGACGCGGAGATGTTGTGTTTGCCGCGAAGCGGCTCTTTACATTCGACCTCGCATCCGGGCGCGCCCATTGTGATAATAAAGGGCCTGGCGGCCCGTGTTCTTCTCTCCGCGTCTCCGCGTCTCCGCGTGAATCTTCACCGTCTTCTCTGCGGACTCTGCGCCTCTGCGCGAATCTGTTGCAAAACCGCCATGCAATTCCGTCGCCCCTATAATCTCGACGAAGCCGGGCGCATCGGCGCTGCCATCGGCGCCGCGCTGGCGCCCGGCGACGTGGTGCTGCTGTCGGGCGATCTCGGCGCGGGGAAGACGACGCTGGCGCGCGCGATGCTGAAGACGCGGGGGCTGGCGGGCGAGGCGCCGAGCCCGACCTTTGCGATCGTCCAGCCCTATGCGCCGCCCGAGGTCGATCTACCCATCGTGCATGTCGATCTCTATCGCATCGAGAGCGAGGGCGAGCTGATCGAGCTCGGGCTCGACGATTATCTCTACGACGGTGCGCTGCTGATCGAATGGCCCGAACGGCTCGGCGCGCAGGGGTGGCCGGAGGCGCTGATGCTGACGATTTCGGGCAGCGGCGACGCCCGCGTCTTGACAGCCGAAGTGCCTGCGGCTTGGGAGGCGCGATGGCCGCTCCGATGATTCCGCCCGCCCACGCCCCGGCTTTCCTCGCCGCGCATGGCTGGGGCGACGCCCAGATTTTGCCGCTGGCGGGGGATGCCTCGTTCCGCCGTTATTTCCGCGTCGTCGGCGAAGGGCGGCAGGCGGTGCTGATGGACGCGCCGCCGCCGCACGAGGACCCGCGGCCGTTCATCGCGGTCGCCGAATTTCTCTGCGAACAGGGGCTGACCGCGCCGGCGATCCTCGCGCGCGACCTCGACCAAGGGCTGCTGCTGATCGAGGATTTCGGCGATGTGCGCCTGCGCGAGACGCTCGACGCAAAGCCGGATGCCGAGGCGGACCATTATGCGGGGGTGACCGACCTGCTCGTCCACCTCCACGCGCGGCCGCCGATGGCGGGGCTGCCGGTGCATGGGCTGGCGCAATGGCTGGACGAGGTGATGCTGTTCACCGACTGGTACTGCCCCGCGCTCGATCTGGAGGTCGACCGCGATGCGTTCCGCGCCGCGTGGGAAGAAGTGCTGGCCCCGGTCGAGGCCGACGGCTTGCCGCGCGTCACCGTGCTGCGCGACTATCATGCCGAAAATATCATGCTGGTGCCGGGGCGGGACGGCATCGCGCATTACGGCCTGCTCGACTTCCAGGACGCGCTCGTCGGCCATCCCGCTTATGATCTTGCCTCGGTGCTCGAGGATGCGCGGCGCGACGTGACCCCGGCGGTCGAGGCGGCGATGCTCGATCGCTACGTCGCCGCGACCGGACAGGGCGAGGCGTTCCGCGCCGCTTATTGGGCGCTCGCGGCGCAGCGTAACACGCGCATCCTCGGCGTCTTCGTGCGGCTGTGGAAGCGCGACGGCAAGGAAGGCTATCGCCGCTTCCAGCCGCGCATGTGGGGGCTGCTCGAACGCGATCTGGCGCATCCGGCGCTTGCGTCGGTGCGGACATGGTTCGATGAGCATGTCCCCGCGTCGAAGCGGGCGGAGGCATGGGTGGAGCAGGGGGCGTGAGCGCAAAGATCGAAAGCGCGATGGTGATGGGCGCGGGGATCGGCAAGCGGATGCGCCCGCTCACCGCGACGCGGCCGAAGCCGCTGGTGCGCGTCGCGGGCAAGGCGCTGATCGACCATAGTCTCGACCGGATCGAGGCGGCGGGGATCGGCCATGTCGTCGTCAACGTCCATTATCTCGCCGACGCGCTCGAAGCGCATCTCGCGGCGCAGAAGCGGAATTTCACCATCGCGGTGTCCGATGAGCGCGGCCAGCTTCTCGAAACCGGCGGCGGGATGGTCAAGGCACTGCCTTTGCTCACCGGCGACCCGATCCTGATCGTCAACAGCGACAATATCTGGACCGACGGGCCGCAGGACAGCATCCGGAACCTCGCGCGCCATTGGGAAGGGGACAGGATGGATGCGCTGCTGCTCGTCATCCGGCAGGCGAGCGCGACGGGACATGGCGGGCGCGGCGATTTTCATATGGACGGCGACGGCAGGCTCAGCCGCCGCAAACCGGGGCGGGTTGCTCCCTTCGTCTACACCGGCATCCAGCTCGTCTCGCGCCGGTTGCTGGCCGATGCCCCCGAGGGCGCCTTTTCGACCAACATCCTCTGGGACCGTGCGATCGCGGCGGGGCGGCTCTATGGCCTGTCGCACATGGGGCAATGGTTCGACGTCGGCACCCCCGCCAGCATCGCGCCGACCGAAGCGGCGCTGGGCGAGGTTTGACACGGATCGGGTCTGTCCTCCTCAGCCGTTCGTGCTGAGCTTGTCGAAGCACTGTCCTTTTCTTTTTTCTCCGTCAAAAGGAAGAACGGCCCTTCGACAAGCTCAGGGCGAACGGAGAAAGGGAGTTCCGAATTTCCGTGTCCGAGGTGAAACGCCCCACCATCCATTCCATCCCGGTCCACCGGGCGTTTGCCGATGCGCTCGCGGCCGGGATCGTCGCGCGCTACGGCGACGGCGCGCTCGGCCTTGCCGAGGGGCTGATCCTGCTGCCGAGCAACCGCGCGCGGAGCGCGGTGCAGGCGGCGTTCGTGCGCGCAGGCGGGCAGGGCCTGCTGATGCCGCGCCTCGCGGTGATCGGCGACGCCGACCTCGATGAAAGCGTGGCGCTGGCGCTCGACGCCATCGATGACGACCCGATCCCGCCCGCGATCGATCCGCTGCGCCGCCGCCTGCTGCTCGCCGAACTGATCGAACGGCATACGCCTGCGGGTGAGGCGGCGATCAGCGGCGCGGCGGCGTTCCAGCTTGCCGACGGGCTCGCGCGGGTGATCGACCAGCTTCATTATGAGGAAATCCGCGCCAGCGCGCTCGTCGACCTCGACCTCGGCGCCTTCGCCGAACATTGGCAGGCCTCGCTCGGGCGGCTGCGGCTGCTCGTCGATCATTGGCCGGAGATGCTGGCAAAGACGGGGCACATCGACCGCGCCGCGCGGCGCAATCGCCTGCTCGACCGCGTGACCAAGGGATGGCGCGCCGCGCCGCCCGCGCGCTTCACCGTCGCGGCGGGCATCACCACCGCGGCGCCCGCGATCGCGCGGCTGCTGCGCACCGTCGCCGACCTCGAACGCGGCATGGTCGTGCTGCCGGGACTCGACCGCGTCATGGCGGCCGAGGAATGGGACGCGCTCGGCCCGACGCGGCCGGACCCCGACCATCCGGCGCGGCCGCTGGAAACGCACCCGCAATATCATCTGAAGCTTCTGCTCGACCGCATGGGGGCGAGCCGCGACGAAGTGCTCGAATGGGAGGCGGCGTCGGAGTATGACGGCCCCGCGGCACGCACGCCCTTCGTGTCGCTGCTCTTCGCGCCCGCGGAATATAGCGCGCTATGGCAGGCGGTGGGCGATTTGTCGGCGGCGACCGCCGGAATAGAGGGTGCGGTGTTCGCCGCCGACGGACAGGAGGCGCAGGGAATCGCGCTGCTGATGCGCGAGGCGGTCGAGACGCCGGGGCGCACCGCGGCGCTCGTCACCCCCGATCGCGGCCTCGCCGAACGCGTCGCGGCGGCGCTCGCGCGCTGGGGGATTTCGGTCGACGATAGCGCGGGCCAGCCCCTGTCGCGGACGCCGCCGGGTGCGCTGCTGCTGCTGCTCGCCGAACTGGCGGCGGATTTCGATCCCGTCGCCCTGGTGTCGCTGCTCGGGCATCCGCTGGTGCGGAAGGGCGAGGGACGGACGGCGTGGCTCGACCAGGTGCGGCGGCTCGACCTGCTTCTGCGCGAGCCGGGGCTTGCGCCGGGATGGCAGGGAGTGGGTGCACGGCTCGCCGCGCGCGCGGCCGATCCCAAGGCGCGCGGGCACGGCCTCGCGGCCCAGTTGCAACCGTGGTGGGACGCGGTGTCGGAGGCGCTGGAAACGGCGCTCGCGCCCTTTGCCGCATCCGCCCCGCCCGCGACGCTGCTCGCGGCGTTGCAGCAAGGTCTCGAAGGACTCACCGGCGATGCCGTATGGGCCGGTCCCGCGGGGCGGATGCTCGCCGAACTGTTCGACCAGTGGGCGCTCGCGCGCGGCGACGGCCCGGCGCTCGTCGATCCCGCCGATTTCCCGGCGATGCTCGGGCAGTTACTGGGGGCAGCGAGCGTGCGTCCGCCCTATGGCGGTCATCCGCGGCTCTTCATCTGGGGGCTGCTCGAAGCACGGCTCCAGCGCGCCGATCTGATGATCCTCGGCGGGCTCGACGAGGGGCGCTGGCCCGCCGCCACCCAGCCCGACCCGTGGCTTGCGCCCGGCATCCGCCGCCTGCTCGGCCTGCCCGCGCCCGAGCGGCAGCAGGGGATGGCGGCGCATGATTTCGCGAGCGCGCTTGGCGGCAGCGAGATCGTCGTCACCCGCGCCGAACGGAGTGGCGGCGATCCGGCGGTCGCCTCGCGCTTCTGGCTGCGGCTCGCGGCGCTCGCGGGCGACCTTCCCGAGCCCGCGCCGGGCGGCGTACCGCTGACGCGGCTCGCGGCCGAACTCGATGGTCCGGCCGGCGGGACGCAGCCCGCCGGGCGGCCCGCGCCGCGCCCGCCCATCGAAGACCGCCCGCGCCGGATCAGCGTCACCGGGGTCGACAAGCTCGCCCGCGATCCCTTCGCTTATTATGCCGACCGGATGCTCGGCCTGTCGGCGCTCGACCCCTTGAGCGCCGCACCCGACCCGCGCTGGCGCGGAACGCGCGTCCACCGATTGTTCGAGGATTGGGTGCGCGGCGGCGCGACGCGCGACGGGTTCGAAGCGGAACTCGCTGCGCTCGGCGCCGATCCGGCGCTCGACGCCATCGCGCGCGCCTTCTGGCTGCCGCGGATCGAGCCCGCGCTGCGCTGGGCGGCGGAGCAGGTCTGGGATGCGGAGGGGCGCAAGCCGCTGGCGGTCGAGGCGCAGGGCGAGATCACCGTCGACGGCATCGTGCTGCACGGCAAGGCCGATCGGATCGACCGCGACGGCGAGGGCCGACTCGCGATCGTCGATTACAAGTCGGGCGGCGCGCCGAGCGCGAAGGCGGCCTATGACAAGCTCGACAACCAGCTCGGCCTGCTCGGGCTGATCGCGCAGCGCGGCGGGATGAAGGACATCGCCGCCGCGCCGGTCGATGCCCTCGAATATTGGAGCCTGCGTCCCGACCGCCGCGCGGGCGGGGCGGGGAAGGTCTCTGCCACCTATGGGCCGCGCAGCGATCTGAAGAGCGCGGAGCAGGCGATCGACCATGCGGCCGATGCGCTGTCCGATCTTGCGGCGCGCTACCTGTTTGGCGATGCGCCCTTCGCGCCGGGCGAGGCGGCGGGCTATGGCGACTATGACCAGCTCATGCGCCGCGACGAATGGTTCGGGCGCGGGGAGGACGGCGAATGAGCAAGCCCTCCGGCCTCGCCACCCTCGACCCGCGGCAGGCCGCCGCCGCCGATCCCGAAAGCCATGTCTGGCTCGGCGCGTCGGCGGGGACGGGCAAGACGCAGGTGCTGTCGGCGCGGGTGCTGCGCCTGATGCTGGACGGCGTGTCGCCCGAAGCGATCCTTTGCATCACCTTCACCAAGGCGGGCGCGGCCGAAATGGCGCACCGCATCCACGAACGGCTTGCGGCGTGGGTGCGGATGGACGACGGCGATCTGCGGCTCGACCTGCAGGCTCTGGGGCTTGACTGGGACCGGCCGGGGCTGATGACGCGGGCGCGGTCGCTGTTCGCGACGGTGATCGACAGCCCCGGCGGTGCGATCCGCGTCCAGACGATCCACAGCTTCTGCCAGACCCTGCTCGCGAGCTTTCCGCTCGAGGCGAAGCTGCTGCCGGGGTTTCGCGCGATCGAGGAGGATGAGGCGGCGGCGCTGCAAAGAAGGGTGCTGGCCGACCTGCTCGAAGCGGGCGAGGACCGCGCGGCCCTCCGCGACGCCGCGGCAATGCTGTCGCGGCGGTTGGGGCAGGAGTCGGCGCTGTCCTTCCTGTCGAGCTGCGCCGCGGCGTTCGGCGGCCCGCGCGCGGCGCTGCCGCCCTCGGCGCATGACCTGCGCGCCGCGTTCGACCTGCCGGGCGGCGATCCCGATGTCTGGATCGAGGGCGAACTCGCGAACGGCGCGGTCCCCGACGCCGACATCCGCGCGGTCGCGACGAGCGGCGCCAACTGGGGGACGAAGACCGGGCTCGCGTGCAACGACGTCATGGTCGGCTGGCTGATCGCCGCCGCGCCCGCGCGCGCCGCGATGCTCGGCGAACTGCTCGGCTGCTTCCTGACCGGCAAGGGCGATCTTCGCGCCGATTTCGCGGGCGACAAGGGGCGGATGACCGACTGCGTCGATAGCGCAGTGCGCATCGTTGAGGCCGCGCAGCGGCTCATCGGTATGGTCACCGCGATGCGCGTCGCCGACGATCTTGCGGCAGCGTGGACGCTCGGCAGCCGCTTCGCCGAAAGCTATGCGCTCGCCAAGCGTGAGCAGGGGCTCGCCGATTTCGACGACCTGATCACCCTCGCGGGCTCGCTGTTGCGCGTCAGCAGCTTCGGGGAATGGGTGCGCTTCAAGCTCGACCAGCGCACCGACCATATCCTCGTCGACGAGGCGCAGGACACCAACATGCGTCAATGGGGCATCGTCCTGTCGATGGCCGAGGAGTTTTTCGCGGTGGCGCCGGGCGATGCCGAGCGCATTCGTACCTTGTTCACCGTCGGCGACCGCAAGCAGGCGATCTTCGGCTTTCAGGGCACCGAGCCCAAGGCGTTCGCGACGGCGCGCGAGCTGTTCCACATATTGGGCGAGCGCGCGGGGCAGGCCTTCGAGAATGTCGACCTCGTCTCCAACTATCGCTCGACCCCGGCGGTGCTCGATGTCGTCGATCGCTGGCTGGCTGCGGGCGGCACCGCCGACATGGGGCTCGACGGCGACGAACCGCCGCACCGCCCTTTCCGCTCGAATCACGCGGGACAGGTCGAACTCTGGCAGCCGCTGCCGGTCGGCAAGGCGCTCGATGCCGGCAACGACGAAGCGGACGAGGGCGATGGCGACGGACATGCGCCCGCCTCCGACCCCGCCTCGATGCGGCTGGCGAAGGCGATCGCGGGCGAGGTGCGGGACTGGATCGCGCACGGCAAGGACGGACGCCCGGTCGCGCCGGGCGATATCATGATCCTCGTGCGCCGCCGCCGCGACCTTGCGGCGCGGATCGTCGCGCGGCTGCAGGCGTTGCACGTTCCCGTCGCGGGCGTCGACCGCTTCGCGCTGACCCAGCCGCTCGCGGCGCAGGATCTGATCGCGGCGATGCGCTTTGCGGTGCAGCCGCTCGACGACCTCAATCTCGCCGCGCTGCTGGTCTCGCCGCTGATCGGCTGGACGCAGGACGAGCTTTATGCGCACGCCCACAAGCGTGGCCGCGCGGCGCTGTGGGAGCATTTGCGTGCGACCGAGAGCGAGGTTCCCGCGGCGGCGATGGCGGCGCTGCGCCACCTGCTCGGCATGGCCGATTTCACGACGCCCTTCCGCTTCCTCGAAACCGTGCTGTCGGGGCCGATCGACGGACGGCGCAAGCTCACGGCGCGGCTGGGGCGCGAGGCGCGCGACCCGATCGACGAACTGCTCAATCAGGCGCTCGCCTTCGAGAGCCGTGAGACGGTGTCGCTGCTCGGCTTCCTGACGATGGTGTCGGCGAGCGCGGCCGACATCAAGCGCCAGACCGAAGCGCGCAGCGATGTCGTGCGCGTGATGACGGTCCACGGATCGAAGGGGCTGCAGGCGCCGATCGTGATCCTCGCCGATGCGACCGACGATGCCGCGATCGGGCACCGGCCGTTCAGCGTCGATGTCGCGGCATGGGAGAAATTGCCGGTCTTCGCGCTGCCCGCCGACGAGCGGCACGGGGCGCTCGCCGACGCCTATGCCGCCGCGGCGAAAGCGGCGTCGGAGGAGCATTGGCGGCTCTTCTACGTTGCGATGACGCGCGCCGAGGAAATATTGGTCGTCGCTGGGGTGACGAAAAAGGCCGACCGGACGGTTCCCGAGACGAGCTGGCACGCCGCGGCCGAAAGCGTGCTCGCGGCGATGCCCTGCGAGTGGGAGGACGCCGGTCCGGTCTGGGGCCGGCGCCGCATCCACCGCGCCAACGACGGCAAATGGGCGAAGAAGGAGAAAGCGGCCAAGGCTCCGGCACCCGCGCTCGCGCTTCCCCTATGGGCGCTCCGTCCAGCGCCCGAGGAAGCGCGCCCGCCGCGCCCGCTCGCGCCGTCGGCGCTTGGCGAGGATGATGTCGCGGTGCCGCCACAGGGAACCGCGCGCGTCGCGGCGGTCGAGCGCGGGCTGCTGCTTCATGCGCTGTTCGAGCGGTTGCCGCCGGTCGTGGCGGAAAAGCGGCGGAGCGCCGCGCTGCGCTGGCTCGCCGCGCAGGCGCCGACGCTCGGCGAGACGGCGCGGGCGGCGATGGTCGGCGAAGTGCTCGCGGTGCTCGACGATCCCGCGCACGCTGCGCTGTTTGGCCCCGGCAGTCTCGCGGAAGTGCCGCTGTCGGCGGTAGTCGATGGCGGCGCGGTCATCGCGGGGATCGTCGACCGGCTGCTCGTCACCGACGGGGCGGTGACGGTGATCGACTACAAGACCGGGCGGCAGGTGCCGGGCAGCGCCGAGGCGGTCCAGCCCGCCTATCTGCGCCAGATGGCGGCCTATCGCGACGCGCTGACGGTCATTTTCCCCGGCCGGCGGGTCGAGGCGGCGCTGCTCTATACCGCCGCGCCGCGGCTGATCCGGCTGGGCGATGCGCTGCTCGATGCGCACAAGCCCGGCTTGGCGGCAACCAAGGCGAATTTGCCGGGTTCGACCCTTGAGCCGGACGCGCCGACGCCCTAGCTTGGGGGCAAGACAGTTTCAGGAGTTTGATCATGGGTACCAAAGCCATCACCGATGCCAGCTTCCAGGCCGACGTGCTCGACAGCGACACGCCGGTGCTCGTCGATTTCTGGGCCGAATGGTGCGGCCCGTGCAAGATGATCGGCCCTTCGCTCGAGGAAATCTCGGACGAGCTGGCGGGCAAGGTGGTGATCGCCAAGCTCAACATCGACGACCACCCCGACGCGCCGAGCAAATATGGCGTGCGCGGCATCCCGACGATGATCCTGTTCAAGAACGGCGCGGTCGCCGACACCAAGGTCGGCGCGGCACCGAAGAGCGCGCTCAAGGGCTGGCTCGAAGGGGCGCTGTAAGGCGCGGACCGTGATCAAAAGCCGTGTGCTCCCGCGAAGGCGGGAGCCCATCACCGGTCGGTTCCATCTTGCACCGACAGGAGATGGGTCCCCGCCTTCGCGGGGACACGCTGATACTTTATCGGGATTGGTTGATTTCAGCTCCGGTAATCGGCGTTGATGCTGATGTAGCCGTGGGTCAGGTCGCACGTCCACACGGTCGCGCGGCCTTCGCCGAGGCCAAGATCGGCGCCGACGCGGATGCCCAGCCCCTTGAGGTGCGCCTCGACCGGCGCCTCGTCATAGCCGTCGACCGGCAGCCCGTCCTTCGCCACCCAGTGATCGCCAAAGCGGATCGCGAGGCGGTCGCGGTCGGCGGGCTCGCCCGCCTTGCCCACCGCCATCACGACGCGGCCCCAGTTGGCGTCCTCGCCCGCGATCGCCGTCTTGACCAGCGGCGAATTGGCGATCGACAGCGCAACGCGCTTGGCGCTGTCGTCGCTGACCGCGCCGGTCACCTGAACCTCGATGAATTTCGACGCGCCTTCGCCGTCGCGCACCACCTGCTGCGCGAGGTCGAGCGCGACGGCGTGGATCGCCGCGTAGAGCGCGTCGGCGCCCGGATCGTCGCGGCTGGCGAGCACTGGATTGCCCGCTTGCCCGGTCGCGAACAGCAACACCGTGTCGCTGGTCGAGGTATCGCTGTCGACGGTGATGCTGTTGAACGTCCCGCCGGTCGCTTCGCTCAGCATCTCCTGTAGCAGCGCGGGCGCGACCGCGGCATCGGTGAAGATATAGCCGAGCATCGTTGCCATGTCGGGGGCGATCATCCCCGATCCCTTGACGATCCCCGCGACCCACACGGTGCGGTCGCCGACGACCGCGCTTGCCGCAGCGCCTTTGGGAAAGGTGTCGGTGGTGGTGATCGTCTGCGCCGCTTCTTCCCAGCTCGCCGCCGGCGCGTCGAAGCCGATGACCTTTGCCAGTCCCGCGCGGGCCTTGTCCTTGGGCAGCGGCACGCCGATGACGCCGGTCGAGCAGACGAACACCTCCTTCGGGTCGCAGCCGAGATGCGCGACGACCTGTTCGACGATCTGCTCGACCGCCTCGCGGCCGCGATAGCCGGTGAAGGCGTTGGCGTTGCCGGCGTTGACGATCAGTGCCCGCGCACGGCCGTGGGCGATGCCTTCGCGGCACATCTCGACCTCGGTCGAGCAACAGAGGTTGCGCGTCGTCACACCGGCGACGGCGGTGCCCGGAACCAGCTCGATATAGGTGAGGTCGCAGCGATCCCAATTCTTGTACTGCGCGCGCGCGACGCGGCGGGTCACGCCGGCGATGTCGGGGAGGGCCGGGAAGGCGGCGGGGGCGAGGGGCGAGCGCGTGGTCATGGCGCGGCGTGTAGCTTGCCAATGCGCAAAGAAAAACCCCTCCCTGAAAAGGGAGGGGCAGCGAGACTTGCGGGCTTGCCCGCTTAGTCGCAGCGGGGTGGGTGTGCCGCCAAGCAGAACGCCTGCGGCGACCCACCCCCAACCCCTCCCTTTCAGGGAGGGGAGATGTTACGCCGGAATGCCGCTGATCGACTTCACTTCCATGAAGTCTTTCAGCCCGAACAGTCCGCCCTCGCGGCCGTTGCCCGACGCCTTGTAGCCGCCGAACGCCGCGCCCGGTGCCGGGCCCCACGCGTTGACCGCGACCATGCCCGCGCGCAGCTTCGGCGCGACTTCGGCCGCCTTGGCGGGGTCGCCGGAGACGACCGCCGACAGGCCATATTCGGTGTCGTTGGCGATATCGACCGCTTCGTCGAGGTCACCATATTCCATGATCGTCGCGACGGGGCCGAACACTTCTTCCTTGGCGATCCGCATGTCGGGGGTGACGCCCGAGAAGACGGTCGGCTTGATGAAATAGCCGCGGTTGACGTTCGAGGGCAGGCCGGTGCCGCCGGTCTCCAGCGTCGCGCCTTCGTCGATCGCCGACTGGATCAGGCCCTGGATCTTGTCGAACTGCGCCTTGTTGACGACGGGGCCGATATGGCCGCCCTCGGCCTGCGGGTCGCCGACTTGCGTCCCGTCGAACATCGCCTTGATGACGCCGACCGCTTCGGCCTTGCGGTCCTTGTGGACCAGGATGCGCGTCGGCGCGATGCAGCTCTGGCCGGTGTTGACGAGCACGCCCTGCACCGTCGGCGGCAGCACGGTTTCGAGGTCGGCGTCGGGCAGGACGATGTTCGGCGACTTGCCGCCCAGCTCCTGATGGACGCGCTTGACCGTGTCGGCGGCCGCCTTGGCGACGAGGATGCCGGCGCGGGTCGAGCCGGTGAAGCTGACCATCTCGATGCCGGGGTGCGACGAGATCGCGTTGCCGACGGTCGGGCCGTCGCCCTGGACGAGGTTGAACACGCCCGGCGGCACGCCCGCGGCGTCGAGGATTTCGGCGAAGATCACGGCATTGCCGGGGCATTCCTCGGACGGTTTGAGGATCATCGTATTGCCCCCGGCGAGCGCGGGGGCGACTTTGAGCGCGATCTGGTTGAGCGGCCAGTTCCACGGCGTGATCATGCCGACGACGCCGATCGGTTCATAGACGATCGTGTTCGCGCCATGTTTTTCGGCGAACTCGAAATCCTTGAGCGCGGCGATCGTGCCGAGGAAGCCGCCGATGCCGGCGCCGACCTGTGCGGTGCCCGCGAAGCTCACCGGCGCACCCATTTCGCTCGCCATCGACCTGGCGAGATCGGGCCCACGCTTCTTATACTCCTCGACGATGCGGTTCAGCAGCGCGAGGCGCTCCTCGCGCGTCGTCTGCGAGAAGGTCTTGAAGGCTTCCTTCGCCGCCGCGACCGCGGCATCGACGTCGGCCGCGCTGCCGAGCACGACGGTCGAAGCCGCTTCCTCGGTCGCCGGGTTGATGACCTCGTGGAGCTTGCCGCCCTGGCTATCGACCCATTTGCCGCCGATGTAATGCTGTTTCAGGTGGGTTTCGGTGTCGCTCATCATAAGTCTCCCATCGGCGTGAAATTACGTCTCGCATTGCTACCTAATGACGGCAGCGAATGAATCAAGCATCACCCCCATTTTCGTCACCCCGGACTTGATCCGGGGTCCCGCTCAGCGACGTCGAAAAGCGGGGCCCCGGATCAAGTCCGGGCGGACGACGCAGGGGGCTACTCAGCGCTTTTCAGCAGACAGCCGTGACATCAATATGGCGGCGCGGGTCGCCTGCCGCGCTATGCTGGGGATGTCGACCGCCTCGCCCGGCGCATGATCGCCCGTCGACCAGGGGCCAAGCCCCGCGAGCCCGTCGACGTCGGCGGCGACGAAGCTGATGTCGCCCGCGCCGCGCTTCAGCGGGTCGAGCGCCGCCATTTCGGCGAGACCCAGGTCGCGGTTCACGCCGTTGAGCTTCACCAGCAGCGCCTTATTGCCCTCGGTCGGCGCCATCGGCGGATAGCCGCCGGGGTCGAAGCCGATCGTCGCGCCGGTGCCGGGGGCGTGATCGGCGACGATCGCGGCCATCTTCGCCTTCACCCGATCGATCTGCTCGGGGGACAGCGCGCGCAGGTCGCCGCGCGCGATCGCGATCGCTGGGATGATGTTGGTCTTGCCGTTGGCGGTGGCGCGGATGCCGCCCGCGTCGAGCTCGGCCTGCTGGCCGCCCGCGATCAGCCCGACGTTGAAGGTCAGATTGGGTTCGGGAAGCTCGGTGCGGAAGCGGTGAATGATCCGCGTCAATTCATAGATGGCGCCTTCGCCCGCCTCGGCGCTGAAGATGCCCGAACTGTGGCTCGCCTTGCCGGTCGCGGTCACCGTCCAGCTATCCGACGAGCGCCGCGCCACCGATCCCATGTCGGCGCCCGCATCGCGCACCAGCCCCTCGAAATCGAGCGCGACGTCGCTGCGCTTGCCCGCGGCGATCAGGTCGGCGCGCGCTTTCTCGATGGGGGTGCCGGCATCCTCTTCGTCGCCGGTCATGTGAAATTCGATGTTGGCGTCCTTCAGCGTTCCCGCCGCCTGCATCGCGCGGAGCGCCGCGACCACGACGACCATCCCCCCCTTGTCGTCGCCCGCGCCGGGGCCTTCGCCCATATCGCCCTTGCGGACGAATTTTTGAAAAGGCGAGTCGGGCTCGAACACCGTGTCGAGATGGCCGATCAGCAGCAGGCGCTTGCCGTCCGGCTTGCCGGCGTGCGTTGCGATCAGATGGCCTGCACGCCCGGTATCGCGCATCGGTTTCCATTCGACCTGGAAGCCCAGGGGTTCGAGTTCGGCGCGCATCATCTGCCCGACCTTTTCGACGCCTTCCAGATTCTGCGATCCGCTGTTCTGGTTCACCAGCCTTTCGAGCAGCGCGAGGTTGCGGCCCTGTTCGGCCTCGACCGTCTTCGCCATCTTCGCCTCGGCAGGGCTGAGCTTCGCGTGCACGGCAGGCGACAGAGCGAGTTGAAGAGCGATCAGGGCGGCAAAGGGCAGCGATTTCATGGGGGAGGACTCCTTCGATTCCGCCCCTTGTGCCGCCGCGGCGCCCGCGCCGCAAGCGTGCGAGCGTCAGACGGCGTCCTTCGCCGCGTCGAAGGCGTCGAGTTTCCTGAGCGCGTCGCGCGCGATGCCGCGCAGCTTGCCGGTGTTGACCGCCAGCCCGTCGGTATCGTCGCCGGTCAACTCGTCGATGGTGAAGGTGACGCGCGTCCGGTCGGGCGCGAGTTCCTCGAAGTTGAACTTGAGGCCGGTGGCGAGCGCGCCGTCGTCGACGCTGTAGATCATATGCGCCTCGCGCGGGATGTCCATCTGGACCGCGATCTTGACCTTATAGGCGTCGGGGCGCTGTTTCGGCGCGATCTGCGCCCACATCGGATCGCTCTTTTCGACGACCAGCTCGTAGAGCCGGTCGGAGCCGCCGTTGGTGACGAGCGGCAGGCCCGCAAAGGCGCCGTCGTCGCCGAACATCTTCGCGAATACCGCTTCGCGCGGCGCCGCGACGGTCTTCGTCTGGTTGGCGAGCAGCACGGCGTCGCCGCAGCTGGCGAGAAGCAGCGGCGCGGCAAAAACGATCGAAATACGCGGCATGACCCGGCCCCCCTGCAAGCCGGATGGTCCTAGCGCACACCGCTTACCAAAGCGTAAGCGAGGCGGCAGGCGGGCGCAAACAAAATGGGGCGCCCGGTTCCCCCGAACCGGACGCCCCGCGCGGTCTGATCGCTGCGGATCAGGCGCTGTAATACATGTCGAACTCGACCGGGCTCGGCGTCTGTTCGAAATTATAGACCTCGGCCCACTTGAGCTCGACATAGGCTTCGATCTGGTCCTTCGAGAAGACGTCGCCCTTGAGCAGGAAGTCGTGGTCGGCGAGCAGGCTGTCGAGCGCTTCGCGAAGCGAGCCGCAGACGGTCGGCACTTCAGCCAGTTCCTCGGGCGGCAGATCGTAGAGATTCTTGTCCATCGCGTCGCCGGGATGGATCTTGTTCTGGATGCCGTCGAGCCCCGCCATCAGCAGCGCCGAATAGCAGAGATAGGGGTTCGCCATCGCGTCGGGGAAGCGGAACTCGACGCGCTTCGCCTTGGCGCCCGCCCCGTAAGGGATGCGGCACGAGGCCGAGCGGTTGCGCGACGAATAGGCGAGCAGCACCGGCGCCTCGAAGCCGGGGACGAGACGCTTGTAGCTGTTCGTCGTCGGGTTGGTGAAGGCGTTCAGCGCCTTGGCGTGCTTGATCACGCCGCCGATGAAATAGAGGCACATGTCCGAAAGACCAGCATAGCCGTTGCCCGCGAACAGCGGCTTGCCCTTTTCCCAGATCGAGATGTGGGTGTGCATGCCCGAGCCGTTATCGTCCTTGATCGGCTTCGGCATGAAGGTCGCGGTTTTGCCATAGGCGTGCGCGA
Organism: Sphingopyxis sp. DBS4; assembly: GCF_024628865.1. Classification (NCBI taxonomy): domain Bacteria; kingdom Pseudomonadati; phylum Pseudomonadota; class Alphaproteobacteria; order Sphingomonadales; family Sphingopyxidaceae; genus Sphingopyxis; species Sphingopyxis sp. DBS4. The sequence continues at coordinate 263,966 of NZ_CP102384.1, forward strand.
CCTGGTGCACGACATATTTGTAGATCTGCATCCGGTCGGCGGTCTGGGTCAGCGTGCCGAAGGTCAGGCCGAGCTCGTGCTGCGCGGCGGCGACTTCGTGGTGATGCTTGTCGCACGGCAGGCCGAGTTCGAGCATCGTCGAGACCATCTCGGCGCGGATGTCGACCGCGCTGTCGACCGGCGCGACGGGGAAATAGCCGCCCTTGGCGCGCGGACGGTGGGCCAGGTTGCCGCCTTCATAAGCGCGGCCGGTGTTCGTCGGCAGTTCGATATCGTCGATCTCGAAACCCGACTTGTTGTAACCGGTTTCGAAGCGGACATCGTCGAACATGAAGAATTCGGCCTCGGGGCCGACATAGACGGTGTCGCCGATGCCGGTCGAGGCGACATAGGCTTCGGCGCGCTTCGCGGTCGTGCGCGGGTCGCGGGCGTAGCCTTCGCCGGTCGAGGGCTCGACGATGTCGCAGAAGATCACGATCATCGGGGTCGCCGAAAAGGGATCGTCATAGACGGCGTCGAGGTCGGGCATCAGGATCATGTCGCTCTCGTTGATCGCCTTCCAGCCCTCGATCGACGAGCCGTCGAACATCAGCCCGTCCTCGAGCGCATCCTCGTCGATCACGCCGGCGCACATGGTCAGATGCTGCCACTTGCCCTTGGGGTCGGTGAAGCGCAGGTCGACCCATTCGATGTCGTTTTCCTTGATCCGCGCGATGATATCCTTGGGCTTCGTAGCCATCGTCTATGCTTCCTTCTTGCGATGATGACCGGCTCGCGCCGGGGTCTGGTTGAACGGGATGGAGCGCGGATGCCTTAAAGAGCGTCCTCGTTGCGTTCGCCGGTGCGGATGCGGAGCGCTGTTTCGACCGGGATCACGAAAATCTTGCCGTCGCCGATGCGGCCGGTTTGCGCGGCGGCGGCGATCGCCTCGACGACGCGTTCGGCCAGCGAATCCTCGACGATCACCTCCAGCTTCACCTTGGGCAGGAAGTCGACGACATATTCGGCGCCGCGATAGAGTTCGGTATGGCCCTTCTGGCGGCCGAAGCCCTTCGCCTCGGTCACGGTGATGCCGCTGACACCGACCTCGTGCAGCGCTTCCTTCACTTCGTCGAGCTTGAACGGTTTGATGATCGCCTCAATCTTCTTCACGCGTCTGATCCCCTTTGGACTGGCCGCCGCCGCTCGCAGTCAAAGCCGGATCAGGCGCGCCTGGTCCGGTTCGGCCGGTCGAGTCGGTGCGGTGTCCCGCCATCTTGCACCAATCAAGACCCGTGCCAATTGCCGAATCGCGGGCTTTCGCGGAGATTTGCGGCGGGGAAAGGCGGGTCTGCTCAACGATTGAGCATTCCATCAAGTGGGGTGCCTATTTTTCAGGCAATGCCTTCGCTTGACCTGCCCTGCGTCCGGCCACACGATGGGATATGCTTGACGCTATTCCGTTCGAGTTTCTCGCCCCCGATGCGCCTCTCGTCCTCGTGACCGGCCGGATCGAAGGCGATCGCCCCATCACTATAGTGGTCGATACGGGCGCAATGCCTCCTTACGCATTGTTCATCAGCGCCGCGCTGGCGCAAGAGCTGGCACTGCCACGGGACATGTCATTCAAACTCGAGGAATCGGGAGCGTTCGGTCCTGACGCCATCGAGTTGCAGCGCGTGCATATCGCGTCCTTTTCCTTGGGATCGGTTTCCCTAGCTGATCCACCCGTTGCCGCGAGCAAATTCATCGACAAGCTGAGCGCGTCGATCGGCCGGCGGATCGATGGAATCGTCGGATATGAGTTTTTGCGCACGCATCGCTTTTCGATCGACTATGGGGCACGGCTGATCGATTTCGACGCCGAAGCAGGTGCCGAAACCCGTGCCATCGCCTTCACCGTCGAGCCGAAGAGTCCCATGATCCGGGTTCGTGCGAAAGTGAACGGGTACGGACCCGTCGAAATGGAGCTGGATACGGCCGCGACGGCTTCCTTCGTCAGCCCGTCGCTGGCTAAGCGCGCCGGAATCGCCGTCGATGCCGACGCAAATGCGGTGGGTGCGGGCGGCGAAGGCAGGGTGCGATCCGGCCACGCCGATATCGAATTGGGCGGGCAGGCGGCACCGTCTCAATTGGTAGCTGTTTCGGACCAGGTGTCAGGACGCTCCGCCGAAACGGCCGAGGGCTTGATTGGAGCCCCCTTCTTCCTCGGGCGGAAAGTTATAATTTCATACCCCGACGGCAAGCTGTGGGTGGAGTCGTCGCCGACGCCACCCTAGCCTTTGGCGAGACTATTTACCGCCCGACCGGCGCGGTGGCGTCGGGGAGGTTGGCCTTGGTCCAGTTCGAGCGGTCGATGACGTAAGCGCGGATCGCCTCGGCGTCGGCGGGGGTGAGGACGCGGGCGAAGCTCACCATGCCGCGATCCTTGAGCGCACCGTCGAGAATCACGCTCTTCCAGGCGTCGGCGTTGGTGAGGGTGCCGGAGACGCGGAGGTCAGGGGTGAACCCGTTGCCGATCGCGCTGTCGCCGTGACAGACTTGGCAATAGCGGCCGAAGTGCGCCTTGCCCGACGCGACCTGTTCGGGCGTGCCGAACTGCGGCGGCGGATTCCACGCGAGCGTCGTCGTCGCGGGCGGCGCGGGCAGCTTCACCGTGCCGCCGAGCTTGAGTACGACAAGGCGCGGCAGGTTGGGCAGCTTGCGCGTCACGCCTCCGGCGACCCCGGCGACAAGCGGGAAGGCGCCGCCCTTGCCGGTCTGGAAGGCGACATATTGCACCCCGCCGACGCGGAAGGTCGAGGGCGCGCTGACGATCCCCGACTGCATGTCGAGGTCGAGAAGCTGCTTGCCGGTATCGGCGGCATAGGCGCGGAAGCGGCCGGTGCTCGTGCCCTGGAAGACGAGGTTGCCCGCGGTCGTCATCGTCCCGCCGTTCCACGCGGCGGGATAGTCGACGCCCCACGCGACCTTGCCCGTGCGCGGGTCGAAGGCGACGAGGCGTCCGGTCGTCGCGGCGACCGCGGCGCGGAACGCCTTGGCATCGTCGGGAAGCATCGTCTTGTTGAGCGAGGTGCCGACGTTGAACCCCAGCACCTTGCGCTTGTCGAGCTCGTCCATGTCCTGGAGATAGCCCTGCGGAATCTGCTGCGCCGGGATGTAGACGAGCCCGGTCGCGGGGTTGTAGCTCATCGGGTGCCAGTTGTGCGCGCCGAGCGCGCCGGGGATGGCGATGAACGGCTTTCCGGTCTTGTAGAAGCGCGCCTCGGGATTCTCGATCGGGCGGCCGGTGGCGAGGTCATAGCCGGTCGCCCAGTTGATCCCGTCGACATAGGGCTTGGCGTCGATCAGCTTGCCGCTCGTGCGGTCGATGGTGAAGAAGAAGCCGTTCTTCGGTGCGTGGTAGAGCACTTTGGTCGGCTTGCCGTCCACCGCCTGCTCGGCGAGGATGATCGGCTGGGTCGCGGTATAGTCCCAGCTCTCGCCGGGCGTTTCCTGATAATGCCACTTATACTTGCCGGTGTTCGCGTCGAGCGCGACGACCGAGGAGAGGAACCAGTTGTCGCCCTCGCCGTTCGAGCGCTCGCCATGGTTCCACGGATTGCCGTTGCCGACGCCGAGATAGATCTGGTCGAGATCCTTGTCGTAGACGATCGCGTCCCACACCGTGCCGCCGCCGCCCGACACCTTCCACTCGCCCTTGTCGGACCAGGTGGCGTTGCCCTTCGATGCGAAGATGTCGTCGCTCGCGGCGCCATCTTTTGCCTTGGTCGGGTTGGGTGCGGTGTAGAAGCGCCAGCGTTCCTTGCCGGTGTCGGCGTCGTAAGCGGTGACGTATCCGCGTACCCCGAACTCGGCGCCGCCGTTGCCGATCAGCACCATGTCCTTCACGACACGCGGCGCGCCGGTGATCGTATAGGGCTTCGAGGTGTCGAAGGTCTGCGTCGACCACAGCTCCTTGCCGGTCTTGCGGTCGAGCGCGATCAGGCGGCCGTCGAGCGTGCCGACGAACAGCTTGTCGCCCCACACCGCGACGCCGCGGTTGACGACGTCGCAGCAGGCCGAAACCGCGCGGTCGCCGGGAACCTTGGGGTCGAAGCTCCAGAGTTTCTTGCCGGTCGCGGCATCCCACGCGTCGACCTTCGACCAGGCGTGGCTGACATAAAGCACCCCGTCGACGACGACCGGGGTCGCTTCCTGCCCGCGCGCATCGTCGAGGTCGGCGAACCAGGCGATGCCGAGCTGGCCGACATTCTTGTCGTTGATATCGGTCAGCGGGCTGAAGCGCTGTTCGTCGTAGCTGTAGCCGATGCCCGCCCAATTATCGCCGTTGCCGCCGGTCTTGAGCAGCGCCTCGCTCGCCTTCTCGGCATCGTCGAGCGCGCCTCCGCCCGAAATGCTGTCGTTCTTCGATGCGTTGCACGCCGCCAGTGCCAAGGCCGCGCAACCCAGCAGCGCCGCCGAAAAGACCGTCTTCGCCATATCCCTCTCCCACGTCTATGCTTGACGTTAACGTCAAGTCTGCGCCGGAAGGGGCCGGGGTGCAAGCAGGAAAATGAGGAGAAGGAGGCTCTCTTATCGTCACCCGGACTTGATCCGGGGTCCACGAAGGCAAACGCTGCCCTGGACGCCATGGATCCCGGATCAAGTCCGGGATGACGAACTAAATCGTGGTGCTGATCAGCTTGTCCAGGGCGGCGCGTTCAGACCCGCGGGGCTGGCGGTGAAAATCTCGCAGCCGGTCTCGGTGATCCCGATGCTATGCTCGAACTGCGCCGAAAGCGAACGGTCGCGGGTTACCGCGGTCCAGCCGTCGGCGAGCATCTTCACCGCATATTTGCCGGTGTTGATCATCGGCTCGATCGTGAAGAACATGCCGGGGCGAAGTTCCGGTCCGGTGCCGGGGCGCCCGGCGTGGACGACCTCGGGCGCGTCGTGGAACATCTGCCCGACGCCGTGGCCGCAGAAATCGCGCACCACCGAATAGCGGTGGCGCTCGGCATGGCTCTGGATCGCGTGCGCGACGTCGCCCATCGTGTTGCCGGGTTTCGCCTGCTCGATGCCGAGCATCAGGCATTCATAGGTCACGTCGACCAGCCGCCGCGCCTTCACGCCGACGTCGCCGAGCAGATACATGCGGCTCGAATCGCCGTGCCAGCCGTCAACCATCGGGGTGACATCGACGTTGATAATGTCGCCTTCGCGCAGCGGCTTGTCGTCGGGGATGCCATGGCACACGACATGGTTGATGCTGGTGCAGCAGCTATGCGTATAGCCACGATAGCCGAGCGTCGCGGGAATGCCGCCGCCCTTGAGCGTCATTTCGCGGACGAGATCGTCGATCTGTGCCGTGGTCACGCCGGGCTGGACGAAGGGGACGAGTGCGTCGAGAATTTCGGCCGCAAGCTGTCCAGCCCGCCGCATTCCGGCAAAGCCGGCCGCATCGTGCAGCTTGATCGTGCCGTCGCGGACGCGGGCAGGAGTGGCCGCTTCGTCGGCGGTTACGGAGATGTAGTTGTACATGGGGGGTATATAGGCAAGTTGGCGCCGAAATGCGAGGGGCGCGATGTCAGAGCGCCGACAGATGATCGCGGAACCAGTCGGCCAACTCTTCTTCTGCAAGCTCGCCTGCTGCAAGCGCGAGGAACGTCACGACCAGTTCGGCATCGGTGGCATCCAGCCAGCTCCCGTTACGGACCAGAAAGGTTTCGCTGACGACCAAGGCTGTCCGCTTGTTGCCATCGACGAAGGGATGGTTGCGCGCGATTCCGAAGGCATAGGCCGCAGCGAGGGCGGCAAGGTCGGGGTCGGCATAGGCGGCCAGATTTTGCGGTCTCGCCATCGCGCTTTCCAACAGCGCAGCATCACGAACGCCGCTGCCGCCGCCATGTTCCGCAATCTGTTCGTGGTGCGCCGCCAGAGCAGTCTCCAGCGACACCCATCTCCACCCCATGAATCTGGCCTATTTCGCCAGTTCGCGTAGCGCGCGTTTGCGGCGCGCCATCACTTCGCGAGCGGCGGCCATCTCTTCCTCGAAATCAGCGTCGAAAGGCGCCAGTTCGATACCGCGCTCGGTGTCGCGCACCGATAGCATGTCGCCCTGCGCCGCGCCGAGGCGCGCCAGCAATTCCTTGGGCAGGATGACGGCGGCGCTGTTGCCGACCTTGGTTATCTTAAGTGGCGTGTTCATACATGTGTTATAACGCTGCCGCTCAAGCAATTCAAGAAGCGACGCGCGTAACTAGCTGCGCGACGGAGCCCAATCGGTTATAAGGACGAAATCCGTCGCTCCGGGCACTTTCTCAAAAACGCTGCCAACGGGTGCATCGAGAAACGGGATGATGGAGCGGTCATAGTTGGCGATCGTGTTCACGTCATAGATGTCGTGTTTCGCGGCATCATTCATATATGCATCGTCTTCAGTGCCGGAAAGGAAAGCCCATCCGCTATCCTGTGGATTATGCGGTTGTTGTCGATACATGAACCGGACGGGAAGACCATCTATGGTTATGCGGTCGGACGCTATGCATCCGCCGCGCCCGGTCGCGAGCGGGTGAATGTCGTCCTTTGACATTCTGTAGATCTTTCCCGCGGCCATTGGTTTCGTCCCTCCCAAAGCGAACAGGGCAGTCGCGACAAACCCGAAGGCCGATAGACTGCCCTGCGCGCATAATCGCTATTCCGCCGCTTTCTCGGCCTTGCCTTTCGCCTTGCCCTTGCTCGCCTTGGGCGGTGCGGGGACGATTTCGAAGGTCAGCGGGTTGCCGACATGGGCGTCCTCGCCGGTCTTCATCTTCACCTTGACCTCGCCGCCGTGGACGAGCTTGCCGAACAGCAATTCTTCGGCGAGCGGCTGCTTGATCTTCTCCTGGATCAGGCGGCCCATCGGACGCGCGCCATAGAGCTTGTCATAGCCCTTGCCGGTCAGCCATTCGCGCGCCGCGTCGTCGAGCTGGATGTGGACGTTGCGGTCGGCAAGCTGCAGTTCGAGCTGCAGGATGAACTTGTCGACGACGCGCGCCACGACCTCGGGCGGTAGATAGCCAAAGGGCACGATCGCATCGAGGCGGTTGCGGAATTCGGGGGTGAACATGCGCTTCACCGCTTCTTCCTGCACATCCTCGCGGGTCGTGTTGCCGAAGCCGATCGATTCGCGCGTCATGTCGCTCGCGCCCGCGTTGGTCGTCATGATCAGGATGACGTTGCGGAAATCGACCGTCTTGCCGTGGTGGTCGGTCAGCCGGCCGTTGTCCATCACCTGCAGCAGGATGTTGAACAGGTCGGGGTGCGCCTTCTCGATCTCGTCGAGCAGCAGCACGCAGTGCGGATTCTGGTCGATCGCATCGGTGAGCAGGCCGCCCTGATCGTAACCGACATAGCCCGGCGGCGCGCCGATCAGGCGGCTCACCGAATGACGCTCCATATATTCGCTCATGTCGAAGCGCTGGAGCGGAATGCCCATGATCGACGCCAGTTGCTTGGCGACCTCGGTCTTGCCGACGCCGGTCGGGCCGCTGAACAGGTAATTGCCGATCGGCTTTTCGGGATCGCGGAGCCCCGCGCGGCTCAGCTTGATCGCCGACGACAGCACCTCGATCGCGGTGTTCTGGCCGAAGACGACGCGCTTGAGATCGGTTTCGAGCGTTTCGAGCACCTTCTTGTCGTCGCTCGACACCGATTTGGGCGGGATGCGCGCCATCGTCGCGATCACCGCCTCGATCTCCTTCGCGGTGATCGTCTTGCGGCGCTTCGACGGCGGCACCAGCATCTGCATCGCGCCGACCTCGTCGATCACGTCGATCGCCTTGTCGGGCAGCTTGCGGTCGTTGATGTAGCGCGACGACAGCTCGACCGCCGCGTTGATCGCATCGGCGGTATATTTGACATTGTGGTGGCTCTCGAACGCTTCGCGGAGGCCAGCGAGGATCTTCTTCGTGTCCTCGATGCTCGGTTCGATCACGTCGATTTTCTGGAAGCGGCGCAGCAGCGCGCGGTCCTTTTCGAAGTGATTGCGGAACTCCTTGTACGTCGTCGAGCCGATGCAGCGGATGACGCCGCCCGACAGCGCGGGCTTGAGCAGGTTCGACGCATCCATCGCGCCGCCGCTGGTGGCGCCGGCGCCGATCACCGTGTGAATCTCGTCGATGAACAGGATCGCGTGCGGCAGGCCTTCGAGTTCGGTGACGACCTGCTTCAGCCGCTCCTCGAAATCGCCGCGATAGCGCGTGCCCGCGAGCAGCGCGCCCATGTCGAGCGAATAGATCACCGCGGGCAGCAGCACCTCGGGCACGTCGCCCTCGACGATCTTGCGCGCGAGGCCTTCGGCGATCGCGGTCTTGCCGACGCCGGGATCGCCGACATAGAGCGGGTTGTTCTTGCTGCGGCGGCAGAGGATCTGGATCGTGCGGTCGACCTCGGCGCTGCGGCCGATCAGCGGGTCGACCTTGCCGGTCTTCGCCTTTTCGTTGAGGTTGACGGTGAACTGGTCGAGCGCGGTTTCCTTCTTGGACTTGCCTTCGCTCTTGTCCTTCGCCTCTTCCTTTTCCTCGGGTTCGGCCTGCGGCGAGGGCTTGCCGCCCTTGCCGACGCCGTGGCTGAGATAGGAAACCGCGTCGAGCCGTGTCAGATCCTGCTGTTGCAGGAAATAGACCGCATAGCTTTCACGTTCGGAGAAGAGCGCGACGAGGACGTTGGCGCCGGTCACCTCATCCTTGCCCGACGACTGAACATGCAGGATCGCGCGCTGGACGACGCGCTGGAAGCCGCTGGTGGGGGAGGGGTCGCTGTGCCCCTCGACCTTCAAACTGTCGAGTTCGGTGTCGAGATAGTGGACGACCGCCGATTGCAGGTCGCCCGTCGCGACGCCGCAGGCGCGCATCACTTCGGCGGCGTGCTCGTCGTCGATCAGCGCATAGAGCAGATGCTCGAGCGTCGCATATTCGTGATGCCGCTCCGACGCGGCCTTCAGCGCATTGTGCAGGGTCTTTTCGAGCGATTCCGAAAAGGACGGCATGGGCTTATCTCCTTGGGGACAAGCCGGGGAGAGGCGAGCCCGCTGAACACAAGGTGGCGATGCCGCCGCCCCGCCGCAAGGGAAAAGCGGAGGCGGATGTGAAATTACGATGACAGGATTGCGCTATGGTTAACGGGGCGTTGAGAAATTGGGGGAGGCAAACCGTTGTCTTCGCGAAGGCGGAGCGACGGTTATTGCCGGTCGTTTCTAAACCTTCGTCATTCCCGCGAAAGCGGGAACCCAGTGCGGGGTCAGCCGACGCACACTCTGGGTTCCCGCTTTCGCGGGAATGACGATGTTGCAGGACGAAGGGTGTTGCTTATCGGTCGTCAGCCGCCCTCGGCTTCCCCGGCGCGATCCGCCATAGCCATGAAATCGCGCGCCACGTTGCGTTCGCCCTCGTCCTCGAACGCGACATCCAGGTCGGGCGCGACGCCGAGCATGTGCATCAGCGCCCATAGCGCGAAGCGGCGGCCGGGGTTGGTTTCGAGACCGAAATCGACGCGCATACGTTCGGTCCCGGCGGCGTGCGCTTCCGGGTGGATTGCCGCGAGGTCGGCGGTGCCGAAATAGCGGCGGAGCTGGTCGTCGAAATCCATCGCCGTCCTTTCGGTCCCTTCGCGCCGCTTGGCAAGCTGCCGCACGGCGACGGCCTCCGCACCAAATGCACGGCCCATCGCGCCTTTGCGGCAACCGGGCAGGTAAACCGGAAATTAGCCCTCAATCTTCTTGGCCTCCGCGACCGCAGCGTGCAGCCTGCCCCTCTTGGTGTCGTGCCAGAACAGCGGATGCGCGCCGTCTTCCATCGGCGAAGCCCTCCCGACAATCGCACATCGTTAGAAAAAATAGCAGGAGAGACTGCCATGCCTCGTCACGGCGTATATCCGCGCGACATCGTTCCGCCGCGCTCGAAATATTCGGATGCGGGCCGCTTCGGCCGCCTGTTCGGAGAGCTTCCGCCCTTTGCCGCCGACACCCCCGACGTCCGCGCCGCGCTGATGGAGATCGGCAAGCCCGGCGGCATCATGGATGCCAAGGACAATCTGACCAAGACTCCGGCCGAGTTGATCACCGACCCGGCGCTGTCGGCGAAGAACAGCGACAATCCCAATCTGACCGCGGGCTTCACCTTCCTCGGCCAGTTCCTCGATCACGACATGACCTTCGATCCGACCTCCAGCCTCGAACGGCAGGCGGACCCCGAGCAGATCGCCAATTTCCGCACCCCCAGCCTCGGCCTCGACAATGTCTATGGCGCCGGGCCGGGCGGCAGTCCGCATCTCTACGACACGCAGGGCGGCAAGGGCGGCAAGTTCCTGCTCGAGGCCACCGGCACCGCGAACAAGTTCGACCTGCCGCGCAACAGCCAGAAGGTCGCGCTGATCGGCGATCCGCGCGACGACGAGAATCTGATCATCAGCCAGCTTCAGGTCGCTTTCCTGAAGTTCCACAACGAAGTCGTCGACTATGTGAAGACCAAGATCAAGCTGACCGGCTCCGACGAGATTTTCGCCGAGGCGCAGCGGATCGTGCGCTGGCACTATCAATGGATGGTCGTTCATGAATTCCTGCGCCGGACCTGCGGCGACACGGTGGTCGACGACGTGCTCCAGAACGGGCGCAAATATTACAGCTGGCACAACGAGCCCTATATTCCGGTCGAATTCTCGGTCGCTGCCTATCGCTTCGGGCATAGCCAGATACGGCCGTCGTACCGTGCGAACTTCACCGGCAATGGGGGCAATCCCTTCTTCGCGATGATCTTCAAGCCGACCCCGTCGGACCCCGACGATCCCGACGATCTGTCGGGCGGCTGCCGCGCGCCGCGGCGCTTCGTCGACTGGCCGACCTTCTTCGACTTCGCCGACGGCAATGTGAAGCCGAACAAGAAGATCGACACGACGCTGTCGACCGCGCTGTTCCGCCTGCCGGGCTCGGTGGTGCCCAACCCCGATCCCAAGACCAACCCGGCGTCGCTCGCGCAGCGCAACCTGCTGCGCCACCTGACCTTCGCGCTCCCTTCGGGCCAGCGCGTCGCGCGGGCGATGAAGCTGCCCGAACTGTCGAAGGGCGACCTTGCCGATCTCAAGCCCCACGGGCTCGACGACCGCACCCCGCTGTGGTTCTATATCCTGCGCGAGGCGCAGACGGTCGAGAATGGCGAGCGGCTCGGCCCGGTCGGCGCGCGGATCGTGACCGAGGTTTTCCTCGGGCTGCTCCAGGGCGACAAGGGCTCCTATCTGGCGCAGGACCCCGAATGGCAGCCGTTCCTGCCGACCGTCGATCCGTCGAAGAAAGGCGACGATTTCAGGATGGTCGATTTGCTGCGCTACGCCAAGGTGGCGTGAGGCCGTAAAAGCCCCTCCCCTTCAGGGGAGGGGTTGGGGTGGGGGCCCGCGGCCTTGCGCAAGGCCGCTGGCTCCACCCGCTGCGACTAATGCCAGCAAGCTGGCAAGTCTCGCTGCCCTCCCCTGAAGGGGAGGGAGGTTTCGATATTTACCCCTTCCGGAACAGCGCCTCGGCGTTCGCCTTGAAGCCCCCGGCGGCGGCCTTGTGCGCCTTCACGCGTGCGATCTCGGCCTCCAGCACCGCGATGCGCTCATCGAGTTCGGCGACCGACAGCGGGTCGAGCGACTGGCGGGTCAGCGCGGCGAGCGCGTCGTCCCGGCGGCGGGGAAGGTCGTCATCGTCCATGGCACGTCCTTTCTCTCGCTGGTCCCTGCACACTATCCATCTGATTTGCAAAGCGCGCGGACTGTTGACCCGACTCCCCTTGCTGTCAATAAGGCGGCCAGCGGGACCAAAAGACCAGTGGGGGAATGACGCGCGTGACCAGCCTGCCCGAAACCATGACCGCCATCGCGATTCGCGAGCCCGGCGGACCGGAGGTTCTTGTGCCCGAAACGCGGCCGGTGCCGCGGCCGGGACCGGGCGAGCTTCTGATCCGCGTCGCGGCGGCAGGGGTCAACCGCCCCGACGTGCTGCAGCGCATGGGCTTCTATCCGCCGCCGCCGGGCGCGTCGGACCTGCCGGGGCTGGAGGTCGCGGGCACCGTCGTCGCGGTCGGGCCGGGCGGCGATCCCGAACTGCTGGGCCAGGCGGTCTGCGCGTTGGTCGCGGGCGGCGGCTATGCCGAATATTGCGCCGCGCCGGCGGGAAGCTGTCTGCCGGTGCCGAAGGGCTTTTCGATGGCGGAGGCCGCGGCGCTGCCCGAAACCGTCTTCACCGTCTGGCACAATCTGTTCGAGCGCGGCTATGTCCGCGAGGGTGAGACCGTGCTGATCCACGGCGGCACCAGCGGTATCGGCACGACCGCGATCGGCCTTTGCAAGCTGTTCGGCATCCGCACGATCGTCACCTGCGGCAGCGCCGCGAAGTGCGACGCGGCGCGCGCGCTCGGCGCTGATCTTGCCGTCGATTATTCGACCGAGGATTATGTCGAGGCGGTCATGGCCTTCACCGGCGGCGAGGGCGTCAACATCGTCCTCGACATGGTCGGCGGTGACTATCTGCCGCGCAACCTCGCCTGCCTTGCCGAGGACGGCCGCCATGTGACGATCGCCTTCCAGCGCGGCGCGAAAGTCGAGGTCGACATTTCGCAGCTCATGCGCCGCCGGCTGACGATGACCGGCTCGACGCTGCGTGCGCGCAGCGCCGAGTTCAAGGCGCTGCTCGCCGACGAACTCCACCGCACGCTGTGGCCGCGCCTGGCCGAGGGCGGCTGGAAACCCGCGATGGACCGGAGCTTCCCTCTCGCCGAAGCCGCCGCTGCCCATGCGCGGATGCAGGCGGGCGAGCATGTCGGAAAGATCGTGCTGACGGTGTGAGCGCGCGCGGCGCCGACATTGCCGTGCGGCGCTGCGGGTGATAGCGTCTCGGCATGCTGTTGTTCGCCGTTTGGGCTATCTGTTGCATCGTGGCTGTACTGGCCCGGCGCCACCTGTTGTGGGCCGTGCTGTGTGCGGCGCCGCTTGCGATAGTGTCGGTCGGCTGGCTGACGCGACCGGCGGCGGATCCGTTCGGCTTTTATCCGTGGGGCGCGATCGGGTTGTTTGCAGGTACTGCGCTGGTCATCGCTGCCACTTGCGTCCTGAGCATCGTCCGGACATTGATGGAATCGCCCGGTTCACCGGAGACGCTGCCTCTGTGAGCAGGCGGCGAGCGGTGAGAGCCGCCGCCGTCTTTGTCCTTCCGAGGCATGAGCCGAATCCGCACTCTTGCCCCTTCTGCCAATTCGGCATATAGCCGCCGCCAATGTCCGGCCGCCCCGCGAGGGGCGGCCCTTATTATTTCCGCTTTTGGAGATTACCCATGGCCAATGCCAATCCGACCCCGCTGATGCCGCACGCGACCGCCGCCTGGCTGGTCGACAACACCGGCCTTACCTTTGCCCAGATCGCCGAATATTGCGGCATCCACATCCTGGAAGTTCAGGCGATCGCCGACGAGACCGCGGCGACCAAATATACCGGCCGCGATCCGGTGCGCGCGCACGAGCTGTCGATGGACGAGATCGAAAAGGGCCAGAAGGATCCCGACTACAAGCTCAAGATGAGCGTGCAGGGGCAGGATACGATTCGCCGCACCCGTGGGCCGCGCTACACGCCGGTCAGCAAGCGCCAGGACAAGCCCGACGGCATCGCCTGGATCCTCAAGAACCATCCCGAAGTGTCGGACGGCGCGATCGGCAAGCTGATCGGCACGACGCGCAACACGATCAACGCGATCCGCGAGCGCAGCCACTGGAACAGCGCGAACATCGTGCCCAAGGATCCGGTGACCCTCGGCCTCTGCTCGCAGCGCGAACTCGATGCACTGGTCGCCAAGGCGGCGAAGAAAGCCGGAATCAAGGCGCCCGAGGACAGTCGCCTCGAAGGCGACCGCGAGGCGCTGCTCGAGGAACTGCGTGCCGAGCGCACCGCCGCCGCCGAAGCGCGCGCGGCCGAGGATGCCGAAGCCGGCAACGAAGCCTGATCCGATGGCAGGCGCGGGCGACGACGATAATATCCCCGCGGCCAGCGGTTCTCCCGACGCGTCGCTGACCCAGGACGACAGCTTCACCGCGACGAGCCACGCCGGCCTCACTTACCCGTGGGGCGAGGCGGCGCCGGGGGCGGGCGAGACGATCCGCATCGCCGATGGCATCAGCTGGGCGCGGCTGCCGATGCCCGGCTCGCTCGGCCATATCAATAGCTGGCTGCTCGACGACGCCGATGCGGCGGGCGAGGGGGTCGCGGTCGTCGACACCGGCATCTGCCTGACGATCTGCTCGGACGCGTGGAAAGCGCTGTACGCCGGCGCGCTTGCGGACAAGCGGATCACCCGCGTCTTCGGCACCCACCTGCACCCCGACCATATCGGCCTCGCGGGCTGGATCGCGAAGAAGCAGGGCGTCAAGCTGTGGATGACGCGCGGCGAGATGCTGACCGCGCGTACGATCGTCGCCGATACGAGCGACACCACGCCCGAAGAGGCGCTGGTGCAGTCGCGTGCCGCGGGCTGGGACGAGGAAGCGATCGAGCGGCAGAAGGCGGAGGGCTGGGGCCGCTTCGGCATGATGGTCTTCCCGCTGCCGCGCAGCTACGCGCGAATCAAGGACGGCGACGTCCTCGACATGGGGGCGCATCGCTGGCGCGTCGTCACCGGGTCGGGGCACAGCCCCGAACATGCGTGCCTGTGGAACGAGCGTGAGGGCGTGCTGGTGTCGGGCGATCAGGTACTGCCGCGGATCAGCTCGAACGTGTCGGTCAACATCACCGAACCCGATGCCGATCCGCTCGGAGAATGGCTCGCCTCGATCGACAAATTGCTCGCGACCATCCCGGCGGACGTGATCGTCTGCCCTGCGCATGGCGAGCCCTTCAAGGGACTGCACGTTCGCCTGATGGCGCTGCGCGACGAGCACCGGATGCGGCTCTACAATCTCGCCGAAGCCGCCGCGAAAGCGCCGCTGCGCGCGGTCGACAGCTTTCCCTTGCTCTTCAACCGCCCGATCGGCAGCCACAATCAGGGCCTCGCGACCGGCGAAGCCTTCGCGCACCTCAAGCGGCTGGAGGTCGAGGGCCGCGTCAAGCGTGAGAACCGCGACGGCGTCTGGTGGTATCACGGCGTGGCGTGACGGATAATCTCACGCAAAGGCGCGAAGACGCAAAGAAGAAGACGTCTCACACAAAGACACAAAGAGGGTGGGGCATTGAACCGGCCCCGCTCGAACTTCCGCGCGAAGCGCATTTATCAATAGCCGCCTGCGGCGGCAGGCTACTTCAGCGAGGCTTGCGCCCTCTTTGTGTCTTTGTGTGAGCCCGCTTCCTTTGCGCCTTCGCGCCTTTGCGTGAGGCCATCTATCGCGGCCGGTGCATGACCCAGCTGAACGCCATCGCGTTGAAGATGGTGTAAAGGCCATAGAGCAGCAGGCCGGTGAACCAGTTACGCGTCGCGATCGCCATCGCGCCGACGAGCAGCAGAAACTCGAAGAGATAGGTGATGTTCGGCCCCGCGCGTTCGGCGAGCGGCTGGACCATCTGCCGGATCAGCGGGTCGTCGCTTTCCATGAAGGCGCGGTGCATCGCGAAATTGCCGACACCGGCGCAGAAAATGGCGATGATCGCGATCCACATAGCATCGCAAATGGGGCGTGTGGGGTGGAATTGCCAGCGAAATTGCGTCTATAAGGCCCGCGCGCCGCGGTATGGGTCCGTCGGCCGATCGCACGAAGCCCCCCGCCCCAGCGAAGGATCCTTTCGATGACAGCTCTCCCCCGCTTCATCGCGCCCGGCCTGTTGGCCCCCGCTCTCCTGATGGCCGCTGGCGCCCCGCCGGCGTTCGCGTCCGTTCCCGATCCGGCGCTGCCCGCGCTGATCGTCCCGCTGACCGCAGGGGTATTGGAGGAACTGCCGCGGCCCTTGCCCGATCCGGTGCGCGCGATGATCGATGCCGCGCTCGCGAGCGGCGAGGGCAAGGATATCGAAATCGTCGTATCGCTGGCAAAGGCGACCAACCCCAAATCGGTGGGCGAGATCGAGGCGATTCTTGCCGCCTGGCAGGCACAGCACGAAAGCAAGCCGGAGCCCGACCCGATCCGGCAAATGCTGGCGGCGGCGATGGCGACCAGGAAGGACGGCGACGTCGAGGCGGTGGGCGCACTGGCGAAGAAGACCAACCCCGAACGGATCGCCGACATCGACGCGATGCTCGTCGATTATCGCGCCAGGCGGACCGCGGAGAAGAAAGCGGCGGCCGACGCGGCGCGCGCCAAGCTCGCCGCCGCGAAATTCTGGCAGAACTGGAAGGGCGAGGGACAGATCGGCGCGTCGCAGAGCAGCGGCAACACCAGCTCGACGGGGCTCAGCCTGGGGCTGGCGCTCAATCGCAAGGGGATCGACTGGGACCAGCGCTTTCGCGCCCAGGCCGATTATCAGCGGACGGGCGGCAGCACGTCGATGGAGCGCTATCTGGTCGAATATGAGCCGCAGATTCGCGTCGGCGAGCGCGCTTTCGCTTATGGCCTTGGCCGCTGGGAGCGCGACCGCATCCTGGGTTTCGGCAACCGCTGGAACGCATCGGCGGGCATGGGCTACAAGGTGATCGCGAACAAGGCGATGACGCTGAACCTGAAGGCGGGGCCGGCGTGGCGCGAGACCGACTATCTGCCCGGCCGCGGACAGAACGAAAGCGAGCTGACCGGGCTCGCGGGGCTCGATTTCGGCTGGAACCTGTCGCCGACCCTACGCCTGACGCAGACCGCCTCGACGATCGTCGGCCAGCACAACAGCGTCACCAGCTCGCTGACCGCGCTCAATGCGAAGCTGACCGGTGCGCTGTCGGCGCGCTTTTCCTATTCGGCCGATATCGATACCCGTCCGCCGCCGGGGATCGAGAAGGTCGATACGCTGACGCGCTTCACCTTGGTCTATGGATTCTAACCGTCATCGAATATCCCGGCGCCGCCGATTTCCTGTCCTTCAGCGAGCAGGCCGTTGCCGGGGACATGGTTGAATTCGACGCGGATGCCATCGGGATCCTCGAACAGGATCGAATAATAGCCGGGCGCCCACGGCTCCTCCTGCGGGCGGTGGACGATATGGATGTCGCCCCGGTCTTTCAGGAAATCGTGGATTCGATCGACTGCCGCGCGGTCGCGCATACGGAAGCACGCATGATGCAGCCCCGGTGCACCTTGATCGAAGCGCTTGCCGACATGATCGGGACTCGGCGGGCGGATGCCGATCGCGGTGCGGCCGCCGACGCCATAGAGCATATGCTCGCTGTCGAGCACTTTCTTGAGCCCGAGCCAGGCGATGACATCGCGCCAGAAAGCCGTTGAGCGCGCGAAATCGCCCGCGGTCAAAATGACATGTGCGACGCCGTTGAGGTCTTCGGCCATGCTCCCTTCTCCTTCAGATCGGCCGGGCATCGAGTTCGCGGCGCAGAAAGGCCAGGATTTCCTCGCGGTCCTTCGATCCGTCGCCGCCCACGCGCATCGCGGCGGCGCCCATCACCATCATCAACATCGGAATGCCGGTAAAGATCGCGCCGAACAGCAGCGTGCCGGGAACGAACCAGACGATCGCCGCGCCGACGATCACGAAGATCGAGAGGAAACCGAACCAGATGTAAGGAAACAGCCGCCCCGCGGTCGATCGCCCGAGCGTGCCGGTGATGCGCGTCCCCCCCGCATAGGGCTCCATCGAGGCTTCGAGTTCGGGCGCCATCGCATTCTGCACGTTGCGGCGCGCATAGCGTAGTCGCATCACATATTGATCGCCGCTCCCGAACACCCGCGCCTTCGCGCCGTCCATGGGGTCGGCCATGATCGCCTTCAGCTTGTGCGCGATCGCCTCGGGCGAGAGAGGGGAGTGAAGATCGACCGCTTCGCTCTTTGCCATGGCGCTCTCCCACTTTCCCACTTCGTCACCCCGGCGAAGGCCGGGATCTCGCCGCTTCGGAGGTTGATGGTCGATAGGGCGAGACCCCGGCCTTCGCCGGGGTGACGGAGAAAGGATAAGGGGAATCTCACGCCTTCTCCAGCAACCCCTCGTCCCTGATCCTTTTCTGCCACAGCAGCGGCGCGTTGACGTGGACGTTCTGGCCTTCGCTGTCGACCGCGACAGTGACAGGGAAGTCCTTGACCTCGAATTCGTAGATCGCCTCCATGCCGAGGTCGGCGAAGCCGACGACCTTTGAGCCCTTGATCGCGCGCGCGACGAGGTACGCCGCGCCGCCGACCGCCATCAGATAGGCGCTCTTGTGCTTCGCGATCGCCTGGGTCGCGGCGGGGCCGCGTTCGGCCTTGCCGACGCAGGCGAGCAGGCCCTGCTCCAGCATCATGTCCATGAACTTGTCCATGCGCGTCGCCGTGGTCGGGCCCGCGGGGCCGACGATCTCCTCGCCGACCGGGTCGACCGGGCCGACATAATAGATGACGCGGCCCTTGAATTCGACGGGCAGTTCCTCGCCCTTGGCGAGCATGTCGGCTATGCGCTTGTGCGCGGCGTCGCGGCCGGTGAGCATCTTGCCATTGAGGAGGATGCGGTCGCCCTGTTTCCAGCTTGCGACGACCTCGGGCGTCAGCGTGTCGAGGTCGACGCGGATCGCGGCCTTGTCGGGCGTCCAGTCGATCTGCGGATAGTCGGCGAGCATCGGCGGTTCGAGGAAGGCCGGCCCGCTGCCGTCGAGCGTGACATGCGCGTGGCGCGTGGCGGCGCAGTTCGGGATCATCGCGACCGGCTTCGACGCCGCGTGCGTCGGCCAGTCCCTGATCTTGATGTCGAGCACGGTCGCGAGGCCGCCGAGTCCCTGCGCGCCTATGCCGAGCGCGTTGACCTTTTCATACAACTCGACGCGCAATTCCTCGATCGGTGACGACGGCCCACGCGCGAGCAGTTCGGTCATGTCGATCGGGTCCATCAGCGACTGTTTGGCGAGCAGCATCGCCTTTTCCGCGGTGCCGCCGATGCCGATGCCGAGCATGCCGGGCGGGCACCAACCGGCGCCCATCTGCGGCACCATGTCGAGCACCCAGTCGACGATCGAGTCGCTGGGGTTGAGCATCTTGAACTTCGACTTGTTCTCGCTGCCGCCGCCCTTCGCCGCGACGTCGATATGCACCTTGTCGCCCGGCACCATCTCGACATTGAGGACCGAGGGCGTGTTGTCCTTGGTGTTGACGCGGCTGAACGCCGGATCGGCGAGGATCGACGCGCGCAGCTTGTTGTCGGGATGGAGATAGGCCTTGCGGACGCCCTCATCGACGACCTGCTGCAGGCTGCGCGGGCTGTCGAGGCGGCAGTCCATACCCCATTTGATGAAGACGGTGACGATGCCGGTGTCCTGGCAGATCGGGCGATGCCCCTCGGCGCACATCCGGCTGTTCGAGAGAATCTGCGCCATCGCGTCCTTCGCGGCGGGCGACACCTCGCGCTCATAGGCGGCACCCAGCGCGCGGATATAGTCCATCGGGTGGAAATAGCTGATGTACTGGAGCGCGTCGGCGATCGTTTCGACGAGGTCGTCCTCGCGGATGATGACGGTGTTCATGGGTGCAGCCTTTCCCCCTTGTGGCAGGATTCGCCGGTCTCCCTAGACCCGCATCGCCGCGACGGGAAGAGGGGTCAGGACCGGCGCCGGCCAAAGGTCGGGCGCCCTGGCGCGGGACGTGCCGGAACGGGTCGCTGAAGCACCTCGGGCGGTTCGGCTTCGACCAACGGCCGCTTTTGCGCGAACGCGCGCCAACATGCGATCGCCGCGGTGCCGAGCAGCGCGATCCAGCCGCCGCCGGTCGCCGCGAGCAGCGTCCAGCCGTAGCGCGCGGGGAGGGCGATCGCCATCAGCGCGGGCACGCAGGCGACGATCACGAGCGTTCCCGCAAGCGTCCACCAGCGCCCGCCGAGCCGTGCCAGCGCCAGACCGACCGCGATATTGGTGAGCGCGAGCAGCACGAATTTCGCAGCGACCGGATAAGGCAAGCTCGCCATCGCGGGCGAATAATCGCCGGCGGTGAAAGCCGCCTGGATGTCGAAGAGAAGCCAATTCTCCCTTGCATCGCAGAGCGCTGTAAGGACGGGTAGCGCTGCGGCGAACGAGATGATCTTCAGCCCGGTCTCACGCGCCAGCGCGATCAATCCGCAGCCGAGAAAGCCCGCGTAGAGCAGCATGTAGAGATAGTCGCGCTCGTTGCCCGTCCGCATCATCGCGAGGCGACCGACCTGCCGCGCGTCGTGATCGGGACCGAATACGGCGATCAGATCGTCCTGACTGCCCGCGAATTCAAAGGCGAGGACGGGCGCGCCATAGCCCGGCTCGGCGGCGAAGCTATCCTGCGGGAAGGTCTGGCCGAGCCACAAGCCGACCAGAATGACGCCGAAACCGAGGAACAGCGCCGCGTGCCACCAGCGTGCCGCCGGCAGCGCCGCCGCGCTCAATCTATTGGCACTCGGCGCATTTGCCGCGCACTTCGATCACCGGGCGTTCGGCGGCAAAGCCCGTCGCGTCGGCGGCGGCGCGGACGCCGTCGGAAATCTTGTCGTTGTCGATATGCACCGCGCTGCCGCAGCTGTCGCAGATCAGGAAGATGCAATCGTGAAGGCAGCCCGGATGGCTGTTCGCGACGAAGGCGTTGGCGCTCTCGACCCGGCGGACGAGGTTGTTCGCGACGAACAGGTCGAGGATGCGATAGACGCTGTTCGGCGCGACGCGTTTGCCGCGCTTCTGCGACACGATGTCGGCGATCTCATAGGCGCTCGCGGGCTTGCCGATTTCGGCGACGGCGTCGAAGATCTGCGCGCGCATGTCGGTCCAGGCTTCGCCCGCGCCCTCGAGCGCGGTTTGCGCCGCGCTGGCGAGCGAGGCGCCGCTGGCCTCGATATGCGCATGATCATGCTTGCCCATGGCGATAATGTAGGCGCTTTGGGCGCGGCCCGCAAGTTGCGGGCAATGCGTATCAGTGGCGCGCGCGGCGGTTGAGATCGTGGCCGAGCGCGACGATCGCGACGCCGATCATCGTCGCCAGCACTTCGCTGCCGTCGTGCGGCCGCGCCAGCGCCCCCGCCATCATGCCGAGCCCGAAGCAGCCGACGCCGAAGGGCATCATATAGCCGTGACTGAGCACCCCCGAAACCAGCGTTACCAGCGCGAAACCGATCGCGATGGCGAGGCCGACCTCGTGAAAGAGATGGTTTTCGAGGAATACCCCGCCGACCGAGGCGATCGACGCGAAGAAGATCGTCGTCGCGAGGCAATGGACGAGGCAGAGTCCCGACAATCCCATCGCGAGCTGATCGCCCGACAGCGAGGTCAGCGGCCGCGAATCGCGCGCAGCCCGCACCATCGCGCCGAGGCGCGGCCATGCATGGCTGTGACTGGCGACTTGGGTCACCCGATTCTCCGTTGGTCCAACTGCGGGGTTTGATATGGCATAACATGACAGAGGTTACAATGTCTCATTGCAACAATTCATATCCCCCCTTCGTCATTCCCGCGAAAGCGGGAACCCAGTGCGGAGTTAGCTGACGCACGCTCTGGGTTCCCGCTTTCGCGGGAATGACGAGCTTTGTTAAGCTCCCGCCTTAGCGGGGGTGACGGATAGGGAGTGTCATTGGGACGCCTCTGCCCTGAGCGCCTTCCGGTCGAGCTTGCCGATCATCGTCTTGGGCAGACTGCTCCGCACCTCGACCGCGCTCACCCGCTCATGTTTGCCGAGCCGGGCGTTGAGCCAGGCGGCGAGGGCTTCGCCCGACACCTCATAGCCTTCCTCCAGCGTCACGAACGCCTTGGGCGTCTCGCCGCGATAGGCGTCGGGGACGCCGAGGACGATCGCCTCCTTGACCGCGGGATGTTCGTGGAGATGCGCCTCGATCACGCTCGGATAGACTTTGAAGCCGCCGACCGCGATCATGTCCTTCAGCCGGTCGACGATGCGGATATAGCCGTCGCCGTCGATCGCCGCGACGTCGCCGGTGCGCAGCCAGCCGTCCTCCGTAAAGCTGTCCCCGTCGGCCTCGGCCCGGTTCCAGTATCCCTGCATGATCTGCGGCCCCTTGACCGCAAGTTCGCCCGCTTCGCCCGGCGCGGCGTCCTGCGTGGGATCATCGCGGCCCAACAGGCGGATGCGCGTCGCGGGGATCGGCTGGCCGATCGTGCCGGGTTTGACCGGGCCGTCATAGGGGTTGGTCGCGACGACTCCCGAGCTTTCGGTGAGGCCATAGCCCTCGACGAGCGAGGCGCCGGTCGCGGCGATGAATTTCTCGCGCAGCTCGGCGGGCATCGGCGCGCCGCCCGAAATGCAGACGCGCAGCGAAGAAAAGTCGGTCTTCGCGAGGTCGGGATGGTCGAGCAGCGCCTGATACATGGTCGGGACGCCGGGCAGCGCGGTGGCCTTGGTCCGCGTGATCGCCGCAAGTGCCGCCTTGGCGTCGAAGCGCGGCAGCATCGTGATCATCCCGCCGTTGAGTATCGTGCGATTGAGGACGCAGGTGTTCGCAAAGACGTGGAAGAAGGGCAGCACCCCCAGGATGCGGTCGCCCGCATCGTGATCGGGATCGATCGCATTGACCTGCCGCGCATTGGCGGTGAGATTCTGGTGGGTGAGCTTCGCGCCTTTTGGCGTGCCGGTGGTGCCGCCGGTATATTGGATCAGCGCGACGTCCCGCTCCGCATCGATCGCCACCGGGTCGGGGTGCCCGTCGTTGGCGATGAGCGCCGAAAAGCGGATGATACGCGGATCGGCGGGCAGCGCGGCGACCTCTTTTGTCTTGAACAATCGGTAGAGGACCGACTTCGCGGGCGGCAGTCCGCCCGCGATCGATCCGACGACAAGATGCTTGAGGCTCGACCCGTCGAGGACCGCGAGCGCGGTCGGCAACAGCGCCGCTGCGCTGAGCGTGACCAGCGTGTCGGTGCCCGAATCCTCGACCTGCGCCTCAAGCTCGGCGACGGTATAGAGCGGCGAGAAATTGACCACCGTCGCCCCGGCGGCGAGCGCGCCATAATAGGCCGCGACATAATGCGGTACATTGGGCAGGAAGAGCCCGACGCGGCTTCCCTTGCCGATGCCGCGCTGTTGCAGCCCGCGCGCGACACGCGCGACGCCATCGGCGACCTCGGCATAGGAAAAATGCCGCCCCATGAAATCGAGCATCGGTGCATCGCCTTTGCGCGCGGCGCTCGCCGCGAGCATGTCGGGAAGCGAGAGGGGAGCGAAGGGCTGATCCCATGCGGTCGGATGGCGATAATCGTGCGACCAGTCATGGGGGCTCGGCATGGCCGGGATTCGTCCTTTCTATGCTCGTTACTGACATCACTCTAAGCAGCGCCGCCGCATATCGCAATCGGGGGTCGTGCTTGCGGCGCGGCGGCGCGACGGCTAGGCAAGGGCGTTCGAATTTCCAGGGGATCGCCATGCCGCACCTGTCCATGCGCCTGATCGCGCCGCTCGCTGTTCTTGCCGCGGTCGCCGCAGCCGCTCCCGCCGCCGCAAAGGACAAGGAGCCGCCGCCGCGTCCGGCCCAGATTCAGGAACTCTATAACTGCCGCGACATCGCCGATCCGACGGCGCGCCTTGCCTGCTTCGATCGCGAGGTCGGTGAGTTGCAGACCGCCGATACCCAGCGCGAGATCAGCTTCGCCGACCGCGAAACGGTGAAGAAGACGCGGCGCGGTCTTTTCGGCTTCACCTTGCCCGACCTCGGCATCTTCGGCGGCGATGACGAAGATGAGGTGAAGAGCATCGACACGACCGTCGCTTCCTCGTCGCAGGTCGAGGGCGGGCGCTATCGCATCGCGATGGCGGACGGTTCGGTCTGGCTTCAGATCGACGACCGTCGGATGGCGCTGTCGCCGCGGCCGGGGCAGAAGATCCAGATCAAGACCGCGTCGCTCGGCAGCTATTTCCTCAGCCTCGAAGGACGACCCGCCATTCGCGTTCGCCGCGAACGCTGACCGGCACCGGCGGATTTCGGGCAGGCATCGGATATGGAGAAGCGGCTGGCCGTCGGCGAAGGCGCTGTGCCTTTCGTCCTGCTCGACGATGCGCGTCGCGATGGCGCAGCGCCCGCGCGACTGTTCCGGCATCCGGTCGGCACGCTGGTCGCGGCGCGCGTCGGCGACATGGGGGCGCTGCTTGATGCGCTCGACGCGGCGCGCGCGCGCGGGCTCCATGTCGCAGGCTATCTCGCCTATGAAGCCGGCCGGGGCTTTGCGCCGGCTTGGCGTGGGGGGGCAGGGGATGCCGATGCGGGCGGCGACCTTCCGCTTGCGTGGTTCGGCCTGTTCGAGACGGTCGAGCGGATCGCGCCCGATGCCGTCGCCGAATGGCTTCCCGATCCCGCCGCCGCGTGGGTCGGCGCGCCCCGCCCGCGCATCGATCCCGCCGACTATCTGGCCGCGGTCGAGCAAGTGCTCGCCTATATTCGCGCCGGCGACATCTATCAGGCGAACCTGACCTTCCGCGCCGATGTGCCGCTGCTCGGCGATCCGCTCGCCGTCTATGCGCGGCTGCGGCGCACCGCGCGCGCGGGCTATGGCGGTTTCCTGTGGACCGGCGAGCGGGCGGTCGCCTCGCTGTCGCCCGAGCTTTTCTTCGCTTTGCGCGAGGGGCAGGTGATGGCGCGGCCGATGAAGGGGACTGCCGAACGGCGTGCCGACGCCGACGCCGATGCCGCGGCGGCGCGCGAACTGGCCGAAGACCCCAAGCAGCGCGCCGAAAATCTGATGATCGTTGACCTGATCCGCAACGACCTGTCGCGCGTCGCGGTGCCGGGAACGGTGACGGTGCCCGAGCTCTTCCGCGTCGAGAGCTTTCCGACGATCCACCAGCTCGTCTCCGACGTGTCGGCGGCGCTGCCCGACGGCGCGGGGGCGGCCGATGTGCTGCGCGCTGCCTTTCCCTGCGGGTCGATCACGGGGGCGCCGAAGGTGCGCGCGATGGAGATCATCGACGCGCTGGAGATCGAACCGCGCGGGCTCTACACGGGCTCGATCGGTTTCATCGAAGCGGGCGGCGACGCCGCCTTCAATGTCGCGATCCGGACTTTGGTGTTTCCGGACGGGGACTTGCGGGACGGCGCCGCTTGCGCCACGCGCCCCTTGCAGGAAAGCGCGGCTTGCGCCACGCTGGGGCTCGGTTCCGGAATCGTCGCCGACAGCCAGCCTGCCGAGGAATGGCGCGAATGTCTGGCCAAGGGGGAATTTGTGAGCGCAGCGGGCGAGAGCTTCGACCTGATCGAAACGATGTTCTTCGATCCCGTCGAGGGCGTCCAGCGGCTCGAAGGCCATCTGGCGCGGATGAAGGCGAGTGCCGCGGCGCTCGATTTCGTGTTCGACCGGCACGGCGCGCGCAATAGCCTGCAATCGGCGACCTTCCGTCTGCGCAGCGCGGCGCGGGTGCGGATGCGGCTCGCGCGGTCGGGCGCGCTCGCGGTCGAGGTGTCGCCGCTACCGCGGCTTGCCGAACTGCCGGTGCCGGTCGCGGCCTGCCCGGCGCCGATGGCGGCGGGCGATTTCCGCGCCCTGCACAAGACCAGTTTGCGCGCGCCTTATGACGCCGCGCGCGCCGCGCGGGGCACAGCGGAGGTGGTGTTCGTCGACGAGCCTGGTTTCGTCACCGAGGGAAGCTGGAGCAATATCTTCGTCGAGCGCGACGGGCTGCTGCTGACGCCGCCGCTGGCGCTCGGCCTGCTTCCCGGCGTGCTGCGCGCCGAGCTGATCGAGAAAGGCCGCGCGGTCGAATCGCACCTGCGCCTCGCCGACCTTGCGAGCGGCTTCTTCCTCGGTAATTCGCTGCGCGGCCTGATCCCGGCGCGGCTGGTGGACGGTACGGCTACCGCGATAGGCTGAGCTTCGCCCTGCATAGGTAAATTATCCCATGCCGCGCTTGCGAATTGCGGATGGAAGCTCTAGGCGCGGCCCCGCGCAATTTCCTGTCCATTTGCTCGCGAAGGACCGCCTTTCCATGTCGCTGAAGCCGCATACATCCGCTGCCTTGAACCGCATCCAGCCCTCGGCGACGCTCGCGATGACCGCGCGCGTGACCAAGCTGAAGGCCGAAGGCGTCGATGTGATCGGCCTTTCGGCGGGTGAGCCCGATTTCGACACCCCCGATTTCGTCAAGGAAGCGGCGATCGAGGCGATCCGCAACGGCCAGACCAAATATACGCTGGTCGACGGCACGATCGCGCTCAAGGAAGCGATCCGCGGCAAGTTCCGCCGCGACAACGGCCTCGACTACGGCCTCGACCAGATCACGGTCAACGTCGGCGGCAAGCACACGCTCTTCAACGCGCTCGTCGCGACGGTCGATGCGGGCGACGAGGTGATCATCCCGGCGCCCTATTGGGTGAGCTATCCCGACATCGTCGCTTTCTGCGGGGGCACGCCCGTGATCGTCGAGGGAACGGCGGCGCAGAATTACAAGATCACCCCGGCGCAGCTCGACCAGGCGATCACGAAGAAGACGCGCTGGGTGATGTTCAACTCGCCGTCCAACCCGTCGGGCGCTGCTTACGCGCCGGAGGAGATCGACGCGATCGGCGAGGTGATCCGCCGTCACAGCCATGTGATGGTAATGACCGACGATATGTACGAGCATGTCTGGTACGCCGATTTCGCCTTCTCGACGCTCGCGCAGCGCTGCCCGGACCTCGCCGATCGCATCCTGACTGTGAACGGCTGTTCGAAGGCTTATGCGATGACCGGCTGGCGCATCGGCTATGCCGGCGGTCCTGCCTGGATCATCAAGGCGATGGGCAAGCTCCAGTCGCAGTCGACCTCGAACCCCTGCTCGATCGCGCAGGCGGCGGCGGCGGCGGCGCTCGGCGGGCCGCAGCAGTTTCTCGACGACCGCAACGCCGCGTTCAAAAAGCGTCGCGATATGGTCGTCGCGATGCTCAACGACGCGCCCGGCTTATCGTGCCCGGTCCCCGACGGCGCCTTCTATGTCTATCCCGACGCGAGCGGCTGCATCGGCAAGAAGACCCCTTCGGGTCACGTCATCGAGAATGACGAGATGCTGATCGACTATTTCCTCGACGCGGCGCGCGTCGCGGCGGTGCATGGGGGGGCTTTCGGTCTGTCGCCGGCCTTCCGTGTTTCCTATGCGACATCCGAAGCGGCGCTCAAGGAAGCGTGCGTGCGCATCCAGCAGGCCTGCGCGGCGCTGAGCTGACTCTGTCTCCCCTCCCGCACGCGGGAGGGGAGAAGCTGAACCTTGCACAACCATCCGGTTCACCCTTCGGTAAGCCCTCGTCTCTATAGGTGATCGCCATCACTGCGCGGCGGCAAGGGGCGCGCCATATCGTTCGGTGTAACCAGGGCGGCATCGCCCGCGAAACGATAAACATGACACGAGGCTCCCATGCTCACCCTGATCCGCTCCGACTGGTTTCCGACCATGCTCGCCGGCTTCGCCATCGGCGGGCTGATCGTGATGCTCCAGCATCCGGGGCTCGCGCTTCCCTTATAATGCCGATGCGGCGCGCGTTCGCCGCGTTGCTCGCGGCGCCGCTTCTCGCGCAATGCGCGCCCGCGCAGGCCGAGAATGTCGTCAAGCTGCCCGCCGCCGCCTATGACCCCGCGGTGAACGCGAAGCGCGCCACAGCGGTGCTCGCCGGGGGCTGCTTCTGGGGCGTCGAGGGCGTCTTTTCCAACGTCAAGGGCGTGATCTCGGTCGAAGCGGGCTATCATGGCGGCAGCGCGGCGACGGCGAAATACGAACTGACCCACGACGGCAGCTCGGGCCATGCCGAGGCGGTGCGGATCGTCTATGATCCCACCAAGGTCAGCTATGGAACCTTGCTGCGCGTGCTGTTCTCTGTCGTTGCCGACCCGACGCTGAAGAATCGTCAGGGCCCCGACGCCGGATCTCAATATCGCGCCGCGATCGTGCCGATGGATGCGGCCCAGCGGCAGGTCGCGACCGCCTATCTCGCGCAGATCGGCAAGGGCGGCTATTATACCAAGCGGCTCGTCGTCCCGATCGAAGCCTATAAGCGCTTTTATCCGGCCGAATCCTATCACCAGAATTTCATGCGGCTCCACCCTGCGAATCCCTATATCGTCCGCTGGGACGCGCCCAAGCTCGCGGCGCTGAAGCGGCTGTTTCCGGGCCTCGTCCGCCAGACTCCCGTCCCCTGATCGCTGCCGCCCCGCCGCTCATCGCGCCTGCGGAATCGTTCGTCGCAAATCGCTGGCCCGCCGCCTGTGGCTGCGGGAGCAGGGGGGCGGCCAAAAGGGTCGGGACAATATAGACGGTCGCAGCCGCGGGGTTGGAATGAAGTTACGGTTTTCGGGCAGGTCGCTGCTCGGCATGACGATCGGCGCGACGTTGCTCGCAGGATGCGTCAGCGGCGCGGCGCTGGTGCCGCCGCCGCCGCGCCAGGCGCAGCCCGCGCCCCACGCTCCGGGCGCGGTCACCGTTCCGATCGGGGAGCCGGTGCGCTCGTCGGCGCCGCCGCCGCGCGGCACGCTCGACCCCGGCTTCCGCCGTCCCGCGCCGGGCCTCAATGATCGTATTGCTTCGCTCTGGCGCGCCTTTCCCGGCAAGACCGGCATCGCGGTCCAGCGCATCGACGGCGAATGGGCGATCGCGCAGCGCGGCACCGACCTCTTCCCCCAACAGAGCGTATCGAAGCTGTGGGTCGCGATGAGCGTCCTCGACGCGGTCGACGGCGGCCGGATCAGCCTCGATCAGAAAGTGCGCATCGGGCCCGAGGATCTGGTGGTCTTTCACCAGCCGCTCGCCGCGCGCGTGCGCTCGGAAGGCAGCGTGACGATGAGCGTGCGCGACCTCATCGAGACCGCGATCACGCACAGCGACAATCTGGCGAACGACAGCCTGCTGCGCACCGTCGGTGGCCCGGGTGCGGTGCGCGCTTTCATCGCGAAGAAGGATCTGGGATCGATCCGTTTCGGCCCCGGCGAACGGCTGCTGCAAAGCGCGACCGCGGGGCTGACCTGGCAGCAGAGCTATTCGCTCGGCCGCAACTTCCAGACCGCGCGCGCGGCGCTTCCGATGGCGACGCGCCAGGCGGCGATGGACAAATATCTCGCCGACCCGATCGACGGCGCGAGCCCCGCGGCGATCGCGAGCGCGCTGACCCGCCTTGCGCGCGGCACCTTGCTGTCGCCCGAATCGACCGACTATCTGCTCGGCGTGATGACGCGGACGCACAGCGGGCCGCAGCGGCTGAAGGCCGGCCTGCCCGCCGGCTGGCAATTCCTCCACAAGACCGGCACCGGCCAGGATCTCAACGGCATGACCGCGGGCTATAATGACATCGGCATCGCCACCGCGCCCGACGGCACCCGCTATGCGATCGTCGTGATGCTGGGCACCACGACCGCGTCGATTCCGCAGCGCATGGCGCTGATGCAGGCGGTGTCGGGCGCGGTCGCCGAATTCCACGGGCGATAGGGGCGTCCTGCGGGGTTTGTGGTCTTGCCGCTTTCGATTATAGGCGGCGCATGAAGACCTGTATCGCTTTCCCCCTGATCGCCGGATGCCTCGCGCTCGCAAGCTGCGCGACGCCCGAGACGCGGCTCCGCAACGGCCTCCACAATGCCGGCCTGTCGCAGGCGATGTCGGCGTGCATGGCCGAGCGGATGGTCGACCGCCTGTCGCTCGTCCAGCTCCGCCGCCTCTCGGCGCTCGGCAGCCTCAGGGACAAAAGGATCACCGATCTGTCGCTCGACCAGTTCCTCCACAAGGTCCGCGCTCTCAAGGATCCCGAGATATTGACGGTTTCGACAAGCTCCGCCGCGCTTTGCGCGCTGCGCTAACACCTTCGTTCATGCTTCCCGTCATCGTCATCCCGGCGAACGCCAGGATCTCGCCGGGGCGTTATGACGGGAGGGAGAGATCCCGGCCTTCGCCGGGATGACAAAGAGCAAGGTGATCGGCTTCCTTCGATAGAATCTCTTGTCGCGGCAGGGGTAGCCTTGCCGCGCAACTTGTGCTTATGCGGCGCCATTCTTCTCCCCTTCCAGAGTCGAAAGGCCCGGCAGACCTCATGAACATCCACGAATATCAGGCGAAAGAACTGCTCGCGAAATTTGGCGTCGCGGTGCCCAAGGGCATTGCCGCGATGAGCGTCGAGGAAGCCGTCGCGGCGGCGAAGCAGCTTCCCGGGCCGCTCTATGTCGTGAAGGCGCAGATCCACGCCGGCGGCCGCGGCAAGGGCAAGTTCAAGGAGCTCGGTCCCGACGCCAAGGGCGGCGTCCGCCTCGCCAAGACGCTCGAGGAAGTCGAGGCCGCGGCCAAGGACATGCTCGGCAACACGCTGGTGACGATCCAGACCGGCGAGCATGGCAAGCAGGTCAATCGCCTCTACATCACCGACGGCGCCGACATCAAAAAGGAATATTATCTCGCGCTGCTCGTCGACCGCGCCACCAGCCGCATCGCGGTGGTCGCCTCGACCGAGGGCGGGATGGACATCGAAACCGTCGCGCACAACACGCCCGACAAGATCCACACCATCGTCATCGACCCCGCGACCGGCCTGATGCCGCACCACGGCCGCAGCGTCGCCGCGGCGCTTGAACTCGAAGGCGATCTCGCGAAGCAGGCGGCGAAGACGCTCGCGGGGCTCTACAACGCTTTCCTCGCGACCGACGCCGAGCAGATCGAGATCAACCCGCTCGCGGTCTGCGAAGGCGCGAACGGCGACGAACTGCTCGTCCTCGACGCCAAGCTCGGCTTCGACGGCAATGCGATGTTCCGCCACAAGGATATCGCCGACCTCCGCGACCTGACCGAGGAAGACCCGGCCGAGGTCGAGGCGTCGGAATATGACCTCGCCTACATCAAGCTCGACGGCAACATCGGCTGCATGGTCAACGGCGCCGGCCTCGCGATGGCGACGATGGACATCATCAAGCTCAATGGCGCTTTCCCGGCGAACTTCCTCGACGTCGGCGGCGGCGCCAGCAAGGAGAAGGTCACCGCGGCGTTCAAGATCATCCTGAAGGACCCGGCGGTCGAGGGCATCCTGGTCAATATCTTCGGCGGCATCATGAAGTGCGACATCATCGCCGACGGCATCGTCGCCGCGGCGAAGGAAGTGAATCTCTCGGTCCCGCTCGTCGTCCGCCTCGAAGGCACGAACGTCCAGCAGGGCAAGGACATTCTCGCGAACTCGGGCCTGCCGATCGTTGCCGCCAATGATCTGGGCGACGCGGCGAAGAAGATCGTTGCCGAGGTCGCCAAGGCGGCGTGAAGTTCCACCCCCTCTCCCCTTGCGGGAGAGGGTTGCGGAGACTTGCGAGCTTGCTCGCTAGTCGAAGCTGGGTGAGGGGTATGCGAGCCGTAGGCTCGCGCGGAGCATAGCTCCGCTCACCCTCATCCAAGTCCGCCTAATCGCCTACGGCGATAAGGCTCCCTATCCTTCTCCCGTCAAGGGAGAAGGGGTTCGTGGGGACTGCAAGGTTGACGTTTACGTAAACGCCAATTATGGCGCAGTGCACAATTTTTCGAGAGGAGCTTTGAGCCCATGAAAATCCTCGTCCCCGTGAAGCGGGTGCTCGATTACAACGTCAAGCCGCGGGTCAAGGCCGACGGCACGGGCGTTGACCTGGCGAATGTCAAAATGTCGATGAACCCGTTCGACGAGATCGGTGTCGAAGAAGCGATCCGCCTGAAGGAAAAAGGCGTCGCGACCGAGATCGTCGCCGTATCCGTCGGCCCGGCAAAGGCGCAGGAAACGCTGCGCACCGCGCTTGCGATGGGCGCCGACCGCGCCATTCTCGTGCAGACCGACGATGAGGTCGAACCGCTCGCGCTCGCGAAGATCTTCAAGGCGATCGCCGATGCCGAACAGCCCGGCCTTGTCATCCTCGGCAAGCAGGCGATCGACGGCGACAACAACCAGACCGGCCAGATGCTCGCCGCATTGACCGGCTGGGCGCAGGGCACCTTCGCCAGCGCGGTGAACGTCGATGGCGACCATGTGAGCGTCACGCGCGAAGTCGACGGCGGCCTCGAGACGGTGAAGCTCAAGCTTCCCGCGATCGTTACCACCGATCTTCGCCTCAACGAGCCGCGCTATGCGAGCCTGCCGAACATCATGAAGGCGAAGTCGAAGCCGCTCGATACCAAGTCGCCCGCCGATTATGGCGTCGACACGGCGCCGCGCGTCAAGACGGTCAAGGTGTCGGAGCCGCCCGTCCGCTCGGCCGGCGTCAAGGTCGCCGATGTCGATGAACTGGTTGCCAAGCTGAAGGCGATGGGAGTGCATTCATGAAAACGCTCGTTTGGGTCGAACATGACGGTAGCGCCGTCAAGGATGCCACGCTCGCTGCGGTGACCGCCGCCTCGAAGCTCGGCGAAGTCCACCTTCTCGTCGCCGGGGCTGGCGTCGATGGCGTCGCCAAGGCCGCGTCGGAAATCGCCGGTGTCGGCAAGGTGCATGTCGCCGACAACGCTGCCTTCGGTCACAATCTGCCCGAAAATATCGCGCCGCTCGTCGCCGAACTGATGGCAAGCCATGACGCGTTCGTCGTGCCCGCCACCACGACCGGCAAGAACATCGCGCCGCGCGTCGCCGCGCTGCTCGACGTGATGCAGATTTCGGAAATCCTGTCGGTCGAGGGGCCCAAGACCTTCACCCGCCCGATCTACGCCGGCAACGCGATCGCGACCGTCGAAAGCTCGGACGCGAAGCTGGTCCTGACCATCCGCGGCACCGCTTTCGAAAAGGCCGCCAGCACCGGCGGTTCGGGCGCCGTCGAAGCCGTCCCGGCGGGTGGCGACGCCGGAATCTCCAGCTTCGTTGGCGCCGAGATCGCGAAGCAGGATCGCCCCGAGCTCACCTCGGCGAAGATCATCGTCTCGGGCGGCCGTGCGCTGGGTTCGAGCGAGAAATATCAGGAAGTCATCGTTCCGCTTGCCGACAAGCTCGGCGCCGCGCTCGGTGCTTCGCGCGCTGCGGTCGATGCGGGCTATGTCCCCAACGACTATCAGGTCGGCCAGACCGGCAAGATCGTCGCGCCGGAAGTCTATTTCGCGATCGGCATCTCGGGCGCGATCCAGCACCTCGCCGGCATGAAGGACAGCAAGACCATCGTCGCGATCAACAAGGACGAAGACGCGCCGATCTTTCAGGTCGCCGACCTCGGCCTCGTCGCCGATCTGTTCAATGCCGTGCCGGAACTGACCGGCAAGATCTGAGCCTTTCGGCCATGATTCGGAAACGGCCGCGGGCGATCCCGCGGCCGTTTTCATTTGGAGCGCGTCATCCTTCTGTCATCGATCGGCGCTTGAGGCGAAGCGGCTCCTTCCGCTAACCGGAAGCAAGAGAGCGAGGAGGCCCGATGTCCCAGCCCGACAAACGCGCATTGCTGGCCGCGGGACTTGCCGTCGGCGAGGATGATGCCGCGCTCGGCACCCGGTTGCGCGACGCCGGCGTGTCGGCCGCCTCGGCGAAATATGAGATCGACCGGCTGGCGAAAGACCCGATGGCGGCGATGCTGCGCCGGCAGGCCGCGCGAATGGCGAAGCAGGACTGGCTGCTCGCGAATCAGCAGCGGCTGGCGTTCGAGGCGGATGGGGGCTTCGCGCTCGCCATGCTCGACAAGCCCGCGCCGGGCCTCTTCTACCGCCAATATTACGACGCCAACCGGCCCGCGAAACTCACCGGCGTCGTCGATCATTGGCCGGCGCTGGCGCGCTGGTCGCTCGATCATTTCGAGCGTGTCGCGGGCCATGCCACGGTCGAAGCGCAGGTCGGGCGCGACGGCGATTCCGATTATGAGCTCGCAAAGGATGATCACCGCCGCCTCGTCCGCTTCGGCGAACTGATCGGCTGGCTGCGCAAGGGCGAAGCGAGCAACGACATCTATCTGACGGCCTATAACAGCGGCACCAACGCAGCGGCGCTCGCGATCCTGTGGGAGGATCTGGCGCCGATCGACCTGCTCGAAGCGCGTGGGGATCGGGACGGCTTTTTCTGGCTGGGACCGAAAGGCACGCTGACGCCGTGGCACCACGATCTCACCAACAATCTGCTAGTGCAGGTTTTCGGGCGCAAGCGGGTGCGGATGGCGCCGCCCTGGGCTTTCGCGCGGATGCGGAACAGCCGGCATTGCTTTTCGGATTGGGGCAATGCGCCGCTGCCTGCGGGCGAAGGCGACGCGGCGACGCCGCCCGTCCTCGAAACGATCATCGGCCCCGGCGAGGCCATATTCCTGCCCGTCGGATGGTGGCATCAGGTCGAGGCGCTCGATCTGTCGGCGAGCATGAGCTTCACCAATTTCCGCCGACCCAATATTCATGTCGAGGATTATATATCCTGGGGAGAAATCGACCGATGACCCTGGTTCTCATCGCCCGCGACGGTCCCGTCGCCACCGTTACCCTCAACCGCCCGGAGGCGATGAACGCGCTGTCGCGCGCGCTGCGTGCCGAACTGGCGGCGGCGATGCGGGGGCTTGCTGCCGACGAAAGCGTCCGCGCGATCGTGCTGACCGGGGCGGGAACGCGCGCTTTCACCGCGGGACTCGACCTCAAGGAACTTGGCGCCGACACCAGCAACCTCGGCGCCGCCAATGCCGAGGGGGCCGACGAAAATCCGGTGCGGGCGATCGAGCTGTGTCCGCAGCCGGTGATCGGCGCGATCAACGGCGTCGCGATCACCGGCGGGTTCGAGGTCGCGCTCGCCTGCGACCTGTTGATCGCCTCTACCCATGCGCGCTTCGCTGACACCCATGCGCGCGTCGGCATCATGCCGGGCTGGGGCCTGTCGCAGAAATTGTCGCGCATCGTCGGGCTCGGCCGCGCGAAGGAATTGTCGCTGACCGGCAATTTCCTGGGTGCCGAGGCGGCGCGCGACTGGGGTTTGGTGAACCGCGTCGTCGCGCCCGACGAGCTGCTTCCCGCGGCGCAGGCGCTCGCGCGCGATATCGCCAGCATCGATCCGGCGATGGTGCGGGGTTATAAGAAGCTGATCGACGACGGCTATGCGCTGCCTTTCGCTACGGGTCTCGCGCTCGAACAGCAGCGCTCAAAGGCCGCGAACGGCACCGTGCGCGCCGAAGAGGTCGAGGCGCGACGGCTGGCGGTGATGGAGCGGGGCCGCGAACGCGCCGGCTGAGCGGCCGCTTGCCTTCGGGGCGCGGACGCCTTAGCCTATGTCCATGAAGACGGGGGGATGGGTCGTTGGCGCGGGACTGCTGTTGAGCAGCGCACCGCTGGTTGCCGCGGACAAGGATGAGCCGGTCGTGCTCGAACCGTCGTCGCCGTGGAACATGGACTACGCCGAGGATTATTGTCGGCTGGGGCGCATCTTTGGCGAGGGAGAGCAGCGGACCATCCTGATAATGGATCGCTATGCGCCGGGCGATTCCTTTCGCTTGACGCTGGCCGGCGCGGCGACCAACGCGGCGAAGTCCGGTGGCGAGGCCCATGTGCAATTTGGACCGGGTTGGGACGAGCAGACGGTCCGTTTCTTCTCAGGAAAACTCGGCGAGAAGACGCCGGCGTGGATTTTCGCCGGCAATGCGCGCATCCGCCCGCTTACAGAGGCGCAGCGGGCGCAGGTTGCGGCCCAGGTCGCGGAAGAAGGACTGGCCGACTCGACGCAGATCGCGCCGATTTCGGAAGCCGACGAAGCCGCGACCACGCAGGTTCGCTTCGATCGCCCGCTGCATCGCCCGCTGATCCTGCATACCGGGCCGATGAAGCAGGCGCTCGACGCGATGCGGGCCTGCACCGACGAACTCGTGACGCATTGGGGTGTCGATCCCAAGCAGGCCAAGGCTCAGTCGCGCCGCGCTGTACCGCGCGGATCGCCGGCATACTGGATTGGGCCCGATGATTATCCGCTCGGCATGCTCAACAAAGGAAAGCAGGGGCTCATCTATTTCCGGCTGACGATCGGTGAGGACGGGAAGCCGCTGTCGTGCCACATCCAGCAATCGACCGATCCCGACGGCTTCGACAAGACGGTGTGCCAGTTGCTGATGCAGCGCGCTCGCTTCGAGCCCGCGCTCGATGCCGATGGCAAGCCCATGAAGGCCTATTATCTCAGCAGCGTGCGCTTTGTGATCCCCTGACCGAGACCCCCAATGCAATGGGACTTGCGGCCTCCGGAAATACTTAGCATGGTTAAGTAATGGCCGACCTCTCCGAACCGCTTTCCGCCTTCATGACGCGCCTTGCCGGACCCGGCACGCTGTCGCGGCTCGCCCGCCTGTCGGGCGGGGCGAACATGGAAAGCTGGGCGTTCGACTGGGCGGGGGCGGCCTATGTGCTGCGCCGCGCGCCGTCGGCCGAATATATGGAAGGGCGGCCCTATGGCCATCCGGTCGAGGCGGCGCTGGTACGGGCGGCCCATGCGGGCGGGGTCAAGGCGCCCGAGGTCGTCGGTGTGCTGGCCGATGGCGACGGCATGGGAACCGGCTATGTGATGCGCCGGGTCATCGCCGAGGTCGCTCCTGCGAAGATATTGCCGAATCCGCCGACCTCGCTCGTCGCCGACCTCGGCCGCGAACTCGCGCATATCCATGCCTTGCCGCGCGCCGCGATTCCCGAAGGCATTCCGGTGATGGACACCGCCGCGGCGCTCGCCGAACTCAAGGCGCGCTTTCTCTCCTATGGCGGCGACCGCCCGGCGATCGCGCTCGCGGTCAAATGGTGCGAGGATCATCTGCCCGAACCCGCCGAGCCGGTGCTGGTCCACGGCGACTACCGGATGGGCAATGTCATGGTCGATGGCGACGGGCTGGCCGTCGTCCTCGACTGGGAACTCGCGCATCTGGGCGACGCGCACGAGGATCTCGCCTTCGGCTGCATGACCGTCTGGCGCTTCGGCCAGCTCGACAAGCCGGCGTTCGGCGTCGGCAGTCTCGCCGATTATTTCGCGGCCTATGAAGCCGCGGGCGGCATCAGGGTCGATCCAGCGCGGTTCAAATATTGGCTCGTCTATCGCACCCTGTGGTGGGCGCTCGGCTGCCTCCAGATGGGGCAGGCGTGGCGCAGCGGCGCCGACACGACGGTCGAGCGCGTCGTCGTCGGGCGGCGCACCGCCGAGCAGGAACTCGATCTTGTTCGGCTGCTTGAGGAAGAGGCGCCCGAAGCGGAACGGCAGCGCGCCTTGCCGCCGTCCTCCGATCCCGCGCCGGCGCCGACGGGCGAGCCGACGAGCCGCGAGATGGTGCAGGCGGTGCGCGCCTGGATCGAGAGCGCGATCAAGCCAAAAGCCGAAGGTCACGCCAAGTTCGAGGCGGTCGTCG
Source organism: Sphingopyxis sp. DBS4 (assembly GCF_024628865.1). NCBI lineage: Bacteria > Pseudomonadati > Pseudomonadota > Alphaproteobacteria > Sphingomonadales > Sphingopyxidaceae > Sphingopyxis > Sphingopyxis sp. DBS4. The sequence goes on from NZ_CP102384.1 coordinate 301,176, forward strand.
CGATGAATGCACTCGGCATCGTGATGCGCGATCTGGGCGCCGGAACCCGCGCCGAGGACCGGGGGCTGGCTGAGGCGCTGATGTCGGGGAAGACGACGCTCGCCGAGCCTGGCCTGCTCGCGACGCTGCGCCGCGCGGTGCTCGACAAATGCGCGGTCGACAGCCCCAAATATGCCGCGCTCGCCGCGGCGACCGCCGAATGGCGCGGATAGATCATAGGGAGAGAGAGATGGATTTTGCGATGCCCGCCGACTTGCAGGCCTATCTGGACGAACTCGACGCCTTCATCGAAGCCGAGATCAGGCCGCTCGAACTGGCTGACGACAATATCCGCTTCTTCGATCACCGCCGCGAGCATAGCCGCACCGACTGGGACAATCAGGGGCTGCCGCGCCACGAGTGGGAACAGCTTTTGAAGCAGGCGACGCGCAAGGCCGACGCGGCGGGGCACTGGCGTTTTTCGGCGCCGAAGAAATATGGCGGCAAGGACGGGTCGAACCTGTGGATGGCGGTGATCCGCGAGCATTTCGCGGCGAAGGGCCTCGGCCTCCACAACGACCTCCAGAACGAGCATAGCATTGTCGGCAATTTCCCCTTCGTCGCGATGTTCGAGCAGTTCGCGACGAGCGAGGAACAGAAGCAGGAGTTCATCCTCGGCGGCTTCGAGGGCAAGCGCCGCACCGCCTTCGGCCTCACCGAGCCCGATCACGGCAGCGATGCGACACATATGGAAACGCGCGCGGTGCGCGAGACGCGGGATGGCGTTGACGGCTGGCTGATCAACGGGCGCAAGATGTGGATCACCGGGATGCATGTCGCGACGCATTGCGCCGCCTTCTGCCGCACCGCGGGCGAGGACGGCGATGCGAAGGGCATCACCTGCCTGCTCGTGCCGACGGGCACGCCGGGCATGACGGTCGACGAATATATGTGGACTTTCAACATGCCGACCGACCATCCGCGTATGACCTTCACCGACGTCTGGGTGCCCGACAGCGCGCGGCTGGGGCCGGTCGATGGCGGCCTGTCGATCGCGCAGAGCTTCGTCCACCAGAATCGCATCCGCCAGGCGGCAAGCTCGCTCGGCGCCGCGGTTTATTGCATCGAGGAAAGCGTGCGCTACGCGCGGGAGAGGAAGCCTTTCGGCGAGGCGCTGGCGAAGAATCAGGCGATCCAGTTCCCGCTCGTCGAACTCGCGACGCAGGCCGAAATGCTGCGCCTGCTGATCCGCAAGACCGCGTGGGACATGGACAACACCCCGCACAAGGAGATCGAGCGCACGCTGTCGGACAAGGTCAGCATGTGCAACTACTGGGCGAACCGCCTCGTCTGCGAAGCCGCCGACCGCGCGATGCAGGTGCACGGCGGCATCGGCTATTCGCGGCACAAGCCGTTCGAGCATATCTATCGCCACCATCGCCGCTATCGGATCACCGAGGGGGCGGAGGAAATCCAGATGCGCAAGGTCGCCGCCTATCTCTTCGGCTATATGGGGCCGCGCAGGGAGACGCTGGGGAAAATCTGAGCGGGGTGGACTCTTCGCTTCGTTGCGGCATGATCGCCGCGACGAAGGAAGAGGAGACAGCCATGGCCGAGGCCGATCGCGCGCGGGACGCGGCGCCGTCCCGGATTTTCCGGGCCGGCGACGCGCCCGACCTCAACGAAACCGACAAGATGACGCTCGCCGGGCTGACCCCGATCGTCGAAGCCGGCATCGGCCGCTGGGTCGCGGCGGGCGTCGGCGAAGGGAACGTCACCAAAGTGCTGTTCTCGCTCCCGCATATGAGCCTGACCTACGCCTGGTTCAAAAGCGGCTTCGCGCTGCCGCTGCACAGCCATGATGCGGACTGTCTCTATTATATCATCGCGGGTTCGCTGAAGCTCGGGACCGAGGAGCTCGGCGCGGGCGACGGCTTTTTCGTCGGCAGCGACGTCCCCTATAGCTACAAACCGGGGCCCGAAGGCGTCGAAGTGCTCGAATTCCGCACGGTCGAGCGTTTCGACATGAAGTTCCAGGGGCGGACCGAGGCCTATTGGGACAAGGTCGTCGCCGGAATGGACGCCGCGCGGCCCCGCTGGGACACGGAAAGGCCGCCTTCGGCGCGGGCTTAGGGCTTGATTGAGTCTGACTGAAACGCGGTTTCCATCTCGTCATCCCGGCGAAGGCCGGGATCTCGCCGGTGCGGATGGTCGATACGATGAGATCCCGGCCTTCGCCGGGATGACGATTCCATCAACTATGATCACGTTCCAAACCGATGTGTGTTAAGCCCGGACTATAGTCCTGCTCCACACGAACGGTAGGGGACGATCCCGATCAAATGCGCGATCGCTTAACGCTTGCGCACGAACTCCGTCCGCAGCACCAGCCCCTTGATCCCCTCGTAGCGGCAGTCGATCTCTTCGGGATCGGCGGTCAACCGGATCGACTTGATCACGGTGCCGACCTTCAGCGTCTGCCCCGCGCCCTTCACCGGCAGATCCTTGATGAGGACGACCGAGTCGCCGTCGCTCAGCACATTGCCGACGGCGTCCCTGGCTTCGGGCAGCGCATTGGCGGCCGCCGCCCGTTCGCGCGCTTCGCTGGCGGGCAGCCATTCGCCGCTCGCCTCGTCATAGACATAGTCTTCGTCGTTGTTGTTCATCACGCCGCCCTAGCGCCTCATGCGGGCTTGCGGAAGCGCAAGGTGAACTGGTCGGTCTTGCCGCGAATGGCGGGATCGAAGACGTTGGCGGTGCGCGGGTCGTCGGGCTGCTTGTAGAGATCGCTCTCCGCTTCGAGCGTGAACCCTGCCTTGGTGAGCGCCGCGACGACCGCCGCCTTGTCGATGCGGTGCAGGCTGTCGGACAGCGTCGTGCCGCTGCCGTCCGCCGCGCTATGATCGACGACGACGAGCGTCCCGCCGGGCTTCAGCGCCGCGAACAGCGCCGCGCTCGCCTCGTCGCCGGTGCCTTCGGGGAAGGGTTTCAGATAGAGGTCGTGGAAATTCTGCACGGTGATGATCGTGTCGAGCGGCACCGGAAAGGCCGGCGCCGCGAACGGCCCCGCGACCGCGTCGACATTGGCATAGGCGGCGTCGATCGCGGCCTGATCGTCGCCATATTGCTTCTTGAAGGCAATGAACTCGGCGGGCTGGAAGGCGTAAACCTTGCCCTCCGGCCCGACCGCGCCCGCGAGAATGCGGGTCAGATAGCCGCCGCCCATCACAAAGTCACCAACCGCTTGCCCCGGCTTCACGCCCGCGAAGGCGAGCAGTTCGGCGGGCTTGCGCGCGGCGTCGCGTGCCTGATCGGTGGCGGGGCGTGCCGGATCGGCGAGCGCGGCGCTGTAATCGGGAGCGGGCGACGGCTGCGCGATGGCCGATGGCGCGGCGACGGCGAGCAGCAGGGCGAGGGTCAGCGGGCGGATCATGGTTTCGACTCCCTTTTGTTTGATGCCGCACCATAGCGCCTCGCGATGCGGTGTGCGCGCCTATTCGCGCGGAAGGGGCGGGGCTTTCCTACATTGTCCCGCCGTGTCAGCATCCATGCTGTGGTTCACCGCCTGCTTCATCATCACTTCGTTCCGCTCGCAATGACGGCCGCTCCCTTAAAGCGACAAAAGAGACAGAAAGAATGTGTCCGTCCGTATCTTTTGTCGCCTTAGGGGGCTTGGTCAAAGCTCTTGGCATATCGGCGATCCATGATAGGTTTCGTCCTGAAACGAAAATAACGGGAGAGCGGACATGCATGATCTGGTGATTCGCGGCGGCACGGTCGTCGATGGGTCGGGCGGCAAGCCCTTCGTCGCGGACGTCGCGGTCGAGGGCGACCGCATCGTCGCGGTCGGTCAGAACCTCGGCGCGGGCCGCGAGGAGATCGACGCCGGCGGCCGGATCGTCACCCCCGGCTTCGTCGATGTTCACACCCATTATGACGGACAGGCGACGTGGGACGCCGAAATGGCGCCGTCGAGCTGGCACGGCGTCACCACCGTCGTCATGGGCAATTGCGGCGTCGGTTTCGCTCCGGCCAAGCCCGACCGCCACGACTGGCTGATTTCGTTGATGGAAGGCGTCGAGGATATTCCCGGCACCGCGCTCGCCGAGGGCATGTCGTGGGAATGGGAAACCTTCCCCGAATATATGGACGCGCTCGAAAAACTGCCACGCACCGTCGACGTCGCCTGCCACGTCCCGCACGGCGCGGTACGCGCCTATGTGCTCGGCGACCGCGAAAAGCCCGGCGCGATCCCGACCGACGAGGACATCGCCGAAATGTCGCGGATCGTCGAGGAAGGCGTGCGCGCGGGTGCGCTCGGCTTCTCGACTAGCCGCACCGTGCTCCACAAGTCGGTCGACGGCGAACTCGTCCCCGGCACCACCGCGACCGCCGAGGAACTGGTCGCGATCGGCCGCGCGATGGGCCGCGTCGGCTATGGCGTCTTCGAGATGGCGAGCGACATGAAACGCGAGTGGAACGAGTTCCAGTGGATGGGCGATCTCAGCCGCGAGACCGGCCTGCCGGTGACCTTTGCCGCGCTCCAGTCGATCGCCAAGGAACTGCCGCTCGAGGAACAGATTTCGGAGATGCGCAAGCAGAACGCGACGGGCGCCAACATCGTCGCGCAGATCGCGCTGCGCGGCAATGGCGTGATCATGGCGTGGCAGGGCACCGTCCACCCCTTCCGCTTCAAGCCTGCCTGGGCCGAGATCGAGGGGCTGCCGTGGGACCAGCAGCTTGCGAAGCTGAAGGACCCGGCCTTCAAAGCCCGCATGATCGGCGAACCCAATGTCTGGCCCGAAAGCGATATCCTCGATTTCCTGATGGTCGTTGCAGAGGGCTGGCCGGTGCATTTCGAGATGGACCCCGACTTCAACTACGAACCGCGCATGGACGAAAGCGTCGCGCATCGCGCTGCGGCGGCGGGCGTCTCGCCCTCCGAATATGCCTATGACCTGCTGATGAAGGACGACGGCAAGGGCTTCATCTATTTCCCGATTTTGAACTACCGCGACGGCAACCTCAATTTCCTCGAGGATCTGCAGGCGTCGGACGACACTGTGAACAGCCTGTCCGACGGCGGCGCGCATTGCGGGACGATCTGCGACGCCGCCTCGCCGACCTTCATGCTCCAGCATTGGGTGCGTGATCGCAAAGGGAACCGCATCGCGCTCGAAGCGGCGATCAAGCGCCAGTGCCGCGACACCGCGATGCTCTATGGGCTGGAGGATCGCGGCGTGCTCGCGCCGGGCTATCTCGCCGACCTCAACATCATCGACATGGAGGCGCTCAAGCTCGGCAAGCCGTGGCTCGCCTTCGATCTGCCCGCGGGCGGCAAGCGCCTGCTGCAAAAGGCCGAGGGCTATGTCGCGACGATCAAGTCGGGCGTCGTCACCTTCAAGGACGGCACGATGCAGGGCCCGACCCCCGGCGGCGTGATCCGCGGGCCCCAGCGCGTCGAACTGGCGATCGCGGCGGAGTGACCGGGCGGCCGGACCGTGCGTCCGGCCAACCCATTCCAACGACCGGAGGAGAACGGCATGAGCTTTGCCGACTATGGCCGTTACGACGCGCTCGGCCTCGCTGAACTCGTCGCGAAGGGTGAGGTAACGGCGCTCGAACTCGTCGACACCGCGATCGCGCGGATCCAGGCGCTGAACCCGCGTCTCAACGCGGTGATCTTCACGGACTTCGACGGTGCGCGCGAGCGGGCGAAGGGGCCTCTGCCCGACGGGCCGTTCAAGGGCGTGCCCTTCCTGCTCAAGGATATATTGGGCGACCTCGCGGGCTGGCCGACGCGCAATGGTTCGCGCCTCTCGCCGCCGGTGCCGATGCCCTTCACCGCGACGCTGGTGCAGCGCTTCCTCGCCGGCGGACTGGTGCCGCTCGGCAAGACCAACGTTCCCGAATTCGGCCTCGTCGCGACGACCGAGAGCAAGCTTTATGGCCCCGCGCGCAATCCGTGGAACCCGGAGCATTCGACCGGCGGTTCGTCGGGCGGGTCGGGCGCCGCGGTGGCGAGCGGGATGGTGCCCGTCGCCCACGCCAACGATGGCGGCGGCTCGATCCGCATTCCGGCGAGTTGCAACGGGCTCGTCGGATTGAAGCCGACGCGGGCGCGCAATCCGCTGGGGCCGATGCTCGGCGACGTGATGGGCGGGCTCGCGGCCGAGCATATCGTCAGCCGTTCGGTGCGCGACACCGCCGCGATGCTCGACGTCACCGCCGGCCCCGAGCTCGGCGATCCCTATTCGGCACCGCCCGCACCGCCGAGCTGGCGCCGCGCCGCCGAGGCGCCGTGCCCGGCGCTGCGCATCGCCTTCGCCCGCACCGCGCCCGGCGGCCGCGCGCTTGATGCACAGGCGGTCGCAGCGGTAGACCATGCCGCGAAGCTCTGCGAAAGCCTCGGTCATCATGTCGAGGAGGCTTCGCCGCCGGTCGACAACGACGCGATGGTGCCCGCCTTCCTGGCGATCTGGTCGAGCGGCGCGGCGATGCAGATCGACGGCCTCGCCGCGATGACCGGGCAGGTGCCCGGCCCCGACACGCTCGAAGGGCTGACGCGCGGCCTCTATGCGATGGGCAAGGGCATCAGCGCGCCGCAGCTTTGGGGCGCGATCTTCCAGCTTCAGCAGATGGCGCGCGCGGTCGCCGCGTGGCATGCCGATTACGACGTCTGGCTGACCCCGACGCTCGGCGCGCCGCCGCCCCCGAACGGCAGCTTCCCGCTCGACAGCGACGATATCGCGGTCGGTTTCGGCGCGATGACCGACTATGTGCCCTTCACCGCGATCCAGAACGCGACCGGTCAGCCGGCGATCAACCTCCCGCTGTGGTGGACGCCCGATGGCTTGCCGATGGGAACACAGTTCGTCGGCCGCGTCGGCGAGGAGGCGCTGTTGCTTCAGCTCGCGACGCAACTTGAAGCCGCGCAGCCCTGGTTCGACCGGCGGCCGGTGCTTTAAGGCCTTCAGTGGGTCGGGTCATGCCACTCCCTTTCGGGAAAAAGCGGCGTGCTCCCGCGAAGGCGGGAGCCCATCTTCTGCCGGAGCCAGTTTGAACCGACCGGAGATGGGTCCCCACCTTCGCGGGGACACATTATGGCAGAAAGGCGCGTGCGACCGCTTCGACGTCCCCCGCGCCATTATAGGCGTGGAAGGACAGGCGAACGACTGATCCGCGAAAGTCGGCGCCGATGCCGTGCGCCGCGAGCGCCGCGGCCACGCGCGGCTGATCGGCGCCGGTGTCGATGCACAGCGTCCCGCCGATGTCGCCCGCCGGCCAGCGCCACCCCGGCGTCCGGGCTTCGAGCGCGTCGCGCAGCATCGCCTGCAAAGCGCGATTATGCGCCCGGATTCGGTCGACCCCGATCGCCGCGATCTCGGCAATGCCCGTGGCGGACAGGATGAACGGCGCGACGTCGGGGGTACCGCCCCACCAGCGCCGCGCGTCGGGGGCGTAGCGGAAGGCGCTTATGTCCATCTCGAACGGATTTTCATGGCTCCACCAGCCGCGCTCCATGGGCGAGAGCGCAGTGCGGTCGTGCGGCGCGACCCACAGCCACGCCGCGCCGGGGCCGCCGCACAGCCATTTGACGCTGGTGCCGAGCACCGCGTCGACGCCCCACGCCGCGGGCGTCACCGGCACCACGCCGACCGACTGCGCGCAGTCGGCGATGCAGCGCGCGCCTGCGGCCTTAGCCGCCGCCGCGACCGCCGCGATGTCGGTGAGCGCACCGCTGTTCGAACTGACGTGCATCGCAACGACGAGCGCGACATCGTCGTCGAGCGCCGCGATCCAGCTCGCGGGATCGCGAACGTCGGCGTCGCCGGGCAGGTAGCGCACCCTCCACCCCGCCGCTTCGAGCCCGCTCGCGACATAGCCGATCGTCGGAAAGGCGCTCGGCGCGAGCAAGATCGTGCGCCGCCTCGTCGCTGTCCCAAGCGCCGAGAGATAGCGCGACAGGCCCGCGCTGACGTTGGTTGCGGGGCAGAGGTCGCGCGCCTCGACCCCGATCAGCCCGGCCAGCGCCGCGCGCCACGCATCGATCGCGCCGAGCCAGTCGGGCCACGCCTCGCCCGTCTCGCGCCACGGCGCCAGCAGTTTCCGGCGCAGCAGATCCTCGGCTGTGCGCGGCTGGCAGCCGACGCTGTGGCTCTTGAGATAGGTGGCGTTCGGCGGCAGGTGGAAGCGGCCCGCGACCGCTTCCGACAGCAGCGCGCCGCTCACAGCCCGCTGCCGTGCCCGGCCGCCGAAGCGCCGCTGATGCTGTCGCGCTTGACGCCATATCGGGCACCCCAGCGGTCGGTCATCTCGCAGCGGACGTCCCACAGCTCGGGGAAGAAGCGGTGGCGCATCCCGGCGTTGAGCAATTCGACCGGTCGCCCCTTCAGCGACTTCGATCCCATGCCGATCGAACGGTGGATGAGCTGGATATGGTGGGCGCGGAAAAGCTGGAACAGTTCGTCATATTCGACCATCGCCTCGGCGACCATATAGGCTTCGTCGTGGCGGTATCCGGTGTCGTAGACGTCGACCACCGTGCGCCCCGCGGCGTCGAGATAGACCGCCTTGTAGCGCGTCCAGAGCGACTGAGGCAGGGTGAGGAGAAGCTGGAAGCCGGGGCTTTCCTGCCCCGACCCGTTGCCCAGCTGGAGGCGGATCGCCTGATAGTCGAAGGGACTCATCGTCTCGAGCAGGCCGAGCTGATCGGTCATCAGCCGCATGATGCGATTGACGCGGTCGAACAGCGAGAGGACGCGCATCGTCTCGCCCGCCGCCATATGGCCGTCGATCTCGGCGAAGGTGAAGGCCATCAGCTTCATCCACAATTCCTCGACCTGATGGACGATCTGGAACTGCAATTCGTCGGGGGTGCAGAGGTCGGCGAGCGGCTTCTGGCACGCGAGCAGGCGGTCGACCGCAAGGTAGACGCCATAATCCTTCATCTCAGGCGTTTCGATGCGGCGATGAATATCTTCTTTGTCGAGCATGATCTGCTCCTTTTCGGCTTGGCACGGGAATGACGGACGGCGCGCAAGGGTGCGCGCCGGATCGGTCAGCCGCGCGGTGCCACGCCCGCCGGGGGACGGCGGGGCGAACCCGCCTGGCCGAGCCACAAGAGGCGCGCCGCCGCCTTCATCGGCGGAGCAGGTCCGCCGGCAGCGTGGGTTCACCGATGATCTTCGCCATACGCCGCCACATTTCGTCCCGGTCCGGATTGCCGCGTTCGACATAGCCGCGAACCATCGCTTCGCCGAGTCCGTAATTGATCACATAGCTGCGATATTGTTCGGCGAAGCGCACCGACTGGTCGGCGCGCTCGGGCGACATCAGCAGATATTTCCGCGTCAGCGCGACCGCCGCGGCGCGGTCGATCGCGCCGTCGAGATATTGCTGCGCGATCGTCAGCCGCGCGCCCTGTAGCGCTTTCGTCGCGTCCATGAGCTGCCAGTAAAGATCGTCCGCCGGAACCGGAATTTCGGCCAGCGGCATCAGCACGTCGCGTTCCGTATCGGCGCGGCTTTCGGCCGGGAAGGCGAGGTCGATGCCGTAATTGGCGCTGCCCTCGGCGATCAGGCTCTGCGGGCTGTAGAGCGGATAGACGGTGAATTCGGCCCAGCCGCGTCCCTTCACGAGCTGTTCCTCCAGCTTCATGTTGAGCAGATGATGGCCCGGATAGCCCTCATGACAGCCGAGGTCGAGCGCACGCGACAGGCGGATCGGCAGATCGGTGTTGACCTGAATCAGGCTGTGATAGCCGCCCTGATAATAATTGTAACCGCTCCAGCTCTTGCCGGTGACGAACTCCAGACGAAAGCTCTCGCCCTCGGGCATTTCGATCTGAGCGGCGCTGCGTCCGCGGCAGCGTGCGATCGCGGCGTCGAAGGTCTTTTGCAGCCGCGGTTTCGGGATGGTGAAGCGGTCGAGATAGGCCTCGACGCGCGTCGCGAGGTCGCCGTCGCCGGGGACGAGCGCCGCGACCTTCGCCAGCGCACCGTCGTAGCTCGCGAGCGGCAGCAGGCGCGGCCGCACGCCGAACAGCCGCTCGGCCTCGTCGGCGAAGGCGAAGCGCGTTCCCTGCATCATCAGCAGGCGCGTTTCGGCGGCGCGAAGCTGCGCGCGCAGAAAAGCCGCGCGGCGGCGCTCCATCGGATCGGAGAGGCGGGGCGCGGCGAGATCGAGCCGCGCCCACAGCGCGCGCGTCGCGGCGAGCAGCGCGGCCTTGTCGCGCGGCGCGGCTTCGGCGGCGGCTTTCACCTCCGTCGGGCCGTAATAGGCGTCGATATAACCGTCCTCGTGCGTGCCGATTTCGAGGCTGAGCATCACATAGGCGGCGGCGATGTCGTTCATCGCCTGCGACGAGACCGGCGCGCGGCGGACGTCTATCGACGCGACGCCGGCGGCGGGCCTGGTGTCCGCAGTCGCACAGCCGGCGAGCATCGGCGCGAGAAAAAGCAAGGGCGCATATCTCATGTGAGCGTTTCCGACGTGTCGTGCACGTCGCCGTCGGCAACGATCTCGCCTTCGCTCGCGGCTTCGATCACGTCGTGATCGGGGTGCATCGGCGCCAAGCGCAGCAGCGCATAGCCGATGAGCGCGGCGGCGAGCGATCCCGCGAGCACGCCGATCTTTGCCTCGTCGATCAGTTCGGGTGCGCCCGGAAAGGCGAGGCCGCCGATGAACAGGCTCATCGTGAAGCCGATGCCGCAGAGCACCGCGACAGCGTGGACCTGCCGCCAGGTCGTGCCGCGCAGCCGGCCCGCGATGCCGAGCTTCACCGCCAGCCAGACGCTGCCGAAAATGCCGATCTGCTTGCCGAGGAACAGCCCGGCGGCGATGCCGAGCGGCAGCGGCGACAGCAATTGCTCGCTGCCGAGGCCGCGAATATCGACCCCGGCGTTGACGAAGCCGAAGACGGGGACGATCGCGAAGGCGACCCACGGGTGCAGCGCATGTTCGAGCCGGTGGAGCGGCGAGGCGGCGCTGTCGGGCGCGCCGGGCGTGCGGTCGAGCGGGATCGTCATCGCCGCGAGCACCCCCGCGATCGTCGCATGAACCCCCGACAGCAGCATCGCATACCAGAGGCAGGCGAAGAGCAGCAGATAGACGGACAGATGCCGGACACCGCCGCGATTGCAGGCAAACATCATGCCGAGCAGCGCCGCTGCGGCGCCGAGCGCGGCAAGGTCGATCGTCGCGGTATAGAAAAGCGCGATGATCGCCACCGCCCCCATGTCGTCGACGATCGCGACGGTGACGAGGAACAGCTTGAGTGAGGTCGGCGCGCGCCTGCCGAGCAGCGCGAGCACCCCCATGGCAAAGGCGATGTCGGTCGCGGCGGGGATCGCCCACCCTTGCGCGAGCCCCGGCGTGCTCCCTGCGAAGAGCATATAGAGCAGCGCGGGCACCGCCATTCCCGCGGCGGCGGCAATGAAGGGAAGCCGCCGCCGGTCCCAACTCGCGAGGCGGCCGTCGACGAACTCGCGCTTGATCTCGAGCCCGACGAGCAGGAAGAAGATCGCCATCAGCCCGTCGTTGATCCACAAATGGACCGTCATCGGCCCCAGCTTGTCGCTGAGCACCGGGCCGGTCTCTGCGTGAACCAGATGGTGATAGGATTCGCCCAGCGCCGAATTCGCGACAATCATCGCCAATATGGCTGCGAAAATCAGCAGTATCCCGCCCGCGCTTTCGCTCGCGAGAAAGTCGCGCAGGACGGAGCGAGAGGCTGAATTGCTGGACATATGCGATGCTGCGACCCTGCTCGACCCGGAAGAGAGCCGCATTCCTAGCGCCGGGGCGGCCGGGCGTCACCCTTTACAAAAATTAACAGCCGGTTACCCCATGCGGGATCGCGGCAAGCGCCGCGCGGGGGAGCGGGGCAAGCGGGGTGGAGCCGTCGTCCGCATGGTTGCAATGGCTGGTCGCGGGGGCCGGCCACGAACTGATGCTGTTCGCATCGGTCGGGATTCTGCTGATCGGAATCGACGATCTGCTGTTCGATCTGTTGTGGCTTGCGATGCCGCGCAAGGTGGCGGCACCGCCGCTGGGGGCGGAAAGCAGGCCGCTCGACGGGCGGATCGCCGTTTTCATCCCGGCGTGGGACGAGGCAGAGGTGCTGCCTGCGACGCTCCGGCGTATGCTCGCGGCGTGGGCGGGCGAAAATGTTCGCCTCTATGTCGGCTGCTATCCCAACGACGTCGCGACGCTCTTTTCGGTTTCGCCGCTTGTCGCGCGCGATGCGCGGCTGCGCCTCGTCGTCGGGGAGACCGAGGGGCCGACGACCAAAGGCGACAATCTCAATCGCCTATGGGCCGCGCTCGGCGAGGATGAGCGGATGGAGGGACGGCGCTTCGCGGCGGTGGTGCTGCACGATGCGGAAGATCATGTCCACGCCGACGAAATCGCATTGTACCGCCGACATCTGGGCGACCATGCGATGGTCCAGATTCCCGTGGTGCCGATGGTGACCGGCGGGTCGCGATGGATCGGCGGCCATTATGGCGACGAGTTCGCGGAGGCGCACGGCAAGGAACTGGCGCTGCGCTCGCGCCTCGGGGTTCCGATCCCGTCGGCGGGGGTCGGCTGCGCCCTGACGCGCAATGCCCTGTCCTTGCTCGCGATCGAGCGCGGCGGCTACCCTTTTCGCGCCGACAGCCTGACCGAGGATTATGAGGTCGGAATGCTGATCGGTGCCTATGGCCTTCGCGCCTGTTTCGCCGACAGCCTGACCGCGACGGGGGACCGCATCGTCTCGCGCGGCGGCTTCCCGGGATCGATCGAGCATGCTGTACGGCAGAAATCGCGCTGGATCGCGGGCATCGCGCTTGCGGGTTGGGATCATCTCGGTTGGCTCGGCGCGCGTTTCTCGGGCGGCGAGGCATCGCGCTGGCGGATATGGCTCGCGCGCTGGATGCTGTGGCGCGATCGGCGTTCGCCGCTCGCCGCGCTGGTCCTGCTCGCCGCCTATCTGGGTCTGATCGCCAGCGGCCTGTCGCTTGCCGGCGAAGCGTTGCTGGGTTGGGAATCCATGCCGCTGGGTGGGGGGATGCGTGTGCTGTTCACGCTCAACGCCGCGCTGCTGCTGTGGCGCCTCGCGATGCGCGTTCATTTCACCGCGCGCTGGTATGGCGCGCGTCAGGCGCTGCTGGCGGTGCCGCGCGCCTTTGTCGCCAACGTCATCGCGATGTTGGCCGCGCGGCGGGCGGTTGTTCTTTACTGGCGGATGCTGCGGTCGGGGCAGGTGCTTTGGGAAAAGACCGAGCATCGGGACGGCGAGGCCGTGCCCGGGCGCCGGGCGATCCGGCCATGATGATCTCCGCGACTGGCCCCCGGCCGGGGCGCGATGCCGCGTCGCTGCGCTTTCTGGCGCTCTGCCTCGGCGGTTGGGTGCTGCTGCGCGCGGCGATGCTGTGGAACCCGGCGATGCCGGCGCCGCCGGCCGGTCTTCGGCCCTCGTGGAATATTCCTTCGCCCTTTATCTTGCCGGCCCCCCGCGACCGGGCGGATGCAGTCCTTTCGCCCGCTATGCCGCGGCTGCCCGAACGCGCCGCAGCGACCCGCTTCCTTGCCGCATTGCCGAAGGCCGCCTCTTCGGTCCCGGGCACGACCGGGGACAAAGGGTTCGGCGGCGACCGGCATGACATACGGCTCGCGTTGATCGCGCGGTTCCTGCCCGGCGTTCCGACGCGCGGCGCCCTGCGGGGCGACCCGCCGCCGTGGCGCGCCGCGCTGCCGCTCCGCGTGGGCGATCCGGGGCGGGGCGAATCCTTCTGGATGCAGCGCCCGCTGGCCCGCTGGTCGCTCGGCGGCTGGCTCTATCTGCGCGAGGGATCGGCCGGCGCGTCGGATGCGATCGCCGCCGGCGGCCAACTCGGCAGTTCGCAGGCGGGCCTCCGCCTCGCCTACGGCTTCGGCGACGATGGGCGGTTGCGCGCCTATGGCCGCGCGACGATGGCGATACGTCGGGCCGAACAGCGCGAACTTGCCTTTGGCGCGGCGTTCGCGCCCGTGCGGCGTCTGCCGGTCGACATTGCGATCGAGCAGCGCGTCGCGATCGGCAGCGAGGGGCGCACCGCGCTCGCCGCGATGGCGACTGGAGGCGTCAGCGACGTTCCGCTTCCTGCGGGCTTCCGCCTCGATGCTTATGCACAGGCCGGCGTCGTCGGTGCGCGCCGGCGCGACGGCTTCGCCGACGGCGCGCTGGTCGTTGACCGGCGGCTCGGCGATGATGAGCGCTCGCCGCTGCGGCTCGGCGCGCTTGCCGCCGGCGCGGTCCAGCCGGGCGTGTCGCGGATCGATGTCGGTCCCCGGCTGACCCTGCGGCTTCCCGACGTTGGCAAGGGAAGCCGCATCGCGCTCGACTGGCGACAGCGGGTGGCGGGCAATGCGCGTCCCGAAAGCGGCCTCGCACTGACCCTCGCCACAGACTTTTAGAGAGCCGCGAAATTTAGGTGCCGCAGCCGATTCCCCGGCCCCGAAAAATGCTCTAGGGTCGCCGGACTCGGCGCATTTCCTGCGCTGTGAACGTCATTCGGGGCCCATGGATCTTTACCTTCCCGTCGCCAATCTGTCGGTCAACGCGCTGGTCATCATCCTGCTCGGCGGCGGGGTCGGTTTCCTGTCGGGGATGTTCGGCGTCGGCGGCGGCTTCCTGACGACGCCGCTGCTGATCTTCTATGGCATTCCGCCGACGGTCGCCGCGGCGTCGGCGGCGACGCAGGTCACCGGGGCGAGCGTTTCGGGGGCGCTTGCGCATTTCGAGCGCGACGGTGTGGACGTGCGGATGGGCGGGGTGCTGATCGTCGGCGGTCTGTTCGGGTCGCTGATCGGCGCCGGGCTGTTCGAATTGCTGACCGCGTGGGGCCAGATCGATACGACGATCAACATCCTCTATGTCGTGCTGCTCGGCTCGGTCGGCGGGATCATGGCGCGCGAGGCGTGGGGCGCGCTGCGGCGGATGCGCGCCGGGCTTCCCGCGGCGGCGCGCAAGCGGCGGCACCATCCGATGGTCGCCAACCTGCCGCTGCGCTGGCGCTTCTATCGATCGGGCCTCTATATCTCGCCGCTCGCGCCGCTGCTGCTCGGCATGATGGTCGGCGTGCTGACGATGCTGCTCGGCGTCGGCGGCGGCTTCATCATGGTGCCCGCGATGATCTATCTGCTCGGCATGGGGACGCAGGTGGTGGTCGGCACCTCGCTGTTCCAGATCCTGTTCGTGACGATCGCGACGACGATGGTCCATGCGATGACCACCGGCGCGGTCGACCTGGTGCTCGCGGCTTTGCTGCTGGTCGGCAGCGTCACCGGCGCGCAGATCGGCGCGCGGTTCGCGCAGAGCGTGAAGCCCGAATATCTGCGGATGGCACTGGCGGTGATCGTGCTGATCGTCGCGCTGCGCATGGCGGTTGATCTCTTCATCCGCCCTGAAGAAATCTACACCGTGCAATGAGGGGGCTCGGCGCTCTCGCCTGCGCATCGGCGCTGCTGCTGACTGTGGGCACCGCGCGCGCCGACGATCCGCGCCTCGTGCCCGATGTGTCGAGCCGCGCGATCGAGATTCAGTATAGCTTCACCGGCGAGGAATTGCTGCTGTTCGGCGCGATCCTCTATCCGGGGCAGCGGCTTCCCGACGACCGCACCGACATCGTCGTCGTGCTGAAGGGGCCGGTGCGGCCGATCGTCCTGCGAGAGAAACAGCGCGTTGCGGGAATCTGGGTCAATGCGAGCAGCATCCGGCTGCGCACCTCGCCCGGTTTTTACGCGATCGGATCGTCGCGGCCGATCGACAAGCTGGTCGACGAGCGCACCGCGGCGATCTTCGAGCTCGGCCTCGACAATCTGTCGATGTCGCCCGCGGGCTTTTCCGAAGCGAAGAAGCTCGCGCGCTTCGAGGCGGGGCTGATCGACCTCTATCGCCGCGCGGGGCTGTTCTACGAAAATCCGCGCGCGGTCGAGATCAGCGAGGGCGTGCTCTATCGCGCGCGTATCCCGGTGCCGGCGCGCGTGCCCGTCGGCACCTATCGCGCCGAAACCTATCTGATCAGCCGCGGCCGCGTGATCGCGGTCGCCTCGCGCGATGTCCAGATCCGCAAGGCGGGGTTCGAGCGGTTCGTCGCGCTCGCCGCCGAGCGGCACGGCTTTCTCTACGGCCTGACCGCGGTCATGCTTTCGCTGGTCCTCGGCTATGGCGCATCGGCGCTTTTCCGCCGCCGCTGAGCGCTTTTCCGCCGATTCAGCATAAGCGCTTTATTTACCCTCACCTGCGATAAGCAGCGCCGGAACGATAAAGGCGGGGGCTTGATATGGATATGCAGGGTGGCGGGTTCAGCGCCGGGGATTTGACAGCCGCGCAGCATGTCCGGCTTGCGGGCGGTGGGACCGCCGCGGCCGTGGCGCCGGTCACCCCCCATCATCGCGACGATCTGCTGATCGGCGAAGTGATCGATATATCGGGGTCGGATTCGCGGATTCTGCTCGATGCCGCAACGCTCGGCCAATTGGCGTCGTCGAGCGACGCGGCGGTCGCGATGGCGGGGCAGGTCGGCGCGCAGGTCAAGATTCGCGTCGGCAATGTGTGGCTCGTCGCCAGCATCCGCGACCAGCAGATGCACGAGCGCGGCGAAGGGCTGATCGTCGCGACGATCGACTTCCTCGGCGAAGGCGAAGAGGAAAAGATCACCGGCCGCATCCACAATTTCCGCCGCGGCGTGACGCGCTATCCGATCCCGGGCGGGCAGGTCTATGCGGCGACCAGCCACGACCTCAAGCAGATTTACGCCGCCGACGAACGCGCGCATGTCGAGATCGGGACCATCTATCCGACGCGTGATATTCGCGGCTCGCTCTATGTCGATGCGATGCTCGGCAAGCATTTCGCGCTGCTCGGATCGACCGGCACCGGCAAGTCGACCAGCGCCGCGCTGATCCTTCACAAGATCTGCGAACTTTCGCCGCAGGGCCATATCGTGATGATCGACCCGCACGGCGAATATTCGGCCGCCTTCAAGGGCACCGGCGCGCTGTTCGATGTCGACAATCTCGCCATGCCCTATTGGCTGATGAACTTCGAGGAACATTGCGAGGTCTTCGTCACCAGCGAGGGCCGCGACCGCCAGAGCGACTGCGACGTGCTTGCCAAATGTCTGCTCCAGGCGCGGCAGAAGAACCGCATGGCCGAAGGGATGACCAAGCTCACGGTCGACTCGCCGATCCCCTATCTGCTCTCCGACCTGCTCAACATCCTTACGAACGAGATGGGCAAGCTCGACAAGGCGACCTCGTCGGCGCCCTTCATGCGGATCAAGGGCAAGATCGAGGAAATGCGAGCCGACCCGCGCTATAACTTCATGTTCTCAGGCATGCTCGTCGCCGACACGATGGCGAATTTCATCGGCAAGATCTTTCGCCTGCCGTCGGACGGCCGTCCGATCTCGATCATCGACGTGTCGGGGGTTCCCAGCGATATCACCAGCGTCGTCGTCGCGGTGCTGTCGCGCCTGACCTTCGATTATGCGATCTGGTCGCGCGGCGAACCGCAGCGTCCGATCCTGCTCGTCTGCGAGGAAGCGCACCGCTACATCCCGTCGAAGGATATCGGCCAGGGCCAGGCGGTGCGCAAGATTCTCGAACGGATCGCCAAGGAAGGCCGCAAATATGGCGTGTCGCTGGGGCTGATCACCCAGCGCCCGTCGGATCTGGCCGAAGGCGTGCTCTCCCAGTGCGGCACGATCATCTCGATGCGCCTCAACAACGAGCGCGACCAGCATTTCGTCAAGGCGGCGATGCCCGAAGGCGCGCGCGGCTTCATCGATTCGATCCCGGCGCTTCGCAACCGCGAATGCATCGTCTGCGGCGAGGGCGTGTCGATTCCGATCCGCGTCTATCTCGACACGCTCGACGAGGACAAGAGGCCCGCGTCGAGCGATCCGATGTTCTCGAAGCTGTGGCGCGAGACCGGCGGCGAGGCGGAGATATTGGAGCGCGTCGTCAAGCGCTGGCGAAGCCAGGGGCGGTAAATCACCCCTCCCTTTCAGGGAGGGGGGACCTATTTCGCCGGCGGTTCCCAAAGCTCGATCGGGTTGCCTTCGGGGTCGTGGACCCGCGCGAAGCGGCCCACGCTCGGGTCGTCCCATTCCTTCTTGGTGATCACCGCGTCGCCCGCCGCACGGAACGGCGCGAGGACGGCGTCGAGGTCGTCGACGCGCAGGTTGATCATGAACTGCCGATCGGCGGGGAAATAGTCGGTGTCGGCCTTGAAGGGCGAAAAGACCAGCGGTCCGCCGGTGACCGTCCACACCCATTGATTGACCGGCTCGCTGCCGTCGGCGCTGATCCCGCCGCCGACCCCCAGCCGGTCGCGATACCAGGCCGACAGCGCTTCCGGATCGCGGGCGCGGAAGAAGAGTCCGCCGATGCCCTTTACATGTCCCATGCCTGCCTCCCTGATGCCGAGGGCGCGAGACTAGGCGGCTTCGGTCAGCGAATCCACTCCCCGCTCTTGCTGAACTCTTCCTTGATCTGCCCCGACTGGTTGAGCCGCGGATCGGTGTAGGTCGGCGCGGGCGCTGCGGTGGGCGCTGTCGTTGCCGCCGCGGGCGGTGCGGCGCCCATCGTGCCGGGCAGCGGCGCGGGCGCGACATCGGGCAGCGGCGCCGCCGGGCCGGTCAGCCCCGGCACCGGCCCGGCGCCGGGCGGCAACCCCTGGCCCTTGAGGATCGCGAGTTGCTGCGCGAGCGGCAGATAGGGGCCGGGGACCGGCTCGCGCCCCATATAGGGGGCACGAAAGGCGTCGGGCATGCCCCAGCGGCCGCGCCAGCGATGGAAGATATGCGCGCCGACGATGTTGGTCATCACGAGGCTCTTGCCCCAGCGCGGCCAGATCGCGGTGGTGTGATAATGGGTCGCGAGCCCGACGCCCGGAAAAACATAGCCGTTCAGCGCTGCAGAGGCGATGCGGCTCGCGCGCAGCCAGTTGCGGCGTTCGGGCGCGCGCGCCATCGCGCCGTCGCAGGCGAAGGTGAACTGGCACACGCCCGCGCGCTCGGACCCCTGGAAGACGACACCGCAGATCGTGTTGGGAAAGCTCGGGTGGCGGGCGCGGTTGACGATCACCTGCGCGACGCCGCGCATCCCGTCGTCGCTTTCGGACGCCGCCTCGTAATAGAGAGCCGAAGTCAGGCAATAATGCGCGCGCTCGCGGTCGAGCGCGGTCAGGCCGCGAAAGACATAGGGCTTGGCGGGCGGGCCGACGAACGCTTCCTGCTGCAGCTCGGTCGGCGACGCGGGGGGCAGCGCGGTCGCATCGGCATAGCCGACGCTGGCGGGGTCGGGCAGCGTCGGATCGATCTTGAGCGCATCCTCATAGCTGTCCGAATTCATCACCGCCCAGCGCGCCGGATCATAGGGCTTGAAAGTCAACGGCACGCTGACGCTATAGGGACCGAAGCCGCGCGGCCGGTATTGCCCCGTCGACAGCATGAGCGCGAGGCAGGCGACGATGGTGATCGCGGCCAGCATCCCCCAATATTCGCGCCCCGGCCCCGCCGGTTTTTCCGGCGCCGGGTCGCGCCACGTCGAGCGGGCGGCAAGATGGAGTTCGGGCTTCATGCGTCGCGTTACAATCTCCGCGGCCGATTCGCGCAGCCGCTCTCATCCTGCCTTATGCCCCGAAACGCCAATAAAGTGTTTCGCCGCCGATGTCCTGTGCCGCAGGGGGACAGGTGATGCGTCAGCCGATCTCGACCGTCAGATGTTCGATTTCGTGCACCGGGCGCAGCCGTTCGCAGACCGCCGCGCGCGTCGTGCCGGTGACGCTGACGATCGCGGCGTGGGCGGCGGGGCCGACGCGCCAGACGTGGAGGTCGCGAATTCGTGCGTCGCCCGGTCCTTCGACCAGCGCGCGGATTTCGGCTTCGAGTTTCTTGTCGGTCGCGTCGAGCAGCACTGCGGCGGTGTCGCGCATCAGCGACCAGGACCAGATGGCGATGACGATCGCGCCGACGACGCCCATCGCGGGGTCGAGCCACACCCAGCCGAAATAGCGCCCGCCGAGCAGCGCCGCGATCGCGAGCACCGAGGTCAGCGCGTCGGCGAGGACGTGCAGATAGGCCGAGCGCATGTTGTTATCGGTCTCGTGCCCATGGTGATGATCATGCGCGTGGTCGTGATGATGGTCGTGCCCATGACCGTGACCATGGCCGAGCAGCAGCGCACTGACGATATTCACGCCGAGGCCGATCACGGCGATGACCGCCGCCTCGCCGAAGGCGACGGGACTGGGGTCGACGAGGCGGATCGCCGATTCCCACGCGATGCCGATCGCGACGATGCCGAGCACCAGCGCCGAGGCGAAGCCCGCAAGATCGCCGACCTTGCCGGTGCCGAAGCTGTAGCGCCCGCTCGTCGCGTGGCGCCGGGCGTAGCGATAGGCGAGCGCCGCGATTCCGAGCGCGCCCGCGTGGGTCGCCATGTGAAAGCCGTCGGCGAGCAACGCCATCGAGTTGAAGGCAAGCCCCGCGGCGATCTCCGCGACCATCATCACCGCGGTCAGCAGCACGACCCACAATGTACGGCGCGCATTTTCGTCGTGCCGCTTGCCGAGATAGACATGGCTGTGCGTCAGCGCGTCGATGTCGTCGTCGAGCGACATGCGGCTCCCCCTATTTCGTATAGCGGCGGATCGCCGCGAGCAGGTCTTCGCCGCCCTGCGCGCGCTCGGCGTCCGAGAGGCCGGGCGCGGCGACATGCGATTGCAGATGGTCGGCGACGAGTTCGTCCATCAGGCCGGCGACGGCGCCGCGCACCCCAGCGACCTGATGGAGGATGGCCGCACAGCCTGCCTCATCGGCGATCGCGCGCTCGATCGCGGCGATCTGCCCGGCGATGCGCCGGGTGCGGGCGAGAAGCTGATCCTTGTTGGCGTGCGTATGCGACATAGGATACCCCCCTATCCTATATAAGCGTAGCGGGGCAAGCGATCAGTGGACGATCGCGGCGTCGTACCAGTCGCCGCGCGGCGATACATCGATCGGCAGGCCGAAAAGACCGGTCAGCGCGTCGCTGGTGAGCAGGTCGGCTTTGGCGCCGTCGTGCAGCACGCGCCCGCCCTGCAGCATCACGATGCGGCCGATCTCGGGCAATATCTCCTCGATATGGTGGGTGACGAGGATCAGCGTCGTGCCGCCGCGCGCGACGCCGCGCAGCATGTCGAGGAAATGGTGCCGCGCCGCGGGGTCGAGCCCCGCGCACGGCTCGTCGAGCAGCAGCGCGCGCGGCCGGTGCGCGAGCGCGCGGGCGATCAGGACGCGGCGCGCCTCGCCCGTCGACAGGCTCGCCATGCTGCGCCCGATCAGATGGGTGGCGCCGACCTCTTCGAGCGCGGCGCGCGAGGCGTCGATCATCTCCTGCGTGTAATGCTGATGCGCCCACAGCCCGCGTGAGGCGAAGAAGCCCGAGACGACGCAGTCGAGCGCCTCCAGCGGCGGCTCGGCATCGAAATCGAGCTGCATCGTCGTCGAGACGATCCCGAGCAGTTTGCGGAGCTCGAACACATTCCAGCTATCCTGCCCGAAGATGCGGACGTCGGCGCCATAGGCGGGATAAAGCTGGCGCGCGATCAGCTTGACCAGCGTCGACTTCCCCGACCCGTTGGCGCCGAGGATCGCGGTGCTTTCGCCGTCGGCAATGGTCAGCGTAGGCAGGTCGAGGATGCACGTCTCGTCGGCCATGACGCGAACGTTGGACAAGGCTAGCAAGGGAGAGTCATCAGTCATGGGCGCGCGTTGAGCATGACGCGGTATGATAGGGCAAGGGGCATGTGGCGATTGGCGACTTTGGGGTGGGGAGCGGCCCCTTCCTAATTTTCGTCATTCCCGCGAAAGCGGGAACCCAGAGTGGGGTCAGCCGACGCACGCTCGGGGTTCCCGCTTGCGCGGGAATGACGAGGATAAGAGATGCTGCGCGCGACTTTCAGACTCTCGTCATCCCGGACTTGATCCGGGATCCATTCGTCCGGCGCCGAGAGAATGGATCCCGGATCAAGTCCGGGATGACGACGTAAGGTAGGTCCGCTTCCGGTCGAAAGCCGCCTTTCCATTCTCCCCTTGCCGACTCATGCGTCAAAGCCTATATGCCGCCTACTTCTTGACATGGTTAGCCAGTTGGGACGTCGGGGCCGCGGGCCGCGGCGGCTATTTCCGCATGGTTTCCGGTCATCCGATTTTGGGAATTGCATTTGGTCGATTTCGACGCCCTCAACGCGATCATCGCGCCCGAAGCCGAGGCGCTGGGCCTGGCGCTCGTGCGCGTCGCCTTCTTCGGCGGCGACAGCGATCCGACGCTGCAGGTGATGGCCGAGCGGCCCGATACGCGCCAGCTCACCATCGACGATTGCGCCGACCTGTCGCGCCGCATCTCCGAACGGCTCGATGCGCTCGAAGAGGCGGGCAAGGACCCGATCGACGGCGCTTACCGGCTCGAAGTCTCGTCGCCCGGCATCGACCGGCCGCTGACGCGCCGCGCCGACTTCGCCGACTGGGCGGGGCATGAGGCGAAGATCGCGCTCAAAGAGAAGCGCGACGGGCGCCAGCGCTTCAACGGCGAGCTGGTCGGCGTCGACGGCGACACCGTCACGATTTCGGATAAGGAAGGGGTGGAGCATCATCTGCCGTTCGACGCGATCGACACGGCGAAGCTGGTCCTCACCGACAAATTGATTGCCGCAACCGTCCCGCTCTCGACCGAGGGCGCCGACGATATGGAAGAAGAAGGACAGGACTGATGGCCACTGCCATTTCCGCCAACAAGGCCGAGCTGCTCGCGATCGCCAACAGCGTCGCCAGCGAGAAGATGATCGACAAGGGCATCGTCATCGAGGCGATCGAGGAAGCGATCCAGCGCGCCGCGCGCGCGCGCTACGGCGCCGAGAACGACATTCGCGCCAAGCTCGACCCGCAGACCGGCGACCTTCGCCTGTGGCGCGTCGTCGAGGTGGTCGAGCAGGTCGAGGATTATTTCAAGCAGGTCGACCTCGCCGCCGGCCAGAAGCTGCAGAAGGACGCCAAGCTCGGCGACTTCATCGTCGATCCGCTGCCCGCGGTCGACCTGGGCCGCATCGACGCTCAGTCGGCGAAGCAGGTCATATTCCAGAAGGTCCGCGAAGCCGATCGCGAGCGCCAGTATGAAGAGTTCAAGGATCGCGCGAACGAGATCATCACCGGCGTCGTGAAATCGGTCGAGTTCGGCCACATCGTCGTCAACCTCGGCCGTGCCGAGGGCGTGATCCGCCGCGACCAGCAGATTCCGCGCGAACTGATGCGCGTCGGCGACCGCGTCCGCGCGATCATCCTGTCGGTGCGCCGCGAGAACCGCGGCCCGCAGATTTTCCTGAGCCGCGCACACCCCGAGTTCATGAAGAAATTGTTCGCGCAGGAAGTGCCCGAAATCTACGACGGGATCATCGAGATCAAGGCCGCCGCCCGCGATCCGGGTTCGCGCGCGAAGATCGGCGTGATCAGCTATGACGGCTCGATCGATCCCGTCGGCGCCTGCGTCGGCATGAAGGGCAGCCGCGTGCAGGCGGTCGTGCAGGAAATGCAGGGCGAAAAGATCGACATCATCCCCTGGTCGGAAGACACGGCGACCTTCGTCGTCAACGCGCTCCAGCCGGCGACGGTGCAGCGCGTCGTCATCGACGAGGATGACGGCCGCATCGAGGTCGTCGTTCCCGACGACCAGCTCAGCCTCGCCATCGGCCGCCGCGGCCAGAACGTCCGTCTCGCTAGCCAGCTCACCGGCAGCCAGATCGACATCATGACCGAGGCTGACGCGAGCGAAAAGCGCCAGCGCGAATTCGTCGAACGCTCGACGATGTTCCAGGAAGAGCTCGATGTCGACGAGACGCTCGCGCAGCTCCTCGTCGCCGAAGGCTTCGGCGAGCTTGAGGAAGTGGCCTATGTGCCGCTCGACGAACTGGCGAGCATCGAGGGCTTCGACGAGGAACTGGCGCAGGAGCTGCAGAGCCGCGCGACCGAAGCGCTCGAACGCCGCGAGGAAGCCGCTCGGCAGGAACGCCGCGGCCTCGGCGTCGAGGACGATCTCGCCGACATCCCGCACCTGACCGAGGCGATGCTCGTCACGCTCGGCAAGGCGGGGATCAAGACGCTCGACGACCTCGCCGACCTCGCGACCGACGAACTGATCGCCAAGAAGCGGCAGGACAATCGCCGCGGTCCGTCGCGCGAACGCAGCGAGCGCGCCGAGGACAAGGGCGGCGTGCTCGGCGAATATGGCCTCAGCGAAGAGCAGGGCAACGAGATCATCATGGCGGCGCGCGCGCACTGGTTCGATGACGAACCCGAAGCGGCTGCGCCTGCCGAAGCGGTAGAGCCGCAAAACGGGGAGGCCGCCGATGCGGACCCCGCGCAATGATCAGCTGACCGAAACCGACCGCGCAAAGGGGCGCGGCCAGCATGTGCCCGAGCGGCGCTGCGTCGTAACCGGTGAGGTTTCGCCGGCGGAGCAGCTCGTGCGTCTGGCGCTGGGCCCCGACGGCACGATCGCGCCCGACGTTCATGGCAAGGCGCCGGGGCGCGGTGCCTGGATCGGGGTCAATCGCGCCGCGCTGGAGGCCGCCCGCGCGAAGGGCAAGCTGAAGGGCGGCCTCGCGCGCGCGCTTCACGAGAGCCATATCGTCATTCCCGACGATCTCGGCGAACGGATCGAGGCGCAGTTGATGCGCGCGACGCTCGACCGGCTCGGCCTCGAATCGCGCTCGGGGACGCTGATTTCGGGAAGCGACAAGATCGAGCAGGCGGCGCGGCGCGGACAGGTGCGCCTGCTGCTTCATGCCAACGACGCGGGCGAGGACGGGCGCAAGAAATTGGCGCAGGCGTGGCGCGTCGGCGAGGAGGACGAAGGCTCGGGCCGCGAAGGCCTGATCTTGCCAGTGGACCGGCAGTCCCTATCTATGGCATTGGGGCGTGAAAATGCGGTGCATCTGGCGATCGTGGACGCGCGTGCCGCGGACCGGGTGCTGGCGCATTTGACCCGCTGGCAGTTTTTCACCGGATGGAGTAGGGACGCGGCCGACCGCGTTTCGACTAACGACTCCCGCTCTGCGGGTAAGGAGACGGCGTCCACGGATTCCGACACGGATTCCGCGACTTCGGACGCGTATTGAAGGAATAAGACGTTTCGATGAGTGACGAACAGGACAAGCCGACCCTTACCCGCAAGCCGCTGGGGCTGAAGCGGACGGTCGAGGCCGGCCAGGTGCAGCAGCAGTTCAGCCACGGCCGCCGCAATACGGTGGTGGTCGAGGTCAAGCGCCGCCGCGTGCTCGGCCGCCCCGGCGAAGCCGCTCCGGCGCCCGAGCCCGAAGAGGTCAAGGCCGCGCCTGCCGCTCCGGCCCCGGCGCCCGCCCCGGCCCCGAAGCCGGCCGCGCCCAAGCCCCCCGTCGACAGCCTGATGTCGCGGCAGGAGCGCCAGGCGCAGTTGCTGCGCGAAGCCGAGGAAGCGCGCATGGCCGCGCTCGAGGACAATCGCCGCCGTGAGGAAGCTGCGCGTGCGCGCGCCGCCGAGGAAGAAAAGGCGCGCGCCGAGGAAAAGGCGAAGGTCGTCGAGACGGCGCCTGAACCAGCGGCTGCGGCGCCCGAGCCCGAGGCGCCCGCGGCCGAAGCTCCCGCGCCCAAGGAAGCGGGTGCCGAAGCCGCGCCTCGCGCAACGACTGCCAGCGCAGCCCCCGCGCCGCGCCGCTTCACCCCGGTCGAGGCGCCGAAGCGCCCCGAACCGAAGCGCCCCGAACCGAAAGCCAACCGCGGCGCCGACAATCGCCGCCAGTCGGGCAAGCTGACCGTCACGCGCGCGCTCAACGACGACGAAGGCGCGCGCGCGCGCAGCCTCGCGGCGCTGAAGCGCGCCCGCGAGAAGGAAAAGCGCTCGCACATGGTGTCGAGCGGCCCGCGCGAGAAGCAGGTCCGCGAAGTCGTCGTGCCCGACACGATCACGGTGCAGGAACTCGCCAACCGCATGGCGGAAAAGGGCGCCGACCTGGTGAAGGCGCTGTTCAAGATGGGGATGCCCGTCACCGTCAACCAGACGATCGACCAGGACACCGCCGAACTGCTCGTCACCGAATTCGGGCACGAGATCAAGCGCGTCAGCGAAGCCGACATCGACATCCGCCACGACGAGGATGTCGACGACGCCGCGCATCTGAAGCCGCGCGCGCCGGTGGTCACGATCATGGGCCATGTCGATCACGGCAAGACCAGCCTGCTCGACGCGCTGCGCGGCGCGAATGTGCAATCGGGCGAAGCCGGCGGCATCACCCAGCATATCGGCGCCTATCAGGTGAAGACCCCCGACGGGAGCCTGGTCACCTTCCTCGATACGCCGGGCCACGAAGCCTTTACCGAGATGCGTCAGCGCGGGGCGAACGTCACCGACATCGTCATCCTGGTGGTGGCGGCCGACGATGGCCTCAAGCCGCAGTCGATCGAGGCGATCAATCATGCCAAGGCGGCGGGCGTGCCGATCATCGTCGCGATCAACAAGGTCGACAAGGAAGGCGCCAATCCGCAGCGCGTCCGCGAGCGCCTGCTCGAACATGAGCTGGTGGTCGAGGAAATGGGCGGCGACGTCCAGAATGTCGAGGTGTCGGCGCTGAAGAAGACCGGCCTCGACAAGCTGCTCGGCGCGATCGCGCTGCAGGCCGAGATCATGGAGCTGAAGGCCAATCCCGACCGCGCCGCCGAAGGCACGGTGGTCGAGGCGAAGCTCGACAAGGGTCGCGGGCCGGTGGCGACGATTCTCGTCCGCCGCGGCACGCTGAAGGTCGGCGACATCTTCGTCTGCGGCGCCGAAAGCGGCCGCGTCCGCGCGCTGGTCGACGATCAGGGCAAGCAGGTCAAAGAGGCCGGTCCGTCGATGCCGGTCGAGGTTCTCGGCCTCGGCGGCGTGCCGATGGCGGGCGACACGCTGACGGTCGTCGAGAATGAGGCGCGCGCCCGCGAGGTCGCGGCCTATCGTCAGGAGCAGGCGCTCAAGAAGCGGACGGCGCAGGCGCCGGTCAGCCTTGAGGGCATGTTCTCCGCGCTCGCCGACAAGGCCAAGGTCATCGAATATCCGGTGGTCATCAAGGCCGACGTGCAGGGCTCGGTCGAAGCGATCGTCAACGCCTTGAACCGCCTGTCGACCGACGAGATTCGCGTCCGCGTGCTCCAGTCGGGCGCCGGTGCGATCACCGAAAGCGACGTGACGCTCGCGGCCGCCTCGCGCGCGCCGATCATCGGCTTTAACGTCCGCCCGAACGCCAAGGCGCGCGAGATCGCGAACCGCGAAAAGGTCCGCTTCCTCTACTATGACGTCATCTATCACCTGACCGACGCCATCGCGAAGGAGATGGCGGGCGAGCTGGGGCCGGAACGCGTCGAGACCGTCGTCGGCCGCGCCGAGGTCAAGGAAGTCTTCCCGGCCGGCAAGCGCGACAAGGCCGCGGGTCTGCTGGTGCTCGAAGGCTCGATCCGCAAGGGGCTTCACGCGCGTCTCACGCGCGAGGACGTCATCGTCTCGGCGACGACGATCGCGTCGCTCCGCCGCTTCAAGGACGATGTCGCCGAAGTGCGCGCCGGTCTGGAATGCGGCGTCGTGCTGGCGGACACCAACGACATCAAGGCGGGCGACCACCTCGAAGTCTTCGAAGTCGAACTGCGCGAACGGACGCTGTAACGGGGGAGCCGGAGCATGGCTGAGAGTTTTTTCAGCCGGTTTCCGGCCCCACCCTGTGCCCAACTGCTCGGGTGGGAGTTGATCGCCGAATATCCCGGCGAGGGCCGGATCGAGATCGCCTTTCACCCGACCGCCGAGATGCTCAATCCGCGCGGAACGGTACAGGGCGGCTTCGTCGCGGCGATGCTCGACGACACCATGGGACCGGCGCTGGTCAGCATGACCGGCGGCGCCGAGGTTCCGGCGTCGATCGACCTCAACGTCAGCTTCCTGAAACCGGTGATGCCTGGCCGGGTGATCGGCAAGGGGCGCGTCGTCGGCCGCGGGCGTTCGGTGGCCTTTCTGGAGGCCGAGCTCTTCGACGAGCAGGGCGAGCTTCTTGCGCGCGCGACATCGAGCGCGCGCATCATGGAATTGAACCGAAATGCGTCATAACGAAACCCCGTCCGGCCCATCGGTTCGCGTCCTGCGCGTCGGCGAGCAGGTGCGCCATGTGCTGAGCGAAATCCTCGCGCGCGGCGACGTGCACGACGATGTGCTCACTAACCATCCGGTCAGCGTGACCGAGGTGCGCATGTCGCCAGACCTGCGCCACGCGACGGTCTTCGTGAAGCCCCTGCTCGGCCGCGATGAGGAAGCGGTGATCAAGGCGTTGCGCACCAACACCGCCTACCTCCAGCGCGAGGTCGCGCACCGCATCCGCATGAAATATGCCGCGAAGCTGAAATTCCTGCCCGACGAAAGCTTCGACGAGGCGAGCCATATCGACGCATTGCTGCGCGACCCGAAGGTGATGCGGGATTTGGAGAGCGGTGAAGAGAGTTGATTATCTCGCGGTCGTAATGGCGACGCTGGTAGCGATTGGCGCCACCTTGGGCCTTTCGGCGTCCGACGACGGGAACGCGACGGCGCCTCATGTCGTGCCGGACGGCCACTGCGAGCATAGCGGCATCAATTCCGATGGCGGGATTCAGTTTCTTGCCAATTGCCCGCAATCGTCCTTGTCACCTGACGGTCGCTGGAAACTTATACAGACCTCGCCTATCGGCGCTGAAGAAGTTTATGATGTTGTCATCGAGACGCCGGACGGCAAGCTCGTCGGGCATGTGCCCGATCTCAACGATCATATGCCGTTCGCTCTCTATTGGTCGCCGCGTAGCGACTGGTTCATGATTAACCATTACCGGGGTTCGGGCTTGCAGCGTCCGCGCGTCTTTCAGATAACCGGCGACCGGGTCATCGAATATGCGGACTTTCTGAGAACGGGCGAGGACAAGGCCCGCGAGATTTCCCCCTGCCTGCCATCAGATGACAAAGCAGACTGGATGACGGGAGATGGTCTCAAATGGTCAAGAGACGGTAGCAAGCTCGCTTGGGCGTTTCGAACGCGGATCGATATGTGTGTCTTTGAAGATCCTGCGTTTTCGGGGCCCATTCCGCCCGACAAGCAGGGGCGATCGTTTTTGATGATTTCCGATGTGGCGACGGGTAAGATTGTGGACGGTTCGGTCCGTCTGTTGCCTGACGATGAAAAATGGAGATTCCCGACCGATGGCCCTTATCGGGGCTTCTGAAGCACCTCTGCCTACTTCCCCTTCTTGATCCCCGACGCTTGCTCCAGCTCCACCAGCGCTTCCTCCAGATAGTCGATCATTCGCTGCGCATGGGGGACGCTGCGGCGGCATGCGGTGATGCCGAAGTCGATGTTCTTGAAATTCGACACCTGCGTGATGTTCATCGCCATGCCGTCGACCGGGATGCTCGCGGGATACATGCCGTCGAGCCGCGCGCCGTTCCAGTACATCTGCTCGCGCGGGCCAGGCACGTTCGAGATCGTCGCCGAATAGGCGGGGAATTTGTCGGCGGTGCGGGTGAGTGCGGTCAGCATCATCGGGAAGCTGGTGATCGCGGTATAGAGCTGGATCTGCGACGCGGTCATCGCGCGGAGCTGTGCCTTCGCCGAGTTCATCGATTCCTGGATCGCCGCCATCCGCTCGGCGGGGTCGTCGATGTGGGTTGCGAGATTGGCGGTGACCGAGGCGACCGAATTGCCCGAATCGATGTCGTCCTTGGGGCGGATCGACACCGGCGCCATCGCCTTCAGCGGCTTGTCGGGCAGTTCGTTGAGCGATTGCAGATATTTGCGCATCGCCCCCGCGCACATGCCGAGCACCGCATCGTTGATCGTCCCGTCATAGGCCTTGCCCAGCGCGCGGACGCGCTCGAGCGACCAGCTTTGCGCGACGAAGCGGCGCGCGCCGGTGATGTTGCGGTTGAAGCTGGTGCGCGGCACTCCGGCGAAGGGGGTGACCAGCCCGTCGCCGCCTATCCCGAACATCGCCGCGAGATACTGGTTGAGCGCCTTCGTCACCCCGACGCTGTTGCCCCATTGCTCCTTCAGGAAATCGCCGATCGCCTTGATGTCGGTGAGATTCGGGAGCGACGGCTTCTTCGGGGTCGGGAACTTGCGCTTGTACGCCTCATAGGCTTCGACCGACAGCGGCGAACAGGCGCGCCGTTCCTTGGGATCGGGCGTCAGCATCGAATTGTAGAAATGGATGCTCGCCGCGCCGTCCATCAGCGCGTGGTGGACCTTCTTGAAGGTCGCGATCTGCCGGTTCGGCAGACCCGAGATCAAGGTGATTTCCCAAAGGGGCCGGGTGCGGTCGAGCAGCCCCGAATGGAGCCGCGAGGCGAGTTCGAACATCTCGCGATAGCGCCCCGGCTTCGGCAGCGCGGCGGCGCGGACGTGGTAATGCATGTCGATGTCGCGATCGGGCTCGAGCCGGATCGGGCCGTACTGGCCGAGCGGGGTGAGCTTCAGCACCTCGCTGAATGGTCGCCTCAGGCCTTCCGGTTGCCGGAGCAGGGCAAGTTGTTCGTTCAGCCATTCGGTTTCGTCGACATCGTCGGGCAGCGTGTAGAGGTTGATACCGCCGATATGCATCGGCATCTCGCGGCTCTCGCCCCAGAGGAACATCGCATCGCTCACCGGCATCAGCCGCATCCGCCGCTCTCCCCACTTATGTTGCGACCTTTGTTGCGCAGCATGACAGCGGCGGCGAGCGTGTCAAGCGATGGTCAGGGCGTGCAGAAGGCAATCTCGATCGTTACCGATCCCTGTCGCTCCAGATGATGCGGAACTTGCGGCGGAATCAGCATCGTGTCGCCCGATTTCAGCAGGCGTGTGCCGCCTTGATCGTCGTCCCAATGAAAGTGGATCGATCCGGCGAGGACCGATAGCAGACCCCAGGCGCCGTCCTTGAGATCGTGCCGGCGCAGCAACCCGGCGGGAATCGCGTCGGCGCCGAACGGACCGATCCGCCGGTAAGCGCGGGCGCCGGAGGGAAGCGGCGGCCCGCGCTCGGCGATCGGCATGGTCATGGTCTAGAAACCCGCCGTCGCCCGAACGATGACGAAGGTGACGCCGAGGAAAGCGAAGCCCGCTGGCACCGCAAGTATCTGCGCCGCGACGGTGTGGCGGTCCATCGGTCCGGTCCAGGTGTCGAGCACGCCGTCCGTCCGGTCGAGCGGCGAATCATGCTCGCGGCCCTTCTGGGTGTTGAGCAGCTTCGCGGTGCCGAAGAACATCAGCATATAGAGGCCCGAGATGACGAGCATCATCACCGTCGCCGCGTCGCGCCCGGTGGCGATGAAGATGCCGAGGAAGAAGACCGCATAGCAGGCGAACATCGCGTGCCAGATCGATCGCGGCAGTTGAAAGCCCGCCTGGACCCCGCTCGTTTCATAGGGATCGTTCGAGCGATAGGGCGGCGGCGGAACGGCAGGCAGGTCAGACATCGGGCAACTCCACTTTCTTCGCAAGAGGATCCTCGCGGTCGCGGTGAACCCAGATGCCGGTGAGCAGGCTCTCGGCGATCATCCGCGCCTTGGCGCCGACATGAGGGATGGCCTCGGGGGTCGGCGCGATGGCGTGCAGCGTCTGGTAGAAGAGCCGCAGCCATTGCTGGAAATGCTCCTGCCCGATCGTCGGGATCGCCAGATGCTTCATCATCGGATTGCCGGTGAAATTGCCGGCGCTGAGCAGGATCGACTGCCAAAAGCGGTTCATCTGGCCGAGATGCCTGGGCCAGTCGTCGATGCGCGCGTCGAAGATCGGGCCGAGCATCGCATCCTCGCGCACCGAGGCATAGA
Source organism: Sphingopyxis sp. DBS4 (assembly GCF_024628865.1). Lineage (NCBI taxonomy): Bacteria > Pseudomonadati > Pseudomonadota > Alphaproteobacteria > Sphingomonadales > Sphingopyxidaceae > Sphingopyxis > Sphingopyxis sp. DBS4. The sequence goes on from NZ_CP102384.1 coordinate 333,045, forward strand.
AGCGATCGACCAGTTCGGCGATGAAGGCTTCGTCGATGCCCATGGCGCGCGCCTCGGCCCGTCGTTCCTCGCGGGCGGCGATGGCGTGGGGATGGGCCTGGACCGTTCTCGGCGTCATATGCTTCCGACTCTATATTGAGTATTTGAAATACCTCTTTAAGCAGGTTGCCGCAAAAAGCAATATTCAATATACCTATTTAATGCGATTGAGCCTGCACAGCGATTATGCCCTGCGCATCCTGATGGCGCTGTCGGCGAGCGGCCGGCAGATGTCGGTCGACGAGATCGCGGGCCAATACGGCATTTCGCGCAACCACCTCGCCAAGGTCGCGCAGCGGCTGCAGGCGCTTGGCTACGTCAGCGCGCAGCGCGGGCGCGGCGGCGGGCTGACGCTGGCGCGCGCGGCCGATACGGTGATCGTCGGCACGGTGGTGCGCGAGTTCGAGAATCTGGAGGGGCTGGTCGAGTGCATGGCCCCCGCGACCTCGACCTGCCCGGTGTGCGGCGGCTGCGGCCTGCAAGGCGCGCTCGGCGGCGCGCTCGCGGCCTTTCTGGCGCATCTCGACGGCTATCGGCTCACCGATCTGGTGCCGCAGCCGGGGCGATTTCGCGAACTGCTCGGGGTTCCCTGATTTTCGATTTGCGCGGCGCGGCCGAGGCGGTATCGCTGCCGCCATGGCCAAGCTCTATTTCTATTATGCCAGCATGAACGCGGGCAAGTCGACGACGCTGTTGCAGGCGGATTTCAACTATCGCGAGCGCGGCATGGAGACGATGCTGTGGACCGCGGCGCTCGACGATCGTTACGGGGCCGGGCAGATCACCAGCCGCATCGGCCTGCTCGCCGAAGCGCATAAGTTCGACCCCGACAGCGACCTGTGGGCGGCGGTGCGGGCCGAGAATGCGGAGCGCCCGCTCGCCTGCGTGCTCGTCGACGAGGCGCAATTCCTGTCGCGCGAACAGGTGCTCGCGCTCGCGCGGCTCGCCGACGAGGCGAATATTCCCGTGCTTTGCTATGGCCTGCGCACCGATTTCGCCGCGAACCTGTTTCCCGGCTCGGCGGCGCTGCTCGGCCTTGCCGATGCGCTCGTCGAACTCAAGGCGGTGTGCGAGTGCGGGCGCAAGGCGACGATGAACCTGCGCGTCGACGCGCACGGCCGCGCGGTGGTCGAGGGCGCGCAGACCGAGATCGGCGGCAACGACCGCTATGTCGCGATGTGCCGGCGCCATTTCATGGAAAAGCGGCGCATTGCGGCGGAGGTGCTCGCCGATGCGTGACGCGCTGTATGTCGAGCTTGCGGACGACGACCTCCACCTTGTCAAGCTCGCCGAGGCGCATCGCGAGGCGCTGGGCGCGGCGTGCGCGGCCGATGCCGACATCTGGCCGATCTATTCGTCGAGCTTCGATCCCGAGCATTTCGACGCCGCCTTCGATACGCTGCTCGGCAATCCGGTGCGTATGCCCTATGCGGTGTTCGCGGGCGGCCGGCTCGTCGGCATGACCGCGTGGCTCCGTCCCGACTGGTCGGCGCAAACGGTCGAGATCGGCGGCAGCTATATCCATCCCGACGTTCGCGGCACCGGGCTCAACGGCCGCTTGAAGCGACTGATGATCGGCCACGCCTTTGCCGCCGGCATCCGCCGCATCGAATTCCGCATCGACGAGCGCAACAAGCGCAGCCAGGCGGCGGTGGCAAAGCTCGGTGCCGTCCGCGAAGGCGTGCTGCGATCCGAGCGGGTGACCTGGACGGGCTTCGTGCGCGATACCGGGCTCTGGTCGCTGCTGGCAGACGAGTGGCGTTAAGCCCCTCCTCTCAAGAGGAGAGGAGAGGGTCAGCGCGGGTTCAGATTTGCTTTGCTACGGTCCGCATCAGGTCGGGGATCATCAGTCTCGAAGGACTCGACATGCAACAGAAACTCGCACTCTCCCTGGCCGCCGCCCTGCTTTCCCTTTCGGCAAATGCGGCGGCCGACGAGCCCGCTACGGCGGCGCAGCCGCTCGGCGTCGAAACCGGGATCAGTTTCCCTAGCAATGCGACGATCCGCAATTTCCAGGCCGACGGCGACGACGGTGTCTGGATACAGGACAGCCGCCGCAACTGGTATTATGCGAAATTCTTCGGCCCCTGCCACAATATCGATTTCGCGCAGGCGATTGGCGTCGACACGCGCGGAGCGGCGCGGCTGGACAGGTTCGCGACCTTTCTCGTGCGCGGCGAGCGTTGCACGCTATCCTCTTTCGTGACCTCGGCGGCGCCGCCGACCAAGGCGGAACGGAAGGCAGCCGAGCAAGCCGCGAAGGCCGCCAAGTCGAATTGACAAGCGTGCCGCGCGTCCGCAGGGGCGCGGGATGAACGGCTGGATCATCCTCGACAAGCCCGTGGGGCTCGGCTCGACCCAGGCGGTCGGCGCGGTGAAGCGCGTCTGCCGCGAGGCGGGTCTCGGCAAGGTCAAGGTCGGCCACGGCGGAACGCTCGACCCGCTTGCTTCGGGGGTGTTGCCAATCGCGCTGGGGGAGGCGACCAAGCTCTGCGGCCGGATGCTCGATGCCAGCAAGACCTATGATTTCACCGTGGCGTTCGGGATGGAAACCGCCGGGCTGGACGCGGAGGGCGACGTCGTCGCCACGAGCGACGTGCGGCCGACGCTGGCGGACATCGAGGCGGTGCTGCCGCGCTTCACCGGCCCGATCGAACAGATTCCGCCCGCTTATTCGGCGATCAAGGTCGACGGGCAGCGGGCCTATGATCGCGCGCGCGCGGGCGAAGAGGTCGAGATGAAGGCGCGGAGGGTGACGATACACACGCTCGCGATCCTCCCCGGCACGGGGAGGGGGACCGCCGAAGGTGGTGGAGGGGCAGGCGAGGGTTCGCGCTTCGCCGATACGCGGTGCAAACCGTCCGTGCCCCTCTACCATGCTTCGCATGGTCCCCCTCCCCGTGCCGGGGAGGAACTGGATGCCATCACCCTCACCGCCCATGTCTCGAAGGGCACCTATATTCGCAGCCTCGCCCGCGACATTGCGCGTGCGGTCGGCACCGTCGGCCATGTCACCATGCTCCACCGTACCAAAGCGGGGCCGTTCGACCTGTCCCAAGCGATTTCGCTGGACAAATTGAACGCTTTCGGTCAAGGGGCCGCGCAATCAGATGTCATTCTGCCGCTCGAGGCGGGGCTGGTCGACATCCCGGCTCTGAACCTTTCCCCGGAAGCGGCAGGGGCGATCCGTCAGGGTCGCGTCTGGACCGGGGTAAGCACGCACGACGGGCTCTATTGGGGACGCGATGCCGACAATCGGCCCGTCGCCCTGATCGAGGCTTTGGCGGGAACGCTGAAGGTCGTGCGGGGCTTCAATCTATAGCCATGATGTTCGAGGAATATATTTATGTCGATTACCGCCGAGCGCAAAGCCGAAGTCATCAGCGATAATGCCCGTGCCAAGGGCGACACCGGTTCGCCGGAAGTCCAGGTCGCGATCCTGACCGACCGCATCAACACGCTGACCGATCACTTCAAGGCGCACCACAAGGACAATCACAGCCGCCGCGGGCTGCTGATGATGGTCAACAAGCGCCGCAGCCTGCTCGACTATCTTCGCAAGAAGGACGAGGGCCGCTATCAGGCACTCATCGCGAAGCTGGGTCTGCGCAAATAAGAATGCGAGGGCGGCTCCGGGTTCGGGGCCGCTTTCATTTTGGTTCGCGGTAAATTCGCGAGCCGCAAGGGCCGCTCCCGCATCCGGCGGGACCGCCATAGGGCAGACAGACGCCCTACACCGCCCCGGGCCGGACTGCCCGGAATCAGAGGCCCCGCCCGGCATAGGGCCCGGCGGGCGAAGGAAAATCCATGTTTGACGTGAAAAAAGTATCGATCGAGTGGGGCGGTGAGACGCTCACTCTCGAAACGGGCAAGGTTGCCCGCCAGGCCGACGGCGCCGTGATGGCGACGCTGGGCGAAACGGTTGTCCTGTGCGCCGTGACCGCCGCCAAGTCGGTGAAGGACGGGCAGGACTTCTTCCCGCTCACCGTCCATTATCAGGAAAAATATTCGGCCGCCGGGCGCATCCCGGGCGGCTTCTTCAAGCGCGAACGCGGCGCGACCGAAAAGGAAACGCTGGTTTCCCGCCTGATCGACCGCCCGATCCGTCCGCTCTTCCCCGAAGGTTTCTACAACGAGATCAACGCCATTGCTCAGGTGCTGAGCTATGACGGCCATAACGAGCCCGACATCCTCGCGATGGTCGCGGCGTCGGCCGCGCTCACCATCTCGGGTGTGCCCTTCATGGGTCCGATCGGCGCCGCGCGCGTCGGTTACCTCAACGGCGAATATATCCTCAACCCGACCGACGAGCAGGTCGCCGAGGGCGACCTCGACCTGGTGGTCGCCGCAACCTACGACGCGGTGATGATGGTCGAATCCGAAGCGAACGAGCTGTCGGAAGAAGTCATGCTCGGCGCGGTGATGTTCGCGCACGACGCGTGCAAGGAAGTCGTCAAGGCGATCGTCAAGCTCGCCGAACAGGCCGCCAAGGACCCTTGGGAAATGGCTGCGTCGGACGACAATGCCGCGATCAAGGACAAGCTCAAGAAGCTGATCGGCAAGGACATCGCCGCTGCCTACAAGCTGACCGACAAGTCGGCCCGCTCGAACGCGCTCAACGAGGCGCGCGCGAAGGCGAAGGAAAGCTTCGCTGCCGACGGCCTCAGCCCGCAGGAAGTCATGGCCGGCATCAAGCTGACCAAGAAGCTCGAAGCCGAAATCGTCCGCACCGCCATCCTCAAGGACGGCAAGCGCATCGACGGCCGCACGACCACGCAGATTCGTCCGATCGTCGCCGAAACGCACTTCCTGCCGCGCGCCCACGGTTCGGCGCTGTTCACTCGCGGCGAGACGCAGACGATCGCGACCTGCACCCTCGGCACCAAGGAAAGCGAGCAGATGATCGACGGTCTCAACGGCCTGTCGTATCAGAATTTCATGCTCCACTATAACTTCCCGCCCTATTCGGTCGGCGAAGTCGGCCGCTTCGGCGCGCCGGGCCGCCGCGAAGTCGGCCACGGCAAGCTCGCGTGGCGCGCGCTGCACCCCGTGCTGCCGACCAAGGACGACTTCCCCTACACGATCCGCCTGACCAGCGACATCACCGAGTCGAACGGCTCGTCGTCGATGGCGTCGGTGTGCGGCGGCTCGTTGGCGATGATGGACGCGGGCGTGCCGATCAAGCGCCCCGTCTCGGGCATCGCGATGGGCCTGATCCTCGAGGGCAAGGATTATGCGATCCTGTCGGACATCCTGGGCGACGAGGACCATCTCGGCGACATGGACTTCAAGGTCGCGGGGACGTCCGAAGGCATCACCACGATGCAGATGGACATCAAGATCGCGGGCATCACGAAGGAAATCTTCGAGGCCGCGCTGACCCAGGCCAAGGAAGGCCGCGCGCACATCCTCGGCGAGATGGCCAAGGCGCTCGGCGAAACCCGCACCGAGCTGTCGGATTATGCGCCGCGCATCGAAACGATGCAGATCGACAAGTCGAAGATCCGCGATGTCATCGGCACCGGCGGCAAGGTAATCCGCGAGATCGTCGCGACCACCGGCGCCAAGGTCGACATTGATGACGAGGGCCTGATCAAGATTTCGTCGAGCGACCTCAGCCAGATCGAAGCGGCCCGAAAGTGGATCGCCGGGATCGTCGAGGAAGCCGAAGTCGGCAAGATTTATGACGGCAAGGTCGTCAATCTCGTCGATTTCGGGGCGTTCGTGAATTTCATGGGCGGCAAGGACGGTCTCGTCCATGTCAGCGAAATCGCCAACGAGCGCGTCGAAAAAGTGTCCGACGTCCTGAGCGAAGGCCAGGAAGTCAAGGTCAAGGTGCTCGAGATCGACCCGCGCGGCAAGGTCCGCCTGTCGATGCGCGTCGTCGATCAGGAAACCGGCGCCGAACTCGAAGACACCCGCCCGCCGCGCGAACCGCGCGGTGATCGCGGCCCCCGCCGCGACGGCGGCGACCGCGGCCGCGGCGGCCGCGACCGTGGCCCCCGTCGCGACGGCGGTGATCGTGGCGATCGCGGTCCGCGCCGTGAGCGCAATGACGGTCCCGAAGATCAGGGCCATGTGCCCGACTTCCTGAAGGACTAAGCTTCTTCACCGATCGAAAAAGAAAGGGGCTGCCGTAAGGCGGCCCCTTTTTTATGGCGGCTATGGGGTGGGGAACTGCCCCCTCCTCACCTTCGTCATTCCCGCGAAAGCGGGAACCCAGGGCGTGCGTCGGCTGATCCCACACTGGGTTCCCGCTTTCGCGGGAATGACGAAGATATGAGACACAGACTGTCGCTCACCCGCCGCCTATAAACTCTCGTCATCCCGGACTTGATCCGGGATCCATTCACCCGGCGCTGAGAGAATGGATCCCGGATCGAGTCCGGGATGACGATGAAAGATAGGTCCGCAATCGGTCGAAACCGGCCGGTCGATCATATGGGTGATCGACAGTCAGCCGAATTTCGATCGCCAATTCGCTCCGGCTCGCTTTGCGCCTTCGGGAAGGCCATGATCTTCGGTCGGCTGTCCATGGATATTGCGCGGGCGAGCCAGACCGATATCCGGCGACGGACCTGGTATCAGGTACAATAGACCTCACGCATGGCGTCGATATGCACGACGAGTTCCTGCGCGATGAGCAGCGCGCGCGGTTCTTCGGCGACATCGGTCGCCTTCGCAAGATTGCCGCCGACCTGCTTCAGTTCCTTGCACTCGCCCTTTTTGGCGCTGCGGGTCGTGGTGCCGTCCCGAAGGTGGCTGAACAGGCTGCGATACACATGGCACACGCCGATCAATTGTTGCCCCCAATAGGGGAATTGAAATCCCTGGCCGACCACCGTTCCGGTCACCCCGTCGCACGCGCTGCCGAGCTGCGCGGGGTTCACGGCGTCGATCGCCGCGACGATCCGCTCGCCGCGGTCGGCCCAATTATGCCACCCCGCCGCCTTGTCGGCCGCCGCCGCCGGCATCGACGCCCCCGCGAGCATCAGCACCGCCGCCGCCCGCAAGGCCGTATTTCCCGTCCGAACCATCCTATCAAACTCCCTGTGAAGAAAGGCCCGCCCTGCCACCGCCCGGCCGCGCGGCATTGTAGATTTCCGACATCGGGCCGGGACGCAGGGCAAGCCTCCCTGCAAGCGGTGGCTTGGCGCGGCCGCCGACAGCGTCTAGCCTCGCCTCGACCATAATCCGACCCGAGGAAGATCATGATATTCGACACTCTGCTCCTGTCCCTCGTCATCGCGGCGCAGGCCGTTCCGCCGCAGGCGACGCAATTGCCGCCGCCGCCGCCCGCGGTGCCCGCGCCGGTCACCGCGCCGGTCGAGGTCGACACGCGGCCCTATGTCGAACTCGTCACCGACGCGGGAAGGATGGTCGTGCGGCTGGAGACGAAGCGTGCGCCCATTACGACCGCGAACTTCCTGCGCTATGTTGACAGCAAGCGGATGGCGACAACCTTCAAATTCTATCGCACGACGCGAAGCTGGGGGGAGGGAAATGCGCTGGTCCAGGGTGGCAATCGCGGCGATGCGCGGCTGAACTATCCGCCGATCGCGCACGAGGCGACCACCGCCACCGGCCTGACCCACTGCAAGGGCGCGCTCGCGATGGCGCGGCTCGCGCCGGGCGATGCGACGAGCGATTTCTTCATCCTCCTCTCCGATATCCCGGGCTTCGACGCCGATCCAGCGGCGAGCGGCGACAATGCCGGCTTCGCGGTGTTCGGCGAGCTGGTTTCGGGGCTCGACGTCGCGGAGAAAATCTATGCCGCGCCGGTTTCGCCGACCAAGGGCGAGGGGGTGATGGTCGGCCAGATGCTCGATCCCGAGTTCAAGATCCTCTCCGCGCGCCGCATCCCCGCGCCCGCCGACGCGCCGAAGGGCTGCGTGGTGAAGGGTGCGTGACGGCGTTCCGGCCCGCCCGCCCGAAGCCGACGAAACGCATGATCATTTATTTTGCGTTCATCCGCGCTGTGGCTATACCGCGCCCATGACTCAGCGCATCTCCCTTCGCGCCGCCGCGCGCCTCGCCGCCGCCGCCCTCGTGATTTCGCCGCTGCTGGCGGCCTGCGCCGGGGGCTCGGGCGTGAAGAAGGACACGCGCTACGTCGCGCGCGATGTGAATACCCTCTATCGCGCCGCGCAGGACCGCCTCGACCGCCGCCAGTATAGGATCGCCGCGGCGCTGTTCGACGAGGTCGAGCGCCAGCACCCCTATTCGCCCTGGGCGCGCCGCGCGCAGCTGATGAGCAGCTTTTCCTATTATATGGACCGCGAATATACCCCCGCGATCGAGGCGGCGCAGCGCTTCCTCTCGATCCACCCGGGCAACAAGGACGCGCCCTATGCCTATTATCTGATCGCGCTCAGCTATTATGAGCAGATCAGCGACGTTACCCGCGACCAGAAGATCACCCAGCAGGCACAGAATGCGCTCGGCGAGGTGATTCGCCGCTATCCCGACAGCCGCTACGCCGCCGACGCGCGGCTGAAGGTCGATCTGGTGCAGGACCATCTCGCGGGCAAGGAGATGGAGATCGGCCGCTTCTACGAGCGCAGCTCGAACTGGCTCGCGGCGTCGATCCGCTTCCGCGAAGTGACCCGGAAGTTCCAGACGACGAGCCACACGCCCGAGGCGCTCTATCGCCTGACCGAATGCTATCTGGCGCTCGGCGTTCCCGAGGAAGCGAAGAAATCGGCCGCGGTGCTCGGTGCCAACTATCCCGGCAGCAAATGGTACGACCGCGCCTACAAGCTGATGCAGAAGCACGCGCCGAGCGCGTGATCTTCGTCGCCCCTGCGCAGGCGGGGGCCGCGATCGTTCGCGAATGGATTCGTGCAGAGGCGCAGAGATCGCATAGACTTTGGTTCACGCGAAGCCGCGAAGAATTTTTCCGCGCGCCGGAACGGACATAATCTCACACAAAGACACGAAGAGGGAAAATCGTCCCGCTATGTCGCTTTTCCAGCGCGAAGCGCATTTTCTGGCAATGCCGCCTGCGGCGGCGAGGAGCGCTTGCGACAGGGCGCGCCCTCTTCGTGTCTTTGTGTGAGATTATTTTCTTCGCGGCTTCGCGGCTTCGCGTGAACCGATTGGCACGCCCTCGCCGCACCGGCCTCACTCCCGAATAGATTCGCATTTTGTTCTGGGTTAAGAGCGGCCCATGCTGACGGCGCTGTCCATCGCGAACATCGTTCTGATCGAACGGCTCGACCTCGATTTCGAGGCTGGGCTCGGCGTGCTGACCGGCGAGACTGGGGCGGGCAAGTCGATCCTGCTCGACGCGCTGGGGCTGGTGCTCGGAATGCGCGCCGACAGCGCACTGGTCCGGCAAGGCACCGACAAGGCGCAGGTGACCGCCAGCTTCACGCCGCCCGCTTCCGATACGCCGCTCGCCGCGCTGCTCGCCGGCAATGAGATCGCGCTGGAGCCGGGCGAGCCGCTGCTGATCCGCCGCGCGCTCAAGGCCGACGGCGGCAGCCGCGCTTTTCTGAACGATCAGCCCTGTTCGGCGGCGCTGCTGCGTGAGGTCGGCGGCTATCTGGTCGAAATCCACGGCCAGCATGACGATCGCGGCCTGCTCGCGCCCGCCGGGCACCGTGCGCTGCTCGACGCCTATGCGCGCGCCGACACGGCGGGGGTCGCGGCCGCCCATGCCGCATGGCGCGCCGCCGAGGCCAGGCTGGACGCGGCGAAGACGGCGATTTCGGAAGCCGAGCGCGACCGCGAATGGCTCGAACATTGCGTCGCCGAACTCCGCACGCTTGATCCGCGGCCGGGCGAGGACGCCGAACTCGCCGAGGCGCGCGCGACGATGCAGAAGGGGGAACGGATCGCCGGCGACCTCGGCACGATCCTCGAGGCGTTCGACGGCAGCGCGGGCGGCCCGGCGCTGCTGCGCGGCGCGGCGCGGCGGCTCGACCGGCTCGCAGGCGATCATCCTTTGCTTGCCGAGGCGCTCGCCAGCCTCGATCGCGCGATCATCGACGCCGACGACGCCGAAACGAAATTGCACGAGGCGGCGCGCGCGCTCGAATATGATCCCGAGCGGCTCGAAGCCGCCGAGACGCGGTTGTTCGAACTCCGCGCGATGGCGCGCAAGCACGGGATTCAGCCCGACGAACTCGCCGAACTGACGGGCGAACTCGCGGCGCGGCTCGACGCGATCGAGGGCGGCAGCGCCGGGCTGGCGAAGCTCGAAGCCGCGGTTGCGGAGACCGCCGCCGCCTATACCCACGCCGCGACCGCGCTCTCCGACCTGCGCAGCAAGGCCGCGGCGCGACTCGACGCGGCGGTTGCGGGCGAATTGGTGCCGCTGAAGCTCGACGCGGCGCGCTTCCAGACCCGCATCGACCGCCTCCCCGCCGAACGCTGGGGCGCCGACGGGATGGACCGCGTCGAATTCCTCATCGCTACCAACCCCGGCGCCCCATTCGCGCCGCTGGCAAAGATTGCGTCGGGCGGCGAACTCTCGCGCTTCATCCTCGCGCTCAAGGTCGCGCTGGCCGAAGAGGGCGGCGCCGACACGATCATCTTCGACGAGATCGACCGCGGCGTCGGCGGCGCCGTCGCCAGCGCGATCGGCGAGCGATTGGCCAGACTCGCGGGCGCGGGCAAGCAATTGCTCGCGGTCACCCATTCGCCGCAGGTCGCCGCCAAGGGCGCGTCGCATTTCGTCATCGCCAAATCGAGCGAAGGAACCGTGACCCGCACCGGCGTCCGCGTTCTCGATCCTCCCGGCCGCCGCGAAGAAATCGCGCGCATGTTGTCGGGCGCCGAAGTGACCGAAGAGGCGCGGGCGCAGGCGCTGCGGCTGCTCGACATCGCTGCATGATGGCGCCGCACCCCCTCGACCGCCCCGTCTGGTCGATGCTCACAGGGCGGCAGGCGCATCTGGCCGAGGGCGATGCGCGCGCGGTGCGGATCGATCGCGGCTATGGGCCGTTCGGTGCCGCCGCCGACCGAAGCGGCACGGCGCAGGGGGCGCTCGCCGCGCTGGTTCCGGCGGATGGCGAGCTCTGGATCGTCGAGGGCGAGCGCTGGCCCGTGCCGCCCGGCACGCGCGAAGTGAAGCGCGCGGCGCTCGCGCAGATGGTCGCCGAAGGCCCGCCGCCCGAGGCCCGGCCGGGCGAACCCGCAATCATCGCGCTTGGTGAGGCCGACGCGGCCGAGATGGCGGGGCTTGCCGATCATGCCCGGCCCGGCCCATGGAGCAGCACGACGCATCGTTACGGTCCTTTCTTCGGGGTTCGTGAGGGCGGCCGCCTGCTCGCGATGGCGGGGCAGAGAATGTTGATGCCGGGCATGGCCGAGGTCAGCGGCGTTGCCACGTGGGAAGATTGTCGCGGGCGTGGGCTGGCGCGCGCCTTGATCGGCCACGTCATGCGCGCGATGACCGCGCGCGGCGAGCAGCCTTTTCTGCACAGCTATGCCGACAATGCGGGCGCGATCGCGCTTTATGAATCGCTCGGCTTTCGTATCCGGCGCGAGGTGCACGTGCTGGCGATCGCGGCGAATTGAGGCTCGCGCCGGGCGTCCGTCGGTGGCAAAAGCGCGCGCATGACCGAAATTGAATCGCTCTCCGAAGCCGAGGCCGCCAACGAACTGATGCGGCTCGCGAAGCAGATCGCCCACCACAACAAGCTGTATCACGCCGAGGACAGTCCCGAGATTTCGGACGCCGAATACGACGCGCTCGTCCGTCGCAATAACGAGCTTGAAGCCGCCTTTCCGCATCTGATCCGCGCCGACAGTCCGAATCGGCTGGTCGGTGCGGCGGTCGAGGCGTCGCCGCTCGCCAAGGTCGCCCATGCGGTGCGGATGATGAGCCTCGACAACGCCTTCGCGGCCGACGATGTCGAGGAATTCGCCGCCCGCGTGCGCCGCTTCCTCAACCTGCCTGGCGATGCCGCGATTGCGATGACCGCCGAGGACAAGATCGACGGCCTGTCCTGTTCGCTGCGCTACGAAAAGGGACGGCTGGTGCAGGCGGCAACGCGCGGCGACGGGACGGTGGGCGAGGACGTCACCGCCAATGTGCGGCATATCGCCGATATTCCGCAGCAATTAGCGGGTGACCCCCCCGACGTTTTTGAGATTCGCGGCGAAGTCTATATGGCGAAGTCCGATTTTTCGGCCCTCAACGAGCGGTTGATGGAAGAGGGCAGTGCGCTCGCCGAACAGCGCGAGCAGGCGTTCGATCCCGCCACCGTCCGCCAGTTCGCCAATCCGCGCAACGCCGCGGCGGGGTCGCTGCGCCAGAAGGACGCGAGCGTCACCGCGTCGCGCCCGCTGCGCTTCCTCGCGCACGGCTGGGGCGAGGTGAGCGGGCTTCCCGCCGATACCCAGTTCGGCGTCATGCAGGCGCTCGCGGGTTGGGGCGTTCCGGTGTCGCCGCTGCTCGCGCGTTGCGACAGCGTCGCCGACCTGCTCGCCCATTATGCCGAGATCGAGCGGCGTCGCGCCGACATGCCCTATGACATCGACGGCGTCGTCTACAAGGTGGACCGGCTCGACTGGCAGGCGAGGCTCGGCTTCGTCGCCAAGGCGCCGCGCTGGGCGATCGCGCATAAATTCCCCGCCGAGCGCGCGCAGACGACCTTGGAAGCCATCGACATCCAGGTCGGCCGCACCGGCAAGCTGACCCCGGTCGGGCGCCTGACCCCCGTCACCGTCGGCGGTGTCGTCGTCTCGAACGTCACGCTCCACAACCGCGACGAGATCGGACGCCTCGGCGTGCGCCCCGGCGACCGCGTCGTCGTCCAGCGTGCGGGCGACGTCATCCCGCAGGTCGTCGACAATCTGACCCGCGACGAAGACCGCCCCGCCTATGCCTTCCCCGACCATTGCCCGGTGTGCGGCAGCGAAGCGGTCGCCGAGGAGGGCGAGGTCGACGTGCGCTGCACCGGCGGCCTCATCTGCAATGCCCAGAAGTTCGAGCGCCTGCGCCACTTCGTCAGCCGCGGCGCGCTCGACATCGAGGGGCTGGGCGAAAAGAGCATCGCGGAGTTTCTGGAGCTCGGCTGGCTCGACAAGGGGCCCGCCGACATCTTTCGCCTGAAGAATCACCGCGACGAATTGCTCGGACGCGAGGGGTGGAAGGAAAAGTCGGTCGACAATCTTTTCGCCGCGATCGAGGCCAAGCGCGTGCCCGACGCGGCGCGGCTGCTGTTCGGGCTCGGCATCCGCCACGTCGGCGCGGTGACCGCGCGCGACCTGCTCAAGGGGCTCGGCGACCTGTCGCGGCTCCCCGGCAAGGCGGCGGAAATCCATGCCTATCTCGATGAGCATCCGCAGGGCGAAGACGAGTCGGCCGGCAAATATATGACGCGCAAGGTCGAGGCGATCAAAGCGATCCTCGAGGTGCGCGCCGACGGCATCGGCGCCGCGGTGGGCGAGGCGCTCGGCGATTTCTTCCACGAACCGCACAATCGCGCGCTGTGGGACGACCTGCTCTCTGAAGTGTCGCCGCCGCCCTATGTGGTCGAGACGCGCGACAGCGAGGTGTCGGGGATGACCGTCGTCTTCACCGGCAAGCTCGAGACGATGAGCCGCGACGAAGCGAAGGCGCAGGCCGAAGCGCTCGGCGCCAAGGCCGCGGGCAGCGTGAGCGCCAAGACCGACCTCGTCGTCGCAGGACCGGGCGCGGGATCGAAGCTCAAGCAGGCGAGCGCGCTCGGCATCCGCGTGATCGACGAAGCCGAATGGGCGGCGATCGTCGCGGCGGCGGGGTAGAGGAGCGATTCCTCTCTTCGTCACCCCGGACTTGATCCGGGGTCCATTCAGTGCTCGCTGTCACTGACGACGGGCCGAATGGATGCTGAATCAAGTTCAGCCTGACGAATATAAGAGGTGAGTGGGGCGACATGGCCAAACGCGATTATCTGGACACCCTCATGCGCGATCTCGAATCGCATACCGAGGTGCGGCGTTTCGGCAGCGGATGGTTGTCGGGCTTCTTCGGCCTGCTTTTCGCGATCAGCGGTTTCTTCATGGTGATCGCGCTGCGCTTTCCCGACTGGTTCGCGACCCCCGAACTGGCGATCGTCAAGAACTGGACCGGCTTTCGCGGGGCGGTGCATCTGGTCCTGCTCGCGGGCTATGGCCTGTCGCTGCTCAGCCTGCTGCTGCGTCCGCGCAAGGTGCTGGGGCTGACCGCGCTGATGGTCGGGCTCGCCGCGGCGCTGCTCGGCGGGGCGAACGTCCAGCCGCAGGAGACGCGCGACTGGGGCATCTTCTTCGGGCTCGATTTCTTCGCCGTGAACCTGCTCGTCACCGGCTTCATGTTCGCGCCGCTCGAACGCGCCTTCCCGCATCGCCGCGCGCAGCGGCTGTTCCGCACCGAATGGCGCGAGGATCTCTTCTATTTCCTCGTCAGCACGATGTTCGTGCAGATATTGAGCTTTCTCGCGCTCGCGCCGCAGCAGTTCGTCAATGCACATACGAACAGTTGGGACGCCTTCCGCGCCGCCGTCGCTTCGCTGCCGTGGATCGTGCAGTTCCTGATCGTCCTCGTTGCCTCGGACGTCGCGCAATATTGGTATCACCGGCTGTTCCATAAGGTGCCGTTCCTGTGGGGCTTTCACGCGGTCCACCATAGCGCGAAATCGATGGACTGGCTCGCGGGGTCGCGGATGCATCTGGTCGAGGTCGTCCTGCTGCGATCGGTGACGTCGCTGCCGCTGTTCACGCTCGGTTTCAGCCCGTCGGTGATGCAGGCCTATATCGGCTTCATCTATGTCTGGTCGTCGCTGCTCCACGCCAATGTCGGCGGCGATTTCAACCGGCTCGGCCACTGGATCGCCACCCCGCGCTTCCATCACTGGCATCACGGGCTGGAACGCGAGGCGTTCGATGTCAATTTCGCGATCCACTTCCCGTGGATCGACAAATTGTTCGGCACCTTCCATCTGCCCAAGGATCGCTGGCCCGAAAATTACGGTATCCCCGAGGATGTACCCAAAGCCTATTGGGGCCAATTCCTCTATCCCTGGACGCGCACCGGCAAGAAGACCGACGAGGCGACGGCGGAATAATGTTTCGTCATTGCGAGCGGAGCGAAGCAATCCAGGGCGGTTTACGCCAGCTCTGGATTGCTTCGCTCCGCTCGCAATGACGAAGCTCATTGGACATTATGTCCGCTTGCCTATCGGCCCTCCCCGCCATAAGGCCGCCGCCGTGGGCATCCTCGCCGCCTTTCGCCGTCCGGGCATCCTGCTGCTTCTGCCGCTGCTGCTCGCGCTTGCCGCGCGGGTATTCGTCGCGCCGGGCTGGATGATCGACAGCGCGGGCGGCACGATCACCGTGCGCGTCTGTTCGGACCCCGCCAATCCCGGCGGCACGATGACGATCGCGCTCGAAAAGACCGGCGATCATAAAGCCGGTGAGGGGCAACAGCATTGCCCGTGGGGCGCGCTCGCCGTCGCCCCGATCACGCCCGCGGCTCCGGCGCTGCCCGCAAAGCTCGCCGCGGCCGAACCCGCGCCCGTCGCACTCCCGTCGCTCGGTTTCGCACCGGGCATCGCCTCGCCGCTCCCGCCGAGCACCGGCCCCCCTGCCTTCGCCTGATCCAGCCTGAACCGCCGCCCGCGTGCCGAAGCGCGGTGCGGCCCCATGCCTGTATCCGGGGAAGATTTCCAATGTCCACTATTGCCTATCGTGCGGCGCCCTTGCTGGCGCTTGCCCTCTGTCTTGCCGCTTCGCCTGCCCATGCCGACGAGGCCGATTCCACCATCATCGTCACCGCGCCGACCGCGACCGACGCCGCCGAGGATCGCGCCGCGCGCACCCCCGGCGGTGCCGACGTGGTCTCCTATCGCGATTATGCCGACAAGAGCGTCGTCTCGCTGCGCGACACGCTGGCTTTCTCGCCCGGCGTCTATCTCCAGCCGCGCTTCGGGCAGGAGGTGCGGATTTCGATCCGTGGCTCGGGCCTGTCGCGCGGCTATCATATGCGCGGGCTGACGCTGCTGCAGGACGGGGTGCCGATCAACCTCGCCGACGACAATGGTGATTTTCAGGAACTGGAGCCGATCTTCTTCGACCATCTGGAGGTGTATCGCGGCGCCAACGCGCTGCGTTTCGGTTCGGGCACGCTCGGCGGCGCGATCAACGGCGTGACGCCGACCGGCCGCACCGCTGAGGGCGTGTATCTTCGCGCCGACGCGGGCAGTTTCGACATGCTGCGCGGGCTCGTCTCGGCGGGCGTCGCGGGCGAGCGTGTCGATGCGTGGGGCGCGGTGAGCGCCGACACGTCGGAGGGCGACCGCGATCACGCGAAGCGGCGCAGCCTGCGCTTCCACGGCAATGTCGGGCTGGCGCTGACCGACAACATCACGACGCGCCTTTATGCGAGCTACAACACTATCGAGCAGGAGTTGCCGGGCGCGCTGACCCGCGCCGAAGCGCTCACGACGCCGCGCATTGCCAATGCGGGCAGCGTCGCGGGCGATCAGGCGCGCGACATCGAATCGCTGCGGCTTCAGAACCGCACCAGCGTCGATCTCGGCGCCGCGACGCTCGACTTCGGCGTCTTCGTCAACGCCAAGACGCTGCACCATCCCATCTATCAGCTCATCGACCAGAAGAGCGTCGATCGTGGCGGCTTCTTCCGCCTCGACTATGCCGCCGGGCCGGTCGAGGCGACGCTCGGCGGCGAGCTGCGCGTCGGCGACGTCCATTCGCGGCGCTTCGTCAATCTCGCGGGGCGGCGCGGTGCGAAGACCTTCGACGCGCAGCAAGATGCGCGCACCGCGACGCTCTATGGCGAGGTGCGGCTGAAGCCGGTCGAAAGCCTGTCGCTGATCGCCGGCGGCATTTACGCCGACGGAATGCGGCGCCAGCACGAGGCGTTCAACAACGGCCCGGTCGACAATTTTGGCCGCGCCGATTTCGACGCATTCTCGCCCAAGTTCGGCCTGCTGTTCGAGCCTGCGCCGGGCGTGCAATTCTATGGCAACTACAGCCGTTCGGTCGAATTCCCGGGCTTCATCGAACTGGCGCAGGTGTCGGCCTTCGTCCCGCTCGATGCACAGCGCGCGTGGACGGCTGAGGTCGGCACGCGCGGCCGCAGGGGGATGCTGAGCTGGGATCTCTCGCTCTATCGCGCCGACATCAAGGGCGAGCTGCTGCAATATAGTGTGACGGCGGACATTCCCGCTTCGACCTTCAACGCAGGCCGGACGCGGCACGAAGGGGTCGAAGCGGCGCTGGAGATCGCGCCGGCGAACTGGCTCCGGTTGCGGCAGGTCTATACTTACAGCAACTTTCGATTCCGCGATGACGTCCAGTTCGGCGACAACCGCCTGCCGGTCGTGCCGCGCCACGTCTATCGCGCCGAGGCGCGCATCGGCACCGATACGCTGCATGTCGCGCCGAACCTCGAATGGGTGCCGCAGGGGCCGTTCGCCGATTACCGCAGCCGCGTCCGCACCCCCGGCTATGCGCTGATCGGCGTAACCGGCGGCGCGCGCATTGCCGAAGGCATCGACGCCTTCATCGATGTCCGCAACATCGCGGGCAAGAAGGCGATCGGCGACATCAGCGCCGCGATCGACGTCACCGACGCCTCGGCGATCTATTATCCGATCGAGCGCCGGTCGGTGTCGATGGGACTGCGTGCGCGCTTCTGATCCACGCGCGGCGTCACCCGGCCGCGACCGCCGCCTGCGCCTCGGCGCGCGCGGGGGTCGCGCCGGGGATCACCGCCTCCATATCCTTGTTCTCGGGCAGGATCGGCCACAGCAATTGCTGCCCCAGCGTCGCGGGTGGCAGATTCTCGACGCCATAGCTCGCGGGATAATGGCGCGTGATCTTCGCGGTGCCGAACAGCACGTCCCAGAAGAAGAGGAGATTGCCGAAATTGCCCTTGTAATGGACTGCGGGGTCGTCGGCGTGACGTCCGTGATGCGCGTGGTGCGTCGCCGGGGTGCTGATCGTCCGTTCGACCACCCACATGACAGGGGCGAGCGCCCTGATGCGATAGAGCGGCGCGTCCCATGCGACGTCGCTGTGCGCGCCGATGATCACCAGCATCTTCACGATCAGGTAGAAGGCGTAGAACCAGCCGAGCCCGAGATAAACGAGCGCGCCCGCCAGCCAGATGCTCGGCATCATCGCATAATAGAGGAGGTTGTTCCGGTAGACGAGCCGCACGCTCATATAACGGGCATTATGGTGCGCGCGGTGGAGGTTGTAGAGCCACGCGGTGCTGTGCGACGCGCGGTGCCACCAATATTGCATCATATCCTCGAAGACGAGGAACAGCGCGAGCGCGGCGTACCAGGGGCTATGCGCAAGCGCACCCTCATATTGTGGAAAGAAACGGTGGCCGAGTGCCCCGACCGTCAGCAGGATCGCCGGCTGGGTCAGGATCGTCAGCGTGAAGGTGCTGACGATCTCGACGATGCCGTCGTGCCGCGACTGTTCGGTCTTCGCGAAAAACCGCGTGCGCGCGAGCTCGACGAGGCAGAAGCCCAGATAGATGAGCGCGACGATCATGCTCGATTGCGCGTTGGTGAGGTGCATCCCGATTCTCCCGTTCCGGCCTTCGCGGGCCTTGCCTTTCCGCCGCCTTTGCCACAGACGGGGCGGCGGAAATGCAAAGATCTTATCATTTTGATCTGGCCGAGCGGACGCGGCTGTCGCCCGCCGAGCGCGAACGGCTCGTGGCGATGGCCCCGGCGCGGTGGTTCGCCGACGGCCAGTTCGTGCAGCAGCAGGGCGATCCCGGCGACGCCTTCTGGGCGGTGGTCGAGGGGCATGTCCTCGTCGGCCGCTATGCCGAGGACGGTGGCTTCACCGCCTTTGCCGTGCTCGGGCCGGGCGACCTGTTTGGCGAGCTCGCCTTCTTCACCGGCGTGCCGCGGCAGGCCGACGCGCTCGCCAGCGGCTCGGCGCGGCTTGTCGCGATCGACCGCGCGCTGCTCCGCCGCCTGATGGCTGCCGATGTGGGCTGGGCCGAGCTGCTGCTGCGCAGCCTCGGCCGCCAGCTTGCCGGGGCGCTCGACATCATCGATGCCGAGCGGCGGCTCGGCAGCGCCGACCGGCTGTGGCGGTTGCTCGGCATGATGGCGGCAGACGGCGACGACGGCGCGACCGTGCACGCGACGCAGCAGCAGCTCGCCGACCTGCTCGGCGTGTCGCGCGTCACGCTGGGCGCCGCGCTCCGTGACCTGACCGCGCGCGGGCTGGTCGAAACCGGCTATGGGCGGATCAAGTTGCTTCATCTTGAACTGTGATGATGTCAGATCAATCTTCCTCGTCGTTGCGAGGAGCGTAGCGACGAAGCAATCTCCAGCCATCGGGATCGCGCGAGGCCGATGGCTGGAGATTGCTTCGCTTCGCTCGCAATGACAAAATAGAATGTACTGTAGTTCTAAAGGCTGGCGATAAAGTTTCACTTGAAACCATTTCATGCTAGGGATGCCGCATGAAGAACCCCGACACCCACGTTCACGACATCCCGCCGCCGGGCGCCGCGGCCGACTGGACGATTTCGCAGGATTGGGACGCCTTCACCGCCGACGAGCATGCGATGTGGGATCGGCTGTTCGCGCGCCAGTCGGCGATGCTGCCCGGCCGTGCGTCGGAGGCCTTCCTGCGCGGGATCGATGTGCTGCGGCTCGAAAAGCCGGGCATTCCCGACTATCGCGAACTCAACGCTCGGCTGATGGCCGCGACCGGGTGGCAGGTCGTCGCGGTGCCGGGGCTGGTGCCCGACGATGTCTTTTTCGATCATCTCGCGAACCGGCGCTTCCCCGCGGGCAATTTCATCCGCACGCCGGAACAGCTCGACTATCTGCAGGAACCCGACGTCTTCCATGACGTCTTCGGCCATGTCCCGATGCTCGCCGATCCGGTGTTCGCCGATTATATGGTCGCCTACGGCGAGGGGGGCCTCCGCAGTCTCAAGTTCGATGCGCTGAAACAATTGGCGCGCCTCTATTGGTACACGGTCGAATTCGGTCTGATCCGCGAAGCGGGCGGGCTTCGCATCTATGGCGCGGGGATCGTCTCCTCCTTTGCCGAAAGCGTCTTCGCGCTCGATTCGGACAGCCCGAACCGCATCGGCTTCGACCTCGCGCGCGTGATGCGCACCGATTACCGGATCGACGATTTCCAGCAGAATTATTTCGTCGTCGACAGCCTCGGCCAATTGCTCGACGTGACGGTGAACACCGATTTCGCGCCGCTCTATGCCGCCAACGCCGCGCTGCCGTCGATCCCGATCGCCGACATATTGCCCGGCGACGAGGTGATGACGCACGGCACGCAGGATTATGCGCTGGGCAGGCAAAACGTCTAAATCCTTCGGGAATTGGGCGCCTGTTGGCTACCAGCTCCCGAACGTCGCGTCCGACGGGTTTGCCCGGTGGAAGGCGCGTTCCTTCCGTCGCCAACCGTAACGCCGGCGCTTGACGAGCAGCAGGCACGGCCACTCCGCGCTGCCACCGCGCGCGGCCAGGCGGAAGCCATGCGCGCGATAGGCGGCGAGCACCGGCTCCATCTGCCGCGCGATCAGCCCGGCGAGGATCGCATGGCCGCCGGGCGCCGTGGCGCTCGCGATATCGGGGGCGAGGGTGATCAGCGGCCCCGCGAGAATATTCGCGACGACCAGATCATAAGGCGCCCGGTGCCGGATCGCCGGATGATCGGTCCCCGGCGCGACCGCGAGCGCGAGCCGCCCGCCGCCTCGGCCCAGCGGCACGCCATTGATCGCGGCATTGTCTCTGGTCACGAAAATGCTCGCGGGGTCGATGTCCGACGCGATCACGCGCGCGCGCGGCCACAGCGCCAGCGCGGCGAAAGCGAGGAGGCCGGTGCCGGTGCCGATGTCGGCGATGTTGCGCGGGCTGGCTCCGGCGCGCGCCAGCCGGTCGAGCATCGCAAGGCAACCCGCGGTCGTGTCATGCCCGCCGGTGCCGAAGGCCTGACTCGCGTCGATCAGGAAGGGGGTGCTGCCCGGTGGCACGCGGTCGGCATAGCTGCTCGTATGGACGAAGAAGCGGCCTGCCTGCACCGGCTCGAGCCCCTGCTGCGACAGCGTGACCCAATCCTCTTCGGCAAGCTGCTCGACGACGGGTTGCCTGCCCTTGGCGCTCGGGACCAGCCGCTGCAGCAGCTTGAGCAGCGCCGTGCCGGGCTTTTCGTCCATATAGGCATCGAGCTGCCAATGCCCGCTGTCTTCTTCGATTTCGCGGGTGACGACGACGGGGGCTTCGGCCAGCGCGTCGAGTTCGGGAATTTCCCCCGACAGCGCCTCGGCTTCGGCGCGGGTGCAGGGGAGGGAGACGATCCAGCTCATGCCAACTGGCTTAGGCGGCGGGTTAGGGCTTGCCAAGGTTGGACCGAACCGACGTGCCACCCTTACCTCGTCATCCCGGCGAAGGTCGGGATCTCGACGGTGAATAGAACGCAAGGGTGAGATCCCGGCCTTCGCCGAGATGACGATTGGAGAGAGGGTGCCGGCGTCACGCCACCCGGCGGCTGAACTCGCTGGCGGCCTTTTCGAGCGACTGGAGGCGGTCGCCCATCTTGGCGAATTCGCCGCTCAGCGTGCTGATCTCGCCCGCGACCATGCCCGAATCGTTGCGGATGCTGGCGATCGTCGACGACATCGAGTCGGCGGCGAGCGCGGTTTCGTCGACCGCGGCGGTGATCGAAGTGACCGTCTGCGCCTGCGCGTCCATCGCGTCGCGGATGCGCTGGGCCGAGGTCTGGACCTCGACGATCGTCGCCTGGATCGACTGGTTCGCCGATACCGATCCGCGCGTCGCCTGCTGGATCGCCGTGATCTTGCCCGCGATGTCGTCGGTCGCGCGCGCGGTTTCGTTGGCGAGGCTTTTCACTTCCTGCGCGACCACGGCAAAACCGCGGCCGGACTCGCCCGCGCGCGCCGCCTCGATCGTGGCGTTGAGCGCGAGGAGGTTGGTCTGCCCCGCGATCTCGCGGATCAGGCCCAAGATGGATTCGATCGATTCGGCGTGGCGCGACAGCGCTTCGGACATGGCGACCGCTTCGCCCGCCTGTTCCGACGCGCGGGTTGCGACGCTGGCCGAGGCTTCGACCTCGCTGCGCGCATCCTCGATCGCGCGGATCAGCCCGGCGGCGGTCGAGGCCGCCTCGCGCATCGCCATCGCCGATTGCTCGGACGCGGCGGCGACTTCGCTCGTCTTGGCGATCATGCCCTTTGCCGCCTGGTCGGCCGAGGCCGCCTGCTTCGCGAGCTGCTGGCGCGCGGTGTCGGTGTCCTGCACCAGCGACGCGATCGAGCGGTCGAAATCGCCTGCGAGCGTCTGCCGCTCGCCAGAGATGACCGCGCGGTCCAGCTTTTCGGCATAGCGCTGCATGATGTCATATTCGAGCAGGCCGAGCCGATTGACGGCGCTGGCCAGCCGGACGATGCGGTTCGCATCGTTCCCGCACGCCGCGACGACATATTCGAGCGTCAGCCGCTGGCTTTCGGCCATGCACGACATCACCGAAGCGAGCGGCAGCTTGACGCGCCGCGCCATATGCGTGTTCTGACAGGCGATCGTCGCGACTTCCTGTCCCGCGGGGTCGCTATATTTGAGCGCGGTGTGGCGCGCGCTGCCACGGACATAGGATTCGTAGAGCTCGCCCTCGACCGGACGGTCGACCGAGGGAAGCGCGTTGAAGGCGTCCCAATAGGCGCGCGCGATCACCTCTTCGCGCCCGGCGATGATCGCCTGGATTTCGGCCGAGTGCGCGGCGAGCTGCCCGTCGAGATCGTAAAAGGGAAAGCGATCCGCCATCAGAACGGGATCGATCTGCTGCTTATGAATGGGATTTTCCTTCACCATGATCCGTTTCCCCGATCCCCAAAAACCGCGACTCGCACGACACACAGCTCTGCGGCTGCCATGACTTTCGAAACTTGCCGGTCAGATATGAAAGGACATTGGTAAAAGCGCCGTTAACCAGCTGTGCCGATTGTGCCGGGAAAGCGCGGCTCCCCGGCAGGGCGCGCCGCCCGAACTTCCTCTTTGTGGCTTCGTGTCTTTGTGCGAAAACAAGATAATCGCAGGACGACACAAAGAAAGCCGAGACGCACAGGCGAGGCCGCGCGTCCGGCGCCCGATATGGAGAGCGACCATGATCATCGGCACCCCCAGGGAAATCAAGAATCACGAATATCGCGTCGGCCTGACCCCCGAAAGCGCGCGCGAACTCGTCGTGCACGGGCACCGCGTCCTCGTCGAGACCGGCGCGGGCGAGGGGATCGGCGCGCATGACCGCTTCTACGAACAGGCGGGTGCCGAGATCGTCGGAACGCCCGCCGAAATCTTCGCCACCTGCGAGATGGTGGTGAAGGTCAAGGAACCGCAGCCGGCCGAGCGCGCGATGCTGCGTCCGGGGCAGATCCTCTACACCTATCTTCACCTTGCCCCCGATCCCGACCAGACGCGCGACCTGATGAAATCGGGCGCGGTGTGCATCGCCTATGAGACCGTCACCAGCCCGCACGGCGGCCTGCCGCTGCTGAAGCCGATGAGTCAGGTCGCGGGGCGCATGTCGATCCAGGCCGGCGCGACCGCGCTCGAAAAGGCGCACGGCGGCCGCGGCGTGCTGCTCGGCGGCGTGCCGGGGGTGGCGCCGGGCAAGATCTGCATCATCGGCGGCGGCGTCGTCGGCTTCAACGCGGCGCAGATGGCGGCGGGGCTCGGTGCCGACGTCACCATCCTCGACCGCGATCCCGAAGTGCTCGAACGCGTCGGCACCTTTTTCGAGGCGCGGGCGAAGACGCGCTTCTCGAACCGTGCCAATCTGGCCGAATGCGTGGCGGAGGCCGATCTCGTCATCGGCGCGGTGCTGATCCCCGGCGCCGAAGCGCCGAAGCTGGTGACGCGTGACATGCTGGGGACGATGCGTCCGGGTTCGGTGCTCGTCGACGTCGCGATCGACCAGGGCGGCTGTTTCGAGACCAGCCACGCGACGACGCACGCCGATCCGACCTATGTGGTCGACGGCATCGTCCATTATGCGGTCGCCAACATGCCGGGCGCGGTCGCGCGCACCAGCACCTATGCGCTCAACAACGTCACTCTGCCGCACGCGCTCCGCATCGCCGATTTGGGCTGGAAAGAAGCTTTGCGACGCGACGTGCATCTTGCGCAGGGTTTGAACGTTTGGGATGGTAAGGTGACCTTCGAGGCCGTAGCCGAGGCGGTCGGAACCGATTATGTGCCTGTCGGCCAGGCGCTTGCCTGAGGAACGAGAAGAGAGACGATGACGAATCAGGACCAGCCTCCCCACGACGAAGAGGAAAATGAAGTCATCCGCGCCGCGCGCGAGTTGCAGGCGCAGAAGGAAGCCGCCGAGGCCACCGAAGCGGCCGACAAGGACGCGGCGGCGAAGGATGACAGAAAGCGCGGCTGGAAGACGGCCGCCGCTGCGGGGATCGGGATTGGATCCGCCGCGGTGCTCGCGGCGCTGCTCTACGCGAACCGCGACAAGATCAAGTAAATGGGGTCCTTCCCGGCGCGTCGCGGCGGGGAGGGGGCGAAGCGCCGCCTTTGATCGGGATCAATGTCCTCTCCTCGTCGCCGCGCCATGATATGGCGAACGAACAGAAACGGGAGCTGGAAGATGTCGAAGTCGAATGCCGATCGTGCCGCCGCGGGCCGGGCGCCTATCCACGTCGATGTGCTGATCACCGGCGCGGGGATTTCGGGCATCGGCTCCGCCCATCATCTCCAGCAGCAATGCCCCGGCAAGAGCTATGCGATCCTCGAGGCGAAGGAGACGTTCGGCGGGACGTGGGACACGCATAAATATCCCGGCGTGCGCTCGGACTCGGATCTCTACACCTTCGGCTATCGCTTCAAGCCCTGGGTTGGCGCGCCGATCGCGAGCGGCGCCGAGATTCTCAAATATTTGGGCGAGGTGATCGAGGAAAACGACATCGGCGCCCATATCCATTATGGGCACCGCATCACCGCCTGCCGCTGGTCGAGCGCCGACAATCTCTGGACCGTCGAGGCGGTTCGCGCCGCGGACGGCGCCACCGCTGTCTTCACCGCGGGCTTCCTCTGGATGTGTCAGGGCTATTACGACCATGAAAAGCCCTACATCCCCGACTGGCCGGGGCTTGCCGACTATCGGGGCCGGTTCGTCCACGCCCAGCTCTGGGACCCGTCGACCGATTATGCGGGCAAGCGCATCCTCGTGATCGGATCGGGCGCCACCGCCGCGACCGTCGTCCCCGCCTTCGCCGAAAAGGCCGCGCATGTGACGATGCTCCAGCGCTCGCCCACCTATTTCTTCTGCAGCGAGAACAAGAACGAACTGGCGGACCGGTTGCGCGAGGTCGGGATCGACGAGCCGACAGTGCACCGCGTCGTGCGCGCGCAGATCATGCACGATCAGGATCAGATGACGCGGCGCTGCCAGACCGAGCCCGATCAGGTGTTCGAGGAATTGAAGGAGCTGATCCGCGCCTTCTCCGGCGACCCGAACTTCGCGTTCGAGCCGCATTTCACGCCCAGATATCGCGTATGGCAGCAGCGGCTGGCCTTCTGCCCCGAAGGCGACATCTTCAAGGCGGCGGTGCAGGGCAAGCTCAGCGTCGTCACCGACACCATCGATCGCTTCACCGGAAAGGGCGTCCGCACCGCCAGCGGCGAGGAGATCGAGGCGGACATCATCGTCGCGGCGACCGGGTTCAACCTGTCGGTGATGGGCGGCATTCCCTTCAGCGTCGACGGCGCGCCCGTCGACTGGGCGGATACCGTCACCTATCGCGGGATGATGATGACCGGCGTCCCGAACCTCGCCTGGGTCATGGGCTATTTCCGCGCGAGCTGGACACTGCGCGTCGACATGGTGGGCGATTTCGTCTGCAATCTTCTGGGTCATATGGACGACATTGGCGCGAGGAAGGTCGAGGTCGCGTTGCGGCCGGAGGATGCCGGCATGGCGATCCTGCCGTGGATCGAGGCCGACAATTTCAATCCCGGCTATCTGATGCGCGGCCTCGACGCGATGCCGCGCCGCGGCGACAAGCCCGAATGGCGGCACAATCAGGATTATTGGGCGGAAAAGGACGCCTTCCCGCTGATCGACCTGAGGGGAGCGGAATTCGTCTACGATGGCCAGCGTTCGTCGCCGGAACTGGCGAGCGCCGTCGCGGCCGAATAGCGGGCGCGCTCAGGCGCGGAGGCGGCTTGTCCCCACCTCGTCGCGGCGCAGGGTCAGGACTTCGACGCCGGTGCCGGTGACCGCGACGGTGTGCTCGAATTGGGCCGACAGCTTGCGGTCGTCCGTCACCACCGTCCATCCGTCCTCTTCGGTCGAAACCTTGCGGCTGCCCTGATTGAGCATCGGCTCGATCGTGAAGACCATGCCTTCGCGCAGCCGCACCCCGGACCCGCGGCGCCCGAAATGGAGCACCGACGGCTCCTCGTGCATCTCGCGGCCGATGCCGTGCCCGCAATAGTCGCGCACGACCGAATAGCCGTTCCGCTTCGCGTGGCGCTCGATCGCGAAGCCGATGTCGCCGAGATGCGCGCCGGGCCGCACCTGCGCGATGCCCTGCCACATCGCTTCCTCGGTCACCTTGACCAGCCGCCGCGCCGCGGGCGCGACCGCGCCGACGAGATAGGTCTTGCTCGAATCGGCGATGAAGCCGTTCTTTTCGAGCGTGATGTCGAGGTTGATGATGTCGCCATCGCGGATAATCGCGTCGGCGTCGGGGACGCCGTGGCAGACGACATGGTTGATCGAGCAGTTGAGGACATATTTAAAGCCGTACTGACCCTTGCTCGCCGGCCGCGCGGCGAGGTCGACGGTGATGAAGTGCTCGACCAGATCGTTGACCTCCATCGTCGAGCGGCCCGCGAGGTCGAGCCCGTCGAGCATCTCGAACACCGAGGCCAGCAGGCGGCCCGACTGGCGCATCAGGGCGATTTCGTCGGGGGTCTTGACCATCTCAGGCCGCCGCCTGGTCCGAGAGGCGGACATTCGCCGCGGCGAGCTGCATCCGGACGATTTCGTTGAACGACAGCGCCGGATTGGCCTCGGCGAGCATGCCGATCTTCATCCAATATTCGGCCTGCGCGTTGATCGACCGGCACATCACGGTGCTGGCGCGGCGCGCTTCCTCGTGCAGTTCGTCGTCGATTTTCACGATGCCCATGGTCGGTCCTGATAGATAATAGATATATGAAGCATATATGATTCGTATATAGGCAAGTCAATCTTCGACCGCGTGGGCCTGTCGGACTGTCTCGCCCGGCTTAAACCGACATCATCATGCGCTAAGCAATTGCATATCGCGGCGGGAAGGCTTAACCGGCCCCCATCGACCGACAGAGTCACGAAACGGGGCTGATATGGCTGGCAAGGAAACGAGCGGGCGACCGCTTTCACCGCATCTGCAGGTGTATAAATGGGCGCCTTCGATGGCGGTCTCGATTTTCCACCGCATCACGGGCGACGGGCTCGCGATCGTCGGGGCGCTGATGTTCCTCTGGTGGCTCGGCGCGCTCGCCGCGGGTCCCGAGGCCTATGCCGCTTTCGTCGCCTGCGTCTGGAAAGATCCGAGCCCCGAAATCAGCGCGCTGCATCAGGTGACCAACATCCTCGGCAAGGTGGTGCTGGTCGGCCTGACCTGGGCCTTCTTCCAGCATCTCTTCTCGGGCCTCCGCCACTTCGTGCTCGATACCGGCGCGGGCTATGAGCTCAGGACCAACCGGCTTTGGTCGATCCTCGTTTTCGTCGGCGCGATCCTCGCGACCGCCGCCGTCTGGCTCTACATCGCGCAGGAGGCGCTCAATGGGTAACGGTACGCGCCTCGGCCGCGTGCGCGGGCTCGGCCCGTCACATCACGGCACCGGCCACTGGCTGCAGCAGCGCCTGACCGCGCTCGGCAACCTCCTGCTCGTCACCTGGTTCTTCGTCTCGCTGATCCGCCTGCCGCTCGGCGATCATGGCGCGGTCTATCGCTGGGCGTCGAACCCGATGGTCGCGCTTGCGCTGATCCTGCTCGTCATCAGCGTCTTCTGGCATTTCCGCCTCGGCCTTCAGGTGATGATCGAGGATTATGTCCACGGCGAAGCGACCAAGCTGCTGTCGCTCGTCATCCTGAATTTCTACGCGATCGGCGGCGCCGCTTTCGGTATCTTCGCCATTGTCCGCATCGCGCTTGCGCCCGCCGCCGGGCTCGCTCCGGGGGGCATGTGACATGACCGAAGCCTATAAGATCATCGACCACACGTACGACACCGTCGTCGTCGGCGCCGGCGGTTCGGGCCTCCGCGCCACCATGGGCAGCGCCGAGGCGGGGCTCAAGACTGCCTGCATCACCAAGGTGTTCCCGACCCGCAGCCACACCGTCGCGGCGCAGGGCGGCATCGCCGCCAGCCTCGGCAACAACACGCCCGACCATTGGCAATGGCATATGTACGACACCGTCAAGGGCTCCGACTGGCTCGGCGACCAGGACGCGATCGAATATATGGTGCGCGAGGCGCCCGCCGCGGTCTACGAACTCGAACATGCCGGCGTGCCGTTCAGCCGCAACGCCAACGGCACCATCTATCAGCGCCCGTTCGGCGGCCATATGCAGAATATGGGCGAAGGCCCGCCGGTGCAGCGCACCTGCGCCGCGGCCGACCGCACCGGCCACGCGATGCTCCATGCGCTCTATCAGCAGTCGCTGAAATATGACGCGGACTTCTTCATCGAATATTTCGCGCTCGATCTGATCATGGAAGACGGCGTGTGCCGCGGCGTGATCGCGCTGTGCATGGAGGACGGCAGCATCCACCGCTTCCGCAGCCAGGCGGTCGTGCTCGCGACCGGCGGCTATGGCCGCTGCTATTTCACCGCCACCTCGGCGCACACCTGCACCGGCGACGGCGGCGGCATGGTGCTGCGCGCCGGCCTGCCGCTCCAGGACATGGAATTCGTCCAGTTCCACCCGACCGGCATCTATGGCGCGGGCGTCCTCATCACCGAGGGCGCGCGTGGCGAGGGCGGCTACCTCACCAACTCCGAGGGCGAGCGCTTCATGGAACGCTATGCCCCGTCGGCGAAGGATTTGGCGTCGCGCGACGTCGTGTCGCGTTCGATGGCGCTCGAAATCCGCGAGGGCCGCGGCGTCGGTCCGCACAAGGACCATATCTATCTCCACCTCGACCATATCGATCCGGCGGTGCTCCACGAACGGCTTCCGGGGATTACCGAGAGCGGCAAGATTTTCGCGGGCGTCGACCTGACGCGCCAGCCGCTCCCCGTGGTGCCGACCGTCCATTACAATATGGGCGGCATCCCCTGTAACTATCATGGCGAGGTCGTCACGCTGAAGGACGGCGATCCCGATGCGGTCGTCCCCGGCCTGTTCGCGGTCGGCGAGGCCGCCTGCGTGTCGGTCCACGGCGCGAACCGCCTCGGCTCGAACAGCCTGATCGACCTTGTGGTGTTCGGCCGCGCGACCGGCCATCGCCTGAAGGAACTGGTGACTCCCGGCGCCGCGCAGGCGCCGCTGCCGAAGGACAGCGCCGACCTCGCGCTTGGTCGTCTCGATCATTTCCGCAATGCGAACGGCGGTTCGCCGACCGCCGAGGTCCGCATCGAAATGCAGCGCGCGATGTCGCAGCACGCGGCGGTGTTCCGCACCGACGAACTGATGGCCGAGGGCAAGGAAAAGCTCGCCAAGACCTACGAGCGGATGAACGACATCCATGTCACCGACCGCAGCCTGATCTGGAACACCGACCTCATCGAAACGCTCGAGCTCGACAATCTGATCGCGCAGGCGACGGTGACGATGCATTCGGCGTTCAACCGCAAGGAAAGCCGCGGCGCCCACGCGCACGAGGATTTCCCGAACCGCGACGACAAGACGTGGATGAAGCACACGATCAGCTGGTTCGACGGCTGGGGCGGCAAGGGCGGCACCGTCCGCCTCGATTACCGCCCGGTCCACGAATATACGCTGTCGGACGACGCGGAATATATCAAGCCGAAGGCGCGGGTGTATTGATCGCGGGCCTCGGCGTGCGCCGAGGCGATTCTATTCGCTGCGGCCGAAGATGCTCTTCACCGGATCGAGGTCTGTGAAGGGCTTGTCGACGTCCTGGCCCATCAGCCACAATTTGTGGCAGGCGATGGTGAAGAACATGATCGCGATCGTCCAGACGATGATCGTCTTGATGACCTTCCAGCGCTTGGCCTCATAGGCCGCAAGCGCGCGGGCCTTGTGATCGATGCCGAGCTCACCCTCGAACTCGGCGACGAGCTGTGCGCGGCGGGTGCGCGAAATATTCGCGAGACTCGCGGCTTGCCCATCATTGTTCGGCCGGCGCGTTGCCATCGTCAGTACCTGCGGTCCCTACAGTCCTGCATCCGGCCATAAGGCCCAGCCCCTGATAAAGGGTTAATTCGCTGCTGGGAATGCGATCAGTCGAGCGCAACGCCGATCAGCTTGATCCGCGCCGTCGCGCCGCGCAGCAGCGTCAGATCGCGGCGCGGCCGGCCGAGCGCGGCGGCGAGCAGCGCGATCACCGCCTCGTTCGCCGCGCCGTCGGCAGGCGGCGCGGTGACGCGGAGCTGCACGCCGCCATCGACAATCTTCACTTCGTCGCGGCTGGCGCCCGGCGTGACGCGCACCTCGACCCGGCCCGACGCCGCGAGGTCGCGCAGCGCCGCGGTCAGCGCGGGATCGGGCCGGTATTTCAGGGGGTGACGACGAGTTTGCCGACGGCGCTGCGGTCGCCGAGCTTGGCGATGGCCTGACCGCCGTCGGCGAGAGCATAGGTGCCGGTGACGCGCGGCTTGATCTTGCCCTGTTCCCAAAGCTGGAACAGCCGCGCGATGTTGGCGCGGTTGCGCTCGGGCTCGCGCATCACGAACGCCCCCCAGAACACGCCCGCAACGTCACAGCTCTTGAGCAGCGTCAGGTTGAGCGGCAGCCGCGGAATGCCCGCGGGGAAGCCGACCACCAGATAGCGCCCCTCCCACGCGATCGAACGCAGCGCCGGCTCGGCATAGTCGCCGCCCACCGCATCGTAGATGACGTTGGCGCCGTTCGGGCCAACCGCTTCCTTGAACCGGTTCGCAAGCGCCTTCGACTGGTCCTTGTCGAACGGCTGGCGGCCATAGACGACGACTTCGTCGGCGCCGGCCTCGCGCGCGATCGCGGCCTTTTCCTCGCTCGACACCCCGGCCACGACGCGCGCGCCGAACGCCTTGCCGAGCTCGACCGCGGCGATCCCGACCCCGCCCGACGCGCCGAGCACGAGCAACGTGTCGCCCTCGGCGATATGCCCGCGATCGACGAGCGCGTGGATGCTGGTGCCATAGGTCATGAGCAGCGAGGCACCCTCGGCGAAATCATGCCCCTCGGGCAGGTGATAGACATTGTGGACACCGACCGCGACCGCCTCGGCCATGCCGCCGTTGCCGCAGCCCGCGATCACCCGGTCGCCGACCTTGAACCCGGTCACGCCCTCGCCGATCTCGGCGACCAGTCCCGCGACCTCGCCGCCCGGCGCGAACGGGCGCTCGGGACGGAACTGATATTTATCCTCGATGATCAGCACGTCGGGGAAGTTCACCGCGCAGGCTTTCACATCGATCACGATCTGGCCCTTGCCCGCGGTGGGGCGCGGCAGCTCGCCTAGGGTCAGCGTTTCCGGGCCGCCGGTGGCGGTCGACAAGAGAGCCTTCATCTTCCTTCTCCTTTTTGTTGTGGCGGCACCGGCCCGCTCCCCCACCCGGCCTCCCCAACGATAGCAACCTATGGGAGGCCGGTGGGGGAGCGGGCCGGTGCCGCTAATTCATGAGACGGCGACCGGGCGCATCCATGGACGGTCGGCGTCGAGCTTGGCTTCATAGGCGCCGATCGCCGCGTCGCTCTTTTCGGTCAGCGAAATCTCGTCGAGCCCTTCGAGCAGGCACATCTTGCGGAAGGGGTCGATCTCGAAGGTGAAGCGGTCCTGAAAGGGCGTCGTCACCGTCTGGGTGTCGAGGTCGACATGGACGGGATCGGTCGCCGCGACCTCCATCAGCCGGTCGATCGCGGCCTGCGGCAGCACGACGGGGAGAATGCCGTTCTTGACCGCATTGCCCGAGAAGATGTCGGAGTAGGACGGCGCGATGACGACGCGGATGCCGAGGTCGCCGAGCGCCCATGCCGCATGTTCGCGGCTCGACCCGCAGCCGAAATTGTCGCCCGCGATCAGGATCGGCGCGCCCTTATATTCGGCGCTGTCGAACAGATTGTCGGGGTCGGCGCGCAGGCTCTCGAACGCGCCGCGCCCCATGCCTTCGCGCGTCGTCGTCTTCAGCCAGTGCGCCGGGATGATGACGTCGGTGTCGACATTCTTGAGCCCGAACGGGATCGCGCGGCCTTCGACCTTTTCCAGCGGGGTCATGCCATAAGCTCCCTGACGTCGGTGAGCCGGCCCGTCACCGCCGCCGCCGCCGCCATGGCGGGCGAAACGAGGTGGGTGCGGCTGCCGGGGCCTTGGCGGCCGACGAAATTGCGGTTGCTGGTCGAGGCGCAGCGCTCGCCCGCGGGTACCTTGTCGGGGTTCATCGCGAGGCACGCCGAACAGCCGGGCTCGCGCCATTCGAGCCCCGCGTCGGTGAAAATGCGATCGAGACCCTCGGCTTCGGCCTGCGCCTTCACGAGGCCCGAGCCGGGGACGACGATCGCCCAGCGGACGTTATCGGCCTTCCTGCGGCCTTTGACGATCGCAGCGGCGGCGCGCATGTCTTCGATGCGGCTGTTGGTGCAACTGCCGATGAAGATATTTTCGATTGGCACATCCTGCATCCGCGTGCCGGGTTCGAGCCCCATATAGGCGAGGCTCTTGGCGGCTGCGGCCTGCTTCGACGGATCGGCGAAGCTCGCGGGATCGGGCACGACGCCGGTGATCGGCACGACATCCTCGGGGCTGGTGCCCCAGGTGACGCTCGGCGCGATGTCGGTGGCGTCGATGACGACGGTCTTGTCGTAGGTCGCGCCCGGATCGGTCGCGAGGCTTTTCCAGTAAGCGACCGCGGCGTCCCAGTCGGCGCCCTTCGGCGCATAGGGACGGCCCTTGAGATAGGCGAAGGTCACGTCGTCGGGCGCGATCAGCCCGGCGCGCGCGCCGCCCTCGATCGCCATGTTGCTGACGGTCAACCGGCCCTCGATCGACAGCGCGCGGATCGCGCTGCCGGTATATTCGATGACATGGCCGGTGCCGCCCGCGGCGCCGATCGTGCCGGTGATGTAAAGGATGATGTCCTTCGCGGTGACGCCGGGGCCGACCTCGCCCTCGACGCGCACTTCCATCGTCTTCGACGGCTGGAGCAACAGCGTCTGCGTCGCCAGCACATGCTCGACCTCGCTCGTCCCGATCCCGAAGGCGAGCGCGCCGATGCCGCCGTGGCAGGCGGTGTGGCTGTCGCCGCAGACGATCGTCGTGCCGGGCAGCGAAAAGCCCTGCTCGGGGCCAACGACATGGACGATGCCCTGTTCGGGCGCGACCGCGTCGATATAGCGGATGCCATATTCGGGCGCATTCTTCTCCAGCGCGGCGAGCTGCGCCGCGCTTTCGGGGTCGGCGATCGGCAGCTTGTTGCCGGCCGCGTCGAGCCGCGCCGTCGTCGGCACATTATGGTCGGGCACCGCGAGCGTCAGGTCGGGACGGCGCACCGTGCGCCCGCTCGCGCGAAGCCCCGCAAACGCCTGCGGGCTGGTGACTTCATGGACGAGATGGCGGTCGATGAAGATCAGAGCGGTGCCGTCGGGGCGCTGTTCGACGACATGCGCGTCCCAGATTTTCTCATAAAGGGTGCGGGGCCGAGTCATGCGGGTTCACTTACGCCAGTCGAACAACAATGCAAGCGAGTGGCGATCAAAAACGCAATTTTCGGTCGCGCGCCTTTCCAGTGATATATCGTCATCCCGGCGAAGGCCGGGATCTCACCCTGTCGGATAAACGCAACGGCGGGATCCCGGCCTTCGCCGGGATGACGGGGATGTGGCATCATGTCTTCAACAAGCTTATAAATCCCTCATGTCCACCCCCGCCATCCTCGCCGTCATCCTCGCCACCGTGGCGGCGATGGAGGGCGTCGCCTGGGTGAGCCACAAATATATCATGCACGGCTTCGGCTGGGCGTGGCACCGCGACCATCACGAACCGCACGACGGGATGCTGGAAAAGAACGACCTGTTCGCGCTCGTCGGCGCCGCGATGAGCATATCGATGTTTGCCGCCGGCAGCCCGATGATCCGCGGCGCCGCGGCGTGGGAGCCGGGGACGTGGATCGGGCTCGGCGTCCTCCTCTACGGCATCATCTACACGCTGGTGCACGACGGGCTCGTCCACCAGCGCTGGTTCCGCTGGGTGCCGCGGCACGGCTATGCCAAGCGGCTGGTGCAGGCGCACAAGCTGCATCACGCAACGATCGGCAAGGAGGGCGGGGTCAGCTTCGGCTTCGTGCTCGCGCGCGATCCGGTGAAACTGAGGGCCGAGTTGAAAGCGCAACGCGAAGCGGGGATTGCGATGGTGCGCGAGGCGTTGGCGGAATAGATCGAGATCGGGTTAGACCAAAACACCGCCTTTCTTATCCCGTCATCCCGGCGAAGGCCGGGATCTCATCGTCTCGACCTGACGCCCCGGCGAGATCCCGGCTTTCGCCGGGATGACGATTTAGTCAAAAATGATCATGTTCTGGCTCCGCTCGAAACGACGCAGAGACAGAATAGCTAGGCGGTCCGGTAATCCGCGGTAACTATCCCCGCCGCCGCCAGTTCCGCCTCGTGGCTTTCCTCGCGCCATGCCTCCAGCAGCGCCTGCCGCTCCCATTCCAGCATCGCCGGATGCGCCAGCATATGGTCGACCCACGCCTGCCCGCCGCCGACGTTGAGGCCATAGGTGCGGATACGAAAGGCGACCGGCGCGAAGAAGGCGTCGACCGCCGAGAAATCCGCGCCCGCGAGCCACGGCCCGCCGAACGTCGCGAGCCCCTGTTCGAACAATTCGCGGACGCGCGCGACATTGGCGGTGAGGGCGTCGGACATGGGCTTCGGCGTCACCCGCACCCCGACGTTCATCGTGCAGTCGCCGCGCAGCGCCGAAAAGCCGCTGTGCATCTCGGCGGCCGCGCATTGCGCCCAGGCACGCGCGTCGGGATCGGCGGGCCAGATGCCCTCGTGCCGATCCGCCAGATAGAGGGTGATGCCCAGCGAATCGTAAATCGTCCGCCCCTGGTGGAGCAGCGCCGGAACCTGCCCGGTCGGCGAAAAGCCTCGGAAGGCATCGTAATTGACCGGCGCGGCGAAGGGCTCGATCCGATCCTCGAACGCGATGCCGAGCGCGCGCATCAGCACCCAAGGCCGCAGCGACCAGCTCGAATAATTGCGGTTGGCGGTGATCAGCTCATACATGCGGTCGCCTCCTCGTCTTGCGTTAGCCGATCGGCGGGCGAACGGCAGCGGCGGTTCGCGCCGCCCCGCCCGGCGCCGCGGGCAATTTGCTCAGGTCGAGCCAGCCCGCATCGGGGCGCCCGTGATAGCTGTCGATCGCCGCGAAGGGGATGCGGAAGGGAAATCCCCAGTCGCTGTTCCACAGTGCGACGACGCCGGTTCGCGTCGCCGGTTCGAAAATCATCGTCGCGCGATAGCCCGCCACCGCGCCCGAATGGCCTTCGAGCCTGAGGCCGTCATAAGTGAAGTTCCGCCAGCCCATCCCATAGGAGGCGTCGCTGATCGCCTGCCGCAGCGTGCCGCCATAGAGCCGCCCCGTGCCGACGCGCGGGCGGTGAGCGATTTGCAGCACCGCGGCGGGCAGCACATCGGGCCGGCTACCCATCATCGCCTGCATCCAGGTCGCGAAATCGACGATGTCGCTCTCGACCCCCGCGGCGGCGGGAACGCGCCAATAGGCTTCCTTGACCGGGCGGACGTGCGCGCCATTGTGCGGCCGCGCCCAGTCCTTGGCGCCGGTCAGCCGTTTCATCCCATATCCCGCGCTGACCATGCCGAGCGGCAGGAAGAATCGATCCTCGACCGCATCGGGGAACGCCTTGTTCGCGGCCTTGCCCAATATCTCGTTCGCGGTGTCGAAGGCGACATTCTGATAGGTGTGGCAGGTGCCGGGTTCGCATTGCAGCGGCGCGGTGGCGAGATTCGCGCGGAGCAGCGCGGGGTCCTGTCCTTCCTCCAATTTCTCGTCATAGGCGTTCTTGGTGAGCCCCGTGCGCTGCGACAGCAGTTCGGCGACCGTCACATGCGCCTCGGCGCCGCCCGGCAGGCGCAGCGAGGTGTGCCAGTCGGCGACCGGCCGGTCCAGATCGAGGGCGCCATCGGCCGCGAGCGCGGCCGCCATCGCCCCGGTCGCGGTCTTGGACACCGAGGCCCAGCGGAACAGCGTGTGCGGCGTCACCGGAGCGCCCGTCGCCTTGTCGGCGACGCCATAGGTCCGCACGAAGCGCAATTCGCCGTCCTCGACGACCGCCACCGCGAGCCCTGCCATTTCGGGACGCTGCGACAGCGCCGATAACTGGCTGTCGAGCGCGCGATAGTCGATCCGCCCGCGCCACGCGTCGGGCGTGTCGGGCAGTTTTTCGGGCGTCTTGATCGGGATCGCGACGCTGGCGAGCGGATGACCGCCGCCAAAGGCGCGCACGCCGAACCAGCCTGTCAGCCCCAACGCGACGATCGCGAGAAGGCCGATCAGAATGCGCGGCACGGATTTTTGTCTAGATGGCGACCTCATATGCGGCGGTGGTCTTAGCGGCGACTTCTTCCGCCGTCACCCCCGGTGCGAGCTCGATCAGCCTGAACGGGCTCGAATGGTCGTCACGCTTGAACACCGCAAGGTCGGTGACGATCATGTCGATGACATTCTTGCCGGTCAGCGGCAGGGTACATGCCGGGATGAACTTCGCGCTGCCGTCCTTGGCATTGTGTTCCATCACGACGATGATCTTCTTGACCCCGGCGACCAGATCCATCGCGCCGCCCATGCCCTTGATCATCTTGCCGGGCACCATCCAGTTGGCGAGGTCGCCGTTCTCGGCGACTTCCATCCCGCCCAGCACGGCGAGGTCGATATGGCCGCCGCGGATCATCGCAAAGCTCTGTTCCGACCCGAAATAGGCGGTCTGCGGCAGCTCGCTGATCGTCTGCTTGCCCGCGTTGATCAGGTCGGGGTCTTCGTCGCCCTCGAGGGGAAAGGGGCCGATGCCGAGCATGCCGTTCTCCGACTGCAGCGTCACCGTCATCCCCGCTGGCACATGATTCGCGACCAGTGTCGGAATGCCGATGCCGAGATTGACGTAATAGCCGTCCTCCAGCTCCTGAGCGGCCCGCGCTGCCATATCATCACGCGTCCAGCCTTTGGTTTCCTGGGCCATTCACTTGGGCTCCCATTGCTTGTCGGAGGGGAAGATGTCGGCAAAGCCGCCGCGAATCGACGGGCCGTAGACGGGGTTGGACAGCAGGAACCAGCCATGTCCCCACAGGTCGGCGATCGGGCCGCTGGTCGCCAGCGTCTTGCGATCGGCAACCGACAGCTCGCGCGCGTTGAACGCCTGTGCGAAATCGCCGAGCTGGTCGCCGCCCATCGCGATCACGCAATAACGCGAGGCGATCAGTGCGCGGCGTCCGTCCTTGCTCGCGCCGTCGGGGGTGTCGCCCATCAGGAACAGCGTCTCGCCATGCTTATACTCGCCGAGCCCCGCCGCGCGCAGCGTGTCTTCGGTGCCCTTGGCGTTGGCAGTGGTGCGGTTGGTGTTGACGATCACGGTCACCCCGGCGCTGCGCATGATGTTCACCGCGTCGATCACCCCGG
Organism: Sphingopyxis sp. DBS4; assembly: GCF_024628865.1. NCBI lineage: Bacteria > Pseudomonadati > Pseudomonadota > Alphaproteobacteria > Sphingomonadales > Sphingopyxidaceae > Sphingopyxis > Sphingopyxis sp. DBS4. The sequence continues at coordinate 370,907 of NZ_CP102384.1, forward strand.
GCATCGCGATCGCCTTGCCGGCCCCGGTTTTTTCCCACTGGTCCCAGATCGCGGGGTCGAAATCCTTGTGCTGCTCGGCCATGTAGCGCATCGCGCCGATATTCCAGATCAGCGTCTCGTCGGCGTCGAACACCGCCGCGAGCGGTTTCTCGCCGCAATCGTCGAAGCGCGGCGCGGCGGGCGTCGATCCCTCGGCGAGCACGACCTGCTTGTGCGGCGCGGCCGAGATGGCGACCGCGCGCACATAGGACGCAAGTGAGCGATAGACCTGCACCGACGCGACCGCACTCTCGGCCGAGCCGTAGAGCCATTGCTGGCCCGTAGGCGGTGATGTCGGCGTCGGTTTTTCGCCGACCTGCGAGGCGATGACGTCGGCGCTCAGCGGCTTGGGCGCGGTCTGGGTCGTCGTCGAGGCGCAGCCCGCGAGCAGCAGACCGGCGGCGAAGGCAAGGCCGCGCATCATGCTGCTTCCCGCGGCCGCACGGTGCGGAACTCGATCTTCTTGTCGTAGGGGGCGCCGACGATCAGGCGCTTCACATAGATACCGGGCAGATGGATGCAGTCGGGGTCGAGGCTGCCGGTCGGCACGATCTCCTCGACCTCCGCAACGCAGATCTTCGCCGCGGTCGCCATCGGCTGGTTGAAGTTGCGGGCGGTCTTGCGGAAGATGAGGTTGCCGCTTTCGTCGGCTTTCCATCCCTTGATGATCGCAAGGTCGGCGAAGATGCCGCGTTCGAGGATATAATCCTGTCCGTCGAAGCTCTTCACTTCCTTGCCCTCGGCGACGAGGGTGCCGACGCCCGTTTTCGTATAGAAACCCGGAATGCCCGCGCCGCCGGCGCGGCAGCGTTCGGCGAGCGTGCCCTGCGGGCAGAATTCGACCTCCAGCTCGCCCGCCAGATATTGCCGCTCGAACTCCTTGTTCTCGCCGACATAGGAGGAGATCATTTTTTTGATCTGTCTGGTGCGGAGCAGCTTGCCGAGCCCTTCGCCGTCGATCCCGGCATTGTTGCTCGCGATCGTCAGCTCCTTGACCCCGGAATCGCGAACCGCGTCGATCAGCCGTTCGGGGATGCCGCACAGACCGAAGCCGCCCGCACAGATATGCATTCCGTCGAAAAGCAGTCCGTCGAGCGCGGCAGCGGCGTCGGAATAGCGCTTGTTCCCCATGAAACAGCCTCCTTGGTAAGTGATCGCGCGCGACATTGGCGCATCTGACATATCAATTCTAATCATAGTGATTTTAGCTTATTGATAAGCAATGTCGATCAATAGAATTGCCTTCTATCATCTCGAAACCCTGCTCTGGATCGACCGGCTCGGCACCTTCTCGGCCGCCGCCGAGCGGCTCAACACCACCCAGCCCGCGGTGTCGGCGCGGATGCGCGAGCTCGAGCAGCGGCTCGGCTCGGCGCTGTTCCGTCGCGACGGGCGCACCATGTCGCTGACCCCGGCGGGCCGCAAGCTGGTGCGCGACTGCGCGCCGCTGCTCCGCGACATGGAACGCGCGCTGCTCGGCAGCGGCGGTTTTGCCGAGGCGAGCGGGGTGGTGCGGATCGGCGCGGGCGAGATCGCGGCGGCAAGCTGCCTGCCGCCCTTCGTCGCGGCGCTGAAGGAGGAGATGCCGGGCGTCGGCCTCGAAATCGAGATCGACCTGACCGCGAACCTGATCCAGCAATTGCTTACCGGCCGCACCGACATGGCCTTCGCCGCGGGGCCGGTCGCGCACCCGGCGCTGATGTCGCGTCCGATCGGCAAGGTGGCGCTGGTGTGGCTCGCCAGCCCCGCGGTTGCCGCGGCCTTCGGTGCGGGGGATGAAGCGGTGCCGGTCTGGTCGCTCGCCAGCCATTCGCCGATCCACGGCCGGATGCGCGACGCGATCGACGCTTCGCGCATCGCGCCGCGCTCGCTCAACCTCTGCAACAACGCCCGGATGATGATCGACATCGCGCTGGCGGGGGGCGGCGTCGGCATCTTCCCCGAACCGATGGTGCGCGGCGAGGTCGCGTGCGGCGCGCTCGTCGAACTCGCCGGAATGCCGCCGCCGGCGCCGGTCGAGTTCCACGTCGCGATGCGCGTCGCCGATACCGAGCCGGTGCTGGTCCGCATCTTCGAGCAGGCCGCGCGCCTGCGCATCGCGCCGGTTCTTGACGCCGGTCAATGAACCGTCGCGCCTCGTGGTGCATTATCCTGCATATCGGACGGCCAAAGGAGGCTCCCATGCGCTCGATACTCGTTCATGCCGACAATGATTCCGCCTGCGAAGACCGGCTGCAGGTCGCGCTTGATCTCGCGCGCCGCTTTCAGGGTCATGCGACCTTGCTGATCGCGACGCCGCTCCAGCAGTTCGTCAGTTTCGACCCGTTCGGCGGCACCTATTTCGCCGCCGAGGCGCTCGCCGCGGCGCAGGCCGACGACATCGCGCTCGAAAGCCGTCTTGCCGACCGGCTCGCGGGCGAGGATGTGCCGTGGGACATCGCGATGGCCGATGGCGATATCGTCGGCGCGCTCGCCGGGGCGGCGACCTTCGCCGATCTGACGGTGGTCAGCCTGCCGCCCGCGAAGGAGGACCGGCGCGGCAGCCCGCCGCCGATGCTCGCGGGTGATCTTGCCGTGACCGCGACGACGCCGGTGCTGGCGCTGCCGCACGGCGTGAAGGCGTTCGACGCCGATACCCCGGCGATGGTCGCGTGGAACGGCAGCGCGCAGGCGGCGCACGCGCTACGCGCTGCGATCCCGCTGCTCGGCGGCCGGCCGGTGGTTCTCGTCACCGTCGGTGATGAAGAGGGCGACGTCCCCGCCACCGACGCGCTCCGCTATCTGTCGCGCCACGACATCCACGCCGAACTGAAGACGGTCGCCCGCGATGGCGACACGGTCGAGGAACGGCTTGAAAAGGAAGCGCTCGCGCTGGGCGCCGGCCTGATCGTGATGGGCGCCTTCGGCCGCAGCCGGCTGCGCGAGACGATCTTCGGCGGTGTGACGCGCTATCTGCTGACCAGCGGCCGGGTGCCGCTGTTGCTGGCGCATTAGGCCTGAAGCGAAAACCGTGTGTCCCCGCGAAGGCGGGGACCCATCATCCGCCGGCTCCTTCTTGCACAAACCGGAGATGGGCTCCCGCCTTCGCGGGAGCACGGGGGCTTTTCATAAACCTGCTCTTCAGGGCAGCATAATCCCCAGCGCCGCCGACAGGTCGGCGAGCGCCTGTTCGCCGCTCGTCACCTTGATCGCGTGCATACCGAGCTGGCTCGCCGGTTTGCAGTTGATGCCGAGATCGTCGAGATAGATACAGGTCGCAGGCTCGGTGCCGAGCGCTTCGCACATCATCTGATAGATACGCGGGTCGGGCTTGCGGACGCCGACCTTGCTCGATTCGATGACATGGTCGAAGCGCGCCATGATCGCCGCGACCTCGGCCGCCATCGCTTCGCTGCGCGCCATTCCTGCACCCTTGCCGCTGGGGACATTGTTGGTGATGCAGCCGATCGTGAAGCCCCGGGCCTTCAGCGTATCGAGCGCCCTGACCATTGCGGGGCGCACCGCGCCGGCGAGCACTGCGAGCACCGCTTCGCCTTCGAGCGCGTGCCCCAGCGCGCGGGCTTCTTCCGCGAACAGGCTGTCGAACGCCGCCGCGTCGATCTCGGCCCGCTCGAATTTCGCCCAGGCATTGCCGTCGGGATCAGCGCTGTTGACGCGGCGGACGAAGTCGCGCGGTAGCCCGCGTTCCTCCTCCAGCCGGTTGAAGGCTTCGAAGGGCGAGGCGGTGATGACGCCGCCGAAATCGAAGATGACATGGGTATAGCGAGACATGGCGCGGCTAGAGCGCAGATTGACGTTAACGTCAACCGGTGCGCTCAGGGCTCGACGACGATTCCCACCTTGGGATCGACGCGGCCCGACAGCATGTCCCGATAGGCGCCGAGCGCGGCCTCGCCGCCGCTCCGCTTGTCGATGCGCGCCAATCGCGGCGCGACGTCCATGAAGGCGAGCCACGCCGCGGCGATTTTCTGCCCGAACGCCGCGCCGCCCCAGTCGGCGATCCGCTTCTGGCTGCGGCCGGGGGCGAAGAAGCCCTGCCGCTCGGGACCGGGCAGCGCCGCCTCGCCGGCATCGGCATCCCAATGCGACTTGCCGACGATGATCGAGGCTTTCAAATTGTCGCCGAAATGGCCGTGCACCGCCTCCGTCACCGCACCGTTGCCCGCCATGTCGACGAGTGCAGACGGGGTGCCAGAGTCGAGCGCCGCGATGTCGTCATAGGCGATCACGCGGTCGTAGATCTTCTGCTCGGTCAGCGCCGCGACATGCGCTTCCGACGTCAGGCCGATCGTCCGCGGACGCGGGCCCTGCCGCTGCGCGAGCGAAAAGCCGAGGCCGATCGCGGTCTTGCTCGACGCGCTCGCGATCAATATCTGCGCGGCGCCATAATCGCCCTCGTCCTCGAACTGGTCGGCGATCAGCCAGCCGGTCAGGAACAGCGGGCGGAAGACCGGCCAATAATCATGGTCGGCGGCACGATAGCCCTCCAGCGCCTCGATCCGCTGATAGTGATTGTAGATCGGCGGCAGCGTCGTGCGGCGCGGCGTAACGTCAGTGAAACCGCCGGGGCCGATGTTTCCTGCGGTCAGCACCGCCTCGCGCGCCATCGGATAATAGCCGTAGAAGCGGTCGCCGATGGCGATGCCTTCGGCGGCGCTTTCGGTGACGGTCGCGAAGCCCCAGACCGGCAGGCGCCCCGGCGCGTCCCGCTCGGCGAAGAAGTCCCAATAGCCCTGATCGTTGCCGAACAGCCCCGACGGCTTGCCGAACACCGCATAGGTGATGTTGTTCGCGGTCATCGCATAGCTGTCCAGCGTCACGCGGATCTGGCCTGACGCGAGCGGCGCGGCAGGATCGGCGACGAGCGCCGCCTTGGCGATGTCGTCGCGGTCGATCTCGATCGCCCAGGCGTCGGTCATTTTTCCCTCCTTATGGCTTGCGGCGCACGCGGCCTTGGCCGATAGTCTTGCAGATGGCGAAGGGACTGACAATCGCGGTCAAGCGCATCTACGAGCCGCCGGAGAAAGCCGATGGTGCGCGCTTCCTTGTCGACCGGCTGTGGCCGCGCGGTGTGTCGAAGGAGAAGGCGACGCTGACGGCGTGGTTGAAAATCCTGTCTCCGACCGACGCGATGCGCGAGGAATTTCATCACGCGACCGCGCATTCGGATGCGGCCTGGGCGGCCTTTCGCAAGGAATATTTCGCCGAACTCGATGCCGGCGGCGACGAGATCGCGGCGGCACTGGCCGAACTCGACGCGGCGGCGAAGGCGGGGCCGGTGACCTTGCTCTATGCCGCAAAGGACGAAGAGCGGAACAATGCGGTCGCGCTCCGCGAATGGCTGGAAAAGCGCTAGCCGACCGCCCCGAACAGCGATCCGATCGCGATCGTCGCGGCCATCGCCATCGCGCCCCAGAAAGTGACGCGAACGACCGGACGGAGCATCGGCGCATTGCCCGCCCAGGCGCCGAGCGCGCCGAGCAGCGCGAGGAAGACCAGCGAAGCCCCCGATACCGTCCACGGCAACGAGGCGCCGCGATCGACGAACAGCGTCGCGAGCGGCAGCGCCGCACCGACCGAAAAGCTCGCCGCCGAAGCCGCCGCCGCCTGAACCGGCCGCGCCCGCGCCTCGTGCGTCAGACCGAGTTCGTCGCGCAAATGGCTGTCGAGCGCATTATGGTCGGTGAGCTGCCGCGCGACCTGTTCGGCCAGTGCGCGGTCGAGTCCGCGCTGCTGGTAGATTTGGGTCAGCTCCTCGAGCTCGAACGCCGGGTCGGTCGCCAGTTCGTGCCGCTCGGTCGCGATGTCGGCTTTCTCCGCGTCGCGCTGCGAACTGACCGAGACATATTCGCCCGCTGCCATCGACATCGCGCCGGCGACGAGCCCCGCGGTACCGGTGACGAGGATCGATGCCTGCTCGGCGCCCGCCGCCGCGACGCCCGCGATGAGGCTGGCGGTCGAGACGATCCCGTCGTTCGCGCCGAGAATCGCGGCGCGCAGCCAGCCGATGCGCGCCACGGCGTGGGTTTCGCGGTGCATGATCCCCTGTTGCCCCTCGTCAATATTGCAGCTTGAGCCCCGGCCGCGCCCAGCGCGTTTTCACCAGCCGCCCGCTTCCCGAGAGGGTCAGATAGGCGTCGCGCATGTCGTCGCCGCCGAACGCGATGTTGGTGGTGAAGATATCGTCGGTCTCGACGAACTCGACCAGTTCGCCCGCGGGCGAGACGACGCTGATCCCGCATTCGCCGATCGTCGCGACGCAGATATTGCCGTTCGCCTCCATCGCTAGGCTGTCGAAGAATTTATAGCCCGCGGGGCGATAGAGCGGGATGCCGGGCCCGCCGGGCCCCGCGGCGTCGTCGACCTTGCCGGGGGCGATGATGTTGAACTTCATCAGTCGGCAGGTGTAGGTTTCGGCGGCATAGAGCGTGTTGCCGTCGGGCGACAGGCCGACGCCGTTCGGGTTGTTCGATGGGAAGATCACTTCCTCGATGAAGCTGCCGTCGGCCTTGGCATAGAAGATGCCGACGATATCGTGGGCGCGCTTCGCATAGTCGACCTTGCCGTGATCGGTGAACCAGAAGCCGCCATGCATGTCGAACATGATGTCGTTCGGGCCGCGCAGGATCACGCCGTTGTCGCCCGATTTGTAGAGGGTTTCGACTTCACCGGTGTCGAGGTCGATGCGCTCGATTCGCCCGCCCGAATAGTCGCTCGCGATGCCGTGCGGGGCGAGATAGCCGTTCGCCTCGACATAATGGAAGCCGCCGTTGTTGCAGCAATAGAGCTTGCCGTCGGGACCGATCGCGAGCCCGTTGGGGCCGCCGCCCGGGGTCGCGACGACCTCTTTCTTCCCGCCCGGCCAGCAGCGTGTGATCCGTCCCTGCTCGATCTCGACGACGATGACGCTGCCGTCATCCATCACCACCGGCGCCTCGGGGAAGCGCAATCCGTCGGCGATCAATTCAAACTCGGCCATATCCTCTCCCTCTCTCCCAATCGTCGTCATGCCGGACTGGACCCGGCATCCATTCTTTCCAACGCAGCGCATAATGGACCCCGGATCAAGTCCGGGGTGACGAAAAGAAGGTCAGGGGGTGTCCAGCCTCTCTTCTTGCTCTTGCGCCTGTCCTATGCTTTGCGCCCATCATGCCCGTTCGCACGCTCTTCGCCACACATTTTTACGAGGCCGACATTGGCACCTCCGACCTGCTCGAAGAGCTGGAGGAAAGCTGCCGCCTGTTCGCACAGGAAGATGGCGCGGGACGCGCGTGGAGCCGCGAGCACGGCTACAAGGGCTATACCAGCTACGCCAGCCTCGGCGACCTGCCCGAGCGCGATCCCGCTTTTCATGATCTCAAGCGCCTGCTCGACAAGGAAGTGAAAGCCTTCGCCAAGGCGTGCCATTTCGACCTCGCCAAGCCGCTGAAGCTCGACAGCCTGTGGGTCAACATCCTGAAACCCGGCGGCACCCACAGCGGGCATATCCATCCGCACAGCATCGTATCGGGTACCTTCTACGTCGCGGTTCCGCCGGGATCGGGGGCGCTCAAGCTTGAGGACCCGCGCCTGCCGATGCTGATGGCCGCGCCGGGGCGTACCGACGACGCGCCCGAGTACCTTCACCCGTTCATTTACGCCGAACCGGCTGCGGGGCGCGTCTTCCTGTGGGAAAGCTGGCTCCGGCACGAAGTGATGCCGCATTCGGGCAAGGGCGAACGGATCAGCATCAGCTTTAACTATCGCTGAGGCGTTCCTATATCGCACCCGTCATTGCGAGCGAAGCGAAGCAATCTCCAGCCACCGGCCTCATTCGACCCGATGGCTGGAGATTGCTTCGTCGCTTCGCTCCTCGCAATGACTATGACCAGAACGGAGCCCCGCCCATGACCGCGACCTATGACGCCGACCTCCAGCTTTTCATCGACGGAGCGTGGCGGAGCGGCGAGGGGCGCGAGGAACGGCCGGTGTTCAATCCTGCGACCGCGGCTACGATCGCCGAGCTGCCGGTCGCGACCACGGCTGACCTCGACGAAGCGCTTGCCGCGGCGGCGCGCGGCTGGCCAGTGTGGCGTGCGAAGACCCCCGACGAGCGCGCGGCACTGATGCACAAGGCGGCGGGGCTGATCCGCGAGCGCGCCGATCGGATCGCGACGCTGCTGACACTCGAACAGGGCAAGCCGATTGCCGAAGCGCGCGGCGAGGTGCTGTCGGCGGCGGCGCTCTTCGCCTATTTCGCCGAAGAGGGGAAACGCATCGAGGGACGCGTCGTCCAGCGCCCTGCCGGCCAGCGCGCGATGGTGCTGAAACAGCCGGTCGGCCCGGTCGCGGCGTTCAGCCCGTGGAATTTCCCGGTCAATCTGATGGTCAAGAAGATCGCTCCCGCGCTCGCCGCGGGCTGCGTCGTGATCGCCAAGGCACCCGAGGAGACGCCGGGCTGCACCAGCGCGATTATGCGCTGCATCGCCGACGCGGGAATCCCCGGCGACGTCGTGCAACTCGTCTACGGCAATCCCGACATGATCAGCCGTCACCTGCTCGGCAGCGACGTGATCCGCAAGGTCAGCTTCACCGGCTCGACCGTGGTCGGCAAGCATCTGATGAAGCTCGCCGCCGATCGCGTGCAGCGGATCACGATGGAACTCGGCGGCCACGCCCCGGTGCTGATCTTCGACGATTGCGACCTCGAAGCCACGCTCGACCGCGTTGTCGCGCAGAAGTTCCGCAACGCGGGACAGGTCTGCGTCTCGCCGACGCGCTTCTATGTCCAGCAGGGCATTTACGACGCCTTTGTCGCGGGCTTCGCCGAGCGGACGAAGAAGGTGAGGGTCGGCAGCGGGCTCGATTCCGACACCCAGATGGGGCCGCTCGCCAACGCGCGCCGAGCGCCCGCATTGGAGGCGATGATCGCCGATGCGACCGCAAAGGGCGCGCGGGTGATCGCGGGCGGCGAGGCGACCGGCACCGGCTATTTCTTCCAGCCGACCGCACTCGCCGACGTGCCGCTCGACGCCGATGCGATGAACAACGAACCCTTCGGCCCGATGGCGCTGATCCGTCCGTTCGGCACCGAGGAGGAAGCGCTCGAACAGGCGAACCGGCTGCCCTATGGCCTCGCGGCCTTTGCGTTTACCGAGAACGGCCGCCGCATCAACCGTGTCGCCGACCGCATCGAAAGCGGCATGGTCGGCGTGAACAGCTTCGTCATCTCGGCGAGCGACATGCCGTTCGGCGGGATCAAGGAATCGGGCTTCGGCAGCGAAAGCGGGCCCGAGGGGCTGGATGGGTATCTGGTGACCAAGGCGGTGCATATTTACTGACAAGCGCTGGCTAAAATTCCCGTTCGCATCGAGCGAAGTCGAGATGCCCATCAGGACGGCGCTAGCTTTCGGGGTGTCTCGACTTCGGCCAAGGCCGAAGTTTATCCTGAGCGCCTGCCAAGGCAGTCGAAGGGCTCGACACGAACGGAGAAGAGAGGTCAGCCTCTTTCCAGCGCCACGAAATCGCGTCCCATCGGCGCCAGATGCGCGCCGCCGTCGACAAAGATCGTCTGCCCGGTCACCGCCTCGGCGTGCGCCAGATAGACGACCGCGTCGGCGATCTGCGCGGGCGTCGGCAGCGCGCCGAGCGGCATCCGCTTCGCGAGCCGCTCGACCTGCGCGTCCGAATAATCGTTGGTTGCCATCGTCAGTCCCGGCGCGACGGCGTTGACGCGCGCGCGGTCGCCGAACGCGACCGCGAGCGTCTGGGTCGCCTGCCACAGCGCCGATTTCGACAGGCTGTAGGCGATCTGGTCGGGCACCGGCTGCGCGACGCGCTGGTCGACGATATTGACGATCGCGGGGCGGGCGCTGGCGCTCGCCGCGACGAGCGCTTTCGCGAGCATCACCGGCGCCGACAGGTTGACCTGCAGCATCTCGGCGATTGCGGCCGCCGACAGATCGGGCCATTCGCCCTCGGCGAACAAAGCGGCGTTGTTGACGAGCAGGCCGGGGGCGCGGCCGAAGGCCTCGACTACCGCCGGGATCAGCGCATCGACCGCCGTCGGATCGGCGAGGTCGGCGGCGAAGCTGCGATGCTCCGCCCCGGTCTCGGCGAGCGCCTCCGCCAGCACCGGATCGGCGGCCGCCTCGCTCCGCTTGTGCAGCGCCAGCGCATAGCCCTCGCGCGCCAGCCGCGCCGCGATGGCGGCGCCGACGCGGTGGAGCCCGCCGGTGACCAGCGCCAGCTTCTGCGTCATTTTCGGGCGCGCCGCATCGTGATCCCGATTTCCTCGCCTTCCTCGGCGATCGCCAGCTTGACGATCTTGACCTCGATCTCCTCGACCTTGTCGTCCTGCAGGAAGAGGGTGTCGATGATATGGTCGGCGACGCTTTCGATGAGCACGAAATGCACGTCCTTGGGGATGCCGTCGGTCGCCGCGAATTTGAGGTGCATGTAATTCTTCGAGCGGCTGAGCGGGGTCGTCGGCTCGTAATGATCGGCGATCGCCAGCTTCGCGCGCACCGAGATGCGCAGCGGCTGCGGCAGATGCGTTTCTTCGGAGTAGATGCCGGTGAGCACCTGGACGGTCAGCCCGTCCACTTCCAGCCACAATGTATCGGTCACAAGAAATTCCTGTTGGGAAGGACCGATATTCGGCTTTTCATCGCCGACCCCGGACCCTAAAGCGCCGCCGCATTAGCGAAAGGGTGCGCGTTGGTCGAGTTACTTCCATTGTCCGATATTGAGCCGCAGGCGGTCGAGGCTCTCCTCGACGCCGCTTTCGGGACGGACCGCTTTGGACGAACCGCCTATCGCATCCGCGAGGGCATGGATGCGGTGCCGACCCTGAGCTTCGCCGCCGTCGAGGATGGCGCCTTGATCGGTACGATCCAGTGCTGGCCGGTTGCGCATCGCGCCGCCGACGGCACGGCGACGCCGCTGGTGATGGTCGGCCCGGTCGCGGTGCGTCCCGACGTCCAGCGCGGCGGGCATGGCCGTGCGCTGATGGCGCATATGCTGACGGCGGCGGAGACCAGGGCGGACAGCGCGCTGATGATGATCGGCGATCCCGAATATTACGGCCGCTTCTTCGATTTCACCGCGGAGGCGACGGGGGCGTGGGACTTGCGGGGCCCGTTCGAACGGCGGCGCCTGCTGGCGCGGGCGGTGAACGGCCATGGGCTGCCGACGTCGGCGGGGACGATCGGGCCGCGCTAGAGAAGATTCGCGCAGAGGCCGCAGAGCGCGCAGTGATTTGGTTCACGCGGAGACGCGGAGGCGCGGAGAGATGGTGCCCGCCGCGAAGCGGCCTTCTCCTGCGACCTGTCTGGAATCGCGACGGGGCGGAGTATGAAGGGGCCTGTCGGCCCGAGCCATAATCTCCGCGCCTCCGCGTCTCCGCGTGAATTTCTTTGCTTCTCTGCGCGCTCTGCGGCCTTTGCGCGAATCGCTTATGCGGTCGGACTTGCGCCGATCGCCTATCCCCCTATGTCGGTTCCATGGTCAGCCCCGCGCCTTCGCTTCCCAAGGATTTCTCGCAGCTCTCGCTCGCCGAAGCTGCCGAACTGCTCGCGGCGCGCCAACTGCCGCCGGTCGAGCAATGGCACCCCGAGCGCGAAGGTGACAGCGCGATGGAGATTCGCGCCGACGGGAGCTGGTATCACGAGGGCGGGCGGATCAACCGGCCCGCGATGGTCAGGCTCTTCTCGACGATCCTGCGGCGTGAGCCCGACGGCGGCCATGTCCTCGTCACCCCCGCCGAAAAGCTGCGCATCGCGGTCGAGGACACGCCCTTCCGCGCGGTCGAGATGAAAAGCGAAGGCGAAGGGCAAACGCGCAAGCTCGTCTTCCGGCTCGACACCGACGATCTGGTAATGGCGGGCCCCGACCACCCGCTGCGCTTCGGCCGAGACCCCGATGCCCCCGACCCGCGCCTGCATGTGCGCGGGGTCATCGGCAACGGCCTCGAAGCACGTATCGACCGTGCGCTCTATTACGAGATCGTCGAGATGGCGCTCGCAGACGGAGCGGAGCCGCCCGCGATCTGGTCGAACGGCGCGTGCTTTCCGCTGGTGGACGCCTGATGCTGTCGGAGAAATTGCGCGTCGCGCTCGACAATCTGCTCCCCGACGCCGGATCGGACGAAGCCTATCTGCTCCACGGTCAAAGCCTGCGCGATGCCGCGGTGCTGATCGCCTTCACCGACCGGCCCGACCCCGGCGTGATCCTGACCCAGCGGCCGCAATGGCTGCGCAGCCATGCGGGGCAGGTCGCTTTTCCGGGCGGCAAGGTCGATCCCGGCGACCGCGACGTCGTCGATGCGGCGCTGCGCGAGGCCGAGGAAGAGATCGGGCTCCACCGCCGCGACGTCGCGATCGCGGGGCCGACCGACGCCTATCGCTCGGGCAGCGGCTATCACATCACCCCGGTGCTCGGCGTGATCCCGCCCGACCTGCCGCTCGATCCCAATCCCGACGAGGTCGAGGCGTGGTTCGAAGTGCCGCTCGACATATTGTTCGACCCCGGCAATTATCAGCTGCACCATGCCAATTGGCAGGGGCAGGACCGCCATTATTACGACATGGACTGGCAGGGACGACGGATCTGGGGCGTGACGGCCGATATCATCATCAACCTCGCGCGGCGGCTGCCGCCGGGCTGGCATCGCTAGAATGGCGGCGGGGACGAAGCTGCCCGCCGCGGCGTGGCGCACCGCGCCCGGCCTGCGGCGGATCGTCGCGGCGCTGCGCGCCGACGGCGGCGCGGTCAAGGTCGTCGGCGGCGCGGTGCGCGACACGTTGCTCGGGCATTCGGTGACCGACATCGACCTCGCGACGCCGCTGTTGCCGGAGGAGGTGACCGCACGCCTTGAAGCCGCCGATGTCAAGGTCATTCCGACCGGCATCGCGCACGGCACCGTCACCGCGATCGCAAGCGGCGAGCGGCACGAGATCACGACACTGCGCCGCGACGTCGCCACCGACGGGCGCCGCGCGACGATCGCTTTTGCGGGCGACTGGTGCGAGGATGCGGCGCGGCGCGACTTCACGATCAACGCCCTTTACGCCGATCCCGACAGCGGTGCGGTCGACGACTGGTTCGGCGGCATTGCCGATCTGAAGGCCGGCTGTGTGCGCTTCATCGGCGACGCGGCGACGCGCATCGCCGAGGATCATCTGCGCATCCTGCGCTTCTATCGCTTCGCGGCGCGCTTTGGACGCGGCGAACTGGAGCCCGCCAGCCATGCCGCGGTCGTCGCGGCGCGCCAGTCGCTCAAGAGCCTGTCGCGCGAGCGCGTCGCCGACGAATTGCTGAAGATATTGTCCTTGCCCGACCCGCGTGCCATCGCGGGGCAGATGGCGGCGGACGGTATTTTCGCGGTGATCCTGCCCGAGCTCGACGACGGCTTTGCCGGGGCGCTCGACCGACTGCTCGCCAACGAGGCCGCCGCTGCGGTCGATCCCGCTCCGCTGCGCCGCCTTGTCGCGCTGCTTCCTGCCGAAGCCGCGGTCGCCGAGCAGGTGGCCAGCCGGCTCCGGCTGTCGACGCGGCAGCGCAAGCATATGGGCGCGGTCGCGGCGCATCGCGGCGTGCTCAGCCCCGCGCGGCAACTCGCCCATGGCATCGGGGTCGAGGCGGCGCGCGACGCCTGGCTGTTCGCGGCAAACCCGTCCGACGCCGGAGCAGCGGTCGCCGCACTGAACGGTTGGGAGGTACCGCTGCTGCCGGTCAAGGGCGGCGACCTTATCGCGCGCGGCGTGACCGCGGGCCCCGAGGTCGCCCGCATCCTGCGCGCGGTCGAGGCGCAGTGGGTGACGGAGGATTATCCCGATGCCGCGCGCGTCGGCGCGATCGTCGATCAGATGATCGGCCGCTCCAGCGCGCCGCGCCAATAGGTGAGCGCCGCCTCGGCCTCCATCGGCCGCGCGAACAGAAAGCCCTGCCCGAAGTCGCAGCCGAGCGCCGAAAGCAGCCGCGCCTGGTCGGCGGTCTCGACGCCTTCCGCCGTCGTCCGCATCCCCAGCACCTCGGCCAGGCTCTGGATCGTGCGGACGATTGCCGCCTTGTCGCGATCCTCGACCATATGGTCGACGAAGCTGCGGTCGATCTTGAGCACGTCGAGCGGCAGGCGCTGGAGATAGGCGAGGTTCGAATAGCCGGTGCCGAAATCGTCCATCGCAACGCGCGCTTCCAGCGCCTTCAATTCGCTGAGCACCGACAGCGCGAGGTCGGGATCGCCGATGATCGCGCTTTCGGTGAGTTCGATCATCAGCCGCTCGCCGCCGATCGCATTGGCGGCGAGCGCGTCGCGCACCACCGCCGCGACATCGTCGCGCACGAGTTGGATCGCCGAGACGTTGACCGAGATATAGCAATCGACCGACTGGCCGCCGTTCGCCCGGTCCCAGTCGGCGAGCGTCGCCGCCGCTTTCCCGATCGCCCATTGGCCGAGCGGGACGATGAGCCCCGAATCCTCGGCGATGGGAATGAATTCGGTCGGCGGGATCGACAGTCCGTCGCTGGTGTTCCAGCGCGCGAGCGCCTCGAACCCTGCGACGGTGCCGGTCGCCAGCTCGACCAGCGGCTGAAATTCGAGGTGGAGCCGATCCTCCTCGATCGCGCTTCTGAGCTCGGTTTCGAGGCCAAAGCGATTGTCGGACAGGATCGCCGCCTCGGGCTCGTAGATTTCGATGCGGTCGGTGCGTTTGGCGCGTTTCAGCGCGATCTGCGCGTGGCGGATCTGGTCGGCGATGTCGGTGTCGATGCCGGGCTGGATCGCGCAGCCGATCGCGCAATCGACGCTGACCTTCAGTTCGCCGATGCGGAACGGATGGTCGAAGCAGCCGCGGATGCGGCGCGCCATCTCGCGTACGTCGGCCTTGCCGCCGGGGACGCGCGACGAGATGGCGAATTCGTCGCCGCCGGTACGCGCCAATATGTCGCCGCTGCGCAGGCTTGATTTCAGGCGGCGCGCGACGGTGATGATCAGTTCGTCGCCCGCCATCGGCCCGATATGTTCGTTGATGCGCGAAAAGCGCGCGAGGTCGAGCAGCAGGATCGCGTGGTCGCCGCTCGCCTCGCCATCGCTGCGCTGCTCGACGAGTTCTTCGAACCCGGCGCGGTTGGGCAGGCCGGTCAGGCTGTCGGAGACGAGTTCGCGGCGCAAATTGCGCTCGGTCATCATTTCCTGCGTGCGGTCGATCAGCGTCAGCAGGAACAGGCCGGTGTCGCCGTCTTCGCCGGGAAGCGGGCCGATCGAGCCGCGCAGGTCACGCGCTGCGACGCCTTTGCCGAGGCGGCACGAAAATTCCTGCGCGCCGCCGACTTCCTGGGGCGCGCGTTCGATCGCGCGGCGCAGCTCGATGGGAGCGTTCACGCCGGCGGGTGACAAATCGAGCTTGTCGAACGCGGCATTGCTCGCGTGCAGGCTGAAGTTGCCGCGCGACAGCGGGCGGATCAGCGCCGCCGGAACGGGCAGGGCGTCGATCCAGCCGACGAACAAGGATGGCCGGTCTTCGCCGGTTCTATCGATAGGCATAAGAGTGGGTTTTAAGCGACCTTTCCCCATTGGTCGTTGCCTAAAGGAGCGGAAGTAAAGAAGGGATTTACGGCAACAGGTAAATGCGATCAGTCGAAGCGGTTGTTCCGCGGGAAGCCCGTGGGGGGCATCCGTCCCGATGCGCTGCGCGCGACGCGCCAGGGGCCGAGGTCGCTTTCGGTGCGGGTGCGGCCGGTGTCGCCGCCCATCGTCCAGCTTAGCCCCTCGGCGAAAACGAAGCTGATCGCATCGGACAGGCCGCCATCGCGATACTTCTGCAACGTTACCCCTTGTCCCCTCGCCATCACCGGCATTTCGGTGATCGGAAAGACCACGAGCTTGCGGTTCTCGCCGACGACGGCGATGCTGTCGTCGCCCGACGCGATCGGGCGGACGACGGAAAGCTGTGCCTTCGGTTTCAGGTTGACGACGTTGCGGCCCTTGCGCGTCTCGGCGACGACGTCGGCCATCTGGGCGATGAAGCCGTGGCCGCTCGTCGAGGCGAGGAGCAGGCGCCCCTCGGCGCTCGCCGGGATCATCGCGACGATGCGCGCCTCGGGATCGATGTCGACCATCAGCCGCAGCGGTTCGCCGAAGCCGCGCCCGCCGGGCAGCTTGTCGGCACCGACGGTGTAGAAACGCCCGTCGCTTGCGGCAACCAGCAGCTTGTCGGTCGTCTGTGCGTGCGCGGCGAAGGCGAGTTCGTCGCCTTCCTTGAACTTGAACTCGCCCCACTGGTCGGACGCGACATGGCCGCGCTGGGCGCGGATCCAGCCGCGCTTCGAGAGGATCACCGTCACCGGTTCCTTCTCGATCATCGCATCGAGCGGAATGTCGCGCGCGGGCGCCGCTTCGGCCAGTGTCGTGCGGCGCGCGCCGAGCGCGGTGTCGGGGCCGTAGACGGCACGCAGCGCGCCGAGGTCGCGCTTCAGCCGCGTGCGTTGGCGCGCCGGGCTCTCGACCAGCTTGACCAGTTCCTCGCGTTCGGCGGTCAGCGCGTCCTGCTCGCGCTTCAATTCCATTTCCTCGAGCTTGCGCAAGGACCGCAGGCGCATGTTGAGGATCGCCTCGGCCTGGCGGTCGGTGAGCAGGAACTCGGCCATCATCACCGGTTTGGGCTCGTCCTCGGTGCGGATGATCTCGATGATCCGGTCGAGGTTGAGGAAGGCAATCAAATAACCGCCGACCAGTTCGAGCCGGTCATCGATCTTGGCGATGCGATGTTTCGAGCGGCGGACCAGCACGACGATCTGATGCTCGAGCCATTCGGTGAGAAGCTGGTGCAGCCCCATCACCTTCGGCGTCCGCGTCGCGTCGAGGACGTTAAGATTGAGCGCGAAGCGGCTTTCGAGTTCGGTCAGCCGGTAGAGGCTTTCCTTGAGGATGTCGGGGTCGACGTTGCGGCTCTTCGGCACCAGCACGATGCGCAGGTCTTCGGCGCTTTCGTCGCGGACATCCTCGAGAATCGGCAGTTTCTTGTCGGCGATGAGCTGCGCGATCTGTTCGATCAGCTTGCCTTTGGCGACACCATAAGGAATCTCGCTGACGACGAGTTGCCAGGTGCCGCCTGGCTGTTTCTCGATCCCCGTCTCTTCCCAGACGCCATCCTGTTTGCCGGTCGAGAAGCGCGCGCGGACGCGGAAGCCGCCCCGACCGGTTTCATAGGCGTGGGCGATCGTCTCCGGGCTATCGACGATGATGCCGCCGGTCGGAAAGTCGGGGCCTTTGACATGCTCCAGCAGGTCGGACAGCTCGGCCTTTGGATTCTCGATCAGCAACAGCGCGGCGTCGATCACCTCGGCGGCATTGTGCGGCGGAATGTTCGTCGCCATGCCGACCGCGATCCCGCTCGCGCCATTGGCGAGCAGGTTCGGGAAGAGGCCCGGCATGATTTCGGGCTCTTCGTCCTCGCCATTATAGGTCGGCTTGAAATCGACCGTGCCCTCATCGAGCCCCTGCATCAGGTCGATCGCGACGCGCGTCAGCCGCGCCTCGGTATAGCGGTAGGCTGCGGCATTATCGCCGTCGATATTGCCGAAATTGCCCTGGCCGTCGACGAGCGGATAGCGAAGCGAGAAATCCTGCGCGAGACGGACCATCGCGTCATAGACCGCGGTGTCGCCGTGCGGATGGAATTTGCCGATCACGTCGCCGACGACGCGCGCCGACTTCTTGTAGCCCTGGCTCGGGTCGAGCCGCATCGCGCGCATCGCCCACAGCAGGCGGCGGTGAACCGGCTTCAGCCCGTCGCGAAGGTCGGGCAGCGAGCGCGCGGTGATCGTCGAGAGCGCATAGACGAGATAGCGTTCGGACAAAGCGCTGTCGAACGGGGTGTCGATGCCGTCGCCCGGGGATTTTGGGGGCTCAGAAGGGGGAAGGTCGTCGGAGTTACTCGCCATTGCCCGGAGCCGATAGCAAGCGCGGCGTCACATGGCAAAGGGCGATCACCGACGGGTGCCCGCTAATAGAGATTGTCCTTGTAATCCTTGTCGAGCGCCTTCTGCATCAGGCCGGGAATCGACACCGCCGCGCTCGCGATGCGAGCACCGAGGCCCTTGTCCTTGTTGAGCCGCATATGCTCGGCGAACATCTTGGCGGGCTTGATATCGGCGGGCGCGGCAGCGGCGGGCCAGAGCCGCGCGCGCCCCAGCGCGGCACTGGGCCGCAGCGCGATATCGAGGTCGCGTACCGTGGTAACGAGCAGCGGTGTCTTGCCCTGCACCGCGAAGGGCAAGCGCGCCGCCTCGTCGCTGGTCGGCGAGGCCGTGCCCGATAATATCGCAATGGCGGAAGACCCCGGCAGCAGCAGCGCTGCGGCGATGCGCGGCTGCGCGATGATGTTGCGAAAGCTGTCGGTGCGGCGGTTGCCGGGGCGGTCGGGGAACCAGAGCGCGCCGTCCGCCAGCCTTGCCATGCATCCCGCCGGATCGCCCTTGGGGCTGAGGTCGGCGTGCCCCTGCGGGTCGACGGTCGCCAGCGCCATGAAGCGGCTCGCCGCGACGAAGGCGCCGACCTCGTCCGGCGCGCCGACGAGCGGCTCTGCCGACCAGAAGTCGGATCGGATCAGCGCCTTGGCGCAATGGACATAGCATTCCTCGATCGCGATCCGCGCTATGCCACTTTCGGTGTCCGCGACCCGGCCGTTGATGCGTAGCGTTTCGCCGATACCGGGCAGCAGGAACAGCGAGCTGAACCCCGCGCCTGCCCGGACCAGAGCGGGGTCGTCGATCAGGTCGAGCGGCACCGACAGCGTCGCGGCATCGGCGCTCGCAAAGCCCGGTTCGCCGCCGCCGATGGTGATCGCGATCGAGGCGCCATCGCCGATCCCTGCGAACATCAGCGGCGATGCCGCAAGCCAGCGCCGCGCAGTAGCATCGACATGATCGATCACCTTCAGGTTGATCGCGGGCGGCTGCTTGCCGACCACCGCTTCGAGCGCGGCGATGCTGTCGATGACGCTCATGCGCTTCCTTCCGTCAAAGCTGCGGCCCGATCATCGGTGCGCTGCCGGGCCAGAGGCGCCCGGTCCGGCCGCAATAGGCGTCCCATTCGGCGCCGAAGCGGCGCGCCATCATGCGCTCCTCCTGCGGAACGCGCAGGAACCACATCGCGGCAAAGGCCGGAACGACGAGCACGCCCGCGATCCAGTTGTGGATCAGCAGCGGCTGCGCCAGCGCCGAAATCCAGATCGCGGCATACATGGGATGACGGATACGGTCATAAATGCCGTTCGTCACCAGCGCATGTCCGTCGCGCACCTCGAGGCCCGGGCTCCAGTTGCGGCCGAGGTCGGCGTGGCTGCGCCAGAAGAGCCAGAGGAAGGGGATTTGCAACGCGGTGCCGATCCCTGTCGCCCAGTCGAGCAGGCGATAGTCGGCAAAGGCAAACAGCGGCGTGGCGAGGTGGAGTAGCGGCAACAGCATCATGGCGAGGAACATCGCCGTCA
Organism: Sphingopyxis sp. DBS4; assembly: GCF_024628865.1. NCBI lineage: Bacteria > Pseudomonadati > Pseudomonadota > Alphaproteobacteria > Sphingomonadales > Sphingopyxidaceae > Sphingopyxis > Sphingopyxis sp. DBS4. The sequence goes on from NZ_CP102384.1 coordinate 390,415, forward strand.
GCAGCAGCTTTTCGGTCACGTCCTTGCGGGCATCGACGACGACGTTGGCGCGGTTGCGCAGCGAGTGGGGCAGGCGGATCGCGATCGTCGCGACGAAGGCGCCGAGCCATATGAGCGCCCCCCAGCCATTGTCCTGCCATCGGAGCAGCGCGAGCAGCAGCAGGGCCAGCGCGGCGATGGCGGTCGCCATCGCGGGAAGGCTGGTCATCATCGATCGCCGGTTCGCTTCGGACATAAGGCCATCCTTTCGTACAGATTTTCATCATGGCATAGTTGCAAATGACTCGCAATAACATATAAGCGCGCGGCATCCCGCACGGAGAATCGCATGTACGCCCTTGTCGACCGGCCAGTCGAAAGCCTGACCAACAGCGGCCGCTTCCTCTTGTGGGCGATGCGCGGCTGGACCCACGCCGCGACGCGCGGCGCCTGTCCGCCGCAGGCGCTGCACCGCGGTTTTGCCGATACGGGCGCACTGGCGGCGCTTCCCGACTTCCATGTCGCGATGGCGCTTCTCGCCACCGGAGCGTCCGCGCCGCTCGAGCTGGCGCCGATGCCCTGCGTCCAGATTTCAGAGCATGAAGCAATTCTGCTTGGACTTTGGCGCGACTTTTCGCTGGAGGACGGAGCTGCCGCCCGTGCCACCCTCGCCCTGCTCGTCGGCAATTCCAGCGTCGGACCGGTCGCCCATGCGATGCGCGCAGCGATCGAACGACTGGCCTTCGCGGGATTCCACCTGCCGGTCCTCGCGGTCGGCGCCATGAAGCATCAGGAAAGTCCAAAGTGATGAGTGATCGTATTGCCGCAGCCGCCAAACTGGCCCCATCCGCCTCGCTGACCGTCGAGGAAGTGCTGCGGGTGCGCCACTGGAACGAGCATCTGTTCAGCTTCTCGATCACCCGCCCGCCGAGCTTTCGCTTCCGTTCGGGCGAATTCGTGATGATCGGCCTGCCGGGCGGCGAGGGGCGGCCGCTGCTGCGCGCCTATTCGATCGCGAGCCCCGCCTGGTCGGACGAGATCGAATTTCTGTCGATCAAGGTGCCCGATGGCCCGCTGACGTCGCGTCTGCAAAAGATCGCGCCGGGCGACCCCATCTATCTCGGTCGCAAGCCGACCGGGACGCTCGTCGCCGACGCGCTGCTGCCGGGCAAGCGGCTGTTCCTGCTCTCGACCGGCACCGGCCTCGCGCCATTCCTCAGCCTGGCGCGCGACCCCGACATCTACGACCGCTTCAACCAGGTCGTGATCGTCCATTGCGTCCGGCAGGTCAGCGATCTCGCCTTCCGCGAAGAGCTTGAAAGCCAGCTCGCGGGCGATCCGCTGGTGCAGGATCTGGCGCTGCTGCAATTCCATTATCTGCCGACGGTGACGCGCGAGCCTTTCCGCATTGAGGGGCGCATCGACGCGCTGATCGACAGCGGCCGCCTGTTCGGCCATCCGCTGACCGGCCCCACGCAATTCGATCCCGCAACCGATCGCATCATGATGTGTGGCAGCATGGCGATGATCCGCGACCTGCAGGCGCGCTTCCTGTCGCTGGGCTTCAAGGAAGGATCGAACGCCGCGCCCGGCGACTTCGTCATCGAGCGGGCTTTCGTGGGGTGACACGCCTCGTCATTGCGAGGAGCGAAGCGACGCGGCAATCTCCAGCCCTCGGCGTTGCGCAAAGCCGAGGGCTGGAGATTGCTTCGCTCCGCTCGCAATGACGACGGAATCAGGGTTTCCCCGCGTAAGCCTTCACCAGATCATACATATAGTCGCGCCCGACATAGACCGACCGCACCTCCATGCGTTCGTTGAGGCCGTGCGCGCCATTGCCGTCGGGGTCGCCCCACATGCCGGGAATGCCATAGGTCGGAATGCCGACCGCGCCGAGGAAGGTCGCGTCGGTATAGCCGTTCGCCATCGCGGGAACGACCTTCAGCCCCGGCCAATATTTGTCGACCAGCGTCTGCATCGGCCCGATCACCTTGGGATCGAGCGGCGGCGCGGGTGGGGCGGGGCGCTTGGGCGGTAGCTGGGTGACGGTAACGCCCGGATCGCCGATCAGCGTCGCCAGTTCGTCGCGGATCGATTCGATGCTGTGCCCCGGAAAGATGCGACAATTGACGTTCGCCCCCGCGCGCTGCGGCAGCGCATTCGCCGCGTGCCCGCCGTCGAGCAAAGTCGCGACGCAGGTCGTGCGCAGATTGCTGTGCAGGAAGACATCCTTGTTGACGATCGCCTCGGCCGCCTTGTCGGTGGGGTCCTTCGCGAGCGCGACCATTGCCCGGCCGGTCTCGTCGCCGCGCGCCGCGCCGGCTTCGGCGAAGAAACGCCGCGTCGTGTCGGTCATCTCGAGCGGGAAGTCATAGGCCGCGATCTTGCTCAGCGCGGCCGAGAGCTCGTAGATCGCGTTGGCGGGAACCGGCGCCGAGCTGTGGCCGCCGGGGTTGCGGGTTTCGAGGCGGAAATTGGCAAAGGTCTTTTCGCCGACCTGCACCGACTGGCCGAGCACTTTGCCCTTTCCGTCGCTGTCGCCGCCGCCGCCTTCGTTGAGCGCGAATTCGGCGTCGATCAGGTCGCGCTTGTTCGCGGCGAGCCATTCGGCGCCGTTGAACGCGCCGTTGGTCTCCTCGCCGCAGGTCAGCGCGACCTTGACCGTGCGTTTGGGCTTATAGCCTTCCTGCTTGAAACGGATCAGCGTGTCGATCCAGACCGCCGCCTGCGCCTTGTCGTCGGCGGTGCCGCGGCCATAGAAATAGCCGTTTTCCTCGACCATCGTGAACGGGTCGCGCTCCCAATCCTCGCGCTTCGCCTCGACGACGTCGATATGCGCGATCAGCAGGATCGGCTTCGCGCGCTTCGACGTGCCGGGATAGACGGCGACGAGGCCGCCTTCCTTCGGATGTTCGGGAGTGCTGAACAGCGTAAGTTGATCGTCGGCGAAACCCGCGGCCTTGAGCCGCGCCGCCATGCGCTCTGCGGCGAGGGTGCAGCTTCCCGAGGAGAGCGTCGTGTTGGTCTCGACCAGCTCCTTGTAGAGGTCACGGAAAGCGAGCTGGTCGGGGCGCGGCGCCTCCTGCGCCAGGCCCGGCGTCGCCATCAGCAGCGCTGACGCCAGCAGCGCGGTTGCCTTCCTCATCGTCTCTCCCCTCTTCCTGAAAGCTGAGAACGCTAAGGAGCAGAAAGCGGAGCGGGCCGCAAGCCGCTTGCACCCCCGCGGGCTTTCGCGCAAGTGCTGCGACGGGGAGAGAAATTTGACCGCCATTGCTGACGATCCGCCCGGACTGGTGGCGCGCGCCGTGCGGCGCCTGCTGTTGCTGCTCTATCGCATGCGCGGCTGGAAGGCGGTGGGTGAGGTGCCTGAACCGCGGCGCTTCATCATCATCGCCGCCCCGCACACGAGCAACTGGGATTTCGTCAACTATCTCGGCCTCACCGCCGATCTGGGGGTGCGGCCGCATTTCATGGGCAAGCTGTCGCTGTTCCGCTGGCCGATCGCCGGCTTCATGCGCCAGATGGGCGGGGTGCCGGTCGATCGCGCCCATGCGAGCAACGCGGTGCAGCAGATGGTCGATGAATTCGCGCGCCGTGCCGAATTCATGCTGACCGTCGCGCCCGAGGGAACGCGCGGCAAGGCGCGCAAATGGCGCACCGGCTTCTACCAGATCGCGCTGGCGGCGAAGGTGCCGATGGTCGTCGGGCTGATGGATTATGGGACCAGGACCGGCGGGCTCGGGCCGCTGATCTGGCCGACGGGCGATTTTCGGGCCGACATGATGAAGGTGTTCGACGTCTATAAGGGCTGTATTCCCAAACTCCCCGAGCGCGCGGTCCGTTCGATCGACGACATCGTGGGGACGGAGGAAGAAGGAGCAGGCGGATGAGCGGCTTGCCGGCGATGCTGGGGTTGAATTTTGCGGCGTTGATTGCCGTGGTGCTGATCCTGTGGGCGGTCGCCGTCCGCATCCGCGACGTGTCGTTCATCGATGCTTTTTGGGCATTCGGCATGGTGATGCTGGCTTGGGCGAGCGCCTTGCAGGCCGGGGTTGGCGCGCCGCACGGGCTGTTGCTGCTCGGCCTCACGACCTTGTGGGGCTTGCGTCTCGCCTTCCATCTGTTCCGGCGTTGGCGTACAGCGGGCGAGGATCCGCGCTATCGGAAGATCCTCGGCGGCGTCATGAAGCAGCGCGGCTGGAGCTGGCCGCGTTCGGCGCTGGTGATGGTGTTCCTGATGCAGGCGCCGCTCCTCTTCGTCACTTGCCTTCCCGCGCAGATCGGTATCTGGGCGAGCACGGCGGACGCGGCGCCCGCCGTCGGCGTTGCCGGATGGATCGGCGCGATTGCGGCCCTGACCGGGATCGCGTTCGAGAGCATCGGCGACGCGCAACTCGCGCGATTTCGCGCCGATCCCGCGAACAAGGGCAAGGTTCTCGACACCGGCCTCTGGCGCTATACGCGGCATCCCAATTATTTCGGCGACGTGCTGACATGGTGGGGCCTGTGGCTGATCGCCGCCGACCTCGGCCCGTGGATCGCGCTTGCGAGCGTGATCGGGCCGCTATTCCTGACCTTCACTCTCACCAAATGGTCGGGCAAGGCGCTGCTTGAAAAGGGGCTGCACAAGACGCGCCCCCGCTATGCCGATTACGTCGAGCGCACTTCGGGATTTGTGCCATGGCTGCCAAAGACCAAGGTCTAGGCGCGCCCGAAACCGCTGCCGACGTCTCGGCGCTCGGCGATGTGCCGCGCATCCGCGCGATCCTGACCGAGGCGGCGCGTGAGGGGCGGAGCGTCAGCTATTCCGAACTGCTTGGCGACCTCGGCTTTCGCTTCACGCGGCCCAAGATGCGCGCGGTGTGCCGGACGCTGGCCGAGGTCGACCGTCTCTGCGCCCTCGACGGCGAGCCCGACCTCGCGGTGCTGGTGGTGCGCGAGAGCGACCGCCTGCCGGGGCAGGGCTGGTGGGTCGGCGGCACCGCGCTGCTCCTCGGCTACGACGGCCCGTGGGAGGGCGCCGCGGCGGCGCGCTTCATCCGCGAGCAGCAGCAGGCGGTGTTCGATTATTGGGGCAAGCTGCAAGGGGATGTCAGAAATGAATGAAATGATTGCGCGCCTGACGGCTATTGCCGCTTTGATCACCGCGCCGTTTGCATATGCCCAAACACCTGCCCCTCCAGTTCCGCCGCCTGCGCTCGCGTCTGACGGAGTGTCGGCCCGAAAGATGTCGAGCACGGAAGCATTAAACACACTGTTCGAGCTAAATGGTCCTTTGGCCGCCAATTCGGGCCAGTGTCAAACCCGGCCATTCGGCCTTCTCGCGCGCGCGCTTCAATCCGAAGCCAAAAACGTATCGAAAAAAAAGGAACAAGAATCTGCGGTCGAATATCAGGAAAGGCTGAGGCGAACGGCACAAGTTATTTACGGCAGGCAAATTTCCGTCTGTCTGCCTTTTGACGGACCCGGTGTAGCGATGACCTATTCTCCATCCGAACAGATGATTTACGGACGGTTTAACCGCGAGTTCGATGTTGATGTATTTAGGAAATCGCGAGGGCCTCAGACCATCCCTACGGACACCACGCCATTTAAAGTCGAATTGACCGAGGGGTTTGTTAGTGCTGCCTCACTTGATATTCCGAAGGCCATGCCATGCCTGATCGAATGGAACCGACGTGAGCTTGAGAAAAAAATGCCCGAGCCGCCGAAGGAAGAGCCCTGGCGTGAGTCGTTCAAATGGCCGAGGAATGAATTCGAATTCCGGATGTCCGCCACGGCGGGCGACGAAACGTCGCTCAGGTCTCGCGGCCGCTTCATCATCGTTGGGCGGCTCACCTCCCCATGGTTCGCCGAGAGCGGGCGAAATCTACCCGCGACCCGCCATGATCCGATCATAAGAGACGACACCGTTTTCACCCTTCACATCGCCGCAGAAAAGTTCGTCGTGCTGGATGCCGCCGGGAAAGAACGCTGGTCTTGCTCCGTCTCTTCGCAGGCTCAATAATAGCGCATGTTTGCCGTCGCTCCGGTTTTTTACTCGGAAGCGGTTCGGCAGGTGCCCCGCCTGTCAAGTCTGGAGCGAGATGGCCTGATTGGGGCCATAATTCCTACTTTTTGAGCCCGATCTCGCGCAGCCGCTCCTGCAGATAGTCGTCGGCGGTGATCGGCGTCGGGTAGAGATTCGGGTGCGACGCATCGATGCAGCTTTCCAGCGTCCGAATCGGATAGTCCGAGCGGAAATGCAGGAAGAAGGGCATCGAGTAGCGCGCGACGCTGGCGCGGCCCGCGTCGGGGTTGCGGACGCGGTGGGTGGTCGAGGGGAGGCGGTTGTTGGTCAGCCGCTGGAGCATGTCGCCGACATTGACCGCCATCGCGCCCGGCGGCGGACTGACCGGAAGCCACGACCCGTCCTTGTCGAGGATTTCGAGTCCCGCTTCCTCGGCGCCCAGGAGGAGCGTGATCGTGTTGATGTCCTCATGCGCCTCGGCGCGGATGCCCTTCGCGGGGCCCGCGACCGGCGGATAATGGAGCAGGCGCATCACGCTGTTGCCGTCCTTCACCGTGTCGTCGAAGAAATCGGGCGCGAGGCCGAGGTAGCGCGCGATCCCCGACAGCAGCCGGCCGCCGACGCGGTCGAATTCGGCGAACAATTTGTCATAGACGGCGCGGAAGCCGTCGACTTCCTGCGGCCAGACGTTGTTCGGCTGCTGCGCGGCGAGCGGGTGCCCTTCGGGCAGGTCGCGGCCGACGTGCCAGAACTCCTTGAGGTCGACCTCCTTCGCGCCCTTGGCGATCTCGGTCCCGAACGGCGTATAGCCGCGCGCACCGCCGCCGCCGGATATATGATAGGCGCGCTTCGCCGCCTCGGGCAGCGCGAAGAAGGCCTTCGCCTTCGTCCAGGCATCGTCGATCAGCGCGGGGTCGATGCCATGATCGGTGATCATCGCGAAGCCGAAGCGCTCGAACGAGGCGCCGAAGTCGTGGGCGAACTGCTCGGCGGGGAGCGACATGGAAATGACGGGAACGGCAGCGGTCATGCGTGGGAAGTCCATTCGATTCAGGGGCGGCGCCCGGCGGGCGCTGGATGACTCGCGATTTAGGCGCTGCGGCGCGCGGGTTAAAGGGAAAAAGGCGGTTTCGTCCCGCGCCGGGCTCGGCTAGACCCGCCGCCATGGCAAAGCAATATTGGCTGATGAAATCCGAACCCGACGCCTATGCGTGGGACCAGCTCGTCAAGGACGGCACCGGTATCTGGGACGGCGTGCGCAACCACAGCGCCAAGCTCAACATGAAGGCGATGAAGGTCGGCGACGAAGCGCTCTTCTATCACAGCAATATCGGCAAGGAATGCGTCGGGATCCTGACGATCACCGAAGAGGCCTTTCCCGATCCGACCGCCGAAGAGGGATCGCCGTGGGTCGTGGTGCGCGTCGCGCCGGTGCGCGCTCTGGCGCATCCCGTAACGCTGGCGGCGATCAAGGCCGACCCGAAGCTCGCCGACATGGACCTCATTCGCCTGTCGCGCCTGTCGGTCGGGCGGGTCAAGCCTGATGAGTGGAAGCATATCCTGAAGATGTCGGAAACGGCGGCGGGTTGAGCCTCTTCGTCATTGCGAGCGCAGCGAAGCAATTCAGAGCGGTTTACGCTTACTCTGGATTGCTTCGCTGCGCTCGTAATGACGAGCTTTAGGAAGTCTATCGCAGCTTTATTTGCAGATGCTTTGCCACCGACGGATGCAGCGGATTGACGAACTCGCAGCCGAAATTATTGCCGTCGGCGCGGCGGACGACGGCTTCGAGCTGTTGCAGGCCGGGCAGGTTGACCCAGATGTGCTTGCCGATCTTGGGGCGCGCGAAGGTGACCATGCGAAAGCCCGTCGAGGAGAGATCGAACAGTTCGACGTCGAACGGGTTGAAGCCTGGCTCGCGAAAGCGCGCGCGACCGCACACGGGCGCGCGCTCGGCGCCTCGCGTCCGCGCTACCGGTTTGCCGTTGGTTGTCGTCTGCACGGTCCTGCGTCCCAGCCTCATCTGATTCGGGCCGAAACTAGCGCCCCATTGGTTATCCTAAAGTGAAGAAGCATGGTGAATTTCACGGGTGCGGCGGCGCGTCTCCGACCGCCATCAAATGGCCGGGATAGGGCGCGACGAGCCCGCTCGCCTCGCGCCAGTCGGCGGTCAGCCAGCGCTCCTGGTCCTCGGGCGCAAGGATCAGCGGCATGGCATTTGGCTGATAACGTTCGAGGAGGCTGTTGGGATCGGTGACGAGCAGCGCGAAGCTCGGCCAGTCCCCGGTCTGGCGCTGGATCCCGGCAAAAGCGAAAATCGGCCGGCCGGGAAGCGAGAACCAATGCTGGCGGCGTGCGCCGTCCGGACCCGACCATTCGGCATAGCTCGTCGCCGGAATCAGGCAGCGAAGTTCGGGATGGCGCAGCGTGCCGATCCAGAAGGGGCTGGCGAGGTTGCGGACGCTGGTGATCGGCCGCGTCCCGCGTGGCGGCGGCGGGACGCCCCACAATCGCGGGCGCAGGAAACGGCGCGGCCCGCCGCGGCTGTCGGGGACGATCACCGGCGCCGGGCGGCCCGGCGCGACATAGTCGCCCGTCCATGGATCGTCGCCGGTCTCGACCCCGAAAGCGTTGGAAATCTGCGCCGCCGTGGCGTCGAGGCGATAGAGTTGCATCGCCTCGGCGTCCGCTAGTCGAAGGACACGCGGCCGCGTCCGGCCTTGACTGTGGCGCGGGCTTTCTTGCTGTCGACGCGCCGTGCCTTGGCCGCCTTGCTCGGCTTGGTCTTGATGCGCTTTTCGGGGCGGACGAGCGCGGCATCGACCAGCTCGCTCAGCCGTTGCCGCGCGTCGGCGCGGTTCGCTTCCTGCGTGCGGAAGCGGCGCGCGAGAATGACCAGTTCGCCCTCGGTCGTCATCCGGCTGCCCGCGAGCGTCTTCAATCGCCGATAGGCGTCGGGGGGCAGGCCGAGCGCATAGACATCGACGCGAAGCTGGCAGGCGGTCGCGACCTTGTTGACATTCTGCCCGCCTGGCCCCGTACCCGCGAGGAATTTTTCCGTGATCGCGCTTTCGGGGATGTCAGCCACGGGTCGGCGCCGCGCCTTCCGGCGGCTCGAACCCCAGCGCGGCGAAGCGGTCGGGGAAGGGAGCTTCAGCGATGATCGACGGCTTGACGTCACGTTTCACGACGAGCCGTTCGGCATGAAGCATCGTGCGATCCTTCGGCCCGCCGGTGCCGTAGACGGGATCGCCGACGATCGGAAAGCCGAGCCCTTCGAGCGCGTGGACCCGAAGCTGATGCGTGCGCCCGGTCTCGGGACGGAAGCGGAGCAGCGCGCGGCCGCCCGCGACCGCCAGCTTTTCCCAATGCGACACCGACGGCTTGCCTTTCGGGTCGACGACCATCCGCCAGCCCGCCTCGGCGGTCGACGTCTTGCCGAGCGGCAGGTCGATGATGCCGCGATCGTCCGCCGGCACCCCGGCGAGGATCGCGAGATATTGCTTCTCGACCTCGCGCCCCTCGAAGGCGCGGGTGAAGCGCCCGTGCGCCTTGGGATTGCGCGCGAGAAGCAGGCAGCCCGAGGTGTCGCGGTCGAGCCGGTGGACCGCGAGCGGCCAGCGCTTGAAGCCGAAGCGCAGGCTGTCGAGATGATTTTCGAGGCTGAGGCTGCCGTCGCGCGGCGGATCGACCGGCAGGCCTTCGGGCTTGTCGATGACGAGTGCCTCGCCGTCGAGGAAGAGAATGCGATCGGAAAGCAGCATGGCGCGCCTATAGGCGAAGCGGGGCGCGACGCCAACTTTCCCTATATGGGACAGGAGCGAGCGCCGGGAGCTCCGATATTTACAATATGGCAAGGCATTGCGGGCATTGCGGACCCCGGACTTAAGGGGTGGGTAAGGCTTCGTGGCAGCGGGCATGAACAAGAGCAGCGGGGGCAGGACCGACCGCGACGAAAGCGTGGCGAACGACGGCGCGCGGGGTTTTTTCGGCAAGATCGGCGCGCGCAAGGTGCGACCGCGCGGCGACGCGGACGAACCCGCCGCGCATCTCGACACCCGCGAGGCGCTGCTGCTCGTCCGCAATTATGAGGAAAGCAACCGCGGCTGGTTCTGGTCGACCGATGCGAATGGTCGGCTGACCTATATCACCGACGCGGTCGCGCGGCTGATGGGGCGGACGGGCGGCGCGCTGCTCGGCACCAGCTTCACCGACCTGTTCCTTCCCGTCGACAGCCATGGCGAGCGCCAGCGCACCTTGCCGTTCCTGATGACCCGCCAGTCGAAATTCGACGAACTGCCATTGCGCAGCGCCTTCGAGGGCGACGATCGCTGGTGGGCGGTGTCGGGGTCCCCGCATTTCGACGGCGGCGGCCGCTTCACCGGCTATCGCGGCAGCGGCGCCGACATCACCGCGCAGCGCCGTTCGGCCGAGGACGCCTCGCGCCTCGCACTCTATGATTCGCTGACCGGGCTCGCGAATCGCTTCCATATCTCGAAGAAGCTCGACACGACCCTCGCCGCCTTCGCGCAGCAGCAGCGGAGCTGCGCGATCATGCTGCTCGACCTCGACCGTTTCAAGCAGGTCAACGACACGCTAGGACATCCGGCGGGTGACGCGCTGCTCAAGCAGGTCGCCGAGCGGCTGCTCAAGATCGTCGGCGACAAGGAGATGGTCAGCCGTCTTGGCGGCGACGAATTCCAGATCATCCTTCCCGACGTCGAGGATCGCGGCAAGCTGGGCGACATGGCCGCCGACATCATCGCCAGCCTGTCGCAACCCTATTCGGTCGAGGGCAGCCGCTGCATCATCGGCGCCTCGGTCGGTGTCGCAATCGCGCCGTTCGACGGGCTGACCAGCGACGACCTTGTCCGCAACGCCGACCTCGCGCTCTATGCCGCGAAGGGCAATGGCCGCGGCCGCTTCGCTTTCTATTCGAGCGACCTTCACCAGGCGGCCGAGGATCGCCGCAAGCTCGAGGAGGATCTGCGCGACGCGCTGACGCGCGGCGAGATGGAGCTGAGCTATCAGCCCGTGGTCAACGCGCAGTCCAACATGGTGACCGGGGTCGAGGCGCTGATCCGCTGGACGCATCCCGAGCGCGGCGTGATTTCACCCTCGGTTTTCATCCCGATCGCCGAAGAGGCCAATCTTATCTGGTCGCTCGGCGAATGGGTGCTGCGCAAGGCCTGCGAGGAGGCCGCGCGCTGGCCCGGCGAACTGCGCGTCGCGGTCAACGTCTCGCCGATCCAGTTCGCCAACGCCGACCTGCCCAAGGTCGTGGCGAACGCGCTCGCCGCCGCGGGGCTGCCGCCCGACCGGCTCGAGCTCGAGATCACCGAAAGCGTGTTCCTCGCCGATTCGAACGAGACGGCGCGGATGTTCAAGGCGCTGAAGGGGCTCGGCGTGCGCCTCGCGCTCGACGATTTCGGCACCGGCTATTCGTCGCTCGGCTATCTGCAATCGGCGCCGTTCGACAAGATCAAGATCGACCAGAGCTTCGTGCGCGGGGCGACCCAGAAGGGGTCGCGCAACGCGGCGATCATCGCCGCGATCGTCGCGCTCGCTGAGGCGCTCGACATGGAGACGACCGCGGAAGGCATCGAATCGCACGACCAGCTCGACCTGATCCGCAAGCTCGCGGTCAGCCATGTGCAGGGCTATATCTACAGCCAGCCGGTATCGAGCGACGAACTGCTGGGCCATGCCGAGGCGGGATCGTGGATCATCAAGCCATCGGGCCCGGCGCGCCAGCGCAACGACCGCTTCCAGATGTTCCGCAAGGTCGGCGCGGTGCACGGCAACCACCGCTACAATGTCGTGATCCGCAACCTGTCGGCGACGGGTGCCTTCATCGAGGGCATTTTGGACGTGCCGAAGGGGACGCAGTTCGTGATCGACTTCGGCGAAGGCCAGCTTGCGACCGCGACGGTCCGCCGCTCGATGAAGCATCAGCAGGGCATCGAATTCGAGCAGTCGCTGGTCAGCGACGGCAATGGCGGCCTCTGCACCCGGCACCGCGTCTCGCCCTATCTGATCGCGGCGGCAAGCCAGCAGGCGCAGGCCAATCTGGCGCTGCCCGCCTTTACCACGACCAACGACTGGCAGGCGGCCTGAGGGCGCCCGCGGCGCAATCTCGACTTTTGGCGCGGGCGCGGCCATAGGCGCGCGCCATGACCGACAGATTCGCTTTTCAGGTCGCCGCGACCGACGGCGCCGCGCGCACCGGTGTCATCCGCATGCGGCGCGGCGAGATCCGCACCCCCGCCTTCATGCCCGTCGGCACCGCAGCGACGGTGAAGGCCATGCGCCCGGCCGAGGTGCGCGCCACCGGCGCCGACATCATTCTCGGCAATACCTATCATCTGATGCTGCGCCCCGGCGCCGAGCGGATGGCGCGGCTGGGCGGCCTCCACAATTTCATGGGCTGGGACCGCCCGATCCTGACCGACAGCGGCGGCTATCAGGTGATGAGCCTGTCGGCGCTGACCAAGCAGAGTGAGGAAGGCGTCGCGTTCAAGAGCCACCTCGACGGCTCGCGCCATATGCTGACCCCCGAACGCTCGATGGAGATTCAGCGTCTGCTCGGCAGCGATATCGTGATGGCATTCGACGAATGTCCGCCGAACGGCGTCGACGCAAAGCGCGCCGAGGCGAGCATGGAGCGCTCGATGCGCTGGGCGGCGCGGAGCCGCGCGGGGTTCGACGCGGGTGAAGAGCATGCGGCCGGTGCCGCGCTGTTCGGTATCCAGCAGGGTTCGCTTGACGAGAAGCTGCGCGCGCGCTCGGCCGCGGCGCTGACCGATATCGGTTTCGACGGCTATGCGATCGGGGGATTGGCCGTCGGCGAGGGGCAGGAAGCGATGTTCGGCGTGCTCGACTTCGCGCCCGGCCAGCTTCCCGCCGACAAGCCGCGCTATCTGATGGGGGTGGGGAAGCCCGACGATCTGGTCGGCGCGGTCGCGCGCGGGGTCGACATGTTCGACTGCGTGCTGCCGACGCGTTCGGGCCGCAACGGTCAGGCCTTCACCTGGGACGGGCCGGTCAACATCCGCAACGCCAGACATGCCGAGGATCTGGGGCCGCTCGACGCCTCGTGTGACTGCCCGGTCTGCACGACCTGGTCGCGCGCCTATCTCCATCATCTCGTCCGCGCCGGCGAGATGCTGGGCGCGATGCTGATGACGCAGCATAATCTGCATTTTTATCAGGCGCTGATGCAGGCGATGCGCGACGCCATTGCGGCGGGGACGTTTGCGGCGTTCCAGACGGATTTCGCCGCGCGCTACCGGAAATGAATCAGTTCAGCTTGTTTAAGAGGTCGAGCATCGATTGGGGGATGGTTTCGTCGACGGCAGAGTCGTAGGCGCGGCGCAGGGCGATATTAATCTCCTGCACCTTCCCGGGGAGTTTCTTCTCGGCGTCCTTTCCGGCCGGCTTTTCGGGCGGCGTAGCGGAATCAGACGACATCATATTGCCAGACGCTCGACATGGGCCCTTTTGCTAACCGCGCGGTAACCAAAGCGCAATGCGCCTTTGTTGCTTCCCTGGGAAACTAATTTACGGCTAAATCGTTCCCAAGGGGTGAAATTATGCCGGGCGATGCGGATTTTTTCGTGTGTCACGGTTCGGAATCGGCGGATTTCTCCGCCGTATCAGGAGGGTATCCATGTCATTAGGCCAGGCGATCGCGCCGCATCTTCCCTATTTGCGGCGCTATGGCCGCGCGATTTCGGGGAGTCAGCAGAGCGGCGATGCGCTGGTCGCGCGCCTGCTCGAAACGCTGGTGGCGCATCCGGACGCGATCGACGCGGGGAATGAGCTTCGGATTCAGCTCTATCGCATGGTCCACGACAATTTCGGTCTGATGACGGACCAAGCTGCGGCTGGCGACGAGACTATTCCTGCCGAGATCGCGGTCGCCGACGCGCGGCTTCGCCGCATTCCGTCGCTGGCGCGCCAGGCGCTGCTGCTGACCGCGGTCGAAGGCTTCAGCACCGCGGAGACCGGGCGAATCATCGGCCGCGATGCTCCCGCTGTCGAGGCGCTGATCGCCGAGGCGATGGAAGAGATCGATCGCCAGACGCGCGCGCGCATCCTGATCATCGAAGACGAACCGATCATCGCGATGGATATCGAGATGATCGTTCGGGAACTCGGCCACGACGTCGTCGCGGTCGCGACCACCCATGCCGAGGCGGTCGCCGACGCGCAGACGCATCAGCCGGGCCTCGTGCTCGCCGACATCCAGCTCGCCGACAACAGTTCGGGGATCGAAGCGGTGCAGGAAATATTGACCGCCATGACGGTGCCGGTGATCTTCATCACAGCTTTCCCCGAGCGGCTGCTGACCGGCGACCGGCCGGAGCCCGCCTTCCTGCTCACCAAACCCTATCAGCCCGCGACGCTGCGCGCGGCGATTTCGCAGGTGCTGTTCTTCGACGAAAGCACCGTGCCGGCGTAAATCTGCCTCGTCATTGCGAGCGCAGCGAAGCAATCCAGAGTGGCGTAAACCGCCTTGGATTGCTTCGCTGCGCTCGCAATGACGCACGGAGGGTTGATAGCTGGGTGAGAGCAGGCGATAGCGGCACTCGATGACCGTACTCGACGCATCCGCGCGCCAGTCCGCGCTCGACCGGCTGACCGCCAACGCGCCCTTCCTCGCCCGGCTCGCCGAGCTCAATCCCGACGACGTGACGCGGTTTCTCGCCGACGGCACCGACGCCGCGCTCGCGCTCGTCGCGCCGCCGCCGGTCGACGACGACATCATGCGCACGCTGCGCCAATGGCGCGGGCGCGTGGCGTTGCTGCTCGCGCTCGGCGACCTGTCGGGCGAGCATGATGTCGCGGCGACGACGCGATTGCTTTCGGTTTTCGCCGATCAGGCGTGCGACGCGGCGATCCAAGCCGCCTTCGCCGAACGCGTTCCGGGCGAGGAGGCGCGCGGGCTCGCGGTGATCGCGCTCGGCAAGCTCGGCAGCCATGAGCTCAATTACTCGTCGGACATCGACCCGATTTTGATCTTCGACCCCGAAACGCTGCCACGTCGTTCGCGCGACGACCCCGACGAAGCGGCGGTGCGGATCGCGCGGCGGATGGTCGAGATATTGTCGGCGCGCACTGCCGACGGCCACGTCCTGCGCGTCGACCTGCGGCTGCGGCCACATCCCGAGGTGACGCCGATCGTCCTCCCCGAAAGCGCCGCCATCTCCTATTATGAGTCCGAGGCGCTCGCGTGGGAGCAAGCGGCGTTCATCCGCAGCCGCGCGTCGGCGGGCGACCGCGTGCTTGGCGAGAATTTTCTCGCCGCAATCCAGCCCTTCATCTGGCGCCGCAGCCTCGATTTTCGGCAGCTCAAGGAAATCGGCGCGATGAGCGACCGCATCCGCGATCATTTCTCGCAGGGGCAGGCGTTCGGCCCCGGCTACGACCTGAAGCGCGGGCGCGGCGGCATCCGCGAGATCGAGTTCTTCGCGCAGGTCCACCAGCTCATCTATGGCGGGCGCGATCCGTCGCTGCGCGTCCCCGCGACCGTCGACGCGCTCGCCGCGCTGGCGAAGGCGGGGCGGGTCGATGGTGCGGTCGCCGCGCGGCTGACCGGTCATTACGCCACGCTGCGCCGCATCGAGCATCGGCTGCAGATGATCGAGGATCAGCAGACGCATAGCCTGCCCATCGCGCCCGACGCGCTCGACGCGGTGGCCCGGCTCGACGGCGAGGCCGACGGCGCCGGCCTGCTCGCGGCGCTGCTGCCGGTCGTGACCGACGTCGGCACCTGCTACGACAGCCTGGTGGTCGAGCGCGCCGCGACCGGCGGATTGCCGCGCGATGAGGGCGAACTCGCGGGCGCGCTGAGGACCGCGGGGTTCGAGCCGCCCGACGCCGCGCTTCGCACCGTCGCCGACTGGCGCGGCGGCAAGCTCCGCGCGCTGCGCAGCCCGGCGGCGCAGGGCGCGCTGGAGACGGTGCTTCCCGAATTGATGAAGGCGATCGGCGCGGCGCCCGATCCGCAGGCGACCTTGCTCCGTTTCGACAAGCTCGTCGGCGGATTGCCGAGCGCGATCAATTTTTTTCACCTGCTCGCGGCGCAGCCCGAGCTGGCGCGGATCGCGACGCGCATCCTCTCGCTTGCCCCCACTCTGGCCGACGCGCTCGGCGCGCGGGTCGAGCTGATCGAAGGGTTGATCGACAAGCGCGCGTTCGAGGCGCCCGCAACGAAGAGTGAGTTGCTCTCCGAATGGGCGCCGGGGCTGGCGGGGCTCGACTATGAACGCCTGCTCGATCGCGTCCGCGACCGCGTCGGCGAACGGCGCTTCGCCTATGGGGTGCAACTCGTTGCCGGGGCGAGCGACCCGATGACGATCGCCTGCGGCTATGCGGAGCTGGCCGAGGCGGCGTTGCAGGTACTCGCCGATGCGACGGTGGCGGAGTTCGTCCAGGCGCATGGCCGCGTCCCGGGCAGCGAACTGGTCGTCCTTGCGCTCGGCCGGCTCGGGGGCCGGGCGCTGACGCACGCTTCGGACCTCGACCTCATCTATCTTTTCACCGGCGATCATCTCGCCGAATCGGACGGGCCGCGTCCGCTCGGCGCGACGACCTATTACAACCGTCTCGCGCAGCGCGTGACCGTGGCGATGTCGGTGCCGACCGCGGCGGGAAAGCTCTACGACGTCGATACAAGGCTGCGGCCGCAAGGCGCGCAAGGTCCGCTCGTCGTCACCCTCGACAGTTTCGAGCGATATCAGCGCGAGGAGGCGTGGACGTGGGAGCATATGGCGCTGCTCCGCGCGCGGCCGGTCTATGGCTCGGACGGCGCGAAGGCGGAACTCCACCGCATCATCGACGATCTGCTCGCGAGCCCACGCGATCGCGATGCGGTGGCGAAGGACGCCGCCGAGATGCGCGACAAGATCGCCGCGCACAAGCCGCCGAAAGGCCCGCTGGACATCAAGGGCGGTCCCGGCGGCCTCGTCGACCTCGAATTCGCGATGCAGGTGACACAGCTTGCCACCGGCCGCTGTCACGACCCCAATATCGGCTCGGCGCTGGCCTGTATGCGCGTCGATGGTCTGGCGCCCGCCGCGGTTTGCGACGCGCACGCGCTGCTCGGCCGGATGCTCGTCATGCTGCGCCTGACCGCGCCCGACGGGGAACCCGCGACGCCCGCCGCGCGTCAGCTTGTCGCGAGCGCGTGCGGCGAGCCCGGCTGGCCGCAATTGCTTGCCGCACACGACGCGGCACGGCACGAGATCGCCAACTGGTGGGCGTCGATTCGCCCGCCGCAGCAGGAGACACAGTCATGACCCTCGCAATCGGCGACGCCATTCCCACGGTTACTTTGCTCGACGCCGACGGGGCGACGATCGACCTTGCGGCGATGAAGGGCGCGCCGCTGGTCGTCTATTTCTACCCCAAGGCCGACACGCCGGGCTGCACCACCGAGGCGCAGGATTTCACGCGCCTCGCGCCCGATTTCGCGCATCTGAACGCGCAGGTGCTGGCAGTGTCGCGTGACGCGCCGGCGAAGCTCTGCAAGTTCCGCGACAAATATGGGCTGACCGTGCGGCTTGCCTCCGACGAGGACGGCGCGGTGTGCGAAGCCTTCGGCACCTGGGTCGAGAAGCAGAATTACGGCCGCACCTATATGGGGATCGAACGCTCGACCTTCCTGTTCGGCGCCGACGGCAAGCTGGCGAAGGAGTGGCGCAAGGTCCGCGTGAAGGGCCACGCCGACGCGGTTCTGGAGGCTGCGAAGGCGCTTTGATGCCAACGCTGGGCGAAGCTGCGCGCGCGGTGCTGCTGACGCCGGACCCGCACGACAAGCGCCGCGCGGCGCGCGCGCTGGCGCGGGCTTGGCGGCGCGGCGAACTCGCGCATCGCTGCGACGTGCCGATGCCCGATCGTCCGGCGTGGCCCGAAAAGCCCGAATTGCTGCCGCCGAACCGGATGCCGCGCCGCCGCAAGGGCGGGTCGGATCGCGGGCGGATCGCGATGCTCCACGCGCTCGCGCATATCGAATTCGTCGCGATCGATCTCGCCGTCGATCTCGTCGGGCGCTTCGGCGGTGAATTTCCACGCGGCTTCGTCGACGACTGGATCGGGGTCGCCGCCGACGAGGCGATGCACTTCGCGCTGCTCGACCGGCGATTGCGCCAGCTTGGCAGTTTCTATGGTGAACTCCCCGCCCACGCCGGCCTGTGGGAGGCCGCCGAGGCGACCAGCGACGATGCGCTGGCGCGGCTCGCGATCGTCCCGATGGTGCTCGAAGCGCGCGGGCTCGACGTCACGCCCGCGACCGTCGAGCGCTTCCGCGCCGCCGGCGACGCGCCGTCTGCGAAGATTTTATCGCGTATTTACAAGGATGAAGTCCGGCATGTGCGCGCCGGCACAGCCTGGTTTAACCAAAAGTGCGACGAAATGGGATTCAACGCCGTCGAAACGTGGCAAAGCCTCGTAAAATCGCGATTCCGGGGTTCCGTTAAGCCGCCGTTCAACGACTCGGCGCGCGGTGAAGCCGGTTTAACGCAAGACTATTACGCCGTTATTGCTTGGTAAGGCTTGGGCCGTCATCAACACTCGCGGGCAGGGACGAGTTCCCATCCGAACATAACATCCGGCACCAGCGGCCCTTAAGAAAGGGCACTGGCGACAAGGACTGCGGGGTCGATACGTGCGATACGCTTCTCTGGCGCAAAAGTTTCATCTTGGCCTCATTGTCTGCGCCGGTGCGCTGACGGGCCTTGCCGCTCCGGCGGCGTATGCGGCGGACGCTGCCGGTGCCGATGCCGGCATCGCCGTTCCCGACGAACCCGATCAGGACAATTTCCCGGCGAGTCTGGTCGCGCAGACTGAGGATCGCGAAGCGCGCGCGATCTTCCAGGCGTGGAAGCGCCTTGACACCGGGCTGGCCGCGAACATCGGCGTCTCGGTGCCCTCGCGCCGCCCGATCGAGCAGATGTCGCTCTCGTCTTCCTATGGGATGCGCGTCCATCCGATCACCGGCAAGCTCGCGCGTCACAACGGCGTCGATATTCCGGCGCCCTATGGCACTCCGATTTACGCGACCGCCGACGGCATCGTCGGTCGCGCCCAGCGGCTGGGCGGCTATGGCAATTATGTCGAGATCGAGCATGGCAACCAGATCGAGACGCGCTACGGCCATATGTCGTCCTATATCGTCAGCCCCGGCCAGCAGGTGAAGAAGGGCGACGTGATCGGCTATGTCGGTTCGACCGGCCGCTCGACCGGCAATCATCTCCATTATGAAGTCCGCATCGAAGGGTCGCCGGTCAATCCGCTGCCCTTCTGCGCATCGGATTCGATGACGATCGCGGCGATGACGGGTAACAAGAAGCTCGCAATGGGCGGTCCCGAATAAAGCTTCTCTGGGTCGGAGAGGAGGGGCGCCCCACGGTAAACGGCCGGGGCGCCCTTTTCATTTGAGCGCCCCCCTCCTATCTTGCGGCCATGGCCACGCAGATTTCCGACATTAGCCTGTCCCCCGCCGCCGCGGCGCGCGTCCGCTGGATCGCGACCCGCAAGGGCGAAGCCGAGGCGGCGCTGCGCCTCGCGGTCGACGGCGGCGGCTGTTCGGGCTTCACCTACCGCTTCGGCCTCGCCGAGAGCATCGATGCCGATGACGTCGTCACCGAAACCGATGGAGTGAAGCTGGTCGTCGATCCGGTCAGCATCGACCTGGTGCGCGGCTGCGTCGTCGATTTCGTCGATTCGCTCGGCGGATCGTCGTTCAAGGTCGAAAATCCCAACGCCGCCTCGGGCTGCGGCTGCGGATCGAGCTTCTCGGTCTAGGGACTACACCGCTTCCGTTTGTGCTGAGCTTGTCGAAGCACCGTCCTTCTTTTACGCTGGAAGGAAGAACGGCCCTTCGACAAGCTCAGGGCAAACGGAAAGAGATGTGAGCCGGTGCCCCTGAAAGTCGCGACCTTCAACATCAACGGGATCAAGGCCCGCCTGCCGCGCCTTGTCGAATGGCTCGAGGAAACCCAGCCCGACGTCGCCTGCCTGCAGGAGCTCAAGTCGAGCGACGAGACGATGCCGACCAAGGAGATCGAGGCAGCGGGTTACGGCTTTCTCTATCACGGGCAAAAGGGCTTCAACGGCGTCGCGATCCTCGCCAGGGGGACCGAACCGCTCGAAATTCAGCGCGGCCTCGCGGGCGAGGCCGAGGACGAGCAGTCGCGCTATCTGGAGGCCGACGTGTTCGGCGTGCGCGTCGGCTGCATTTACCTGCCCAACGGCAATCCGCAGCCGGGGCCGAAGTTCGATTACAAGCTGCGCTGGATGGCGCGGCTGCGCGAACGCGCGAAGGCGCTGCTCGCTGCCGAGGTGCCGGCGATCCTGACCGGCGACTATAATGTCATCCCGCATGACGACGATGTCTGGGACCCGCGCGGGCCGATGGCGAATGACGCGTTGATGCAGCCCGAATCGCGCGATGCCTTTTTCCGTATCCTCGGCGACGGCTGGACCGACGCGATCCGCAGCCGCCATCCGGCGGGCGGCGTGTGGACCTTCTGGGACTATCAGGCGGGCGGCTGGCAGCGCGACCATGGCTTTCGCATCGACCATCTGCTGCTCAGCCCTGCAATGGCCGACCGGCTGACCGATGCCGGGGTCGACAAGGATCATCGCGGGCGCGAGAAGGCGAGCGACCACGCGCCGACCTGGGCGGTCTTCGCATGAGCCCGCTGTCGGCCACTCACCTGGCCGACGCGCCGCTCTTCGCGGGACTGGGCGAAGCCGAGCGCGCCGAGCTCGCCGACGCTTTCGTACCGCGCCATTTCGCCGATGGCGCTGCGATCCTCGTCCAGAACGAGCGCGCCGAGGGGCTGTTCCTGATCGATACCGGCCGTGTCGATATCGGCAAACGGCTGCCCGGCGGCGGGCTTGCGAAGCTCGCCGAGGTCGGGCCGGGCGAGGTGATCGGTGACATGGCGCTGATCGGCCGCGACCTGAGGCGGTCGGCGATGGGCATCGCGCGCGGTCCCGTTGCAACCTGGTATCTTCCCGCCGATCAGTTCCGCGCCGCGCTGGCGCGGCTGCGTCCCGCGTCGTTGCAATTGCAGGCCGAGCTCGGGCGGCTGATCGCCGGGCGCGTCGTCGCCAAGGCGGCCGACATCGCGGCGCTGCTGGTCGCCGAGCCCGGCGCCTTCACCCCGCGCCCGCGGCGCGGTCTCGCGCCGGTGGCCGAGGACAGCTTCACGCCCGAAGCCTTTCTCGCGAAATTGCCGTGCTGTGCGGCGATGACGCCGGCGCAGCGGCTCGCCTTCTGGGACGCCGGCGCGCGGATCGAAGCGCCCGCCGATACCGACCTTGCACCCGTCGGCGGGGCGGCGGATCGGGTCTGGCTTGTCGTGCGCGGCGCAGTGCGCAGCGCCTTGCCGCACCGCGAGGGCATTTATCAGCTCACCGTCACCGGCCCCGGCCAGTTCGTCGGCATCGCCGCAATGCTTGCGGGCAGCACACACGACCGGCTGCTGAGGACCAGCGAGCAAGCGACGCTGCTCGCCTTCGACCGCGCGACCTTTGCCGAGATGATCGATACCGGCGACGCGCTCAGCCGCGAACTCGGCGCGGCGGTCAATGCCGATCTGGTCACCGCGCTCGACGCGCTCGATCAGGTCGAGGCGCGCATTCTCGCAATGCGCCGCGGACATGCGGTGGCGGCCTGAGGAAGCAAGCAGCAAGGGAAAATGATGACGGAAAGCAAGGCCTATCAGGTCGCCGACTGGAACGGGCGCAGCGGCGAGCAATGGGTCGCCAATCAGACACGACTCGACGCGATGCTCGTCGCGTTCGGCGACGCGGCACTTTCGGCGGCGGCGGCGGGCGAGGGCGACCGGGTGCTCGACGTCGGCTGCGGCGCGGGTGATACGAGCCGCGCACTCGCCGCGCGCGTCGGACCGCGCGGGCATGTGCTGGGCGTTGATATTTCGGCGCCGCTGATCGACCGCGCGCGCGAGGCTGCTCCCGCCGGGGCGCCGCTGGCGTTCGAGCTCGCCGATGCGGGGACCGCGGCGCTGCCGGAGCGGGCGTTCGACCTGCTGTTCTCGCGCTTCGGGGTGATGTTCTTCGATGATCCCGCCGCAGCCTTCGCGCATATGCGCGGGGCGTTGAAGCCCGCGGGCCGGCTGGCGTTCGTCTGCTGGCGGGGCGGGGCGGAAAATGACTGGGTGCGCCTGCCGATGGCGGCGGTCGCGGACCTGATTCCCCTGCCACCACCGCCCGATCCCGAAGCGCCTGGCCCCTTCTCGTTCGGCGACAGCGGCCGTGTCGCGCGCATCCTGACCGACGCGGGGTTCGTCGACGTCTCCATCGCTCCTTTCGACCATCCCGTTCCCTTCGGGCACGGTGCGACGCGCGAAGCGGCGGTCGACAATGCGGTGGACATGGCCTTTCAGGTGGGTCCGCTGGCGCGCCTGCTCGCCGAGCAGCCGGATGAGATCCGCGCGCAGGCGGCGGAGGCGGTGCGGCGCGCGTTCGCGGCGAAACCGGGCGAGCGGTCGGTGATGATCGACGGCGCCGCCTGGATCGTCACCGCGCGCAACCCGGCGGGCTAGCCTATCGCGCCAGCGGAACCACCCGGAACGCGGGGCGGTTCCCGTCCATTTCGGCATGGATCATCGCATATTCGGGCACCGGCATCCACGTCGCGCTGTTCGATGACAGCGGCTCCGACGCGACGATCACCGCGCGCGGTTCCTCCTCGCCGCCGACCATCTGCCACTCGCCGTCGTGCAGGCCGTAATCACGCCCGGTGGTGAACCACATCGACAGGAAATTCATATTCGCTTCGTGGAGCTGGTCGGGCGATCCGGTGCGGTAATGGCCGAAGTCGAAGCAATGGCGCAGCCCCAATATCTGCCGCCCCGTGGTGACGAACAGGTTGCAGCTCGACGAGATGGCGATGCCGTGATGCCGCCGTGCCGCCTCGATCAGATCCACTGTATTCTGCACCGCCGCGATCAGCGCGTCGCGCGCCGGTTCGACCCGCCAGTCGGGAAGCTGCGAGAGCAGCAGCGCATAGACCCACTCGCTGTCGGTCGATCCCGAAATCTGCGCGAGCAGTTCGGGGTCGATGTCGGCCATCAGCGTCCCCTTCATTTCGCCGATGCGATAGATGTCGCCGTTATGCGCCATCGCGACCGCGGCGCCGGGAAAATGAAAGGGGTGGGTGTTCTGCTCGCTGACCTTGACGCTGGTCGAATAGGCGACGCCGCGGACATGCGCGATCACGCATTCGGCGCGCGTCTTGATCGCGAGCGATTTCAGATTGCCGTCGAAAATGGGAAGCGAGGGCGAGCGATAGCGGTGCGGCAGTTCGGGAACGAAGCTCGCGCTGTCCCATGCCATCATCCCGAACCCCGCGAGGTTCAGCATGTGCAGCATCCGCGGCATATAGGCCTGGTTGACGAGGCTGCTATCGGGCTTGAACAGCAGGTCGTCGAGCTGCACCGGCTCGCCCAGATACATCATCGCCCGGCACATAGACTGTCCCCGCCCGCTGGTTGTGCACGAAGCCTACACCGCTTGCCGGATCAAGGCGAGCGACCAATCAGAGCGGCTTGTCGTAGATCTGGTAGACGCGGTTCACCGTCGCGTTGATCGCCTCTGCGACCGCGTTCATCCCCTGATTGTCGTCGAGCACCCAGCCGATATCGCCATGTTGCGTGCCATAGTCGCGCACCGCGTCGCGGCGGATGAACTCGATCATCATGAAGGCGAGGGTGCTTGCCATGCGGCTGTTCTGGAGCTTCTTGACGACGCCCATCAAAGGCACGCGGAGCGTGCGGCTTTTCGGCTTGCGCAGCCACCAGAGTAGCTTTGCCCAATTGAAGGGTAGCAGCGAGCCGTCCATGTCGATCAGCTTTTCGTTGATGTTGGGCAGCACGATCATGAAGGCGACCGGTTCGCCGTCGACTTCGGCGACGCGGATCAGATCCTCGAAAACGATGTCCTTCAGCTTCTTGCCGACATAGGCGATTTCGCCGTCGGTCAGCGGGACGAAGCCCCAATTGTCCGACCAGGCGTCGTTCAATATGCCCATGATCAGCTTGGCCTCGGCATCGAACTTGCTCTTGTCGACGCGGCGGATACGGATGCGCGCATTCTTCTCGCCCGCCGCGACGATGCGGTTCACGATCGGCGGAAAGCCGTCGACGATTTCGACCCCATAATTATAGAGCGTCTTGACCGGGCGATAGCCCTCGGCCTCGATCCACGCCCGATAGAGCGGGCTGTTGTGACCGAGCATGATCGTCGGCGGGGTGTCGAATCCCTCGATCAGCAGGCCGGGTTCGTCCCAGATCGAGATCGACAGCGGGCCGAGCGCGCGGTTCATCCCCTGGCCGCGCAGCCAGTCCTCGGCGGCGGCGATCAGCGCGTGCGCGGTTTCGCCGTCCTCGGCTTCGAGCAGGCCCCAATTGCCGGTGCCCGGCCCCATGCCCTGCGCCGCGGGCTGTTCGAGCGCGAGAAAGTCGATATGCGCCGAAATGCGCCCCACCGTGCGCCCGCCGCGCCGCGCGAGGAAAAGCTGCGCCTTGCCATGCTCGAACCAGGGATTCTCGCCGGGGGTCAGCAGGCCGTAAACCTCGCCCTTCAGCGGCGGAACCCACGCCGGATCGCCGCGATTGAGGCGGTAGGCGAGCTCGACGAACTCGCGCTTTTCGGCCTTGTCGCGGACGGGATGGATGGTGATCGGGCCTTCGTTATGGGCGGTCATGCTGGTTTCCTGAAGAAGCGATCCTATATGTTTGGCGACGCATTAGGGCATTGCCGTGGCGCTGGCGACCCGCATTCGGCCATTTTGCTGCCACGAAATCATGGTGAAGATATAGGCATGTTAGCGATGAACACTCTTGTCGACCGGATGTCGGAGTCGCCGGTGGTGAAGGCGCCCAAATCGGCGATCGCCGACGATATGGCGATGATCCGCGCGGCGTCGGAACTGACGCGCGATCTCGTCGTGCCGAGCGCGCGCGTCTATTGGGCCGATTTCCTCGCTTCGGCGCTGGTCGGCTATGCCGGGGTCGCGGCGGCGATCCTCGCGCCGTCGACGGCGTGGATGCTGTGCGCGGCCCTTGTCGCGGTGCTCGCGCTCTATCGCGCGGGCAGTTTCATCCACGAGCTCACCCATATCCGCAAGAATGCGTTGCCGGGGTTCCGCCTCGCGTGGAACATCCTTGTCGGCGTGCCGCTGCTCATCCCCTCTTTCATGTACGAGGGCATTCACAGCCTGCATCACAACCGCACCAAATATGGCACGGTCGAGGATCCCGAATATCTGCCGCTCGCGCTGATGAAGCCGTGGACGGTGCCTTTGTTCGTCGTCGCGGCCGCCTTTGCGCCGCTCGCGC
The DNA here is from genome assembly GCF_024628865.1 of Sphingopyxis sp. DBS4. Lineage (NCBI taxonomy): Bacteria > Pseudomonadati > Pseudomonadota > Alphaproteobacteria > Sphingomonadales > Sphingopyxidaceae > Sphingopyxis > Sphingopyxis sp. DBS4. Next base: position 415,780 of record NZ_CP102384.1, read on the forward strand.
TCGTTTTCCGCTATGCGGTGCTGACGCCGCTGTCGTTCGTGATTCCGCCGCTACGCCGCGTGGTGCGCGAGCGCTATTCGGGGATGATCATCAACCCGATGTTTCGCCGCAAATCGCCCGAGGGCGAGTTTCGCCGCCAATGGGCGTGGCAGGAAGCCGGCGCGTGGGTCTGGTCGAGCCTGCTCGTGGCCGCGGGCGTCTTCGGTTGGGTGCCGCTGCGCGCGCTGATCATCTTCGGTTCGATCGCGGCGGCGACGCTGGTGCTCAACCAGATCCGCACGCTGGTCGCGCACCTCTGGGAAAATGACGGCGCGGTGCTGACCGTGACCGGCCAGTTCCTCGACAGCGTCAACGTGCCGCCGCCGGGCCTGCTGCCCGAACTCTGGGCGCCGGTGGGGCTGCGCTATCATGCGCTGCATCATCTGCTGCCGGGCGTGCCCTATCACGCGCTGCCCGAGGCGCATCGCCGCCTGAAGGATGCGCTGCCCGCGGACTCGCAATATCATGGCGCCAATTATCGCAGCCTGCCGAAGCTGGTGATGAACCTCGTTGCCGGCTCGGCGCGCGGCGCCGCGGCCTAGGCGTATCCGACCCATCCCCGCCAGGTGAAGGCGGCATAGAAGGGCTCGACGCCGGTGAAGCCGGCGGCGCGCAGGACCGCTTCATCCTCCTCGGGGCTCAGCATGGCGACATGCGTGGCGACCGCTTCGCGGCCCTTGGCGACCTGTTCGGGATCGCCGCCCGACGCGATGGCATAGGCGGCATAGCGGTCGAGCCAGCGGTCGCGCTCGCCCGGTCCTTGCGGAAAGCTGCCGTGCGCGGCGACGAAGGGCGCGCCGCGTTTCAGGCGGCGGCGGATTTCCGCCGCGGTCCGCGTGCGCTCCGCCCGGTCGAGAAAATGCAGGGTGAGGAGGCAGGTCGCGCCGTCGAAGGGGCCGGCAGGCGCGTCGTCGATATAGCCTTCGACCAGATCGGCGCGGCCGGCATCGGGCCCGAGCACCTGGGCCGCAAGGTCCAGCATCGGGCCGGCGGGATCGACGCCGGTGAAGCGCCAGCCGGGATACGCGTCGGCCATCGCCTTCATCTCGCTGCCGCCGCCCGCGCCGAGAACGAGGATATGGGCGTCTGCGGGTACGCGCTCGGCGAGCAGCAGCCCGGTCATGCGGTGGAGGCCGTCGAGGCCGGGCACGAAGCGCCGCGGTCCTTCGGCATAGCGCGCGACCGCGGCCGGATCCTTGAAACTGTCGAGGAAATACTGCGCGCCTTCAGCCATGAATATGCTCCTGTGCAGGGATAGTGCGCGCCGCCATGCGCGCGTGAAAATCGGCCGCGAGCGTCGCGAGCGTCACTTGCCCGAACCGGTCGAGCAGCAGCGCCTCGGCGTCGCGAAAGCTCGTGTCGAGCGCCGCGTTGACGGCCTGTTCGACGAGGCAGCCGGGCGCTTCGGTGCGGTTGCCCATCGCTATCAGATGGGGGCGGCCGATCGCCTCATAGACATCGCGCATCGTGATTGCAGCCAGATTGCGCGCGATCGTCCAGCCGCCGCCATGGCCCTTTTCCGACCGGACGAAGCCGGCCTCGCGCAGGCCCGCCAATATGCGGCGGATCACGACGGGGTTGGTCTGCATCGCCTTTGCGAGGCTTTCGGAGGTTGCGGGGCGGCCAGCCTCGGCCATGTGGAGAAGGACGTGGAGCACGCCCGATAATCGGCTGTCGCGTTTCATGTAACTTTATATATTACATGAATGTGGAAAATCAAGGTCCGTCGCGATGGAAGCGGAAGACACCGCTCGGCTTCGTCGCTCCGCCGGTCTCGGCGACCTCGTAGCGGGCGATTTCGTCGAGACGCGCGAGCGGCAGCGGACGGCGCCACGGATCGCCGACGAGCGCGTCGATGCCGCGATCGAGACAGCGGTCGAGAAAGGCGGTGACGGTTTCCACGAGTTCGTCCGAATAGAAGAGGTCGCCGACCAGCACCGTGTCGACATCGGGGACGTCGAGCGCGGCGACGTCCGCCGCGCGAACGTCGATCCTGACATCGTTGAGCGCCGCGTTGAGCGCGAGCGCTGCCAGGGCGTGGCGGTCGGGCTCGACGGCGATCGCCTGCGCCGCGCCGGCCTTGGCGGCGGCGATCGCGACCAGCCCCGATCCGGCGCCGAGGTCGAGGACGCGGCGCCCCGCGACGACGTCGGGATGATCGAGGACATGGCGCGCAAGCGCGAGCCCGCCGGCCCAATGATGCGCCCAATAGGGCGGCGGCCCGTCGCCGTCCGCCGCGAGGCGTCCGACGCGGCTCGACGGCACCGCCTTGTGCAGGCGGATTTCGGCGATGCCGGGAACCGGCAGCACGGGCAGGTTGGCGCGGATGAAGGCGGCGGCGTCGGAAAGGGCCATGCGCCGGATTTAGAGCGTGGTCAGAATAGGCTGAAACATTGTTCTCCATCCTCGTCATCCCGGCGAAGGCCGGGATCTCGCCGGTGCGTCAGGCCGAGACGATGAGATCCCGGCCTTCGCCGGGATGACGATTCCATCAAATATGGTCTCATTCTAGCGCCTTTGCCCGCCGCTCCGCCAGCCTGTCCGCCTGCGATTCCCGCCGATGGTTGATCGAACCCCGCAAAGCTGATAGGCGCGGCGGCGATGACCAACGACCGATCCCTTCGATTCAAGGCGTATTGGCGCTCCTTTATCTAGGAGCGGCATGGCATCACCCTGTGACCATCGCCGCCGTGTTCGGACAGGCGAATGGTCATCATCACACCACCAACCCCCGGTCACGGCGTGCGCTTTTCAAGAAGACGCGACATGACCGATACTTTGCTTGCTTTATCGACCGACCATTGCCGTATCGCGCCGCTGCACGCTGACGACGCCGGAGCGCTTGCCGCGATCACCGACGAATCGGTGACCTCGCAAATCCATTTCCTGCCCGAGCCCTTCACCGAAAACGATGCGCGCGCCCTGATCGCGCGGTCGGGCGGCGGCGAAGTCTTTCACGCGGTGCGCGACGGCAGCGGCGGCGGTCTGAGCGGGGTGATCGGCGTCCACCGCCGCGCGGGCCGCGAGTATGAGATCGGCTATTGGTTCGCCGCCCGCGCGCGCGGCCGTGGCATCGCCACCGAGGCGGTGCGTGCTGTCGTCGATGCGCTCGCCGCGTCGCGGCCGGGCTGTGCGATCGTCGCCGAATGCCGTCCGGAGAATGAAAGGTCGCGCGCGCTGCTGCGCCGGGTTGGCTTCGTCTCGACCGGGCTCGCGGGACGGCGGCCGGGGCGGATGCTGCTGAGCTGGCGCGCGGCGCCGCTCGACCGCATCGATGTGTGCTGAGCGGCGCGCTCAGGCGGGCGGGGCGACCTCTTCGGTCAGCGCCTTGACGATCGCGGCGACCGAGGTGGGGGCATAGGCGAAGCCCATATGGCCGCAGTCGACCTCGATCCGCCGGTCGCTTTCGTGGGCGGACCCGCGCGCGCTGTTCACCGCGACGACCCCGTCATGCTTCGACCAGAGCGCGAAGGTCGGCATCGCCGGGCGCGGTGCGGGGTGGAAATCGATCGGCGGATTGTCGACCGGGTGGCGCGCGATCAGGTGATAGAGGCGCCACGCGCGATTGGCGCGGCGGCTGCCCGAAAAGGGCGAGCCGAGCGTGACGACGCGCGCGACCTTGCCCGGATGATGCTTGGCATATTCGCGCGCATAGATGCCGCCGAGGCTCCACCCGACGAGCGCGGGGGCGTGGCCGGTGCGGTCGATGATCCACTGCACACGGGTGTCGATGCGGTCGATGATGTCGGGGGTCGCGCCGCGGTTAAAGCCGAGACCCCAGGCATAGCAGCGGAACCCCGCGCGGCGCAGGTCGCCGCGCAGCGCCTTGGTCGCCCAGTCGCCCGACAGGAAGCCGGGGAGGACCATCACCGGCGGATGCGCGCTGTCGGGATTGGGCTCGGGCGGCAGCGGGCGGATGCGCCCGCCGAGCGCGCGTAGCAGCGCGCCCACCTCGCGCCACAGCAGCGACAGCGGCGGCGGCGCATCGGGATCGGCGATGCGCGCCGGCCATTCGGCGCGCCGGGTGAGGAAACCGCGAAGCATGGCGAGGCCTATAACAGATTTTGCGCCCCCGCGAAGGCGGGGCACAAGGGCTTCAGCCCTTCGGAACCAGTTTGAGCAGCTTGCCGTCCTTGCCGTCGCTGAGCAGCCACACCGAGCCGTCCTCACGCACCTCGACCTCGCGGATGCGCTGGCCGAAGTCCCAGCGATCGGCCTTGTGGAGCATGTCGCCGTCTATGCTCATGCGGATCAGCCCCTGGCCCGACAGCGCGCCCATCAGCAGGCTGTTCTTCCAGCCCGAATAGCGGTCGCCGCCGTACCAGGCGAGCCCGGCGGGCGAGACCGACGGGTTCCACCAGAGTTTCGGCGCAGCGAACTCCGGGCGCGTCGGGTGATCGGGGATGTCCTTGCCGTCGTAATGGTCGCCGTTCGAGACGATCGGATAGCCGTAGTTGGCGCCGCGCTCGACCAGATTGACCTCGTCGCCGCCCTTCGGTCCCATCTCCTGCTGCCACAGTCTGCCGCTGCCATCGAACGCCAGTCCGAGCAGGTTGCGGTGGCCGAGCGACCAGATTTGCGCGGTGACGCCGCCCTTTTCGGCGAAAGGATTGTCGGCGGGCACGCTGCCGTCGGGCTTGAGGCGGATGACCTTGCCGAGATTCTTTCCCATGTCCTGCGCGGGATCGAACTTCTGCCGTTCGCCCGAGGTGATGAAGAGATATTGGCCGTCGGGCGAGAAGGCGAGGCGGTGCGAGAAATGGCCGCGGCCGGGAACTTTCGGATCCTGTTTCCAGATCACTTGCAACTCGTCGAGCCGCGGCGCCGCGCCCTGCACCAGCGTTGCCTTGCCGACGACCGCGCCGAAATTGTCGCCATCGCCCGCCTCGACCCAGCTCAGATAGACGGTGCCGCTCGACGCGAAATCCGGGGCGAGGATCACGTCGCCGAACCCTCCCTGACCGCCATAGGCGACCGTCGGCACGCCCGCGACGTCGAGCGCCGGGCCGCTTTCCCGCCAGAGCTTGAGCTTGCCCGCGCGCTCGGTAACCAGCGCCTGCTTGCCGCCGGGGAGGAAGGTCATCGCCCAGGGCTCGTCGAACGAGGCGACTTCGCGCACCGTGAAAGGCGCATCGGCGAGCGGGGTCGCGGGCTGGGCGCCCGAGGCATCGAGCGCGGCACTATCGGCGGCGTTGCTCGCCGGACCTGTGGAGCAGGCGGCAACGGCGATCGCGGCCGACAGGGCGAGGGCGGACAGGCTTTTCATGGGCGGGGCTCGCTTTGCTGGGGAGAGAGGCCAATGTGGCGCGCCCACGCCCGGATGTCGAGAGGCGCTCAGCCCCCCGATGCCTCGCGCCGCGCGGTGATTTCCTCGACACTGTCCATGATCGCGTCGATCGCTTCGCTCGCGGCGGGGGCATTGGCGCGCTTCTGTGCGAATTGTCCGCGCGCCATGATGTCCTCGAGCGCGGCGCGTGCGCGCGATACCCGGCTTTTCATCGTGCCGAGCGCGCAATCGCAGATCGCCGCCGCTTCCTCGTAGGCCAAGCCGCCGGCACCGACGAGGATCAGCGCCTCGCGCTGGTCCTGCGGCAATTCCATCAGCGCGCGCTGGAGGTCGGCCATCTCGCTCGCATCTTCCTGCCGGGCCGGGGTCGATAGCGTGCGCTCGACCGCACCCTCGTCATATTCGCCGTGGAATTTGTTGCGGCGCATCTGCGACAGGAAGGTGTTGCGCAGAATGACGAAGGTCCATGCCTTGATCGAGGTGCCCTTCTCGAACCGGTCGCGCGAGGCCCAGGCCTTGACCATCGTATCCTGCGTCAGGTCGTCGGCAAGGTCGGGGTTGCCCGACAGGCTGCGGCCATAGGCGCGAAGGTGCGGGATCACGCCCGCGAGCAACTGCTTGAACTCACTGTCCGAAAGCGAATTGTCGTCCTGCGGTGGCGGCGCCGTGTCGGTTCGGGCCATTATTGCTTCGGGCTTTTGCTGTCGAGCCGCGACAGAAGGTCGAGCATATGATCGGGCAATTGTTCGGCGACGATATTGCCATAGATCATGCGCAGCTTCGCGCCCACCGGTTCGGGAGCCTGCCGCCCGGTGAGCGTGCGATGCCACTGGTCGCTGCCGCTGCCGGGAAAGCTGCCGTTCGCCCGGCGCGGCGCATCGGATACGGGCGGATGCCGGTCCGCGCCATTGATGCCATTGTTGCCGTGCGTTGCCATGCCGAAGCAACGACAGACTTGGCCGCGGGTTCCCGCGGCTCGTCGATTTTTGTCGCCGACTGTGGCGCGAAAGGCACATCGGCGACACGCGGCCAATATGAAAGCATATGAGTTACTTAGGGTTTTCAAGCCTTGCATCGGGCGCTAAGCCTGTGCTTCATTCCGCTATTGGTTCCGGCCCCCTGCAACGAAAGCCCTTTTATCAGCGACGAATCCGCCCGCCCTCTCGACGATGTCAGCTTCAAGAACGAACTGGCGGCGATGTTGCCTCATCTGCGCGCTTTCGGTCGCAGCCTGACCGGCAATGCGGACCTTGCCGACGATCTGGTTCAGGAAACGATGCTGAAGGCGTGGAAGGCGCGCGCCTCCTATATTCCCGGCGGGTCGAGCATGAAGAGCTGGGCCTTCGTCATTCTGCGCAACTGCTTTTTGTCGCAGATGCGGCGGCGGAAATTCACCGCCGACTATGATGAACTCGCCGCCGAACGGCTGCTCGTCGCGCCCGACGATCAGGCCGACAGCCTGCACCTCGCCGACGTCCAGCGCGCGCTGATGCTGCTGCCGGTCGACCAGCGCGAGGCGCTGGTGCTGGTCGGCGCGGGGCAGCTTTCCTACGAAGAGGGGGCGGAGATTTGCGGCTGCGCGGTCGGCACGATGAAGAGCCGCGTATCGCGCGCGCGCGCCGCGCTGCACGCGATCCTCGAAAGCGGCGAGATGCCGTTGCGGAGCGAGACGCCGCTGGCGCCGAGCGAAGCCTTTGCCGCGATCATGGGCGATGTCGATCGACTGGCGGGCGGCGGTCCTTCGCCGGACTGAAGCGCCAGCATCCCCCTTCTTTCGTCATCCCGGCGAAGGCCGGGATCTCGCCGATGCGTCAGGCCGAGGCGGTGAGATCCCGGCCTTCGCCGGGATGACGCATCGGGAAAAGGTCAGGCCGCGAGCTGCGGTGTGAAAAGCAGGCTCTGGCTGATCGCCGCGCGCACCGTATTCTCGCGGAACGGCTTGGAGATCAGGAAGGTCGGCTCGACGCAATGGCCGGTCAGCAGCCGCTCGGGAAAGGCGGTGATGAAGATCGCCGGCACCGGCGCGACCGCCAATATGTCCTGAACCGCGTCGATCCCCGACGAGCCGTCGGCGAGCTGAATGTCGGCGAGGACGAGCCCCGCGTCGCTGTCCTCGAAAGCGGCGATCGCGTCGTCGTGCGTCGTGGCGATGCCCGCGACGTCGTGGCCAAGGCCGCGAACGATCTGTTCGAGCTCCATCGCGATCAGCGGTTCGTCCTCGATGATCAGGACCGAGGTGCGCGCTTCGCGGTCGATATCGCCCGCGGCTTCGCCGAGCAGCGTTTCGACCGTGGCGGCATCGGTGCCGGTGATCCGCGCGGTTTCGGCGACCGAAAAGCCTTCGAGTGCTGTGAGCAGCAGCATCTGCCGGCCGAGCGGCGTGATCCGTGCGAGGCGGCGGTTTGCGGCGCGGACGAGCGGATCCTCCTCGTCGTCGCCTTCGCCGTCGTCGAGAAAGGCGCTTTCCCAGATGCGGTGGAAATTACGGTAGAGATCGATGCGGGTGTCGGGGCCGGTGCGGAATTCATCGGGGGCCGCGACGATTACCTCCAGCGTCGTGTGAACGAAATTGTCGCCATGCTGCTGGCTGCCGGTCAGCGCGCGCGCGTAGCGCCGCAGAAAGGGCAGATGTCCGCGGATTTCTTCTCCCAAGCTCATCATGATGCTCCCTCTTGTCAAAAGGGGATACGCGGGGCGCGCGCATCGGGTTCCCGTCGGCAAGGCGTCCCGCTTTGCTGCAACTTGTTGGCGCGCAAAGCGTAGACTCTGCCGGGACGCGAGCGAATTGGGCCTAAGGGAGCGGAATTGTTCCGTTTTTCCTGGGGTCGCCACAATGCTTTTTTAGGAACTCGATTCATGGCAGAGCGGCCCGGCGCGGATATCGGTGCAGCGACACCGGCGGGGACAGGAACAGGGGGAGCGGCCTTGGCGGACGGTGGGGAAGGCGATGCCACGCAGCGCGAGACATGGCGACTCGATACCCTTCGCGAATATCGGCTGCTGGGGAGCGGCCGCGAGGTGGCATTCGACCGGGTCACCAAGCTGGTCGCCGACCTGTTCGATGCGCCAATCTCGCTCGTGACGCTCGTCGACGATTGCCGGCAATGGTTCAAATCCGCGCATGGCCTCGACATCGAGGAGACGCCGCGCGACATCAGTTTCTGTCAGCATGTGGTGGCCGGCGATGCCCCCTTGATCGTTACTGACGCCCGCGCCGACGATCGCTTTCGCGACAATATATTGGTGACGGGGGAGCCCTTCATTCGATTTTACGCGGGGGTGCCGCTCCGCGCCTACAATGGCGCGGTGCTTGGCACCCTCTGCATCATCGATCGCCGCGAGCGCGCGCTTCTGGAAGACCGCGAGCTTGAGCGGCTCGAGGATTTCGCGGCGATCATCATGGCCGAGGCCGATCTGCGCCGCATCGTCGTCGAGCGAGACGAGGCGCGCCGCACGCTCGAGCGCGCGCTCGACTATTCGGGAATCGCGACATGGCGCTACGATTCACGCGCCGCAACGGCGGTATGGCGTGGCGCGGTCGCTGACCTGTGGGGCGCCGACTGGGAAAGCGCGCTACGCACCCGTGAAGGGATTTTCGAGCGCATCCACCCCGACGACCGGTCGCGCGTTCAGGCGGCGATCGACGAGGCGGTGGCAAGCGGCACCCCCTATGCGGTCGAGCACCGCATCGTCCATCCCGAGCGCGGGGTACGCTGGCTCGGCATCCGTGGCGACTGGGACGTGCACAATGACGACGCGGTGCTGACCGGCATCAGCATCGACATCACCGAACAGAAGAGCCGGCAGGAAAACGCCAATCTGCTGATGCGCGAACTGCACCACCGGATGCGCAACCTGTTCGCGACGGTCAGCGCGATCATCTCGCTGACGCGGCACGCGGCGCGCGACGTCGATGATTATGTCGAGCGGATCAGCAGCCGCCTCGACGCGCTCAATCGTGCGCAAAATGTGTTGCTCGGCGCCAATTTCATGACCGGATCGATGCACGCGCTGATGCGCGAGGTGGAGGCAAGTTTTCCGCGCATCCGTTGGTCGGGGCCCGACCTGCTGCTTCCCGAAAATGCGCTGGTCGCGATGGCGCTGCTGTTCAACGAACTGGCGACGAATGCGGCCAAGCATGGCGCGCTGACCGGATCCGAAGGTCAGGTCGAGGTAACATGGACGCAGGATCCCGAAGGAAGCGAACCGCGGCTGTTCCGCCTCACCTGGACCGAAAGCGGCGGCGCTCCTGTCGTCGGCCCGCCCGAGCGGACGAGTTTCGGCACGCTGCTGATGGAGCGCAGCGTGCGCAACAATCTGGGTGGCACGATCGAGCGGCGCTGGGAGCCCGGCGGACTGATCGTCGACGTCGCCCTGCCGGCGCGCTGGCGCGAGGCCTGAACCATCGAAGGGATTTGTTCCTTCTTTGTTCTTTATGCTAAGCGGGCAGGATGACGACGCGCGGCAAACCCTGGCTCGAACCGCACCCACATGGGCTCTATGTAAAGCCCGCCGACCTCTGGATCGATCCGTCGCGCCCGGTCGAACGCGCCGCGGTGACGCACGGCCATGCCGATCATGCGCGCAGCGGCCATGGCGCGGTGTTCGCGACGCCCGAGACGCTGGCGATCATGGCGCTGCGCTACGGCGTCGACGCCGCAGCGAGACACAATCAGGCTTTCCTCTATGGCGACGGGTTCGAGCGCGGCGGGGTGCGTTTCTCTTTCCACCCGGCGGGGCATGTGCTGGGCAGCGCGCAGATCGCGATGGAATATCGCGGCGAGCGGATCGTCGTCACCGGCGACTATAAGCGCCGCCCCGACCCGACCTGCGCGCCGTTCGAGGTCGTGCCGTGCGACATCTTCATCACGGAAGCGACCTTTGGTCTGCCGGTCTTCCGCCACCCGCCGACCCATGACGAGATCGCCAAGCTGATCGGCGCGGTGCGCGCCGAGCCCGACCGCTCGGTGCTCGTCGGCGCCTATGCGCTGGGGAAAGCGCAGCGGGTGATCGCCGAACTGCGCGCCGCCGGATGGAGCGCGCCCATCTATATTCACGGCGCGCTCGAACGCATGTGCGCGCTCTATGCGGCGCACGGCGTCGACCTTGGCGAGTTGCGGCTGGTGAGCGAGGCGGACAAGGCCGAGATGGCGGGGCAGATCGTCCTCGCGCCGCCCTCGGCGCTGAACGACCGCTGGTCACGGCGTCTGCCCGATCCGGTCACCGCGATGGCGTCGGGCTGGATGCGCGTGCGCCAGCGCGCGCGGCAGCGGATGGTCGAACTGCCGCTCGTCATCTCCGACCATGCCGACTGGGACGAACTCACCGCGACGATCACGGAGGTGAACCCCAGGGAAAGCTGGATCACCCATGGCAGCGAAGATGGCCTGCTGCGCTGGTGCGAACTGACCCAGCGCAAGGCGCGTGCGCTGCACCTCGTCGGCCGCGATCTGGAGGAGGAGGCGTGAAGCGCTTTGCGGCCCTGATCGATCGGCTGATCTACACGCGCTCGCGCAATACGAAGCTGGCGCTGATCGTCGATTACCTCCGCCACACCCCCGACCCCGATCGCGGCTGGGCGATCGCCGCGCTGACCGAAAGCCTCGACTTTCCGGCGGTGAAGGCGGGGACGGTGCGCGCTCTGCTCGGCGCGCGGGCGGATGAGGAATTGTTCCGCCTGTCGCGGCATTTCGTCGGCGATACGGCAGAGACGGCGGCGCTGCTGTGGCCGGATGCGGCAGCGCCGAAAGCCGATCTCAGCGTCACCGAAGCCGTCGACGCGCTCTCTGCCGCGACGCGCAGCGATGCGCCCGCGGTCCTTGCGTCGTTGCTCGACCGGCTCGATGCCGACGGGCGCTATGCGCTGCTCAAGCTCGCGCTCGGCGGGATGCGCGTCGGCGTGTCGGCTCGGCTCGCGAAGCAGGCGTTTGCGCAGGCCTTCGCCGTGCCCGTCGATGATGTCGAGGAGCTGTGGCACGCGATTCCGCCGCCCTATGCGCCGCTCTTCGCGTGGGGCGAGGGGAGGGCGCCGCGGCCCGATCTTGCCGACGTCGCTTTCTTCCGCCCCTTCATGCTCGCGCATCCGCTGGAGGGAGAGGCGATCGACTTCGACAGTTTCGCGGCTGAATGGAAATGGGACGGCATCCGCGTCCAGATCGTGCGCGGAGGTAGCGAGACGCGCATCTACAGCCGCGGCGGCGAGGAGATCAGTGCTGCCTTTCCCGAGCTGGTCGCGGCCTTCGACCAGGATGCGGTGATCGACGGCGAATTGCTCGTGCGCGGCGAAGTGCAGGGCGGCGAAGCGGCAAGCTTCAACGCGCTGCAACAGCGGCTCGGGCGCAAGACGGTCTCGAAGAAGATGCTCGCCGACTATCCGGCCTTCGTGCGTGTCTATGATCTGCTTGGCGTCGACGGCAACGACCTGCGCGGTCTGCCGTGGAGCGAGCGGCGGCGGCAGCTGGAGGCGTTCGTGCCGCGCCTCGCCGCCAGCCATTTCGACCTGTCGCAGGTGATCGAGGCGCGCGATTTCGAGCATCTGGCACAGCTTCGCGCCGGCGCGCGCGACGCGGCGATCGAGGGGGTGATGCTGAAGCGGCGCGATGCGCCCTATGTGGCGGGCCGCCGCGCCGGGCTCTGGTACAAGTGGAAGCGCGACCCGCTCGTCGCCGATTGCGTGATGATGTATGCGCAGCGCGGCAACGGGCGGCGCGCGAGCTTCTATTCCGACTATACTTTCGGCTGCTGGAGCGACGCGGGCGAATTGCTGCCGGTGGGCAAGGCCTATTCGGGCTTCACCGACGAGGAGCTGAAATGGCTCGACAAATTCGTTCGCGACCACACGCTGAACCGCTTCGGCCCGGTGCGCGAGGTCGAGAAGTCGCTCGTGCTCGAAGTCGCCTTCGATTCGATCCATGCGTCGAAACGCCACAAGTCGGGATTGGCGATGCGCTTCCCGCGCATCTCGCGCATCCGCCGCGACAAGCCCGCCGAAGAGGCCGACCGGATCGCGGCGCTGCGCGCGATGGTGACCTGAGTTGAGGGCGGGGAAGGAAAAATTGCCTGCGCAGGGCTTGCAACCATCCGGCGAAGCGCCGAATTAAGGGCCTATCCAATCAGAAAATGGAGACTGCCATGACGATCGCTTTCCCGCCGCTGCCCTATGCCGAGGACGCGCTGGCGCCGCATATTTCGGCCGACACGCTCGCGACCCATCATGGCAAGCACCACAAGGCCTATGTCGACAAGACCAATGCCGCGATCGAAGGCACCGAGCTTGCCGACAAGAGCCTCGAGGAAATCATCCACCACGCCGAGGGCGCGGGCAACAAGGGGCTGTTCAATAACAGCGCCCAGTCGTGGAACCACGCCTTCTACTGGAACAGCCTGTCGCCGAAGAAGAGCGCGCCGTCGGGCGATCTCGCCGCGGCGATCGACCGCGATTTCGGTTCGCTGGACGACCTCAAGAAGAAGCTGAAGGACACCGCGGTCAACCATTTCGCGTCGGGCTGGGCCTGGCTCGTCGCGAAGGACGGCAAGCTGTCGGTCACCGATACGCATGACGCCGGCACCGAAGTCACCGCGGGGATCAAGCCGCTGCTGGTGATCGACGTGTGGGAACATGCCTATTACATCGACCGCAAGAATCTGCGTCCCGCCTATGTCGACGCGGTGGTCGACGAGCTGCTGAACTGGGACTTCGCCGCCGAGAATCTCGCGCGCGACGGCGCCTGGACCTATCCGGGCTGACGAACCGATCCTCCCTGCCGCGAAGCGGTGGGGAGGGGGCCCATCCGAAGGATGGTGGAGGGGCTACGGCGCCAGCGCTCTTGCCCCTCCGTCAGCCCTGCGGGCTGCCACCTCCCCACGGCTTCGCCGCAGGGAGGATTTTTATTTCGGCGTTGCTGTCCCTATCGCCCCGGCGATGCGTCTTATATAGCGCCGCCATGACGATCAGCCTCTTCGAACTCTTCAAAATCGGTGTCGGACCCTCGAGCTCGCATACCGTCGGCCCGATGGTCGCCGCGCGGCGTTTTGCCGTCTGGCTGGACGAGCATGGCCTGCTCGCAAAAACCGCGCATGTCGAGGCCGACCTCTATGGTTCGCTCGCGCTGACCGGCAAGGGGCACGCCGCCGACACCGCGGTCGTCGCGGGGCTCGCCGGCGAAATCCCGGCCTCGACCAGCTTCGCCGCGATCAAGGCGCATTGGGACCGCGCATCGAGCGAAGGCTTCCTCTATCTGCTCGGCCGCCAGCGCGTCCGGTTCCAGCCGGCGAGCGACCTGCATTTCCAGATGAAGCAGCGCCAGCCCTTCCACAGCAACGCCCTCAGCTTCACCGCGCGCGACGGCGATGGGGAAATCCTTGCGAAGCGGATGTATTTCTCGATCGGCGGCGGCTTCGTCGTCGACGAGGACGAGGCGGGGCGCAACAGTCGCGGCGCCGAGGACGAGGTGGAACTGCCCTTTCCCTTCACTTCGGGCGCCGACCTGATGACGATGGGTGCCGCGTCGGGGAAGAGCTTTGCCGAGATGATGCTCGACAATGAATTCGTCCACCGCAGCCTTGCCGAGGTCGAGGCGGGGCTCGACGAAATCGCCGCGGCGATGGATGGCTCGATCGATGCGGGATGCAGCAGCACCGGCGTCCTCCCCGGTGGGCTCAAGGTCAAGCGTCGCGCGCCGCAGATCGCCGCCGACATCCGCGAGCGGCACGAAGCGAACCTGTCCGATCCGATGGCGATGATGGACTGGATCAACCTGTGGGCGATGGCGGTGAACGAGGAAAACGCCGCGGGCGGCAAGGTCGTCACCGCGCCGACCAATGGCGCGGCGGGGATCATCCCCGCGGTGATCCGCTACTACCGGCGCAGCTATCGCGGCAACGCCGCGGGCGTGCGCACCTTCCTGCTCGCCGCGGCCGCGGTCGGCGCATTGTATAAACGCAACGCCAGCATCTCGGGCGCCGAGGTCGGCTGCCAGGGCGAGGTCGGCGTCGCCTGCTCGATGGCGGCGGCGGGGCTGACGGCCGCCTTGGGTGGCACCAACGCGCAGGTCGAGAACGCCGCCGAGATCGGCATGGAGCACAACCTCGGCCTGACCTGCGACCCGATCGGCGGTCTCGTCCAGATCCCGTGCATCGAGCGCAACGCGATGGGCGCGATCAAGGCGATCGACGCCAGCCGCATCGCGATGATCGGCGACGGCACGCATGTCGTCAGCCTCGACACGGTCATCGCGACGATGCTGCAGACGGGCCGCGACATGCGGGATAAATATAAGGAAACGTCGAAGGGCGGGCTGGCGGTCAGTGTGGTGGAGTGTTGAGGGGCTTGCGCGCCATGCATTGATCTTTGAGTCGCGCTTGCTTTTCGGAAGCAGCATCCATCAGCCGACTCATTTCTTTTTCGACATTCAGCAGCATTGCCATCGGTAGCCGGTCTTCACGAAGCACGGCACCCGCTTCGTCTTGAATCTGGATATACAAATTCCGCTTAGCTCGCCCGATCGAAACGACGGCTCCCCAGTTGTTCGATACGGAGAGATAGCCACCACCTTGTTTGAAGTCGCTCGCGTAGTCCCGGGCGCTTTTGCAGGATTTTTGATTCATCGGGCAACTGCCAATGTGAATCCTGACTTTGTTCGCCGAAACTACGTTGTTGTAAGAGAATTGAATGATCCCGCGTTCGACATTCCTGTCTCGCGAAAAAAGGGAGCCGCCCCAATGAGCCCTGATCCGAGGAGCCTTTGTATTGCTGCGCCATTCGCCCTCAAAGGATCGATAATCGCTTCGCTTGTTGGCGTAGATATAGGCTTGCAACGTTCCGAACTCTGGACTTGTTGGCTCTTCCCGGCAGTAATAGGCATCCGGGTCATAAGGCGTGTCTCCTCGCGCGGGAACTGCGATCATTGTCGAGGCGGCAACCGCGGCGATCAGACACGGTGAAAGATTGCGGCGCATCAGGTTTCGCTCCCGTGAGGCTGGCGGAGTTCGGGATTACTTTTGGCAATTCGTCCTAAATGAGTCGTTGCAACGCTGTTCAATAAAATCTCCATTCTGCGTCATATTGTCCCACTCCGCTGCAACGCCCCCGGCAACTCCTCGCGCAGCTTGTCGATCAGCAGCCGCACCTTCGGCAGCAAATGCCGCCTTTGCGGATAGACCGCCCAGATCGGTTCCTCCTGCGGGCGCAGCGGGCGGAGAAGCGAGGCGAGCGCAACTCTATTTCATCGTCATCCCAGACTTGATCCGGGATCCATTGGTCCGGCGCTGGTTTGAATGGATCCCGGATCAAGTCCGGGGTGACGAAAGGGAGGGGCGTGTGAGAGGCGCATGACCTTTCCATTCTCGTCACCCTGAACCCTTCGACAGGCTCAGGACAGGCTTGTTTCAGGGTCCATGGCCTGATCTGTCCTTCAACGCTGCGCTTTTTGTTTCGCACAAAGCCACAAAGCCACGAAGAAGAAGGCTTGGGCCGACAGGTCCATTTCCCCATCAACGGTGCGGCTGGTCGCACGGTCACAAGAGAAAGCCGCTTCGCGGCCGACGCGACATCTTCGTGGCTTCGTGTCTTTGTGCGAAAAACAACTGGCACCGCCCTGACCGGATAGCGTCATGGATGCTGAAACGCGTTCAGCATGACGAAGCGGGAGAGGTGGGCGTCGCTCGCCTCGCCCCGCCCAGAGCGCTAAAATTGGGCTTTCCTACATTATTTCGTGGACATAGCCTGCTTGCCATGACCGCCGCGATCCTGCCCGTCACTGCCCTGCGCCTCGCTCCCGGCTTTGGTCGCCGGGGAAGCGAAACAAGAGGGGTGCGTGGCGTGACCTTTATGACCTTCCGAATAAAATCACGCCGAATTGCTATGCCGCCCGCGTCGCTGCGCGCTCCGATCTTGCATTGCCGCCGCATTTGCCTGATTGGAGCGCCCGAGAAGGAGACCGCCCCATGAAGACCCGTGCCGCCGTCGCGTTCGAAGCGAAGAAGCCGCTCGAAATCGTCGAACTCGACCTCGAAGGCCCGAAGGCCGGCGAGGTGCTGGTCGAGATCATGGCGACCGGCATCTGCCACACCGATGCGTACACGCTCGACGGGTTCGACAGCGAGGGCATCTTTCCGAGCGTGCTGGGGCATGAGGGCGCGGGCGTGGTGCGCGAGGTCGGCGCGGGCGTCACCAGCGTCGCCCCCGGCGACCATGTCATCCCGCTCTACACCCCCGAATGCCGCCAGTGCAAAAGCTGCCTCAGCGGCAAGACCAACCTCTGCACCGCGATCCGCGCCACGCAGGGCAAGGGGCTGATGCCCGACGGCACGACGCGCTTTTCATACAAGGGTCAGCCGATCTTCCATTATATGGGCTGTTCGACCTTCTCCAACTTCACCGTGCTGCCCGAGATCGCGGTCGCGAAGATCCGCGAGGACGCGCCGTTCCAGTCGAGCTGCTACATCGGCTGCGGCGTGACCACGGGGGTCGGCGCGGTGATCAACACCGCGAAGGTGCAGGTCGGCGACAATGTCGTCGTCTTCGGTTTGGGCGGTATCGGGCTCAACGTGATCCAGGGAGCGCGGCTTGCCGGCGCGAACCGGATCATCGGCGTCGACATCAACCCCGATCGCGAGGACTGGGGCCGCAAGTTCGGCATGACCGACTTCCTCAATTCGAAGGGCATGAGCCGCGAGGATGTCGTCGCGGCGATCGTCCAGATGACCGACGGCGGCGCCGATTACACCTTCGACGCGACGGGCAATACCGAGGTGATGCGCACCGCATTGGAAGCCTGCCACCGCGGCTGGGGCACCTCGATCATCATCGGCGTGGCCGAGGCGGGCAAGGAGATCGCGACGCGCCCGTTCCAGCTCGTCACCGGGCGCAACTGGCGCGGCACCGCGTTCGGCGGCGCCAAGGGGCGCACCGACGTGCCGAAGATCGTCGACATGTATATGCAGGGCAAGATCGAGATCGACCCGATGATCACCCACGTCATGGGCCTTGAAGACATCAACAAGGGCTTCGACCTGATGCATGCGGGGGAAAGCATCCGCAGCGTCGTCGTCTACTGAAGCGGAGGCACCCGAAATGTTCAGCCATGTGACGCTGGGGGCGAACGATATCGCCGCGACCAAGAATTTCTACGACGCGGTGCTCGGAACGCTCGGCGTGCCCGAAGGACGGATCGACGAACGCGGACGGCTGATCTACGCTCACGACGGCGGGCGGTTGCTCATTACGCAGCCCGTCAATGGCGGGACGGCAGCGTGCGGCAACGGCCATACGCTGGGTCTGCTCGCGGCATCGCCCGAGGCGGTCGACGCGTGGCACGCCGCGGGCCTCGCGAATGGCGGCGCCACTGCCGAGGATCCGCCGGGGATTCGTCAGGCGACCGAGGGGCGTGTGCTCTATCTCGCCTATCTGCGCGATCCCGCCGGGAACAAGCTCTGCGCTTTCCACAAGATTTCGGGCTGACATGGGTTCGACCGCTGCCGCGCGCTATATCCTGACGCTGGCGTGCGAGGACAAGGTCGGCATCGTTGCCGCGGTGACGGGGCTGCTTGCGGATGCCGACGGCTTCATCCTCGACAGCCAGCAATATGCCGACCTCGATTCGGGCCGCTTCTTCATGCGCGTCGAGTTCCGCGGCGCGGGGCCGCGCTTTCCCGAGGGGCTGGCCGCGGTGCAGGCGGCCTTCGCGCCGATCGTCGCGCGCTTCGAAATGGATGCACGGATCAGCGACCGCGCCGCGAAGCCGCGCTTCGTCATCGCGGTGTCGCAGGGCAGCCATTGCCTCAACGATCTGCTCCACCGCTGGTCGACCGGCAACCTCGCGATCGATATCGTCGGCGTCGTCTCGAACCATGAGGCGCTGCGGCGCCTGTCGGAATGGCACGGCGTGCCGTTCCACTATCTGCCGGTGAGCGACGCCAACCGCGCAGACCAAGAGGCCGCGATCCTCGACCTGATGGCGCGCGGCGGGGCCGACTATCTGGTGCTCGCGCGCTATATGCAGGTGCTGTCCAGCGATTTGTCGGCGAAGCTCGCGGGCCGCTGCATCAATATCCACCACAGCTTCCTGCCGGGTTTCAAGGGCGCCAAGCCCTATCACCGCGCGCACGAGCGCGGGGTGAAGCTGATCGGCGCGACCGCCCATTTCGTTACCGGCGACCTCGACGAGGGGCCGATCATCGAGCAGGCGGTCGAGCGTGTCGACCATCGCCAGTCGGTCGACGACCTGATCCGCACCGGGCGCGATATCGAGGCGCAGGTGCTCGCGCGGGCGGTGCGCTGGGTCGCCGAGCAGCGCGTGCTGATCGACGGGCGCAAGACGGTGGTTTTCCGCTAGGACCGGTCGCGCCGCTTTCGGGTTCGTCACTTTCGGGGAATGCCGAGCAGAATGGCGGCTGGCCCTGATCGGCGGCGCAGGGTAGGTATCGATTCGCAACCAGAATCAGGAGGAGCGGAACATGTATAGTCACAATATGGTCGGGTCGAACGACATGGAGGCGTCGAAGAAATTCTACGACGCCACCTTTCAGGCGATCGGTGGCAAGCCGGGGATTCAGGACGAGAAGGGCCGGCTCATCTATATGCATAACGGCGGATTGTTCCTGGTGACCGCGCCGATCGACGGCCAGCCGGCGACCGCGGGCAACGGCTGCACCATCGGCATCGCGATGGCGAACCCCGAACAGGCCGACGCGTGGCACGCGGCGGGCGTCGAAGCCGGCGGCACCGCGATCGAAGACCCGCCGGGCGTGCGCGAGGGCAATGGCATGAAAATGTATCTGGCCTATCTGCGCGATCCCGCGGGCAACAAGCTCTGCGCGCTGCACCGGATGTAAGGATGGCGATGCGCGGCGAAGCGGGGTTGATGGCGGACCTTGATGCCCTCGCCATTCCCTTTGCCGCGCACGAGCATGTCGCGGTGTTCACCGTCGCCGAAAGCGACGAGGTGAACGCCGCGATTCCGGGCGCGCATACCAAGAATCTGTTTTTGAAGGACAGTGGCGGGGCGTTCTGGCTCGTCACCGTGCCGGGCGCGGCGCGTGTCGACCTGAAGGCGCTGCCCGCCGCGATCGGCAGCAAGCGCGTGAGCTTCGGCAAGGCCGAGGATATGGACCGGCTGCTCGGCATCGCACCGGGATCGGTGACGCCGCTCGCCGCGATCAATGCGCCGCCGGGCAGCATTACCGTCGTACTCGACGCGGGGTTGGCGGCCGCCGACCGGGTGAATGTCCACCCGCTTCGCAACACCGCGACCCTCGGGCTTGGCGGTGCAACGATACTCGACCTCTTGCGTCATTGGGGACATCATCCCCTCGTCGCGCCCATTCCGGTTCAGGACCCCGCATGACCATCGAAACCGTCTCGACCACCCGCAGCCATGGCGGAACGCAGGGCGTCTACAGACATGCCAGCACGACGACCGGCACCGACATGACCTTCGCGGTTTTTATCCCCGACCATGCGCCGGATGCGAAACTGCCCGTGCTCTGGTATCTGTCGGGGCTGACCTGCACCCACGCCAATGTGATGGAGAAAGGCGAGTATCGCGCCGCCTGCGCCGAGCATGGCGTGATCTTCGTCGCGCCCGACACCAGTCCGCGCGGCGAGGAGGTGCCCGACGATGCCGATGCCGCCTATGATTTCGGGCATGGCGCCGGCTTTTATGTCGATGCGACCGTGGAGCCATGGGCGAAGCATTACCGGATGCGCTCCTATATCGAGGATGAACTGCCGTCGCTGATCCTCCGCAACTTTGCGGACGCCGACCTGACGCGGCAGGCGATCACCGGCCATTCGATGGGCGGGCACGGCGCGCTGACCATCGGCCTTCGCAATCAGGACCGCTTCCGCTCGGTCTCGGCCTTCTCGCCGATCGTCGCGCCGTCGCGCTGCCCGTGGGGGGAAAAGGCGCTCGGCGGCTATCTCGGCGACGACCGTGAGGATTGGCAGGCCTATGATGCCTGCGCGCTGCTCGATCAGGGACTGCGCGTGCCCGACCTGCTCGTCGATCAGGGCGAGGCCGACAATTTCCTCGCCGAACAGCTCAAGACCGAGTTGCTGGTCGAGGCGTGCGAGCGCGCGGGGCAGAAGGCCGAGATCCGTATGCAGCCGGGCTATGACCACAGCTATTATTTCATCTCGACCTTCATGGCCGAGCATGTGGCGTGGCACGCGGAGCGGTTGAAGGGGTAACAGCTCCCCTCCCGTTTGCGGGAGGGGTTGGGGGAGGGCATGTGGCGTTGCCGAACCCTCCCCGCTGCGACTAGCGAGCAAGCCTCGCTGCTCCTCCCGCAAGCGGAAGGGGAGCTAGCTATGCTCCGGAATCAGCAAGCTGGACGCCGTCGTCCGCCCCGCCTCCAGGTCCGCATGCGCGCGCGCTGCGTCCTGCAGACCATAGCGCTGTCCGACGGTGATCTTCACCGCGCCGCTTTCGATCATCTCGAACACCCGCGCCGCGCCGGCGGCCCGCTCGCCCGCGTGAAGATAATAGTCGAACAGCGTCGGCCGGGTGACGAACTGCGACCCATGCTGCGCGAGGATGCCGAGGTTGACTCCGGTCACCGGCCCGCCGGCATTGCCGTAGCTGACGATCAGCCCGCGCCGCGCCGTGGCTTTCAGCGACGCCGCCCAGGTCGCCATGCCGATGCCGTCGAAGGCGACGGGGACGCCCTGGCCGTCGGTGATCTCGCGAACATGCGCCGCGACATCCTCCTGCCTGTAGCGGATGACATGATCGGCGCCTGCCTCGCGCGCGACCTGCTCTTTCGCTTCGGTGCTGACGGTGCCGATCACTGTCGCGCCGATCGCCTTCAGCCACTGGACGAGGATCAGCCCGACCCCGCCCGCAGCGGCGTGGACGAGCACCGGCCAGCCTGCCTCGATTTTCGCGCAGCGTTCGACGAGCATCTCAACCGTGCAGGCCTTGAGCAAGGCCGCGGCGGCGGTGTCGTCGTCGATGGCGGCAGGAAGCTTGAACAGCGATGCGGCGGGGACGATCCGCGCGCTCGCATAGGCGTTGCGCTGCGGGCCGAAGGTCGCGACGCGGTCGCCGGGCTGGAGGCCGTGGACGTCGGCACCGACCGCGACCACCTCGCCCGCCGCCTCGACCCCGAGCCCGCCCGGAAGCTCGATCGGATAGGTGCCGTCGCGGTGATAAGTGTCGAGATAGTTCAGCCCAACGGCGGTCTGGCGCACGAGGACCTGGCCGGGCCCCGGATCGCCGAGCGTGACCTCGCGCCAGTCGATGACTTCGGGTCCGCCCTGCGTTTCGATAAAGGCTTCGATCGCCTGCATGGCCGCTCTCCTGCTGGTGCAGCCCATCTGGGGCGAGCGAACAGGTGACGCAAGGTCTGATGCGATATAAGCCCCTCCTCTTCAGAGGAGGGGTGAGTCAGCGGGGCGAGCGCGGCTTGCCCTTGCCGAAGGGCTTGGCCTTGAACCCCCCGGGTTTGCCATGGGGGCCCCGCGGCCCGTCGCCGCGTGGGCCGCCGCCCTTGTGCGATCCCTTGTGAGCGCCCTTCTCGCGCCGCGGCGGATAGGTCGCGCCGCCGGGCGCCGGGGTGATCGCAACCCCGCTGTCGTCCTCGCCGTCCTGGTTGGCGGTGCGCATCACCGCCTCGGCGAAGCGGTCGGCGATGGCGAGCGGGATGTTGAACAAGGTTTCCGACGGCCCGATGCGGATCGCGCCGATCTCGTGCTTCGTCACATGGCCGCGGCGGCAGAGGAGGGGAAGAATCCAGCGCGGGTCGGCGTTCTGGCGGCGGCCGATGTTGAGCTTGAACCAGACGCTGTCGTCGAACTGGTCGCGTCGCTCGCCGCGATCGGCCCGGTCGCCGTGCTCGAAACGCTCCCCGCGCTCGGGGCGTTCGGGACGCTCGCCGCGCGGACGCGGACCGGCGTCGATCAGATCCTCGGGCGGCGGCATCGTCGCGCGGTGCGCGCGGACGAGCGCGGCGGCGATGTCCTCCGCGCTGCGTTCGGCGAGCAGGCGCTGGCCGAGCTCGATATCCTCGGGTTCATGCTCCTGCGGCGCGAGCAGCTTTTCGATCAGCCGCTCCTGATCGCGTGCGTTAACGTCGGCCGCGGTCGGCGCGTTCATCCACTCGGCGGTGATGCGGGCGCCGCGCAGCATCCCGTCGACGCGGCGGCGGCGCGGATAGGGGACGATCAGCACCGCGGTGCCCTTCTTCCCCGCGCGCCCGGTGCGGCCCGAGCGGTGCTGGAGCGTTTCGGCGTCGCGCGGGATTTCGACATGGATGACGAGCGACAGGCTCGGCAGGTCGATGCCGCGCGCGGCGACGTCGGTTGCGACGCAGACGCGCGCGCGGCGGTCGCGCAATGCCTGCAGCGCATGGTTGCGCTCGTTCTGGCTATGCTCGCCTGACAGCGCGACCGCCGCGAAGCCGCGATTGACCAGCCGTGCGTGAAGGCGGCGGACATTGTCGCGCGTCGCGCAGAACAGCATCGCCGTGTCGGGCTCGTGCAGGCGCAAGAGGTTGATCACCGCGCCTTCGATGTCGGCGGGGGCGACGGTCACCACCTGATAGGCGATGTCGCCATGGCCGCGATCCTCGCCGACGGTCGAGATGCGCAGCGCATTATTCTGATAGCGCTTGGCAAGCTGCGCGATCGGCTTCGGGATCGTTGCCGAGAAGAGCAGGGTGCGGCGTGTGTCGGGGGTCGCGTCGAGGATTTCCTCTAGGTCTTCGCGAAAGCCCATGTCGAGCATCTCGTCGGCCTCGTCGAGCACCGCGACGCGCAGGCTTTCGAGGTCGAGCGCGCCGCGTTCGAGATGGTCGCGCAGGCGGCCGGGGGTGCCGACGACGATATGCACGCCCTGATTGAGATTGCGGCGTTCGCGGCTTGCGTCCATGCCGCCGACGCAGGTCGCGATGCGTGCGCCGGCCTTGGCGTAGAGCCAGGCGAGTTCGCGGCTGACCTGCAGCGCGAGCTCGCGCGTCGGGGCGACGATCAGCGCGAGTGGCGCCGCTGCGAAGGGCAGGCGGCCCTCCTCAAGCAGTTCGTCGGCCATGGCGAGGCCGAAGGCGACGGTCTTGCCCGACCCGGTCTGCGCGGAAACGAGCAGGTCGCGGCCGCGGGCCTCGGCCTCGACGACCTGTGCCTGGACGGGGGTCAGCGCCTCATAGCCGCGCGCGGTGAGGGCGTCCGCAAGGACGGGTGAAAGATGATCGAAAGACATATTTTTCTTCTTTTCCGTGGCGGGCTGCGCCGCCGATTCTTTAATTCATCATACCGGACTTGATCCGGCACCCATTCATCACTTGCCACGAAGCGCTGAATGGACCCCGGATCAAGTCCGGGGTGACGAAGGGTTACGAGCTTTTCCTAAAGGGCCTGGCCTGCCGCATGTCCGCTGGCCCAGGCCCATTGAAAATTATAGCCGCCCAGCCACCCGGTGACGTCCACGGCTTCGCCGATCGCATAGAGCCCCGGAACGCTTTTGGCCATCATTGTTTGCGACGAGAGCCCGGCGGTCGCGATTCCGCCGACGGTGACCTCGGCCTTGGCGAAGCCTTCGGTCCCGTTGGGGTGAAATATCCAGCGCTTGAGCTGCGCCTCGGCGTCGGCGAGCTTGCGGTCGGTCTGGGCGCCGATCTCGCCGGGGAGCGCGAGGCGATCGGCGAGAGTGCGCGCCAGCCGGTCGGGCAGCGGCAGCGCCGCGGCGAGCGGGACGCGCGGGCGCGTGCGCTTGGCTTCGGTCAGCCATCCCGGTGAGGCGTCGGGGAGGAAATCGATCATCACCGGCTCGCCGTGCCGCCAATAGCTGCTGACCTGGAGGATCGCGGGACCGGACAGGCCCTTGTGGGTGAAGAGCGCGGCCTCGCGGAACGCCGCCTTGCCCGCGCGCGCCTCGACCGGGGTCGCGACGCCCGAGAGGTCGCGGAACAGCACATCGTCACCGCCGAGCGTGAGCGGGACGAGCGCGGGGCGCGGCTCGACGATTTTGAGGCCAAAGCGGCGCGCAAGGTCATAGGCGAAGCCGGTCGCGGCCATCTTGGGAATGGAGGGGCCGCCGGTGGCGAGGACGAGATTGGGGGCGGTGAAACTTTGCTCGCCGAAGGTCACGCGGAACAGGTCGTCGCCGTGCGTGACCTCGCGCACCGGCTGGCCGCAGCGGACATCGACGCCGTTCTTGGCGCATTCTTCGAGCAGCATCGCGACGATCTGCTTCGCCGAGCCGTCGCAGAAGAGCTGGCCCAATGTTTTCTCGTGCCAGGCGATGCCGTAGCGATCGACGAGCGCGATGAAATCGGCGGGGGTATAGCGTGCGAGCGCCGACTTGGCGAAATGCGGGTTCGCCGAGATATAGCGATCCGCGGCGGTGTGGATGTTGGTGAAGTTGCAGCGCCCGCCGCCGGAAATGATGATTTTCTTCCCCACCTGCTCGGCATGGTCGAGCAGCAGGACGCGCTTGCCGCGCTGCCCCGCGACCGCCGCGCACATCAGCCCGGCCGCGCCGGCGCCCAGCACGACGGCATCATAATCAAAAGCGGTCATTGGACGATCAGCGCAGCTTCGCGATCGACAGCCCGTCGGCCTTGGCGCGGATCTTCACCGATTCCTCGCTGCGCGTCAGCGCCTTGGCGATGGCTTTGAGCGCCATGCCCTTTTTCGCGAGCGTGTGGAGCTTGTCGATCTCGGCGGCGGTCCACGGTTGCTTGTGGCGTTCGAACTTGTCCTTCATGCGTTCGCCTCCGGATCGGCTTCGGCGCCAAGGACGGTGATCGCATCCTCGCGCCCCTGGAATTCGACCGTGTCGCCAACTTCAGCGCCCATCAGCGCGCGGCCGAGCGGCGCGGTGAAAGCGATCAGCCCCGCTGTGGGGTCGGCCTCGTCATGGCCGACGATCGTCACCGCACGCTCGGCGCCGTTCAGCCTGTAGCGCACCCGGCTGCCGATGCCGACGACATCGGCGGTGGGCGCATCCTGCACCTCGGCGGTCGCGTGGCGGGTGCCGGCATAGCGCAGGCGGCGCAGCAGCTTCTTGCGCGCCTCCTCTTCGCTTGTCGCGGCGACGGCGGCCTCGAGGCGCGCGACCTCCTCGGCGAGCAGGCGGGCGCCGCGCGGCGTGACGAGGTTCGGCCCCACCGGGATCGGCCATTCGAAAGCCGGTTCCATATGTTCGTCGTCGCTCTCGCGGCGGAAGGCTACGCTCATCGTCTCTCTCGTCGGGAAGGAAAGCGTGTCTGTTGCACCGCGAAGGTGGCGACAAGATGGCGCGAAATTTCGTCCGCGCGCGTAACCGGCGCGCCCGCGCCCGCGAACCGGGGGCGATGCCCTTTGCCGCGATCCTTGATAGAGTGCCCCGATGAGCCCCGACGAACCGTCGCTCGCGCGCCTGATGGCTGCTTCGCAGCGCGGGGACCGTGCGGCCTATCGCGCGCTGCTGACCGATTGCCGCCGATGGCTGAGCCGCTATTTCGCGCGCCGCATCGCGCCGCACCAGATCGACGATCTGGTGCAGGAAACCCTCGTGTCGCTGCACCGCAAGCTTGCAACCTGGGACAGCGGGCGCCCCTTCCTGCCCTGGCTCGCGGCGATCGCGCGCTATCGCTGGATCGACGCGCTTCGCCGCCAGCGCGACGAGGCCGAGCTCGGCGACCATGACGCGGCGGTCGCGGCAGAGGACGAGGCGGTGCATGCGCGGCTCAGCCTCGACCATCTGCTGACGCGGCTGCCGCCGGGGCAGGCGCAGGCGATCACGCTGGTCAAGATCGAGGGCGCCTCGATCGCCGAGGCGGCACGCATCAGCGGCCAGAGCGAGTCGCTGGTCAAGGTGAACATCCATCGCGGGCTGAAGACGCTCGCGGGACTGGTGGAAAGCGAGTGAGATGAGCGACGCGTCGATCGACGAACTGATCGAGGGGCTGGCGGGTGAGCTCAAGCCTGTGCGCCCGCGGCGCGTGCTGCGCGGCGGGCTGTGGGTCGCAGCGGGCTGGATCGCGGGCGGCGCGCTGCTGCTCTGGCTGTTCGGGATGCGCCACGACCTCGCTGCGGGAGAGGCGATGGCGCCGCTGCCGATGCTCGCCTTCTGGCTGATCGTCGCGCTGGCGCTCGCCGCGAGCTGGAGCGCGCTGCGCATGGGATTGCCGGGCGTCGGGCGCGACTATGGCGGATGGCGCTGGGCGGGGCTCGCCGCGCTCGCCCTGCCGCTGACCGCACTGTTCATGGGGTTTGCCGACAGCCACGGCGCGATGACCGAAATGCGGCCCGATCATGGTATGCGCTGCACGCTCGACGGACTGATCGCCGGGATCGGCGTCGGGGCCGCGCTGTTCGCCTGGCTGAAAGGCGGCGCGCCGACATCGCCCGCGCGCGCCGGCTGGGTCGTCGGCATCGCTGCGGGGGCGGCGGGCGCCGCGGCGGTCGCGCTCCGCTGCTCTTCGAACGATATGATCCATATCGCGCTCTGGCACGGGCTCGCCATCCCGCTGTGGGCCGTCGCCGGGCGGGTGCTGCTCGCGCCGCTGCTCCGCTGGTAGGTGGACAAGTCCTTCTCCCTGTGTTAATCAAGTAACACACGAAAAAAGAATGAGCGGAGAATGACGATGCGAAACTGGACGATAGCGGTTCTGCCGCTGGCTCTCGCCATGACGGTGTCGGCGTGCAGCGCCGAAGGGACGAGCAGCAGCAAGGACGGCAAGCGGGTGGTCGCGTCTGGCCCTGCGGCGACGCAGAACTTCGACCTCAAGGGCTTCACCGGCGTCAAGGTCACCGGCCCCGACGATGTCACCATCCGCCAGGGCGACGCCTTCTCGATCAGCGCCAAGGGCCCGCAGGCCGAACTCGACGAGCTGGAGATCGTGCTCGACGGCTCAACGCTGTCGATCGGCCGCAAGCGCGAAGGCTTCAGCTTCACCCGCCACGACAGCAAAGGGGTCGAGATCAGCATCACCATGCCGAAGCTGCAGGCGCTGAAGCTGACCGGATCGGGGTCGATCGACGCCGACACGCTGGCCGCCGACGCAGCGACGCTCGACGTCACCGGCTCGGGCGACCTCGCGGTCGCGAAGCTGACCGCGAAGAGCGCCGACCTCGACGTTTCGGGCTCGGGCAATATCGAGGTCAAGGGCGGCGCGATCGACAGCGGCGATTTCGGCGTCACCGGATCGGGCGACATCGACGCCGAGGGGCTGGTCGCGCAGACGCTCGCGGTGTCGATCACCGGATCGGGCGACGTCGATGCGCAGGCGACCGCGAGCGCGGACATCAAGATACTCGGCTCGGGCGATGCGACGATCGGCGGCGGCGGCAAATGCTCGACGCACGCAATGGGATCGGGGACCGCGACCTGCCGGTAGATCGCTCGCGTTCAAACATTGCGTGTCCCCGCGAAGGCGGGGACCCATCTCCGGTCGGTTCCACCTTGCGCCAGCAGGAGATGGACCCCCGCCTTCAGCCTGCGGCTGAAGTTTATCCTGAGCGCCCGCTCTGCGGGCAGTCGAAGGGCGGGGGAACAGAGAGGCCAAAGGACGGCTTCATCTGGAACATCCTGTGGCGCGTCTCCTGCGAACGCAGTAAGGCGGCAACATGACCAGCTATTCGCGCCTGGCTGCCGTCGCGGCCGCCGCCCTGCTCCTGTCCGGCGCCGCGACTGCGGCCGAGAAGCGCTATGGCCTCACCAGCTTCGAGACCATCGAGATCGGCACCGACGTCGATGTCGAGGTGGTGACCCGCGCGCCGGTGAGCGCGGTGGCGACCGGATCGACCGACGCGCTCGACCGGCTGACGCTCGAAACCCGCGACGGGCGACTGGTGATCGGTGAAAAGAAATATGCGGGCGACGAAAATCGCCGCACCCCGCCCGGCCCGGTGATGATCCGCATCAACGCCGCGAACCTGCGCGCTGCGACGCTCGCGGGGGCGGGGTCGCTGCGGATCGACCGCCTCAAGGGCGCGCGGGTCACGATCGGGCTGCGCGGGCCGGGGCGGGTGAGCGTCGATGCGATCGACGCCGACCGGCTGAGCGTCGCGATGATCGGCAACGGCACGATGACGCTGGCCGGCAAGGCCAAGCAGGGTCAGATGACGCTGTCGGGCGCGGGAGTCGTCGATGCGGGCAGGCTTTCGGTCGACGATCTGGTCAGCGACAGCGAAGGCGCGGGCGATCATATCCTGAACGCGGTGAAGACCGCGGCGGTGACGACGCGCGGGGTGGGCAAGACCGTCGTGCTCGGCCGCCCCGCCTGCACCGTGCGCAACCTCGGCAGCGGGACGGTGAGCTGCGGGCCGGGGAAGTAGCGGCGGCGGGTTTCGACCGATTGCGGCTGCTCCTCTCCCCTCCCGCTTGCGGGAGGGGCAGCATGCGTTGCCCTAAAACGGCCGCTCCCCACCCCAAAGCCGATATCGGTTCCAAATAGGCCTTTCCTACATTATCCGGCTGTGCCAGCTTTCATCCGGCTCTTTCATTTGGTGGATAAAAGCGGTCGCGGCCCAGCTTGCGGATGCGGCCAGGGCGAGGCGTGCCGGGTGCGTTCTGCACCCCGCGAGGTCTCAATCGGGGAATGCAATGGGCTGAACTTTGCTGAACTTTGGAGTGATTACTCGGTCCTGCCGACCAGATCCCGGGTCCAGGCCACAATGACGAACGAGGGGATGGCAGATCTCCACCCCAATGCAGGCATCGGTACACCAAGCCGGATCAGTGCGCCGCGCCGCCCAGCCCGTCGACCTTTTTCGACTGTTTGACGATCAGCCCCGGAAAGAAGCGCGCGAGGCGTGACAGGCGTTTGGCCATCTTGCCGACGGTGACGTGCACCCTGGCGCCGTGGACCGCGTCCCACGCCGCCTCGGCGACGCGTTCGACGGGGACGATCTCGAACCCGCTGGACGACAGGCGGTCGCGTGCGGGCTCGTTGCTGTCGGCGGCGACCTGGTCGAGCAGCGGGGTGTCGATGAAGCCCGGCATCAGCGAACGAACCTTGATGTCGTGCTTGGCGAATTCGATCTCGAGCGCTTCGGTCAGCCCGCGCACCGCGAATTTGGTCGCCGAATAGATCGCGAGCCCGGCGACGCCGTAAAAGCCCGACGCCGAGCCGGTGTTGAGGATCGTCGATCCCGGCGTCGCGCGGAGCAGCGGCAGCGCGCTGTAGATTCCATTGACGACGCCGCCGAAGTTGATCGCGATCAGCCGGTCGGCCTCCTCCGGCGCCATGTCGGCGAACTGGCCGCCGGTTCCGATTCCGGCGTTGTTGAACAGGACGTCGAGCCGTCCGCCGCTGACCGCCGCAAAGGCGTCGAGCGCGGCCGTCCACTGATCGCGGTCGCGCACGTCCATGATGTGGCGCGACGAGGCGCCCTCGGGCAGCAGCGCCGCGGTCTCGTCGATCCCTCGCGCATTGACGTCGGCGATGCCGACGAACCAGCCTTGCGCTGCGAAATGGCGCGCGGTCGCGCGGCCGATACCCGAACCGCCGCCGGTGATGAAGATCGCCTTTCGTGCCACGCCCGCTCTCCCTTACATTTATGTCAGCACCAG
The DNA here is from genome assembly GCF_024628865.1 of Sphingopyxis sp. DBS4. Lineage (NCBI taxonomy): Bacteria > Pseudomonadati > Pseudomonadota > Alphaproteobacteria > Sphingomonadales > Sphingopyxidaceae > Sphingopyxis > Sphingopyxis sp. DBS4. The sequence continues at coordinate 445,603 of NZ_CP102384.1, forward strand.
ATGGTGCGAAGCCGGCGGGCGCGTCAAGCCGCAATCGCGGCTTGGCAAGGGGCGGGTGGCGTCGCTATCAGGGCGGCAATGTTTCGCCTGCGCCTGATGTTCCTGACCTTGCTGGCCTTTTGCCTCGGCACCGCGCTTCCCGCCGAGGCGGCGGTGACGGTCAGCTTTTACAGCCATGATTTCGGCGACCGCTTTCCGCACGCCTTCATCACGGTCAAGGGCACGCTCGACGGCAGTGGGCAGGCGATCGACAATAATTTCGGCTTCACCGCGAAGAATGTCAGCCCGGCGATCCTGCTCGGGTCGGTGAAGGGCTATGTCCAGACGTCGAAGGACGATTATATCGCCAAGAGCGACCGGCAGTTCAGCGTCACCGTCGACGACGCGACCTATGCGCGGCTGATCGCCAAGGTTCGCGAATGGCAGGACCGCAAGCAGCCGAGCTATAGCCTGAACAAGGCCAACTGCGTTCATTTCGTGATGGAACTGGCCGAGGTCGTCGGGCTGAAGGTCAACCGCAAGAGCAAGTTTTTCAAGAAGCCCAAGAGTTTCCTGCTGGAGGTAAAGGGTCTGAATCCGGGGCTTTGACGGGGGAGGATGCGCAAATGTTGTGGATGATGTTGCTGCTGGCCGCGCAGGCCGGCGCCCCTGCGGATGGAACGGAAGATCCGCTGCATTTCAGACCGGCAACCGACCCCGGCAGTTGGGTCACGACCGATGATTATCCGATCACGGCGCTGCGCGACACGCATGAAGGCACGACGGGGTTTCGCCTGACGGTCGGTCCCGACGGACTGCCGCGCCGCTGCGAGGTCACCGCGTCGAGCGGCCATGCCGAGCTCGACGATGCAACGTGCCGGCTGGTCATGCAGCGCGCGAGGTTCGAGACGCAGCGCGACGACAAGGGCGTGCGCGTCGGTGGCACCTACGCCAACCGAATCCGCTGGCAGATTCCCGACGATTATCTCGAACGCCTGGCGCAATCGGGTTTCCGGGTCGACGAGGCGCGCCGCGGATTGCCGCGCGCTCCGCTTCCCGACCCCGCCATGGTGACTCTCGATGCGGCCGCCCATTATCCTCCCGCCGCCCTGGCGGCGCGGCAGGAAGGCGATGTCGGCATGATGCTGAGCCTCGATGCCGCCGGCAAGGTGATCCGTTGCGCCGTGACCGAGAGCAGCATGGTCAGGGACCTCGATACCGCGGCTTGCGCCCTGATGCGGAGCGACGGGCGGTTCGAGCCGGCGCTCGACAGCGCGGGGACGCCGGTCAAATCGGAGGTTCCGGCCGTGTTCAGCTGGGTCTTGCCGCGGACAGCGGGCGCGACGGCCGAACCCGCGCACCGGAAATTCCCGCTGTCGAGCCCGATGGCGGCGACGATGACTATTGTCGTCGGTGCGGACGGCATCGCCAGGGATTGCAAATTTTCGGCGACCGGGCTTCCGGTGGGCCTGCCGCTGGAGGGCAATCCCTGTGATATGTTCGGCGGGAGCGTTCGCTACATCCCCTTCACCGATGCCGCCGGCAAGCCGGTCACGCGCCGCGTGACGATGCGGGCGGAAACGATCGTCGAGCCCGAGCCCGGCCGCGGCAGCTCGGTGGAACCATAAGCAAAGTCTGGACGCCGCGCCCGTTTCACCCTATGTTCAGGCATCGGGATGCAATGATCTGCGCTCCCGATCTTTGGAGGGGCGATTCTTGCGGCTGTTGCTGACCCTTTTGGCGTTGCTGACCGGTTTTGCTACGGCAGACCGGGCCGTTGCCGCGCCCGCCGTTCCGATGGCGATGGGGTCGCTGGTGTTGCTCGCCGAAAGCGCGGGCAAGGCCGACGCCGGCGACAGCGACCGTCGCCCTGCCGCCACGACGCCCACGCGCCGCGCGAGCAGCGGTCCCAGCACCGGCAAGCCGCGCAAGGCGCCGCCGCCGCATCTGCCCGGCCTGCTGACCGGCGTCGATCGCGCCCTCGAATAGCCTTTTCCGCCGCCGCCCTTGTCCTGGGCCGCTTCCCTGCGCGCGCGCGGGGATTTTCTTTATAGACCGCGCGGCGCCCATGCCGCCCCGATCGCATCGAAATCCAAGGAAATTCATTATGTTCGGCAGTCTTGCCAAGAGCCTGTTCGGCTCGTCCAACGAGCGTTACGTCAATTCGATCCGCAAGATCGTCGCCAGGATCAACGCCTTCGAGCCCGAGCTCGAAGCCTATAGCGACGAGCAATTGAAGGCGCAGACGCAGAAATTCCGCGACCGGCTCGATGCCGGGGAGACGCTCGACGACGTGCTGCCCGAAGCCTTTGCGACGGTGCGCGAAGCGTCGAAGCGTACGCTCGGCATGCGCCACTTCGACGTCCAGATGATCGGCGGCATCGTCCTCCACCGCGGCGAGATCGCCGAGATGGCGACGGGCGAGGGCAAGACGCTGATGGCGACCTTGCCCTGCTATCTGAACGCGCTGGAAGGCAAGGGTGTCCATGTCGTCACCGTCAACGACTATCTCGCCAAGCGCGACGCCGAATGGATGAGCGCGGTCTATGGCTTCCTGGGCCTGACCACCGGCATCATCGTTCCGAACCTCAACGAGATGCAGCGGCGCGAGGCGTATAACAGCGACATCACCTATGCGACGAACAACGAGCTGGGGTTCGACTATCTGCGCGACAATATGAAGTTCGACCGCGCGCAGATGGTCCACCGCGAATTCAACTTCGGCATCGTCGACGAGGTCGACTCGATCCTGATCGACGAAGCGCGCACGCCGCTGATCATCTCGGGCCCGACGGACGACAAGTCGGAGCTCTACATCCGCGTCAACGAGGTGGTGCACCAGCTCGTCGAGGAGGATTATGAAAAGGACGAGAAGGCGAAATCGATCAGCCTGACCGAGGACGGCACCGAGCATGTCGAGCGATTGCTCGAAGCCGCGGGGCTGCTTCAGGGCAGCAACCTCTACGATATCGAGAACACCCAGGTCGTGCATCACGTCAACCAGGCGCTGAAGGCGATCGTGATGTTCAAGCTCGACACCGATTATATCGTCAAGGACGGCAAGGTCGTCATCATCGACGAATTCACCGGCCGCATGATGGACGGCCGCCGCTGGTCCGACGGCCTGCATCAGGCGGTCGAGGCCAAGGAAGGCGTCCAGATCGAGCCCGAGAACCAGACCCTCGCGTCGATTACCTTCCAGAATTATTTCCGCATGTATCCCAAGCTGTCCGGCATGACCGGCACCGCGGCGACCGAAGCGGCCGAATTCTTCGAAATCTACAAGATGAACGTCGTCACCATCCCGACCAACCGCCCGATCGCGCGGCAGGACGACGAGGATGAATTCTACAAGAATATCACCGACAAGTTCGGCGCGATCGCGCGCACGATCCGCGAGGCGCAGGAGCGCGGCCAGCCCGTGCTCGTCGGCACCGTGTCGATCGAGAAGTCGGAACTCCTCTCCTCCTATCTCGAAAAAGAAGGCGTCGCGCACAGCGTCCTCAACGCGCGCTTCCACGAGAGCGAGGCGCATATCGTCGCGCAGGCGGGGCGCGCGGGCGCGGTGACCATCGCGACGAACATGGCCGGCCGCGGCACCGACATCAAGCTGGGCGGCAGCGAGGAGTTCCGCATCGAGGATGAGCTGAGGGACGTGCCCGAAGGTCCCGAACGCGACGCCGCGATCGCGCGCATCACCGAAGAAGTCGCCGCCGAGCGCGAAGCCGTGCGCGCCGCGGGCGGGCTGTTCGTGCTCGCGACCGAGCGCCATGAAAGCCGCCGCATCGACAACCAGCTCCGTGGCCGTTCGGGGCGTCAGGGCGACCCCGGCCTGTCGAAATTCTATCTCTGCCTCGACGACGATCTGCTCCGCATCTTCGGCCCCGACACGCTCTTTTCCAAGATGATGAACAAGAATCTGGAGGACGGCGAGGCGATCGGGTCGAAATGGCTGTCGAAGGCGATCGAGACCGCGCAGAAGAAGGTCGAGGCGCGCAACTACGACATCCGCAAGCAGGTCGTCGAATATGACAACGTCATGAACGACCAGCGCAAGGTGGTCTATGAACAGCGCGGCGAAATTATCGACAGCGAAACCGTCGATGACGTGATGGCCGAGATGCGGGCTGAGACGGTGAATGCGATCATCGCCGACGCCTGCCCGCCGGGAAGCTATCCCGAGCAATGGGACATCGAGGCGATCAAGGAACGCGTCGCCAATATCCTCGACCTGTCGCCGCCGATCGACGACTGGATGCAGGAAGACGAGCTCGACCCCGAAATCTTCGAAGCGCGGCTGCAGGAGATGGCCGATGCCGCGGCCGCCGGCAAGGCGGCGCAGGTCGATCAGGACACGTGGCACAATGTCGAGAAATCGATCCTGATCCAGACCCTCGACCATCATTGGAAGGACCATCTCTCGACGCTCGACGCGCTGCGCCAGGCGATCTTCCTGCGCGCCTATGCGCAGAAACAGCCGATCAACGAATATAAGCAGGAAGCCTTCGCGCTGTTCGAGCGGATGCTGCAGAACATCCGCGAGGATGTGACGCGCACCGTCGCGCGGATCGATTTCCAGTTCCAGGAGCCCGAGCCCGCGGCGCTGCCCGAACTGCCCGACTTCCTGACCACCCACATCGACCCCTTCACCGGCGAGGACAACAGCGCCGACATCGATGCGGGCGAGTTGGGCGTGATCGCGAACACGCTGCCGCCGATGCAGGCGCCGCGGCCCGACCTGCCCGAAGGGGAAAACCCCTATGCGGCGCTGGAAATCAGCCGCAATGCGCCGTGCCCGTGCGGGTCGGGGCGCAAATACAAGCATTGCCATGGGCAGCTTTGACGGATTCGTACCTGATTCGTCATTGCGAGCGGCGAAGCCGCGCGGCAATCCAGGGTAGGCGCAAACCGCCCTGGATTGCTTCGCTTCGCTCGCAATGACGGAGTGCATGGGCGCACCGGAAGGGAACAATCATGACCAGCCTCGCCGCTTTCTTCGGCCTGACCGCCCTGCTCTATGCCGCGGTCGGGTTCGGCGGCGGGTCGACCTATACCGCGCTGCTGCTGCTCGGCGGCGTCGCGGTCGGGCTGGTTCCGGCGATCAGCCTTGCGTGCAACGTCATCGTCGTTACCGGCGGGACGATCCGCTTCGCGCGCGCCGGGGTGATGCCGTGGGCGAAGGCGCTGCCGCTGATCGCAGTCGCGGCACCGCTTGCCTTTCTCGGCGGGCTGACCCCGGTCAAGCAGGGGCTGCTCGTCCTGCTCCTCGGCCTGTCGCTGCTCGCCTCCGCGCTGGCGCTGATGTTCCAGCCGCAGGCGGCGAAGCCCGTCGCGCTTCCTGCAAAGCTGTTGCTGCCGATCGCGGCGGGGATTGGCTATTTGGCTGGTGTCGTCGGCATCGGCGGCGGTATCTTCCTCGCGCCGATCCTCCACCTCATCCGCTGGGCCGAGGCGCGCTCGGTCGCCGCGACCGCGAGCCTGTTCATCCTCGTCAACAGCCTGTTCGGGCTGACCGGCCAGCTCATCAAGGGCAAGGGCGGGGCGATGCTTCACGCGGTTGCGGGGCACTGGCCGCTGCTGGTCGCGGTGCTGATCGGTGGTGCGATCGGCACGCAGCTTGCGGTCCGCGCCGGCGGCGCGACCCTGATCCGGCGGCTGACCGCGCTGCTCGTCGGGTTCGTGGGGGTGCGGCTGTTGTTCGGGTTTTGAACTTTCATCTCGGCGCGACGAGCCGGGGTGGGCTCATTATTTTCAATGTTCTAGGGCTCTTGCCTTCCCGCGCGGCGGTGCTAGCATCCTCTCCATAAGCTTGACGGCCGCGTAGCCAGACAAGCGACGCAGCAGGCAGGAATGAAGGGGCCGCGCACGCCCGGATCATCGCGCGCGGCCGGACCGTTGGCATGTTGCGTGGAAAGGGCTGGGGCATTTCCTTCTTCGACGAGATGACGGGCCATGCGGACGCCGGACAGGCGGGCGAGGTCCGATCGCCCTACCGCGACTATCACGACTGGTTCGCCAACGAGGACGCGGCGCGCATCCAGCGCAAGACGCAGCAGGCCGAGGCCTTTTTCCGCACTACCGGCATCACCTTCAACGTTTATGGACAGGATGAGGCCGACGAGCGGCTGATCCCCTTCGACGTCGTGCCGCGCATCATCTCGGCGGGCGAATGGCGGCGGCTGTCGCGCGGGATCGAGCAAAGGGTGCGGGCGCTCAACGCCTTCCTCCACGACATTTATCACCGGCAGGAGATTTTGCGCGCCGGGCGCGTGCCGACCGAACTGATCGCGCGCAACGAGGCGTTTCTGCCGATGATGATGGGGATGGACCCGCCGGGCGGCGTCTATACCCATATCAGCGGCATCGACATCGTGCGCACCGGCGCCGACGAATTTTATGTGCTCGAGGATAATGCCCGCACCCCGTCGGGCGTCTCCTACATGCTCGAAAACCGCGAGACGATGCTCCAGATGTTCCCCGAGCTGTTCGCGCGGATTTCGGTGCGCGAGGTGAGCGATTATCCGCTCAACCTGCTCAAATCGCTGTCGGCCTGCGCGCCGCCGCTATGCGCGGGCACGCCCACGGTCGCGGTGCTGACCCCCGGCATCCACAACAGCGCCTATTTCGAGCACAGCTTCCTCGCCGACCAGATGGGCGCCGAACTGGTCGAGGGGCATGATCTGCGCGTCGTCGCCGGGCGCGTGCAGATGCGGACGACGCAGGGCTATCGTCCGATCGACGTTCTCTATCGCCGCGTCGACGACGATTTCCTCGACCCGCTCAATTTCCGGCCCGACTCGCTGCTCGGCGTGCCCGGCATCTGGGACGTCTATCGCGCCGGCGGCATCACCATCGCCAATGCGCCGGGGACGGGGATCGCCGACGACAAGGCGCTCTACAGCTATATGCCCGACATCATCGAATTTTATACGGGCGAGAAAGCGCTGCTCCCCAATGTGCCGACGTGGCGCTGTTCGGACGTGGAGCATCTCAAGGAAGTACTCGACCGATTGCCCGAACTGGTGGTGAAGGAAGTGCATGGTTCGGGCGGCTATGGGATGCTCGTCGGGCCGACCGCGAGCAAGAAGGAGATCGCCGCGTTCCGAGGGAAGCTGGAGGCCAACCCGGCGAACTATATCGCGCAGCCGACGCTGTCGCTGTCGACCGGGCCGATCTTCACCAGGGCGGGGCTGGCACCGCGCCACGTCGACCTGCGTCCCTTCGTGCTGATGTCGCCGCAGGGGATCATCATCACGCCAGGCGGGCTGATGCGCGTCGCGATGACCCGGGGATCGCTGGTGGTCAATTCGAGCCAGGGCGGCGGGACCAAGGATACCTGGGTGCTGGAGGATTGATGGGGATGGCGGTCATCTCGCATGCGCGCTGTGCCCCCCTCCCGCAGGCGGGAGGGGCAGCGAGACTTGCGAGCTTGCTCGCTAGTCGCAGCGGGGTGGGCAGTGTCGCACCGCCGCTTGCCCACCCCGCTGCGGCTAGGCAGCAAGCTGCCAAGCCTCGCTGCCCCTCCCGCTTGCGAGAGGGGATGGAGGCGCGCCCATGCTAGGCAAGACCGCCGGCAGCCTCTACTGGATGGCGCGCTATCTGGAGCGGAGCGAGAACAACGCCCGCCTGATCGACGCGGGATTCCGCATCGCGCTGACGCGGTCGAACACCGCCAAGGCCGAATGGCGGTCGGTGCTGGTGACCGCGGGGCAGGACGTGCGGTTCGGGCAGGTGCATGGCGATGACTATGCCTCGCAACGCGTCGTCGACTTCATGCTACGCGACCCGGCCAATCCGTCGAGCATCCTGTCGGTCATCAAGCAGGCGCGCGACAACGCCCGCACCGCGCGCACCCACTTGACCCGCGAGGTGTGGGAAGCGGTCAATACGAGCTGGATGACGTTGGGCGCGCTCTTGAAGCGACAGGTGCGTGAGGATGATCTGCCCGACGTGCTCGCCGCGATCCGGCGCCAGAACGGGCAGGTACGCGGGGCGCTGAACGGGACGATGCTGCGTAACGACGGCTTTCACTTCGCGCAGCTCGGCACCTTCCTCGAGCGCGCCGACAACATCGCGCGCATCCTCGACGTCAAATATTATCTGCTGTTGCCGTCGGTCGCGCATATCGGCGGCTCGATCGACAATGTGCAGTGGGAGACGATCCTGCGCTCGGTGTCGGCGCACCGCGCCTATCGCTGGCTTTATGGGGCGGAGATCAGCGCGCTGAAGATCGCCGAATTCCTGATCCTCTATCGCCAGCTTCCGCGCAGCCTGGCCTTTTGCTGCGAGCGGGTGGAGGAGCATCTGGGGCGGATCCAGCAAGGCTATGACGAAGAGACCGAGGCGGGACGGATGGCCGCGGCGCTGTGCCGCGACCGGCTGTCGGCGCCGATCCAGGCGATCTTCGACGGCGGGCTGCACGAATATCTGAGCGGCTTCCTCGGCGCCACCGGAGCGCTCGCGCGCCAGGTCGAGCGCGATTACCGGTTCGTGGAGTGACGATGCGACTGCGCGTAGATCATAGCACCCATTATCAATTCGACGGTCATGTCGCCTATGCGCTCCAGCAGCTTCGCCTGACGCCGAAGGAGCGGCCGGGACAGCAGCTCATCCACGGCTGGACGATCGCGATCGAAGGAGGCGAGCGGCAGCTTCATTATGCCGATCATCACGGCAATGGCGTCGATCTGGTGTCGGTCGAGGGCGGCGTGCGCGAACTGACGATCCGTTGCACCGGCGAGGTCGAGCTGGTGACGTGGGACGGGGTGATCGGGCCGCATCGCGGCGTGATGCCGCTGTGGACCTTCCTTCGCCCGACCCCGCTGACGCGCGCGGGACGCGGGGTGCGCGCGCTGACGGCACAACTGGGGCGCGATTTCGCGTCGGATATCGAACGCGCCCATGCGCTGTCGGTGCTGATCCTCGGCAAATTGCCCTGGCGCACCGGGGTCACCGATGCCGAGACGACTGCCGAGCAGGCGCTGGCGGGCGAGGGCGGCGTCTGCCAGGATCACAGTCATATCTTCATCGCCGCGATGCGCCATCTCGGTCACCCGGCGCGCTATGTCTCGGGCTATCTGATGATGAACGACCGCACGCAGCAGGATGCAACCCACGCCTGGGCCGAGGCCTATTTCGAGCATATCGGCTGGATCGGCTTCGACGTGAGCAACGGCCATTCGCCCGACCAGCGCTATATCCGCGTCGCCACGGGGCTCGATTATCGCGATGCCGCCCCGGTTCGCGGCATGCGCTATGGCGCGGCGGAGGAAAATCTGGTTGTCCAGTTGCAGGTCCAGCAATAAGCGGACGGGAACCGGGCGGGGGAAAACGGGATTCGATGACTTATTGCGTTGGTATGCGGCTCAACAAGGGGCTGGTGTTCATGTCGGACACCCGCACCAATGCGGGCGTCGACGACATTTCGCAGGTCCGCAAGATGCGAAGCTGGCATGTGCCGGGCGAGCGGGTCATCACGCTGATGTCGGCGGGCAATCTCGCGACGACGCAGGCGGTGGTCAGCCTGCTCGACGAGCGCACCAAGGCGCCCGAAGACCGGCATCCGTCGATCCTCGCCGCACCGTCGATGTTCCAGGTCGCGACGATCATCGGCGAGACGCTGCGCGGCATCGTCACCCGCTACGGCGTCGAGGGGCCGGCGGCGGAATCGATCTTCCGTGCCTCGCTGATCGTCGGCGGCCAGATCAAGGGCAGCGAGCCGCGCCTGTTCATGATCTATCCCGAGGGGAATTTCATCGAATCGGGCGAGGACAATCCCTTCTTCCAGATCGGCGAAACCAAATATGGGCGGCCGATGATCGTGCGCTCCTACGATCCGGTGATGTCGTTCGAGGATGCGGTGAAATTGCTGTGTGTCTCGTTCGATTCGACGATTCAGGCGAACGCCGGGGTCGATCTGCCGATCGACCTCAAGGTCCACGAGCGCGACGATTTCGTAAGCGTTCGCGAACGGCGGTTCAAGCGCGACGACCCCTATTATCAGAGCGTCGCCGACGGCTGGGCCGAAGCGCTGGGGATCGCGCTGGCGGAACTGCCGGACTTTCATTTCTAGGTCCCCCTCCCGCTTGCGGGAGGGGTTAGGGGAGGGCGTGTAGCTCTTCCGCCCCTTGACTTAAAACAGGCCCTCCCCCGACCCCTCCCGCAAGCGGGAGGGGAGCATTACCTGTTCTTCCGCCCCTCGATCAGCCCGTCCACCAGGCTGGGGTCGGCCAGCGTCGAGGTATCCCCCAGCGACCCGAAGTCATTCTCCGCGATCTTGCGCAAAATCCGCCGCATGATCTTGCCCGACCGCGTCTTGGGCAGCGCGGGGGTCAGGTGGATATGGTCGGGGGTCGCGATCGGGCCGATTTCGGTGCGGACCTGCTGCTTGAGCGCGGCGGCGACCGCATCGGTCGGCTCCACCCCGGCGTTCAAGGTGACATAGGCGTAGATGCCCTGGCCCTTGATGTCGTGCGGGAAGCCGACGACCGCGGCCTCGGCGACGAGGTCGTGGAGGACGAGCGCGCTTTCGACCTCGGCGGTGCCCATGCGGTGGCCCGAGACGTTGATGACGTCGTCGACGCGTCCGGTGATCCGCCAATAGCCGTCGCCGTCGCGGCGGCAGCCGTCGCCGGTGAAATATTTGCCCTTGTAGGTCGAAAAATAGGTCGCGGCGAAGCGGTCGTGATCGCCATAGAGCGTGCGCGCCTGCCCCGGCCAGCTATGCGTGATGCAGAGATTGCCCTCGGCCGCGCCGCCGCTCTGTTCGTCGGCGAGCACCACGCCCTCGGCATCGACGAGCTGCGGGCGGACCCCGAAAAAGGGGCGTCCGGCGCTTCCCGGCTGCATCGCGTGCGCGCCGGGCAGGGTGGTGATCATGATGCCGCCGGTTTCGGTCTGCCACCAGGTGTCGACGACGGGAACGCGGCCCTTGCCGACGGTCTGATGATACCAGCGCCACGCTTCGGGATTGATCGGCTCGCCGACGCTGCCGAGCAGGCGGATGGAAGAAAGGTCGTGCCGCGTCACATAATCGTCGCCCTCGCGCATCAGCGCGCGGATCGCGGTCGGCGCGGTGTAGAGGATATTCACCTTGTGCTTGTCGACGATCCGCCAGAAACGGTCGTGGTCGGGATAGTTGGGCACGCCCTCGAACATCAGGCTCGTCGCGCCGTTCTGAAGCGGGCCATAAACGACGTAGCTGTGGCCGGTGACCCAGCCGATATCGGCCGAGCACCAGAAAATCTCGCCCGGCCGATAGTCGAAGCCGTAGAAGAAAGTCGAGGCGACCCACACCGCATAGCCGCCGACGGTGTGGAGCACGCCCTTGGGCTTGCCGGTCGAGCCCGAGGTGTAGAGGATGAACAGCGGGTCTTCGGCGTCCATCGGCTCGCACGGGCACTCGGCGCCGACGTCGGCCGACAGCGCGTCGTACCAATGGTCGCGGCCTTCTTTCATCGCGACGTCGCCGCCGGTGTGGGCGATGACGAGCACCGCCTTCACATCGACGCGTTCGAGCGCCTTGTCGACATTGGCCTTGAGCGGGATGGTCTTGCCGCCACGCAGCCCCTCGTCGGCGCAGATCACCCAGTCGCTGGCGCAATCCTCGATCCGCCCATGGATCGCCTCGGGCGAGAAGCCGCCGAAGATCACGCTATGGACCGCGCCGATCCGCGCGCAGGCGAGCATCGCCACCGCGCCTTCGGGGATCATCGGCATATAGATGGTGACCCGGTCGCCCTTCCGGACGCCCATCTTCTTGAGCGTGTTCGCGAAGCGGATGACGTCGGCGAGCAGCGCGGCATAGCTGATGTGGCGCGTCTCGCCGTCGGGGGCGTCGGGCTCGAAGATGATCGCGGTACGGTCGCCATGTCCGGCGGCGACGTGGCGGTCGATGGCATTATGGCAAAGGTTGAGGACGCCGTCCTCATACCATTTGATGTCGACCGGATCGAAGGACCAGCCGGCAATTTTCGTCGGCGGCGTCACCCAGTCGAGGCGCTTCGCCTGTTCGGCCCAGAAGGCGTCGGGATCGGCGATGCTCTGCGCATAGAGCCGATCGTAATCGGCGGCGGTGCAATGGGTGTTCGCGGCGGCGTCGGCGGGAACGGGAACGAAGGGTTCGGACGGAGGCAATTCGGACGACACGGCGACTCTCCCAATGGGCTTTGCTTTGCTCGCTTGAGTCGATAACCCGCGAGCCGCAAACTGCAAGGCGCGAAGGCGCCGAAGAAGGGACATGCTATGCTTCAACTGGGCCAGGAGACCGGGCGAATCCTCGACGCGCTGGGCGTGGACCGCACGGCGTGGAGCGACGGATCGATGCCGGCGCTGACGCCGCTGACTGGCGAGCAGATCGGGATGGTGCGCGTCGTCGACGCTGCCGATGTCGATGCGGCGCTGAATCAGGCGGTCGCTGCGTTCCGTGCCTGGCGCGCGGTTCCGGCGCCGCGCCGCGGCGAATTGGTGCGACTGTTCGGCGAGGAACTGCGCGCTGCGAAGGACGATCTTGCCGCGCTGGTGACGATCGAGGCAGGCAAGATTCCGTCCGAAGGCGCGGGCGAGGTGCAGGAGATGATCGACATCTGCGACTTTGCGGTCGGGCTGTCGCGCCAGCTTTACGGCCTGACCATCGCGACCGAGCGACCGGGGCATCGGATGATGGAGGTTTGGCACCCGCTTGGCGTCGTCGGGGTGATTTCGGCGTTCAATTTCCCGGTCGCGGTATGGGCGTGGAACGCGGCGCTGGCGCTGGTGTGCGGCAATAGCGTCGTGTGGAAGCCGTCGGAAAAGACGCCGCTGACCGCGCTCGCCGTGCAAGCGATCTTCGCGCGCGCGGCGACGCGGTTCGGCGACGCGCCCGCAGGCCTGTCGCAGCTTTTGATCGGCGGGCGCGAGGCGGGTGAAGCGCTGGTCGACGATCCGCGCGTCGCGCTGGTGTCGGCGACCGGGTCGACGCGGATGGGGCGCGCCGTCGCACCACGCCTCGCCCAGCGCTTCGCACGCGCGATCCTCGAACTCGGCGGCAACAACGGCGTGATCGTCGCGCCCTCGGCCGATCTCGACCTTGCGCTGCGCGGCGTGGCGTTCGGGGCGATGGGGACGGCGGGACAGCGTTGCACGACGACGCGGCGGTTGTTCCTGCATGACAGCATCTATGATGATTTCGTCGCGCGGCTGAAGGCGGCCTATGCCAGCGTCGCGGTCGGCAACCCGCTGGAGGGCGAGGTGCTTGTCGGACCGCTGATCGATCGCGCCGCCTTCGAGATGATGCAGGAGGCGCTGGCCGCCGCGAAGGCGGTGGGCGGCATCGTGCACGGTGGTGAGCGCGTGGGCGAAGGCGCGAGCTTCTATGTCCGCCCCGCGCTGATCGAGATGCCGGGGCAGGTCGGGCCGGTACTGGAGGAGACGTTCGCGCCGATCCTCTACGTCATGCGCTATGATGATCTCGACGCGGTGATCGCCCAGCATAATGCGGTCGCGGCGGGGCTGTCGTCGGCGATCTTCACCACCGACCTGCGCGAGGCCGAACGCTTCCTCGCGGCGAGCGACTGCGGCATCGCCAACGTCAATCTGGGAACGAGCGGAGCCGAGATCGGCGGCGCCTTCGGCGGCGAGAAGGAGACGGGCGGCGGGCGCGAAAGCGGGTCGGACGCGTGGCGCCAATATATGCGCCGCGCGACGAACACGGTGAATTATTCGGACGCGCTGCCGCTGGCGCAGGGGGTTTCGTTCGACCTCTAGCTCCCCTCCCGCAAGCGGGAGGGGAGAGGCTCAGGATCGCCACCCATAGCCTTCATCGAGCGCGACAATTTCCCCACTCGTCCCCACCGGCTCCGCCTTCCCATCGGTCAGGAACGCCAGCGTCCCAGCGTCGCTCACGTCCACGTGCGCCAGGGTGCGCTTGCCCTCGGGCGTGCGCGCCACGACGACGCCGGCCTTCGGCGCGCCGTCGCGTCCGTAAAAGACCGTGTAGCTCTCGATCGTCGCCGGCCCCGCATACTCCTCGGCCAGTTCGGGCACGGGGCCGCGCTTTTCCTCGGCTTCGGCCTGATAGTCGAAATCCTGCGGAAAGCTCGCCGCCGCGATCGGCCGGTTCCCCAGCACGATGCAATGATTGTCGGTCGCGAAACCGCCGTTGGCGAAGAGGAAGCCGTAGCGGCCTTCGCCCCGCAGCTTTTGGACCATCGAGACGACGGCGTGGCTCATATAATTGGCGATCGGGCCGCCGCCGAAGGTCAGGCCGCCGAAGACTGTCGCGGGGTGGTCCGACGGCCAGTCGAGGATGCGGCGCGCCATCTTCGGCACGCATGGGAAGCAGCTGTAAAGCTCGACGCAGTCGAAATCCTGGGCGGTCATGGCATTGAGCGCGAGCGTCCGCGTGATCGACGTCTCCATGCTGACGCTGCCGTCGTAGCGGTCGCGGCGGAGGATGCTCGCGGGTTCCTTCGCCGCGGCGCCCATGCCGACATAGATGAGGCGATCCTCGGCGATGCCGCGGCGGCGCGCTTCGGCGAGGCTGGCGACGAGAAAACCCGCGCCCTGGTTCACCGACGAATTGGCGACCATCAGCTTCGAATAGGGAAAGGCGATCGGGCGGTTACGCTCGTCGACGCGGAGGATGTCGGCGGGCGAGGCAGGCTTCCTGATCCACGCGCCGGAATTTGCGGCCGCGACCTCGGAAAAGCGCGACCAGATTTCGGCGCTTTCGAACTGTGCGTCCTCAAGGCTCTGTTCCCATGCCGCGCGGGTCGCATTCTCGTAGAGCGGATAGACGTCGACCGGCGCCGAAAGCCCATGCTTCTGCGCGTAATTGGGCTCGCGACGCGTCGCGACCTGACGCACCGCGTTATAGCTCTTGTCCTCGCCGCTCGCGGCTTTGGCGGCGCGGCCCGCAGCGGTGCGCAGCGCTTCTCCGCCGACGACCGCCGCCAGTTTGACCTCGCCCGCGCCGATGCGGTTCGCCGCTTCGTTGAGCAGGCGCACCGGCGTGTCGCCGTGCGGAGCAGCGGACTGATAGCTGATCGCGGGACTGGCGCCGATCGCCGCCGCCAGCGGTTCGCAGAGCTTGCCGAGATGGTGGAAGCTGATCTGGTCGACGATCGCGAGGCTGTCGATCTCGGCGAGCGGTACGCCTGCGTCCTCGGCGGCTACTTTGAGCGCCGCGACCATCAGCCCGAGCGAATCGAGCCCCTGATCGGGATCGTCGGGGCGGTCATTGACCTGCCCGACGCCGATGATGACGGGAATGCGCTCGGGATCGGTCATCGCCATATCAACGCGCCTTCCAGACGGGCTTGCGCTTCTCGGCAAAGGCGCGCGGACCTTCGCGGGCGTCCTCGCTCGCCATCAGCGCGCGGCGCTCGCGGCTGTTGTCGGCCCAATGCGCGTCGTCGCCGGCGATCTGTCCGTCCTGCATCCTGAGCGCCACGCGCTTCGAGGCCTGCACCGACAGCGGCGCATTGCCCGCGATCTTCTCGGCGAGCGCGATGGCGGTCGGCATGAGGTCGGCGAGCGGGACGACGCGGTTCGCGAAACCATAGCGCAGCGCGGTTGCGGCATCGAAAGGATCGCCGGTCAGGAGATGCTCCATCGCCAGCTTGGGCGGCAGTTGCTTGACGATGCGGAAGGCGCCGCCCGCGGCGGCGAACAGTCCGACCTTGACTTCGGGCAAGCCGAACTGCGCATTTTCGGAGGCGACGATCAGGTCGCACATCAGCGCGAGTTCGCAGCCGCCGCCGAAGGCGAAGCCGTTGACCGCGCCGATCACCGGCTTCGAGATGGGGTGCGCGGCAAAGCCACCGAAGCCCCACGCCTGTTGCGCCTTGTCGTCGGGCTGGAGCGCGCCGCCGCGCGACAGCGCGACGAGGTCGGCGCCCGCGCAGAACGCCTTGTCGCCCGCGCCGGTGATGATGACGACGCGGATGTCGGGGTCGGCTTCGGCTTCGTCGAGCGCGGTGCCGATGCCGACATGGACCGCGGCGTTGACCGCGTTGCGTGCCTCGGGCCGGTTGATCGTGATGGTCAGGATATGGCCCTGGCGTTCGGTCAGGACGGCGGGGGCGGCGTTGTCGGTCATGCGAATCTCTCCCTTTCGGGCGAGTATCGGCGCGAGTTAACGTTTACGTCAACTGGAAAGGGCGGGCGTGCCCAAACAAGCGTGCGCACCCGCGAAGGCGGGTGCCCAGAGCGGCGAATACTACAATGGCATTGTAACGCTCTGGGTCCCCGCCTTCGCGGGGACACACCGCAATCTAATCCTCCGTGCAGGTCAGATCGACTGTCCGGTCTTGGCCCAGTCGGCGAGGAAGCCTTCGATGCCCTTTTCGGTGAGGACATGCTTGAACAGCCCCTTGATCACCGACGGCGGCGCGGTCATCACGTCGGCGCCGATCTTCGCGGCTTCGAGGACATGAATGCCGTGGCGCACGCTCGCCACCAGGATTTCGGTGTCATAAGCATAATTGTCATAGATCAGCCGGATGTCGGCGATGAGCTGCATCCCGTCGAAGCCATTGTCGTCGTGGCGGCCCACGAAGGGCGAGACGAAGGTCGCGCCCGCCTTTGCCGCCAGCAGCGCCTGCGTCGCCGAGAAGCAGAGGGTGACGTTGACCATCGTGCCGTCGCTGGTCAGCGCCTTGCACGTCTTGAGCCCGTCGATCGTCAGCGGCACCTTGATGCAGACATTGTCGGCGATCCGGCGGAGAATCTCCGCCTCCTTCATCATCGTTTCATGGTCGAGCGCGACGACCTCGGCCGACACCGGGCCGTCGACGATGGCGCAGATTTCCTTCGTCACTTCCTTGAAGTCCCGCCCCGACTTGGCGATCAGCGACGGGTTGGTCGTCACCCCGTCGAGCAGGCCCGTCGCGGCCAACTCCTGAATGTCGGCAATCTCGGCGGTGTCGGCGAAGAATTTCATGGCGCGGGCGTTCCTGCTGGATGGGTGATTCGGGTGTTGCTGATCCCCTATAACCCTTTCCCCGTCATTGCGAGCGGAGCGAAGCAATCCAGGGCGCGACAAGCCGCCCTGGATTGCTTCGCTCCGCTCGCAATGACGAACTTATAATCTGCTGGCGTTCCATCTTTGTTCCGACTATGCGAAGCCGCATGGCCAAAGCGAAACGCCAATATGTCTGCCAGAATTGCGGCGCCGTCAGCTATCGCTGGCAGGGGCAATGCGCCGATTGTGGCGAGTGGAACACGCTGGTCGAAGAGGCGGCGGAAACCGTCTTTTCGGCCAAGCACGACCTGTCGCGCGGCGGGCGGACGCTGGCGCTCGAAACGCTGGACGCGCACAGCGTCATGCCCGACCGGATGCTCTGCGGTATCGCCGAGTTCGACCGGGCGCTGGGCGGCGGCTTCGTCGCGGGGTCGGCGACGCTGATCGGCGGCGATCCGGGGATCGGCAAATCGACGCTTCTCTTGCAAGCGGCGGGGCGGCTCGCGAAGGCGGGCAAGTCGGTCGTCTATATCAGCGGCGAGGAGGCCGCGGCGCAGGTGCGGCTGCGCGCGCAGCGGCTGGGGCTCGGCGATGCGCCGGTGGCGCTGGCGAGCGCGACGTCGGTGCGCGATATCCTCGCGACGCTTGATAGTCGCACCGCCGATTTCGTCGTCATCGATTCGATCCAGACGATGCACAGCGACCTGATCGACAGCGCCCCCGGGACCGTCAGCCAGGTCCGCGCAAGCGCGCAGGAGTTGATCCGCTACGCCAAGGACAGCGGCGCTGCGATCGTGCTCGTCGGGCATGTGACGAAGGACGGGACGATCGCCGGGCCGCGCGTGCTCGAACATATGGTCGACACGGTACTGGCGTTCGAGGGCGAGCGCAGCCATCTTTATCGCATCCTCCGCGCGGTCAAGAACCGCTTCGGCGGCACCGACGAGATCGGGGTGTTCGCGATGGGCGAGGAAGGGCTCGGCGAAGTCGCCAACCCGTCGAGCCTGTTCCTGACCGATCGCGGCCGCGACGTACCGGGATCGGTGGTCTTCCCTGCCTTGGAAGGCACAAGGCCGGTGCTGGTCGAGGTGCAGGCGCTGACCGTCCGCCTCGCCAGCGGCGCGACGCCGCGCCGCGCGGTTGTCGGCTGGGACAGCGGGCGGCTCGCGATGGTGCTCGCGGTGCTCGAAGCGCGTTGCGGGCTCCAGATGGGTGCGGCCGAAGTCTATCTCAATGTCGCGGGCGGCTATCGCCTCACCGATCCCGCTGCCGACCTCGCGGTCGCGGCGGCGCTGATTTCGGCGTTCAGCGAGCGGCCGGTGCCTGCCGATGCGATCGTTTTCGGCGAGTTGTCGCTGTCGGGCGAAATCCGCCCCGTCGCCCATGACGCGCTGCGCCTCCGCGAGGCGGCGAAGCTCGGCTTTTCGAGTGGTTGGGGGCCAAAGGGCATGAAAGGCGTGAACGGGATCGGCGTCACCGGCTTTGCCCGATTGGGCGAACTGGTTGATCTGATGCTCGGGCGTGACTAGATCGGCTGACATCAAGTTATTCCGTTCGCCCTGAGCTTGTCGAAGGGCTGTTCTTTCTGGCCGGAAGGAGAAAAGGACGGTGCTTCGACAAGCTCAGCACGAACGGTTGTATTTCATGCGTGATTTTTGGATTGCGGTCCGATGGCAAATCTGACGGCCCTCGACATCATCGTGCTGACTCTCGTCGGCGGCGGCGCGGTGCTCGGCTTCCTGCGCGGGCTGGTGCAGGAGGTGACGTCGCTTCTCGCCTGGGTCCTCGCGATCCTCGCGGTGCGCTTTTTCCACCCGCTCGTCACCGATTTCGTCGCGCGCTGGATCGAGGCGCCCGGCGGCGCGGCGATGCTGGCTTTCGTGATCCTGTTCGGCGGGGTCTTCGCGCTCGCCAAATGGGGATCGCGGACGATGGGGCAGCGCAGTCGCGCTTCGCTTGTCGGAGGCTTCGACCGCGGGCTGGGTGCGGGCTTCGGCGCGATCAAGGGGCTGATCGTCGCGACCCTGCTCTTCATGGCGGCGACCTTGCTTTACGACATCGGCTACGGCAACGCGCAGCGCCCGGCGTGGATGACGGACAGCCGCACCTATCCCGCGCTGAGCGCGACAAGTGCGGCGCTGAGCAAGGTGATCGCCGAGCGGCGGGCCGAGGCGCGGTCGGCGCAGGTGGACGCCGACAAGCAGGCCGCGGCGGATGCGAGCGCGCCATGAGCGGCGCGCTCTATAATCGCGACATATTGGCGCTCGCGGTGGGGTCGGTCGATTTCCCGCCGCGCGAAGGCGCGCGCCACCGCATATCGATGCGCGCGCCGCTGTGCGGCAGCGCGATTATCCTCGACGTCGACGCCGACGATCGCGGCCGGGTGAGTGGCATCGGCATGCATGTCGAGGCGTGCGCGCTGGGGCAGGCATCGGCGACGCTGCTCGCGCGCCACGCGGTGGGCAAGACTCTGACCGAACTCCGTGCCGCGCGCAACGCGATCGCAAGCTGGTTCGCGGGCGAGGGCGGGTCGCCTGAATGGCCGGGCTTCGATCTGCTCGCCGCCGCGCAAGCCTATCCCGCGCGTCACGGGGCGATCCTGCTGCCCTTCGATGCCGCGGTCGCGGCGCTTGAGGAACAGGCGGCGCCGGCATGAGCCTGATGGGTCTCGCGGCCGGGGCGGCTGCGGCCGTCAGCGAAACCGCGACCGACGCTGCGCTGCTCGAAGGCGCGATCCTGCTCGGGGTCGCGACGCTGTTCGTGCTGCTCTTCCGTCGCCTCGGTCTCGGCGCGGTGCTCGGCTATCTGATCGCCGGCGCGCTCGTCGGTCCGCACGGATTGGGGCTCGTCGGCGGCGCCGAATCGAAGCTCGCCTTCGCCGAGATCGGCATCGCCTTTCTGCTCTTCCTCGTCGGCCTCGAACTCCACCCGCGGCGGCTCTGGGACATGCGCCGCGCGATCTTCGGACTCGGGCTCGCGCAGGTCGTCGTCACAGGGCTGATCCTCGCCGGGCTGATCTTCGTGACGCTGGGTTTCAGTTGGCAGGCGGCGCTGGCGCTCGGCTTGCCGCTCGCGCTGTCATCGACCGCGCAGGTGCTGCCGAGCCTCAAGAGCTCGGGGCGGATCAACTCGCCCTTCGGCGAAAAGGCCTTTTCGATCCTGCTGTTCCAGGATCTCGCGATCGTGCCGATGATCACGATCATCGCCGCGCTGTCGCGCGCGCCCGCCGATCCGTCGGCGCCGCCGGGGTGGCAGATGGCGCTGACGACGGTTGGCGCGATCTTGATCCTCGTGCTGGTCGGCCGCTTTATCGTCAATCCGCTGCTCCGCCTCGTCGGCCGCTATGGCGAGCGCGAATTGTTCGTGGTCGTCGGATTGCTCGCGGTGCTGGCGAGCGCGGCCTTCATGCACAGCCTCCATTTGTCGACCGCGCTGGGGGCGTTCATCGCGGGGGTTATGCTCGCCGATTCGCCCTATCGGCACGAGATCGAAGCTGACGTCGAGCCGTTCCGCCTCGTCCTGCTCGGCCTCTTCTTCCTCGCGGTCGGGATGGTGCTCGACGTCGGCGTCGTGATGCAGCGGCCGCTGCTGGTGCTCGCGCTCGCCGCCGGGCTGGTCGCGGTCAAGACCGCAGTGCTCACGCTGCTCGTCCGCCTGTTCGGCAAGCCGTGGAGCACCGCGCTCGGCCTCGGCTTGCTCCTGAGCCAGGGCGGCGAATTCGGTTTCCTGCTTTTTACCCAGGCCGCCGATGCGATGCTCGTCGCGCCGGCGGCGGCGAGCCTGTTCAGCGCGGTCGTCACCCTGTCGATGATGACGACGCCGTTCCTGATGCTGTTCGCGCGCAATCTGGAATATTCGCCGGGCAGCGAGGCCGATCTCGACGATCCCGAAAATGCGCCGCGCGGGTCGGCGCTCGTCATCGGCTATGGCCGCTTCGGCCAGATCGTCGCGCAGATGCTCCACGCGGTCGATTGCTCGGTGACGCTGATCGACAAGAAGCCGAGCCAGATCGAACTGTCGGGTCGCTTCGACACCAAAGTCTATTTCGGCGACGGGCTGCGCATCGACGTGCTGCGCCGCGCGGGGGCCGAGGAGGCGCGGCTGATCATCTTCTGCACCGACGACCGCAGCCTCGACGCCGCAGCGCTGGCGCCGGTGGTCGAGGCGTTCCCCAATGCGCGTGTGCTGACGCGCGTGTTCGATCGGCGGCAATTGCTGGCGATCGACGGGGCGGGAACGGTCGGCGCGGTGCGCGAGGTATTCGAAAGCTCGATCGCGCTTGGCGCGATGGCGCTCGAGCAACTCGAGGTCGCGCCGCGCGAGATCGAGGATGTCGAAATGGCGCTGCGCCAGCTCGATGCCGAGCGGCTCGGCATGCAGATGAGCGAGGGCGACCTCGGCGCGGGACATGATTATCGCTTCGTCGCCGGCGGCGGTCGGCAGGCGGCCAGCGTGCTCGAAGCGCTGCGCGAGCGGCGTGCCGCGGCGAAACGCGCGCGCGAAGAGGCCGAAGCCGGTCAGGCGGCCTAATCGCTCGGCCCGGCCGTCGCGAGGCCGCTTGGCCATTCCAAAGTTCAGGAAAGTTCAGCCCTGTGCGCGCTCCGATTTGGACCTCGCGGCGTGCTGACGCGTTCGGCGCGCCCCGCCATGACCGCACCCGCGAGTTAGACAGCGACCTCTTTTGTTCACCAAAGGAAAGAGCCGGATGAAGGCTGGCATAGCCGGATAATGTAGGAAAGGCCTATTTGAAGGCGATGCCTGCTATGGGGTGGGGAGCGGATATTCCCCTCCCTGAAAGGGAGGGGTTAGGGGCGGGTAGCGAGCGTAGCGAGCAACGCGGAAGAGCGCCGCCTTCGGCGGCCACCCACCCCCGCCCCTCCCTTGCAGGGAGGGGAGAAGATAGGTCCGCTTCCGGTCGTTAACTGCTGCCGTCAGCGATCATCGAGAAACGCCGCCACGCTATCCAGTCCATAATCCTCGGTGACGAAGCTCCGTCCGATCCCTCGGGTCAAAATCAGCGGCAGTTTGCCGCCGCGCACTTTCTTGTCGTGCGCCATATGCGCCGCGAGCGCCGCGCCGCCGGTGTTGATCCCTGCGCTTGCGAGGCTGTGCGGCAGGTCGACGCTGGCGAGATGATCGCGCACCCGCGCCGCGTCCTCGGGCGGACAGAGGCCGTTCGCGGCCGAAAATTGATGCGCGAGCACCATGCCCGCAGCGACTGCCTCGCCGTGGAGCAGCCGATCCGAATAGCCGGTCTCCGCCTCGAGCGCGTGGCCGAAGCTATGGCCGAGGTTGAGCAGCGCGCGAATGTCCTGCGTTTCGCGCTCGTCGGCGGCGACGATCCGCGCCTTGGCGGCGACGCTGTGCGCGATCGCCTTATGCCGGGCATCGCCGTCGCCCGCGAGCAGCGCCGCGCCGTTGGCCTCGCACCAGGCGAAGAAGGCGGCATCGTCGATCAGCCCATATTTGACCACCTCGGCATAGCCTGCGCCAAGCTCGCGGCGCGGCAGGGTGGCGAGCGTTGCCGGGTCGATCAGCACCAGCGCGGGCTGGTGGAAGGCGCCGATCAGATTCTTGCCCGCGGTGACGTTGATCGCGGTCTTGCCGCCGACGCTGCTGTCGACCTGCGCGAGCAGCGTGGTCGGCACCTGGACGAAGGCGCAGCCGCGCTTGACGACCGAACAGGCGAAACCGACGAGATCGCCGATCACGCCGCCGCCCAGTGCGATGACATGATCGCTGCGCTCGACCCCTTCGCCGATCAGCCATTCGGTCAGGCGCGCGAGCCCGGCCCAGCTTTTCGAGCTTTCGCCTGCGGGCAGAACGAGCGACGAGACCGTAACGCCCTCCGCCGCCAGCGCGGCGCTCACCGAGTCCAGATAATGCGGCGCGACATGCTCGTCGGTGACGATCATCGTGCGCGGGCGCTTGAGGAGCGGCGCGACGTGGCGGCCGATCTCGCCGATCAGCCCGTCGCCGATCAGGATCGGATAGCTGCGGCTCCCCAGTTCGACGGTCAGGCGTTCCATTTCGACAGGGCCTCCAAGATCGCGCGCACCGTATATTCGTGCGGGCTGGACGCCGAGCTGACGCGGATGTGCGCCTCGGCATAGATGGGGTTGCGGACCGCGGCGAGTTCGCGGAGCACCTGCCCCGGATCGCGGTTCTTGAGCAAGGGGCGGTGGCTGCGCCGCGCGACGCGCTCGACCAGCGTCGGAATGTCGGCATCGAGCCAGATCGACAGGCTGTCCTTCAGGATCAGTGCGCGCGTCTCGTCGTTGATGAAGGCCCCGCCGCCGGTGGCGAGGACGTGCGGCTTCCCCGCGAGCAGCCGCGCGATCACGCGGCGTTCGCCGTCACGGAAATGCGCTTCGCCGAACTTGGCGAACATGTCGGAAATCGTCATGCCCGCAGCGCGCTCGATCTCGTCGTCGGCGTCGGCGAAGGCCATGCCGAGGCGCTGCGCGAGGCGGCGGCCGATCGTCGACTTGCCCGACCCCATCAGTCCGACAAGCACGATCGACCGCTCGCGGATCGACGCGGTCAGGGGACCGGATGCGGCCGGGCCGGGGCTGTTCGGGTTTCGCGACATGATCAATGCCAAAGGGGTTGTAAGACTAAAATATACGTGGGGTGACCCGCAGAAAACCGCCGCTTCTGAAAAATCATCGCCATAGGCGAGCCGCTAGCAGCTACACTTGACATACGCAAACGCAGCAAAGCCTCGCGGTATGATCTGCGTGTCAGATTTTCCCTGGGTTCGCTGAATTAGCGAGTCATTTGCTCATTGGCTTGCTGCCGGCAGCGACAAGGCTGGCCGGCTTGCATGGCATTGCGAACAGCGAACGCGCCGTGTCGCCTGTTTCTTCGCGTTCCCAGCGGCGGCGCGGGAGCCAGTGGAGATTTGATGGCTGTCAAAGGCGAACCGATTTCCACTACCAAGCCGCGCAGATGATCCAAACCATCTTTATTTGATGGAATTGATAATCAGAAAAGGAATAATTGTAGTGTAATTTTCTACAATATTTGTTCGTTGTATCGCTATTTGTCCTACCTTTCCTGCTCGCTGAGCAGATGGATTATCGCCCTTATCTGAATTTTAAGGATGTTCCGGCTTACGGAAGCGTCAATCGGGTTCATAGCGGGGGGTGTATATGCTGGACGATCTTGAGCGACTGACGAAACTCTGGAAAGACGGTGCGCTGAGTGACGCTGAGTTTGAAGCTCAGAAGGGGAAGCTGCTGGCGACGGCACCGGCATCGACCACGGACGGTGACGGGGATTATCGGGAAGAACCAAGATCGAACAAGCTGGCTGTTTATGCAGGGGTTGGTTTGATAGCCGTGGCCGTCGTCGGTGCAGGTGTCCTTGCCTATGACTACACCTCAAACAGCAATAGGATCGTCGCCTCAATCGCCGCGGACGATGAAGCCGCGGCCGCGACGGACGAAGCGCAAGGCCCTGCGACGGCTACTGATGCTGCCCTCCAGCCTGAATCGGCGCGGGAACTGCCGTTGCTTGATGATGACGATCATGCTGCCCGCATGTGCATGGTTGGCGCGGCTCGCACGGGGCAGTCGTTCGATAATTTCATGCAGGCGATGTACTATACGGCGCGGGTCGCTCAGGCCGACAACAGCAATCGACCCTTTATGGCGAAGCTGAGCAGTGCGTCCAACAACGAGCTTTTGAAGAAAGCGTCATTCGGTGCCGTTCCGGACGATAAGCTGCCCCGGTTCATGGAAAGGTGCGAAGAGAAATTTCCGGACTCGCGCAAAGGCGCTGAATTTGGTGCGCCACCGGCTGATATGGCTGAATTCCGTTTCACCTGCTTTGGCGCTGCCGGGGTTCTGAAGGGGATAGCCAGCGAAGCGGGGCAGCAAGCGCTCGTCAGCAAATATGAGAATATGTCGAATCTGCTACGGGCTTCCAATGGAGCGGAATGGTCAACCAGATATGACCTGACGTCGCCGGAGAAAGTGACCAGCCAGATTGACGCCGTCCTCAGCGTGGCGATGCCAAAATACCGGCTCGATACCCTCGCATCAGCCTGTGAGCGTTATGCTCTGTAAACCGGGAGATTATCGGTCTCCTCGTTTGCCGCCTTACACCCTCTGATGGTTGATCGTCTTCCGTTGGCTCCGGCTCTGCGGTAAAGGTCGCGCTTGGCCATGGTTTCGCCGGAGTTTGCGCGGAGGGCACGAATGGGACGAACGGCGGGCATTGGATATTGCGCGAGGCGATGAGATCGGGAAAAGGTCGATGGAGGGCGTGGCTGGCGGGCTTGGCGCTGGTGCTGCTGGCCTTCCTGCTGTTGCTCTTTTATCTGGGGCGGCCGATCGCGCCCCGAATGACCAAGGTGGACGTGACCGACACAATCGCCCAAAGCGGCCCGAGCACAGCCCCCAAGGATAGGTGATGACGAAAAAGCTGCTGACGCTGACTTTGGCCCTGTCGGGTACCGCGATGGCGGCGGCGCTGGTGCTGCCCGCGATCGCGCAGGAATCGCTGCTGCCCGAGGGATTCGGCAATCCGGCCGATACGCCCGCGCCGAAACCTTCGCCGACGCCATCGCCCAGTTCGACCGCGACGCCGAAATCGCCCGCGCCTTCGTCCGCGTCGCCGTCGTCGCCATCGGCCAGCGCCCTGCCGCCCGCTGTCGCCCCGACCCTGAGCGATGCGACGAGCGAAGACGGCGACGAGAGCGGCGACGAGGAAGAGATCGCCTCGGGCGGGCTGAAATACGACCTGCCGCCCGGCGCGCGGCGGCTGCTGACGCGGATCGGGCCGCTGACTCCCGAAACGGGCGGCCTTGCGCCCGATGCTTTTGGCGTGCGCGGCCAATATGCGGCGGCGATCATGCGCAAGACCAGTGGCGCACTGGCTTCGCGCTGGGGGCAGATCTTGCTGCGCCGTGCGCTGTCGTCGGCGATCGACACCCCCGACACGATCAACGGCGCCGACCTCGCCGCCGATCGCGCCGGGCTGCTGCTGCGCATGGGCGAATCGACCGCAGCGCGCTGGATCGTCCAGTCGGTTGACTATGATCGCGCGAGCCCGCGGCTGGTGCAGGTCGCGCAACAGACCTTCCTTGCCAACGCCGATCCGGCCGGGCTCTGCCCCTATGTCCCCGCCGGCCTCGCGCATGGCGAGGAGCAGTCGTGGCGGCTGGCGGCGGCGATCTGCGCCGGGCTGTCGGGCGAGGCCGGTCCGGCCGGCTGGGCGATCGGGCGCGTCCGGTCGAGCGGCAAGATCAGCAATTTCGACATCCTGCTCGCCGAACGCGTGCTCGGCGCGACCGGCGCGGGCCGCCGCTCGACGACGATCGAATGGGACAAGGTCGACCGGCTGACGAGCTGGCGCTTCGGCCTCGCGACCGCGACCGCGATTGGCATTCCCGCCGAGCTTCGCGCCGGCGAGCCCGGATATATGCGCGGCTGGACGGTGCTGGCGCCGATGACCGAGATGGCCGACCGCGTCGCCGCGGCGCCCGACGCGGCGGCGCGCGGCGTGCTGTCGAGCGAGGCCTATGTCTCGCTGCTCAGCGCGGCGTCGAGCGAGGAGGAGCCGCCCGAAGCGATCGCGGCGCAGCTCGGCGAGCTGCGCGATGCCTTCGGATCGGCGACCGGCGCCGAACGCTATGCCGCGATGCAGGGGCTGTGGGGCGCGGGATCGAACCCGGCGCAGCGCTATGCCGCGCTCGTCGCGACCGCGCGCGCCGCGGCGGGGCTGCCGACCGGCACCAACGTCGGCGACGATCCGTGGCAGCTTCTGGGGTCGATGCTCGCCGCGGGGTACGACGCCAACGCGATGGCGTGGGTTCAGAAACTCGACGTCGGCAGCCGCGCGTGGGGCGTGATGGCGGTCGGATCGCCGCGCGCGCTGACCGGAGTGAGCGCGGGCAGCATCGGCAATTTCTCGGGCAATGACGACAGCGCCGATTCTCTGCGCTCGAAATTCCTCGTCGCGGGGCTGGCGGGCCTCGGACGCATAGACCCCGACCAGGCGGCATCGGCGGCGGGCGACCTCGACGTCGATCTCGGTAAGCAGACGCGCTGGTCGCGCGCGATCATGGCGGCCGCCGAACGGCGCGAGCCGGGGATGGTCGCGTTGATCGCGGCGGCAGGGATGCAGGGCGATTGGTCGAAGATTCCGCCCTATCACCTCTATTACATCACCCGCGCGCTGCGCGACGTCGGGCTCGAGGCCGAAGCGCGGATGATCGCCGCCGAAGCGCTGGTGCGTGTCTGACATAGTCCGATTCCCCGAGCGAAGCCGAGGGGCTCGTTCGAGCGAAGCGAGAACCTGCACCGTCGCTGCCTCGACTTCGCTCGGCAGGGCCCCTCGGCTTCGCTCGGGGAATCGGCTCAATGTGATAAGCTCCAGACCAATGAGCTTGAAGTGAGTGACGGCATCCTGATCGACCGCTTTCTGGAGATGATGGCGGCCGAGCGCGGGGCATCGCGCAACACGCTCGCGGCCTACAAGCGCGATCTGGAGCAGGCGGCGGAGAGGGTGCGCGGTTCGCTGGGCGAGGCGGGGGCCGACGATCTGCGCGCGCTGATGGCGGGCTACGCCTCGCTTGCGGCGAGCAGCGCGGCGCGCAAATTGTCGGCGTTGCGGCAATTCTTCGCTTTCCTGCTCGACGAGGGCGAGCGCGCCGACAATCCCGCGCTCGACATCGCGCGCCCGGCGACGCGGCGGCCTTTGCCGCGCATATTGACGCACGACGATGTCGAGCGGCTGTTCGCGCAGGCGGGCGAGGAAGCGGCAGGCGAAGCGCCGCCCGCGCAGGCGGTACGGATGCTGCTGCTGCTCGAACTTCTCTATGGATCGGGGCTGCGCGCGAGCGAACTCGTATCGCTGCCCCGCCGCGCGGCTTCGGGCGGGCGCGAGTTCCTGATCATTCGGGGGAAGGGCGACAAGGAGCGGCTGGTACCTCTGTCCGAACGCACGCGCGAAGGAATCGACCGCTGGCTGCCGTTGGTCGCGGATGGTTCGCCGTGGCTCTTTCCATCGGGAAAGGCGCATCTGTCGCGCGTGCGGCTGTTCCAGATGCTGCGCGAGCTCGCGGCACGCGCCGGGATCGACCCGACCGCGATCAGCCCGCATGTGCTGCGCCACGCCTTCGCGACACACCTGCTGGAGGGCGGGGCGGATTTGCGCGCGCTGCAACTGATGCTCGGCCATGCCGACATCGCGACGACCGAAATCTATACGCACGTCGACAGCAGGCGGCTGGTCGAGCTGGTGAACCGGCGGCATCCGCTGGCGCGGATGAAATGATCCATCCTCGACAAAGAGATCCGATTCCCCGAGCCCTTCGACTGCCCTGGCGGGCGCTCAGGATAAACTTCGGCCTTTGGCCGAAGCCGAGGGGCCATTCCGAGCGTAGTCGAGGCTGCGACGGTGCGGGTTCTCGCTACGCTCGAACGAGCCCCTCGGCTTCGCTCGGGGAGTCGGGTTCAATCAGATTTGTTCCGGCGTTGACCTCGCCCGGCCTTCGCACTAGCGCTCCCCTATGACAGCCTTTCTGGATTTCGAGAAACAGGTCGCGGCGCTCGATCGGCAGATTGCCGAATTGCGCGAGATGGGGGACGACCCCTCGCTCAACATCGACGGCGACATCGCGCGGCTGGAGGACAAGTCCTCGAAATTGCTGCGCGACATCTATTCGAAGTTGACCCCGTGGCAAAAGACGCAGGTCGCGCGCCATCCCGACCGGCCGCATTTCAAACATTATGTCGCGGATATGTTCGACGACTGGATGCCGTTGGCGGGCGACCGCAATTTCGGCGACGATCAGGCGATTCTGGGCGGGCTCGCGCGCTTTCGCGGCCGCCGCGTGATGGTGATCGGCCATGAAAAGGGCGACGACATCCCGTCGCGCATGAAGCATAATTTCGGCATGGCGAAGCCCGAGGGCTATCGGAAAGCGATCCGCCTGATGCAGCTCGCCGACCGCTTCGGGCTGCCGGTGGTGACGCTGGTCGACACGTCGGGCGCTTTTCCCGGCATCCAGGCCGAGGAGCGCGGACAGGCCGAGGCAATCGCGCGCTCGACCGAGCAATGCCTTGCCCTGGGCGTGCCGATGGTCGCGGCGATCGTCGGCGAGGGCGGATCGGGCGGCGCGATCGCGCTGGCTGCGGCGAACCGCGTGCTGATGTTCGAACACGCCGTCTATTCGGTGATCTCGCCCGAAGGCTGTGCGTCGATCCTGTGGCGCACGTCGGACAAGGCGGCCGATGCCGCGACCGCGATGAAGATGTCGGCGCAGGACCTGCTGGGGCTGAAAATTATCGACCGCATCGTTCCCGAGCCCGTCGGCGGCGCCCACCGTGCGCCCGAGGCCGCGATCCAGTCGCTCGGCGATGCGATCGCCGAAGAGCTCGATTCGCTGGCCGGATTGTCGCGAGAAGCACTGCTTGATGCGCGCGAGGAGAAGTTCCTCGCAATGGGGCGGGTCTGAGCGGCGGAACCGGAACGAGATGTCGTTGGTTGGAATCGTCATTGCGAGGGGCCGAAGGCGACGCGGCAATCCACAGCAGGCGTAAACCGCTCTGGATTGCTTCGCTCCGCTCGCAATGACGAGGTGTATGAGGGAGGTCGTTGACGATGCGGAAGACGAAATACAGGCTGGCGGCGGCATTCGCGCTTTCGGCGTTCGCTTTCACCGGCGCCGCCGACGCGCAATTGAAGGCGATCCGGACCCAGACCAACATCACGCCCGCCGAACGCAAGCAGGGTGACGAGGCGCATCCGCAGCTTCTCGCCGAATTCGGCGGCGCCTATGCCGGTCCGCAGGCGGCCTATGTGAACCGGATCGGGCAGAATATCGCGGTCCAGTCGGGCCTGTCGCGCTCGCCGACGGACTTCACGGTCACCTTGCTCAATTCGCCGGTGAACAACGCCTTCGCGATCCCCGGCGGTTATGTCTATGTCACGCGCCAGCTCATGGCGCTGATGAACGACGAGGCCGAGCTCGCGGGCGTGCTGGGGCACGAGGTCGGCCATGTCGCCGCGCAGCACAGCAAGAAAAGGCAGAAGGCGGCGACGCGGAACACGATTCTCGGCGTGCTCGGCGCGGTGATCGGCGGTGCGATCGGCGACAATGGCGGGTTGCTCGGCGGCCTCGGCGGCCTGCTCCAGAACAATGCGATGCAGGCGGCGCAGCTCGCGACGCTCGGCTTTTCGCGCGGGCAGGAACTCGAGGCCGATCAACTCGGCGTTCAATATCTCAAGAAGGCGGGCTACGACCCGCTCGCGCTGTCGACGATGCTCGCGAGCCTTGCCAACCAGACCGATCTCGAGGCGCGGCTATCGGGCGGCGACGCGCGGTCGATCCCCGAATGGGCGAGCACCCACCCCGATCCCGCCTCGCGCGTCCGCAACGCCGAAAGCCTGGCGGCGAAGGTCGGGCGCGGCGGCGTGCGCAACGCCGATGCTTTTCTCGCGTCGGTCGATGGCGTGCTCTATGGCGACGATCCCGCGCAGGGGGTGATCGAGGGGCGCGACTTCCTGCACCCCGCTCTCCGGCTCAAATTCACCGTGCCGAACGGCTATGGCATGCAGAACGCCACCGACGCGGTTTCTGTGAGCGGCAACGGCGGCCAGGCGCAATTCACGACCGCGGCCTATAACGGCGACATGAACGCCTATATCGCGGCGGCGTTCAAGGCGGTGGCGGGCAATGCGTCGCTGAGCCCGAGCAGCGTCCAGCGCACGACGGTGAACGGGATTCCCGCATATTATTCGGTCGCGCGCGCCAACACCCAGTCGGGGCAGGTCGACGTCACCGTCTTCGCCTATGAATTTTCGCGCAGCAGTGCCTTTCACTTCGTGACGCTGACCAAGGCGGGCGGTTCGGGCGTCTTCAATCCGATGTTCAACAGCGTCCGGCGCCTGAATGCGAGCGAAGCGGCCGCGATCCGGCCGCGGCGGGTCGATGTCGTCACCGTGGGTCGCGGCGACACCGTCGCGACGCTGGCACGGCGCATGGCCTATCAGGATTATCAGACCGAGCGGTTCCAGGTGCTCAACCGCCTGACCGCGTCGAGCCGGCTGGTGCCGGGACAGAAGGTCAAGATCGTCGTTTACGCCAGCCGCTGACGCGAAAAGGGGGCGAGTGGCCTGAGCCACCGCCCCCGATTCCGATGCTCGCGCGATAAAGCGCGAGAAGCCTTTCGGCTATTACGGAACGGTCTGACCGAGGTTGGTCGCGACGTCCGTGAACGCACCCTTCACGCCGCTGCCGACGGCGCTCATCGCGGTGATGCCGGCGACGGCGATCAGAGCGGCGATCAGGCCATATTCGATGGCGGTCGCGGCCTTGGTGTCGCGGGCGAATTTCTTGATGAATTTCATGACTGGTCTCCTGATGCTTCACTTACCCTGTTGACGGTCTGGTCTGGGTCAACGGTTCGGGTCTAGGTGAAATAAGTTTTGAAAATCTTAATGGCGGGTCTGCGTAAACGGGTGCGATCAAGTCCCGCTATTGGACAGGTCGCCGTTTATAGGACGCTGGTTGTGTTCGAGGACACCTTGTTCCACATGGTGATGGTCGATGTTCCGACGGCGCTCATCGCGCTCAGCGCAACGATAAAGATCAGGGCCAATATCAGCCCGTATTCGACGGCTGTCGCGGCTCTGGTCGACCGCAGCAGCCTCTGAATCTTGTTCATTGTTCCGCCCCTGACTGAAGTTATAGTTCCCGAGGCTTTCGAGGGTCGCACAGGAGGGTTAATAATTTGTCCGTGTTCAAGGCGGGAAATGCCGCAGTTTCCATCCTCACCGTCGTCGCGGCGGCGCTCGTCGATCGCGACGGGCGGCTGCTCGTCCAGCAACGGCCGGACGGCAAGCCGATGGCGGGATTGTGGGAATTTCCCGGCGGCAAGCTCGAATCCGGCGAAACCCCCGAACGTGCGCTGATCCGCGAGCTGGCCGAGGAGCTGGCGATCGACGTCGATCATAGCTGCCTCGCGCCCGCCTGTTTCGCAAGCGACACGCTGGGCGACCGGCACCTGCTGCTGTTGCTCTACGTCTGCCGCAAATGGCGCGGGACGCCGCAGGCGATGCACGCTAGCGCGCTGCGCTGGGTGCGGCCGGTCGAACTGCACGGCCTTGCCATGCCGCCCGCCGACCTGCCGCTGATCGGGCTGATCGAGGCGTTGATCTAGATTTGCAGGGCGACGGTCACGTCTTCGGCTTCAGCGCTTCCGCGAGCGAAGCCGACCCGCTGCCGCGCCGCGCGGGTTTTGGCTGGTCGGGGTGCGGCGCCCAGCCGCTGAAGTGGATCAGGCGGAAAGTTTCGGCGATGCGCCCGTCGGGATCGGCCTGCGCGGCGAAGGCGGCGGCGATCCGCACCACTTCGTCGCGCGTCAGCGGTGGCGGCGCGGGCGAGAGGCGGCTCGACAGGCCGGCGGCGCGCAAGTCGCGGACGAGCGCGAACCAGTCGCCATAGCGCACGGTCAGCGCATCGACGTCGACCACCGGCAGCGCGAAGCCGGTGCGCTGGAGCAGATTGCCCATCGACGCCAGGTCAACCTGCGGATGCAGCCGCGCGATCGGCCGCACGCCCTCGCTCATCACCGCGCGGCGCTGGCGCGGCAGGCTGCCGTCGCCGACGAAGACGCCGAGGAGCAGGCCGTCGGGTGCGAGCAGCGCGCGAAGGCGGACGAGCGCGCCGGGAACGTCGTTCACCGCTTCGAGCCCGCCCGGCCAGACGATGAGGTCGAAGCTCGCCAGCGGCAGGTCGATCGCATCGACCTCACCGACGATCGCGCCCGTCGCTGCGGCCAGCCGCGGCCCGGCTTCGAACAGGGTGAGGTGAGTTCCGGTCGCGTGGAGATGCTCGGCCAGCGCCGCGTCGTGCGCTCCGATCAGCAGGGTGCGGGAAAAGGCCCGTGTGACCATCGACAGGCGGTCGAGCAAGGTGTCGGCGACGATCGGCGCGAGGAAATTGGCGTCGGCGGGCAGGAGCGCCGCGCGGTCGCGCTGCGCGGCGTCGCGGGCGGGGGAAAAAAGCGGCGGGGGCTGCGACATGCGCGCGCTTGTGCCTCTCCCGGCGATGCTGCACAAGTCGCGACATGGGGGACGATAGGACGATGGCCGCCGGAGATGCGGAAATCGGCCCGCCAGCGGCGGACGCAGGGGCAGGGCGGGCGCTGCTTCGCCTTCTGCGAACCGCTGGGCGCGCTGCCGTCGATTATGCGCTGCCGCCGCGTTGCCCCGGATGCGGGGTGATCGTCGGCGACGACCGCCAATTCTGCCTGTCGTGCTGGTCGTCGCTGCACTTCCTCGACGGTCCCGCCTGCGCGCGCTGCTCAATTCCGCTGCCGACGGCGCTCCCCGGCGGCGCGGTCGAATGCGGCGCGTGCATGGCCGATGCGCCGCCGTTCGACGGCGCCCCCGCAGCGGTTGCTTATGGTCCCGTCGCGCGCACGGTCGCGCTGCGCCTCAAATATGGGCGGCGGACCGGGCATGCGCGGCTGATGGCGCAATTGATGGCGCGCCCGCTGGCGACGCTCGGCAACAGCGGGGAGATGCTGTTGGTGCCGGTGCCGCTCCACCGCTGGCGGCTCTGGTCGCGCGGCTTCAACCAGGCGGCGATGGTCGCCGACGCGCTGGCGCTGCTCACCGGGGTCGCGCACGATCCGCACCTGCTCGTTCGGCCGAAGGCCACGGCGGCGCTGCGCGGCAAGGGGCGGCGCGAGCGCGAGCGGATCGTCGCGGGCGCCTTCGCGCTCGCCCCCGATGCGCGGACACGGGCGGCGGGGCGGCATCTGGTGCTGATCGATGACGTCCACGCGAGCGGCGCGACGCTGCGCGCGGCGGCGCGGACGCTTCGGCGCAGCGGCGCGGTGCGCATTTCGGCGCTAAGCTGGGCGCGCGTCGTCCCCGATGCGCTGATGACGAGCAACATATTTGACTTTGCGTCGTTGGATTCCGATATCGGGGATGGAAGGACGGCAGGATAGCCATATGGCGACGATTGAAATCTATACGAAGGCCTTTTGCGGCTATTGCGCGCGCGCCAAGGCGCTGCTCGACCGCAAGGGCGCCGTCTATCGCGAAATCGACGTGACGATGGATCGCGCCGGCCAGGAGGCGATGGTCGCGCGCGCGAACGGCGGGCGCACGGTGCCCCAGATCTTCATCGACGACCGGCATGTCGGCGGCAGCGACGACCTCGCCGCGCTCGAGGCGAAGGGCGAACTCGACGCGCTGCTGAAAGCCGATTGAGATGATCGTCTTCGACCTCTGCTGCGCCGCCGGCGAGCACCGGTTCGAGGCGTGGTTCGCGAGCAGCGACAGCTTCGCCGACCAGCAGGCGCGCGGGTTGATCGGCTGCCCGGTCTGCGGCGACGCCGATATCCGCAAGGCGGTGATGGCGCCGCGCGTCGGAGCGAAGTCGAACCAGACGGTCGCGGCACCTGTGGCTCCGCCCGCCGATTCCGCTGAGCCATCACCCGAACTGGTACGCAAGGTGCTGGCCGAGATTGCGGCGAAGCAGGCCGAGATGCTGCCGCAGTCGCGCTGGGTCGGCCGCGATTTCGCCGCGGCGGCGCGGGCGATGCACGAAGGGCGCGCGGCGGAGGATCTGATCCACGGCCAAGCCTCGCCCCAGGAGGCGCAGGCGCTGCACGACGACGGCATCGCGGCGATGCCTTTGCTGGTGCCGATTGCTCCACCCGATGCGATCAATTGATCGCGATTGACGCTGCGCGCTCCCCGCCGCTAAACGAGCGCCCGGCGCGCCCGTAGCTCAGCAGGATAGAGCATCAGATTCCTAATCTGGGGGCCGTGGGTTCGAATCCCGCCGGGCGCACCATTGCCAGTCCCTCAATCCAGCACTTCCTCGGCGATCGCGCGGAGCTTATCCGGCGATCTGATGATGATATGACCATGGCGGGTGACGAGCAGGCCCTGGCGCCCCCAGCCTGCGACAAGCCGGCTGGCGGTGTGGAGCGTGGTCCCGGCGATATCGGCGATGTCCTTGCGCCGCAGCGGAAATTCGATCCTTATGCCGTCAACGGTCCGGCGCCCGGCCTGGTCGAGCAGCCGTAGCAGCGTGCGCGCGACGCGGCGCTCGGCGCTTTGTGTCGCCAGTTCGCGCAGCCGCTCCTGCGCTTCGCCCAATCGTTTACCGACGATGCCGACCATGGCGATCGCGACCTGCGAATGACGCTGCATCAGCGCGAGCAGGTCGGCGGGATCCCAGCTCACCTCCAGCGAATCGGCCATCGCGGTCGCGTCGGCGGGATAGAGGCCGTCGGTCAGAACGGGGACGCAGCCGAAGATTTCGCCGGGGCCGATCAAGCGGACGAGAATCTCCTCGCCGTCGCTGCCGGCCTGCGTGATGCGTACGCAGCCCGACAACAGGGCGTGCGCGCGGCCGGCGCGCTCGCCCTGATCGAATATCCGCATGCCCCGCGCGAGTGACCGCGCACGCGCCAGCCCGGCCACTTCATCCAGCACGGCAGGCGGCAGCGCTGCCAGCAGGGCGACCTCGGCGAGCGTCCTGGCATCGATGGGAATCGGGGCAGTCATGATGGCCTTCTAGGCGCGGCTTGGCGCAAAGGGGAGAAGTTTGCGCCAGCGCAAATTCTTCACCGCCGTTTCTGCTATCGTGCGGGGCAGGGGCGAAGGGGCCGCGGATGGAGGATGGACGATGTTCTGCCCGGAATGCGGTGAAGTGATCGGATCGGGACCGCTCGATATGCGGCGCGCGCGTCATGCCAGTGGCGACCGCCCCGCGAACCGTGTCGGTCGATGGTTTCGCGCCCTGGTCCGCCGCGCCCGACTTCGGGAGCGTTGAGCATGGCGCTGCACCATTGCGGTCCAGGCGAAGTGGCGCATCTTGGCGCGATCGACCTTCGGGCGACCACGACGGCGGCGCTGGCCCGCACCCCGTCCTTCGAGGCCATTCATCTGGTGGTGCGCGCCGGTCAGTCGATCGCGCCGCACCGCGTTGCGGGATCTCTGACGCTCTATTGCATCGCGGGGCACGCGCGGATCGAGAGCGAGGTTTCGGCCGAACTCAAGACCGGCGATTGGCTGTTCCTCGAACCGGGGACGCCGCACGCGGTCAAGGCGGTCGCCGACACGTCGCTGTTGCTGACGATCCTGTTCGACGAAGGCGGCGGGACCGCAGGCTGACACGGATTTCTTGAAACGACAGGGGGTTTCCATGGGCGAATATCGCAAGCTCTGGTGGACATTGATCGCGGTCCTGACGGTGACCTTCGCGATCCTCGGCATTTCGGGGGTCGAGGTTTATCGCAAGGCGCCGCCGATCCCGGCAGAGGTCGTCGCTGCCTCGGGCGAGGTCCTGATGACCCGCGAGGACATCATGGCCGGGCAGGCGGCGTGGCAGAGCACCGGCGGGATGCAGCTCGGTTCGATCTGGGGCCACGGCGCCTATCAGGCGCCCGACTGGTCGGCCGACTGGCTGCACCGCGAACTCACCGCCTGGCTGAGCCTTGCGGCCGAGGACGGCTATGGCAAGCCGTTCGACCATCTTGCCGTCGAGCAGAAAGCGGCGCTGACCTATCAGCTCAAGCAGGAATATCGGCATAACGCCCTCGATCCGGCGACGGGCATCGTCACCGTGTCGGATCGCCGCGCCCGCGCGATCGCTCTCGTCGCGGCTCACTATGAGGGGCTCTACGGCAACGACCCGGCGCTGCACGAAATGCGCGACAATTATGCGATGAAGGAAGATACGCTGCCGAGCGCGGAGAAAAGGCAGAAGCTGACCGATTTCTTCTTCTGGACCGCGTGGGCCGCCTCGACCGAGCGGCCGGGGACGGTGGCGACCTACACCAACAACTGGCCGCCCGAGCCGCTGATCGGCAACCAGCCGACGCCGGAGAATATCCTCTGGTCGCTCGCCTGCGTCGTCATCCTGATCGCGGGCGTCGGCGCGCTGATCTGGGGCTGGGCTTTTCTGCGCCGCCATGACGACACGCCGCTGGTCGCCGCCGACAAGGATCCGCTGACGCTCGCGGCGCTGACGCCGTCGCAGCGGGCGCTCGGCAAATATCTGTTCGTGGTGCTCGCGCTGTTCATCTTCCAGATATTCATCGGCGGCTTCACCGCGCATTACACGATCGAGGGGCAGAGCTTTTACGGCATCGATGTCTCGCAATATTTTCCCTATGCGCTGACCCGGACCTGGCATGTGCAGAGCGCGGTGCTGTGGATCGCGACGGCGTTTCTCGCCGCCGGGCTGTTCCTTGCGCCGGTGATCCACGGCGGCGATCCCAAGCATCAGAAGCTGGGGGTCGACCTGCTCTTCTGGGCGCTGATCCTGGTCGTCGTCGGGTCGTTCGCGGGCAATTATTTCGCCATTGCGCAGGAAATGCCCGACGGGCTGGGTTTCTGGCTCGGGCATCAGGGCTATGAATTCCTCGACCTCGGCCGCGTCTGGCAGCTTGCGCTGTTCGCGGGGCTGCTCTTCTGGCTGGTGCTGATGCTGCGCTGCATGATGCCCGCGCTGCGGCGCGAGAAGGGCGGCGACCGCAGCCTGCTTCTGCTGCTCACCGTCTCGACGGTCGCGATCGGGCTCTTCTACGGCTCGGGCCTCTTCTATGGCGAGCGCACTCACATCACGATCATGGAATATTGGCGCTGGTGGGTCGTTCACCTGTGGGTCGAGGGCATTTTCGAAGTGTTCGCGACCGCCGCCATCGCCTTCATCTTCGCGTCGATGGGGCTGGTGTCGAAGCGGATCGCGACCGCGGCCAGCCTTGCCTCGGCGTCGCTGTTCATGGTCGGCGGGGTGCCGGGAACCTTCCACCACCTCTATTTCTCGGGGACGACGACCCCGGTGATGGCGGTCGGCGCGGCGTTCAGCGCGCTCGAGGTCGTGCCGCTGATCGTGCTCGGTTACGAGGCGTGGGAGCATTGGAGCCTGCGCGACCGTGCGCCGTGGATGCGTTCGCTGCGCTGGCCGCTGATCTGCTTCGTCGCGGTCACCTTCTGGAACATGCTCGGCGCCGGGGTCTTCGGCTTCATGATCAACACCCCCGTTGCGCTCTTCTATCTCCAGGGGCTCAACACCACTGCGGTCCATGCCCATGCGGCGCTGTTCGGGGTCTATGGCTTCCTGGCATTGGGCTTCACCCTGCTGGTGCTGCGCTATATCCGGCCCGAGATCGCGTTCAACGAGCGGCTGATGCGCGTCGGCTTCTGGGGGCTCAATGCGGGGCTGGTGCTGATGATCTTCACCAGCCTGCTGCCGGTCGGCCTGTTCCAGTTCGAGGCGAGCGTGACCACCGGCATGTGGTATGCGCGCAGCGACGAATTCCTGCAGCAGGGCTTCCTCGAAACCTTGCGCTGGATCCGAACCTTCGGCGATGTCGTGTTCATCCTCGGCGGGGTCGCGGTCGCGTGGCAGGTCGTGATCCTCGGCCTGTGGCGAAAGGGTGCGCGGGCATGAGCATGGTGATGATGGCCGCCGGCGCGCCGGGCACCGACGCGCGCTCGCCGCTCTGGCTGCGCGGCGGCTATCGCCTGCTCTTCGGATGCGGCGCGCTGTGGGCGGTCATCGTCGTGACGTTGTGGGTCGGTGCGCTCGGCGGGCGCTGGACGCTGCCGATCGTGATGGACCCGCTCGCCTGGCACCAGCACGAGATGCTGTTCGGCTATCTCGGCGCGATCATCGGCGGTTTCGTCAGCGCCGCCATGCCCAACTGGACCGGGCGGCCGACGGTGACCGGCTGGCGGGTCGCGGCGGTTGGCGGGCTATGGCTCGCGGCGCGGCTGGCGATCCTCTTTTCGGCGACGGTGCCGCCGTTCGTCGGCGCGGCGCTCGATGTCGTCTATCTGCTGATCCTGCTCGCCTATGCGGCGCGCGAGATTTTCGCCTCGGGCAACCGCAACAAGCCGATCCTGATCATCCTCTTCCTGTTCGCCGTCGCCTGCGCGTTCGATCATGCCGCGATGATGGGCGTGCTCGCCGATCCGATGCTCGGGGTGCATATGGGCTTTGCGCTGATCCTGCTGCTGATCTCCCTGATCGGCGGCCGCATCACCCCCGCCTTCACGCGCAACTGGCTGATGCGGCAGGGGAGCAGCGAGGGACTGCCGTCCTTGCCGAACCGCTTCGACATGGCGGTCATCGGCGCCACCGCGGTCGCGCTCGCGGCGTGGGTCGCAGGGCCCGCCAGCCCCGTCACGGCCGGATTGCTGATCGCGGCGGGCGTGCTCCAGATCGTTCGCCTCGCGCGCTGGGCGGGAGTGAAAGCGCTCAGCGATCCGCTCGTCTTCGTTCTCCACCTCTCCTACGCGTGGCTTCCGGCGGGGTTGATCCTGCTCGGCTGCGCGACACTGCATCCTTTCCTGCCGGTGTCGAGCGCGGTGCACGCGCTTGGTGCCGGGGCGATGGGGGCGATGACGCTGGCGGTGATGACGCGTGCGACGCGCGGCCACACCGGCCGCCCGCTCGAGGCCGACCGCGCGACCGTCCTTATATATGTCCTTGTCCATTCCGGCGCGCTGCTGCGCGTGGTCGCGCCGCTCCTGCCGTTCGACTATGTGTCGGTCATCGCGGTCGCGGGCGGGCTGTGGGCGGCGGCTTTCCTGCTGTTCCTGCTCGTCTATGTCCCGATGGCGGTGCGGCCGGCGCGGGCGGCATGACCGGAGCGCTTTTGGAACCATCCTCCCTTCCCAGCAGCGCCGCAGTCGACTATGGCGGATGGGTGACCGATTGTGCATCCTGCGTCGTCCGCAACCGGGCCATCTGTGCGAGCCTTGACGCCGACGAATTGGCGCTGCTCGGGAAATTGGGCCGCCGCCAGCGGGTGAAGGCGGGGCATACCTTGCTGTGGGAAGGCGATGACGCGCCGGTCGTCGCCAATGTCCTCGACGGCGTTCTCAAGCTGGTCGTCGCGGCCGCCGACGGGCGCGAGCAGATCGTCGGTATCGTCTTTCCCTCCGATTTCATCGGCCGTCCGTTCGGCAAGGAAAGCCCCTACAGCGCCACCGCGATGACCGATGCCGAGGTCTGCATCTTCAACCGCAAGAGCTTCGACGAATTCGCGAGCGCGCATCCCGATCTGCAGCACAAGCTGCTACGCCGCACGCTCGACGAACTCGACCGCGCGCGGCACTGGATGATGCTGCTCGGCCGCAAGTCGGCGTCGGAGAAGGTCGCCTCCTTCCTGCTCGAAATGTCCGAGCGTTTGTCGGGGCAGGGCTGCGATGCCGGGACGCGAAGCGGGTTCGAACTGCCGTTCGGCCGTCAGCAGATCGCCGACATATTGGGCCTGACGATCGAGACGACGAGCCGCCAGCTCACCAAAATGCGCGCCGACGGCCTGCTCGACCTGCCCTCGCGCCGCGAGATCGTCATCAACGACCGCGCGGCGATGGAGGACATGGCGGGCTGACAGGCCATCGGCGCCAGTGGGGAGCTCTTAAAACCGAAAACCGACCCCGGCGCTGATCACCCAGGGATCGAGCCGGTGTTTCGTCGCCAGCACTTCGGTCGTGCCGGCATACCAGTGCGCTGTCGGGCGCAGGATATAGCGCTTGGCGTCGAAGGAGAGCGAGAGCCCCCGGTCGTTCACCGGAATGTCGATCCCCGCCTGCACCGCGACGCCGAACTTGTCGCCCATCTTCTGCCGCGTCGCGCCGAGCGCGCGCGTCGCCGCGCCCGGCTTTTCGTCGATGAAGATGAAATAGCTGGGTCCGGCGCCGACATAGGGCTGCACGCCGCCGTCTTCGCCGAAATGATATTTGACCGTCAGAGTCGCGGGCACGATCTTCGCGTTGGAGACCAGTTCCGCCCCGGCCAGCGCGCCGCGGCCGTTCACGTCGTGCTGGGTGACGCCCGCGATCGTTTCGAGCGAGACATGGTCGGCGACGAAATATTCGATCGCGATCGTCGGGGTGACATTGTCGTCGGCCTTGGCCTGCGATCCCGCGGGCAGGCCGATCAGGTCGGTCTTGACGTCGCGGATCTTGCCGTCGGGGGCGACGAGTGTCGCGAGCAGTTTGACCCGCACATCGCCGGCCTTTGCGGCCGCCTGCCCCGGCAACAGGGCGAGCGCGGACAGCGCGGCGAGGGAGAGAGGGATGCGTTTCATGATCGGCTCCTTTGTTGACGGAGCCGGTCTGCGCCCGCGCGCATCATAACGCATTGACGAAGCGCAAGGCGTTGGTTGATCCATGTCAATGTTTTCGCCCCGCCGCGAGTCCAAGGCGGCCGAAAGCCACGCGGTCCGATGAAGAGCCGCGCCGAACAGGGGCAAATGATATGGACGATCTGGTTTTCAAGGCGGGCGGCTGGATGGGCCTTGCCCTGCTGGCGCTTGTCTTTGCGGCGCTGGCGGTCGACACACCCTTTGCCGTGCATATGGTCATCGTGGCGGTCGCCTGCCTGATCGTCCTGTGGACGCGCCTTTCGGCCGCCGATTATGGCGGGATGGCGCGGGGCCTTTTGAAGATGCCGCCCGACGAGGGCGTCTATGACGACGATCCGGTGCGCTGGGGCGTCATCGCTACCATCTTCTGGGGACTCGCGGGACTGGCCGTCGGCCTCTATATCGCGCTGCAACTTGCCTTTCCGGCGCTTAACCTCGGCATCGAATATACCAGCTTCGGGCGGCTGCGCCCGCTGCACACCTCCGCGGTGGTCTTTGCGTTCGGCGGCAATGCGCTGATCGCGACGAGCTTCTATGTCGTCCAGCGCACCTGCCGCGCGCGGCTTGCCTTTCCGGGCGCCGCGCGTTTCGTCTTCTGGGGCTATCAGCTCTTCCTGGTTCTCGCGGCCACAGGCTATCTGATGGGCGTCACCGAGGCGCGCGAATATGCCGAGCCCGAATGGTATGTCGACCTGTGGCTGACGATCGTCTGGGTCGTCTATTTCGTCGTCTTCGTCGGCACAATCGTCAAACGCCGCGAGCCGCATATCTATGTCGCCAACTGGTTTTACCTCAGCTTCATCGTCACCATCGCAATGCTGCACATCGTCAACAATCTGTCGGTGCCCGCGACGATCTTCGGGTCGAAGAGCTATTCGGCCTTTGCCGGGGTGCAGGATGCGCTGACGCAATGGTGGTACGGGCATAATGCGGTCGCCTTCTTCCTGACCGTGCCCTTCCTCGCGATGATGTATTATTTCGTGCCGAAACAGGCCGAGCGGCCGATCTACAGCTATCGCCTGTCGATCCTCCACTTCTGGTCGCTGATCTTCCTCTATATCTGGGCGGGGCCGCACCACCTGCACTATACGGCGCTGCCCGACTGGGCGCAGACGCTGGGCATGGTGTTTTCGGTCGTGCTATGGATGCCGAGCTGGGGCGGCATGATCAACGGGCTGATGACGCTGAACGGCGCGTGGGACAAGATCCGCACCGATCCGATCATCCGCATGATGGTCGTCGCGCTCGCCTTCTACGGCATGGCGACCTTCGAGGGGCCGATGCTGTCGGTGAAGGCGTTCAACAGCCTCAGCCACTATACCGAATGGACGATCGCGCACGTCCACGCCGGCGCGCTCGGCTGGAACGGCATGATCACCTTCGCCGCGGTCTATTATCTGGTGCCGCGCCTGTGGGGACGTCCGCGGCTCTATTCGCTGCGCATGGTCAACTGGCACTTCTGGCTCGCGACGCTGGGGATCGTCTTCTACGCCGCCTCGATGTGGGTCGCGGGGATCATGCAGGGGCTGATGTGGCGTGAGTATGGCGCCGACGGCTACCTCGTCTACAGCTTTGCCGAGACCGTTGCGGCGATGCATCCGATGTATCTGATCCGCGCTGCGGGCGGGGCGATGTATCTCGCCGGTTTCGTCATCCTGATCGTCAACGTCTGGGCGACGCTCGCGGGCAAGGTCCGCGAGGAAAAGCCGATGACCGAGACCCCCTACAACGCCGCCGCGGATCGCCCGCTGGCGCCCGTTCCCGCCGAATAAGGAGCCACAGGCCATGGCGACCCAACCTGCCGAAAAGCGCTTCAGCCACAAGAAGCTCGAACGCAACGTCAGCCTGCTCGGCTTCTTCGCGCTGATCGCGGTCGCGATCGGCGGCATCGTCG
This sequence comes from Sphingopyxis sp. DBS4, assembly GCF_024628865.1. Classification (NCBI taxonomy): domain Bacteria; kingdom Pseudomonadati; phylum Pseudomonadota; class Alphaproteobacteria; order Sphingomonadales; family Sphingopyxidaceae; genus Sphingopyxis; species Sphingopyxis sp. DBS4. Next base: position 488,567 of record NZ_CP102384.1, read on the forward strand.
AGATCGCGCCCCTGTTCTGGATCGACAACACGATCGAGAAGGTCGACGGGATGCGGCCCTATACGCCGCTCGAACTCGCGGGGCGCAACATCTATATGCGCGAGGGTTGCTATACCTGTCACAGCCAGATGATCCGCCCGTTCCGCGACGAGGTCGAACGCTATGGCCACTATAGCCTCGCCGCCGAGAGCATGTATGATCACCCGTTCCAGTGGGGGTCGAAGCGCACCGGGCCCGACCTCGCGCGCGTCGGTGGACGCTATTCGGACGAATGGCACAAGGCGCATCTGATCGATCCGCGCAGCGTCGTCCCCGAATCGATCATGCCCGGCTATGCTTTCCTCGCCGACCGCGATCTCGATGCGGGCGACATGGCGCGCGACCTGACCGCGCTCTATCGCGTCGGCGTTCCCTATACCAAGACCGACATCGCCAACGCGAACGCCGACATCCGCGCGCAGGCCGACCCGGATGCGGGCGCTGGCGATCTCGTCAAGCGCTACCCCAAGGCGCAGGTGCGTGATTTCGATGGCGACCCGTCGCGGGTGACCGAAATGGATGCGCTGATCGCCTATCTCCAGATGCTTGGCACGCTCGTCGATGTCGAGAAGGCAGCGCCGCAGGAACAGGCGCATGCGCCCGACACGGCAGCGGGAGCGGCGCGATGACCTATGACGAAGTCCGGCATTTCGCCGATAGCTGGGGCCTGATCGTCATGGTGGCGATGTTCCTTCTCTTCATCGCCTGGCCGTTCCGCAAGGGCGCCCGCCGTCACCATGACGAAGCCGCAAACATGATCTTCAAGGAAGACGATAATGGCCGATCATAAGCGCATCGATGACGTAACGGGGACGGCGACGTCGGGCCACGAATGGGACGGCATCGAGGAACTCGACACGCCGATGCCGCGCTGGTGGCTGTGGTCGCTCTATGCGACGATCGTCTGGGGCATCGTCTATGTCATCCTTTATCCCGCGTGGCCGATGATCCACGGCGCGACCGAGGGCGTGCTCGGCTGGAGCAGCCGCGGCCAGCTCGAACAGGAGATGCAGGCCGACGCGCAGCGCCGCGCCCCGGTGATGAACGCGATCGCCGCGACCGCGATCGCCGACCTGCCCGCGAAGCCCGAGTTGATGCAGGCGGCGGTGCAGGGCGGGGCGGCGGCCTTTCGCGTCCATTGCGTCCAGTGCCACGGCGCGGGCGGCGCGGGAGTGAAGAAACTCTATCCCAGCCTGACCGACGACGACTGGCTGTGGGGCGGTGACCTGTCGACGATCGAATATACGATCACCCACGGCATCCGGAACCCCGATCACAAGGAAACGCGGACCAGCCAGATGCCTGCCTTCGGGCACGACGGCATCCTCGAGCCCGCGCAGATTGCCGATGTCGTCAGCCATGTCCGCGTCATCAGCCATCAGGAAAAGCCGAGCGCGTCGTCGGCGCGCGGCGCGGTGCTGTTCGAGGCGAATTGCGCGGTGTGCCATGGCCCCGCCGGCAACGGCGGGCGCGAGGTCGGCGCGCCGAAGCTGACCGACGCTATCTGGCTCTATGGCGGCGACCGCGCGAGCATCACCGCGACGGTGACCCAGCCGCGCAACGGCGTGATGCCGCGCTGGAACAGCCGGCTTGATCCGGTAACGATCAAGATGCTCGCCGCCTATGTCTATTCGCTCGGCGGCGGCGAAAAGGCGCCGACGCCGGCCATGGCGGCCGCGACGGCGGAAGGGCCGGGAACCGAAGGACGGGGAGCCGATGGCCAGCCCTGAGGATCTGACCGGCGAGCATGGATCGCTCTATGCGGCGCGCAAGGGCGTCTACCCCAAGAAGGTCGACGGCCCTTTCCGGCGCTTCAAATGGGCGATCATGGCGGTCACGCTGGCGATCTATTACGGGACGCCGTGGATTCGCTGGGATCGCGGGCCGCACGCGCCCGATCAGGCGGTGCTCGTCGATCTGGCGAATCGGCGCTTCTACATGTTCCAGATCGAAATCTGGCCGCATGAATTCTATTATGTCGCGGGCCTGCTCATCATGGCGGGGATCGGGCTGTTCCTCGTCACCAGCGCGGTCGGGCGCGCATGGTGCGGCTATGCCTGTCCGCAGACGGTGTGGACCGACCTGTTCCAGCATGTCGACCGGCTGATCGACGGCGACCGCAACGCGCAGATCCGCCTCGCGAACGGCCCGTGGACGGCGGAGAAGATCGCGAAGCGGACGCTCAAATATGCGATCTATCTGACCGTCGCCTTCTGGACCGGCGGCGCGTGGATCATGTATTTCGCCGACGCGCCGACGCTGACGCAGGATTTCTGGAGCGGGCAGGCGGCGCCGGTCGCCTATGTCACTGTGGCGGTGCTGACCGCGACGACCTTTGTCCTCGGCGGCTTCCTGCGCGAACAGGTGTGCATCTATATGTGCCCCTGGCCGCGCATCCAGACCGCGATGATGGACGAGAAATCTTTGCTCGTCACCTACAAGGACTGGCGCGGCGAGCCGCGCGGCAGTGTCAAGAAGGCCGAGAAGAACCCCGGCGCCTTCGGTGACTGCGTCGATTGCAACCAGTGCGTCGCGGTCTGTCCAACCGGCATCGACATCCGCGAGGGGCCGCAGATCGGCTGCATTACCTGTGCGCTCTGCATCGACGCCTGCGACAGCGTGATGGCGCAGGTCGGGCGGCCGCGCGGGCTGATCGACTATTGCACCCTCGACGACGCCGCGACCGAAAAGGCGGGCGGGGTCGCGCCGCCGATCCGCAAGACGCTATTCCGGCCGCGCACCCTGATATATTTCGGCCTGTGGGGCGCGATCGGCCTCGCGATGCTTTTCGCGCTCGGCCAGCGTACCCGGCTCGACCTCGCCGTCCAGCACGAGCGCAGCCCGCTCTACGTCCAGCTGTCCGATGGCGCGATCCGCAACAATTACACGCTGAAGCTGCGCAACATGGAGCTTCGCCCGCGTGACGTCGAGGTGACGCTGAGCGGCCTGCCCGGTGCCCGGTTGTGGACCGAGGACGGCGCGCGCGAAACCGCGGGCCAGAGCCTGCGCCTGCCGCTGGCGCCCGACAGCGTGACGAGCGCGAAGCTGTTCGTCGTCGCTCCCGGCGCGGGACCGGCGCGGCAGGACTTCACCATCGCGGTGCGTGCGCTCGACGACGATCCGCGCGGCGACCGCGAGACCATCCAGTTCGACCGTCCGGGGACCGAGCCATGAGCGACAAGCGGGAGCGGGGGCCCTTCACCGGGCGCCATGCGGCGATGATCCTCGTCGCCTTCTTCGGCGTCGTCATCAGCGTCAACATCGTGATGGCGAGCTTCGCGCTGTCGACCTTCGGCGGCACCGTCGTCGACAACAGCTATGTCGCGAGCCAGCATTACAACGAATGGCTCGCGCGCGCCGACGCGCAGGACCAGCTCGGCTGGGACAAGAGCGTCACGGTCGACGAGAGCCGCCACGTCCGGCTGGCCGTCCGCAAGGACGGCGCCCCGGTGGAGGGGCTGCGCATCGTCGCGACGCTCCGCCATCCGCTCGGCCAGACGCCCCCGCGCGCACTGCGCTTCGCCCCGGTGGCAGACGGCACGCTGCGTTCGCTGGGTGCGCTGCCCGCCGGGCGCTGGCAGATCGACCTGTCGGTGCATCGCGGCGCCGATGAGGCGCGCTACCGGGTCGACCTCCAGTGACCGACGCTGCCGCCCTGCTCGTCGAACGCGATTTCGCGGTGCCCGACATCCGCTGCGCGGGCTGCATCGCCAAGCTGGAGCAGGGGCTGGTGCGCGACCGGCGGATCGCCGCGGCGCGGGTCAATTTCACCGAAAAGCGCGTGCATATCTCCTGCACCCCCGATGCGGACACGCCCGAACTGATCGGCGCCTTTTCGCTGCTGGGGTTCGAGGCGCATCCGATCGGTGACGGTCCCGCCGAGGTCGATGGCGGCGCGTCCGACAGCCGCGCACTGTTGCGCGCGGTCGCGGTCTCCGGCTTTGCGATGATGAACATCATGCTGCTGTCGGTGTCGGTCTGGTCGGGCGCGAGCGGCGCGACGCGCGACCTCTTCCACTGGCTGTCGGCGGCGATCGCGCTGCCTACGGTGGCCTATGCCGGGCGCAGTTTCTTCCGCTCGGCGTGGCGCGCGGTGCGCCACGGCCGGACCAACATGGACGTACCGATCAGCATCGGGGTGCTGATCGCGACCGCGCTCAGCCTCTATGAAACCGCGACGCACGGCCCCCACGCCTATTTCGACGGCGTCGTGATGCTGCTCTTTTTCCTGCTCTGCGGCCGCTGGCTCGATAGCGTGATGCGCGACCGCGCGCGGGGCGGGGTGACCGCGCTGCTCCGCAACATGGGGACCGGCGCGATGGTCGTCGGGGCCGACGAGACGAGCCGCTGGGTCGATGCCACCGCGCTCCAGCCCGGCATGGTGATGCTCGTCGCGGCGGGCGAGCGCCTGTCGGCCGACGGCGTCATCACCGGCGGCGCCAGCCGGATCGACCTGTCGCTGCTGACCGGCGAGAGCGCACCGCAGGATGTCAGGCTCGGCGATCCGGTCCATGCCGGGACGCTGAACGTCGAGGCGCCGATCCGCGTCCGGGTGACCGCAGCGGGCGCCGACACCGCGATCGCCGACATCGCGCGGCTGATGGGCGAGGCGGCGCAGGGCAAGTCGCGCTATGTCCGCATCGCCGACCGCGCGGCGCGTTACTACGCGCCCGCCGTCCACACGCTGGCGCTGCTCGCCTTCGCCGGCTGGATGATCGCGGGCGCGGGCTGGCACCACAGCCTGCTGATCGCGGTCGCGGTGCTGATCATCACCTGTCCCTGCGCCCTCGGCCTTGCGGTGCCCGCGGCGCAGATCGTCGCGGCGGGCACGCTGATGCGCGTCGGGGTGCTGGTGAAGGACGGATCGGCGCTCGAACGGCTGGCCGAGGTCGACCGCGCGATGATCGACAAGACGGGAACGCTGACGCTCGGCCGCCCGGTCGCGACCAATCTGGCCGAGACCGACGCCAGCGTTCGCGCTTTGCTGCTCGCGCTCGCACGCGCCAGCCGTCATCCGCTCAGCGAAGCGCTGACCCGCGACCTGACCGCGATGGAGGTGGCGCCGGTCGCGGTCGAGGCGATCCACGAGACTCCCGGCTTCGGGGTCGAGGCCCTGTGGGAAGGGCACCGGGTGACGCTCGGCCGCCCGGCGCAGCCCGCCGCCGACAGCGCGCTTGCGACCGAACTGGCGGTCGACGGGGTTCCGGCGATCACCGTCCGCTTCGCCGACGCGCTGCGCCCCGACGCCGCCGAAACGATCGCCGCGCTGGACCAGGCGGGCGTCGCGCCGACCATCTTGTCGGGCGACCGCGCCGCCGCCGTCGCGCCGGTCGCGCGCGCGCTCGGCCTCACCGCCCAGACCGGCATGAGTCCGCAGGACAAGCTCGCCGCCATCGCGCGGCAGGCGGTGGCGGGGCACAAGGTGCTGATGATCGGCGACGGGCTCAACGACGGTCCCGCGCTCGCTGCGGGCCATGCCTCGATCGCACCGGGCTCGGCGAGCGACGCGGGCAAGAATGCCGCCGACTGCATCTTCCTCGGCGACCGGCTGATGCCGGTGGTGCAGGCGATCCGCGTCGCGCGGCGGACGCAGGCGATCGTGCGGCAGAATTTCATGCTCGCGATCGGCTATAATGTCGTCGCGGTGCCGCTCGCCTTCCTTGGCTATGTGACGCCGCTGGTCGCCGCCATCGCCATGTCGGGATCGTCGCTGATCGTCGTCGGCAACGCGCTGCGGCTGAAGGGCGCCGCGCGGTGAACGGCCTGCTCGTCCTGATCCCGGTCGCGCTCGGCCTCGGGCTTATCGGCCTTGTCGCCTTCTTCTGGTCGCTGCGTGGCGGTCAGTACGACGATCTCGACGGCGCGGCGCTGCGCATCTTCGTCGAGGATGAGGAAGAGGATGCATCATGACCGCGCGCCAGATTGTCCTGATGTTGGGCGCGGCGGCGCTGATGCAGCCGCCCGTAGCGGAAGCGCGGGTGCTGGCAATCCCGGCGTGCGGCGGTCCGACGCACCGGATCATCGTCCCCGGTGATCCCGCCGACCCCGAACAGCGCCGCGACTGCGCCAAGGCCTGCCACGCGATCGGCGACCGGCGGGGCAAGAAGGGCTGCCGCTAGCGTCGGGGCGCCGAACCGCTGCTCCCTGTTTTCGTCATCCCGGCGAAGGCCGGGATCTTTCCCTCGCTCGGTAACGCACCGGCGAGATCCCGGCCTTCGCCGGGATGACGGTTCCATCTTGAATGATCACGCAAGGGCGAACGGGGAAATCCCTCGCCGTTGATCCCGGTCAATGTCGTAGCGGAAGTTTGCCCATAGGATGCGGGCATGTGGTCCTATCACCCCGATCTGCTCGCAAAGCCGGTGCCGCGCTACACCAGCTATCCGACCGCGATGGAGTTCGTCGAAGACGTCGGTGCCGACGATTATGCGCGCGCGCTCGAAGCGGTGGATTCGGCGACACCCGTATCGCTCTATGTCCACATCCCCTTTTGCGAGAATATCTGCTGGTATTGCGGCTGCAACACTGGCGCCGCCAGCCGCAAGCAGCGGCTCGACGATTATCTGACCGCGCTCCGGTCCGAGATCGCGCTCGTCGCGAAGCGGCTTGGCGGGCGTGGGCGCATTCGCCGCATCGCCTTCGGCGGTGGCAGCCCGAACGCGATCGCGCCGGTCGAACTGGTACGGCTGCTCGACCTGCTGCTTACCGTCTTCGACGCGCATCGGCCCGATGTTTCGATCGAGCTCGATCCGCGCGGCTTTTCATCCGAATGGGCGCTCGTGCTCGCGGCGGCGCATGTGACGCGGGTCAGCCTGGGCGTCCAGACCTTCGCGCCGCACGTTCAGCAGGCGATCGGGCGCATCCAGCCGCTGTCGCATATCGAGCGCGTCGTCGCCGCGCTGCGCCTGCGCGACATCGACGCGATCAACTTCGACCTCATGTACGGACTTCCGGGGCAGGACCTCGCCGATGTCGACGCGACGATCGACGAGGCGCTGGCGCTGGCGCCGAGCCGCATCGCCTTTTTCGGCTATGCCCATCTGCCGCAGATGATCGCGCGCCAGCGGCGGATCGACGCCAGCCGGCTGCCCGACCAGCGGCTGCGCTTCGAGCAGGCCCAGCTCGGCTATCGGCGGCTGACCGCCGCCGGCTACGTCCCCGTCGGCTTCGATCATTTCGCGCGGCCCGACGATTCCCTCGCGATCGCGGCGCGCGAGGGGCGGGTGAACCGCAATTTCCAGGGCTTTACCGAGGATGACGCCCCCGTCCTGCTCGGCTTTGGCGCCAGCGCGATCAGCAAATTCCCCGACCTGATCGTCCAGAACGAGAAAAAATCGGGCCCCTATCGCGACCTCGTCGGCGAAGGCCGGCTCGCGGCGGTGCGCGGCGTCCGGGTCGATGCGGCGGAACAACGGCGCGCGCGGCATATCCGCGACCTGCTGTGCAACGGACGGGCGCATCTGGACGCCGCCGAGATTGCTTCGGCCCGCGGCGCCCTGTCGGATTTCGAGCAGAAGGGCGTGATTGAATGGGACGGCGAAGCGCTGGTGATCCGCGATTGCGGCCTGCCATACGCCCGGCATGTCGCCGCCTGTTTCGACGGGATCAGGGGAAATATCGGCATGGCCTGAACGGTGGTCCGACGGTGGCGCGTCTCACAGGCAGGAATAGACCGCCTCGATCAGCGCCAGATCGCGTGGGTCGTCGCGAAGCAGCGTGCCCATGCGGTTCATCGTATAGCTCATCGCGAGACCGGCCGTCGGATCGGCGAAGGCGAACGAGCCGCCCCAGCCCGAGTGGCCGAATGCGGCCTGGTTCGGGCCATAGATGCCGTCGGCATTGAGAAGGAAGCCCGCGGCCCAGCGGGCCGGCACGCCCAGCACCAGGTCGACGCCCTCGATTTGCGGCGCGGTCGCCGCCGCGAGCGTGCGGGCGCTCACCTGACCGCTCGCGAAGCGCGCATAGAGCCGGGCGAGTGCGGCGGCGTTGGAATGACCGTTTGCCGACACGAGGTCCGCCTCGCGCCAGGCGGGGGAGTTGGGGAGCAGTGGATCGAGTGGCGGATTCGCCAGCGCGGCGATCTGCGGCGCCGTGAGCTGGCCGATGTCGGCCGAGCTGAGTTCGGGAGGCGCGATGATCTCGGCGCGGCGGCCCTCTTCGGCGGGGGCAAGGCCGATCGCAATATCCAGGCCGAGCCCGTCGGCGATTTCGTCCCGAACGAAGGCCTTGAGCGAACGGCCCTCGATGCGCCGGAAAAGCTCGGTGGCGAGGATGCCGATGCTGATCGCATGATAGCCCGACCCCGATCCGGGCGCCCATAAGGGGGCTTGCGCCGCGAGCCGGTCGGCCGCCGCGGACCCCGCCAGCAGGTCGGCGACGCTCGCGGCCGACGCGAAGCCGCTGAGGCCCGCCTGATGCGACAGCAGCATCGCGATCGTCACATGCTGCTTGCCGTTCGCCGCAAAGGCGGGCCAGTGGTCCGCGACGAGGTCGTCATAGGCCATGAGGCCCCGGTCGGCGAGAATGGCAAAGCAGATCGCCCCGATGCCCTTGGTCGTCGACCACAGGTTGACGACGGTATCGGCTTCCCATGGACGGGTGCGCGCGGCATCGCGCCAGCCGCCTCGAAGGTCGACGGCCACCTGGTCGCCGATGATCAGGCAGAACGCCGCGCCGATATCGCCGCGTTCGGTGAAATTCTGCTCGAAAGCCTTCTGCACGGCGACGAAACGCGCGTCGCCATGGCCGGAAATCTGAAGGTTCGTGACCATTTTCTCTTTCCTCAATAGCGGAAGCTGAGTTCGACGCCATAAGTCCGCGGGGCGTTGTAGATGCGGTTGACGATGCCGAGCGAGGCGAGGTTCACGCCCGACACGACATAGCGTTCCTTGGTGAGGTTACGGCCCCACAGGGCGACTTCCCATCCGTCCTTCTCTCCCGCGACCGACAGGCGTGCATTGAACAGCCAATAGGATTTCGAGGCGATCAGCGGATCGTTCGACGCTTCCTTGAACGCCGACGACGCATAGCGGGTATCGCCCTGGATCGCCGCGCGCAGACCGGGCGTCAGATCGAACTCATAGCGTGCCTTGCCCGAAAAGGAGGTTGCCGGAGCATTGGGAAGACGGTTGCCGGCCGGGATCACGCCCGCGGCGGTGGCGAAGGACGACAGGCGCGTATCGAGAAGTCCGAGGCCGCCCGACAGGGTCAGGCCCCGGACAGGGCGGAGGATGAGGTCGATGTCGGTCCCGAACACGCGAGCGCTGTCGACATTGCCGACCTTCTGCACCGACAGGTCGGTCGCGGGGTCGATGAAGCGGACGAAGGTCTGCGGATCCTTATAGTCGTAATAAAAGCCCGCGATATTGAGAGTGACCGCGCGACCGAACTCGCTCTTCACGCCGACTTCATAGGCGGTGATGGTTTCGGGTCGATAGGGCAGGAGCTGGCTCTCGTTGTTGGTGAAGCCGCTGAAGAAACCACCGCTTTTCCGACCGCGCGATACCGATGCGAAAAGGAGCAGGCCGTCGCGCGGGCGGATGTTGAGGCCGATTCGTCCGGTGACATTGCTGTCGCGAATGGTGTCGTCGATGAACGTGTCGTCGACGCCGACGAGCGGCGACGCGGTGATGAAGCTCGTCCCGCCCGCATAATGGCGCCGCTCGCGCGTGAAGCGGATGCCGGTTATCAGGTCGATCTTGTCGGCAAGGTGCCAGGTGCCATCGGCATAGAGTGCCGCCGACCGCGTGACCTGGTCATAGTTTGTCTTGCCCGATCCGCTGGCGGCCCCCAGGAAAAGGAGCGGCCAGTCGTCGCCGTAATTGCTGTTGTCGCCGACCACCCGGTCCCACGAATAGAAAGCGCCGCCGACGAGATCGATCAGATCGTTGCGATAACCGATCCGAAGCTCCTGCGTGAACTGCCGGACATCCTCCTTCTCGTCATAATCGAACTGCTGCAGGGGCGTAGCGTCGACGTCGATATGATAGAGGCGCGAAAAATCGATATAGCCGGTGATCGAAGTGATATCGACCGCGCCGGCGCTGTAGCGGATCTTCCCCGTCAGGCTGACCTGATCGACATTGTAGGGGAAGCGGCCGACCCAGTCGCCCTGATAGGGATTGTCGTGGCTGTTCTGGTAGCCATAGGCATCGACGCAATCCTTGTTGTCGAGCCGGCCCTGAAGCACCGGGGCGCAGGGGACGAAGGGTGTCCCCTTGCCATAGGTGCCGTTGAACTGAGGAACGCCCATTTCGGATCGCGAGCGCTCGCCTTCGGCCTTGAGCAGTATGTCGAGCCCGTCGGCGGGCTGTAGCGCCAGCTGGATGCGGCCGAGCCAGATGTCGCGTGTCCCGAGATCGCGGCGGCCGGGCGCCCCGTCCTCCAGCAGCGAACTGGTCCAATAGCCGCGACCTTGCTGGATCGTCTTGCCGCCGAGGCGGAGCTGGGCGCGATCGGATAGCGGGATGTTGAGCATTGCCTCGGCGTCGAACGTGTCGAAATTGCCATATCCCGCCTTTGCGAAAGCGGCGAAGCTGTCGCCTGGCGTCGCCGACACGATGTTTACCGCGCCCGCCGTGGTATTGCGTCCATAAAGCGTGCCCTGCGGCCCCTTGAGGACTTCGATGCGGCCAAGGTCGAAGAAATTGCCGCTCATGAGACCGGGAGAGGCGAGGGGGACTTCATCGACGTAAATGCCCGCGGCGGGGCTTGAAACGGTGCTGAAATCGTCAAGGCCGATTCCGCGAATAGTGACGGTCGGAAGCGCGCCGGGAACGGTTTCCTTGATGTCGACATTGGGAAGCTGGGCCGCGAGATCCTTGATTTCGGCGACGCGCGCGGTGCGGATATTTTCGGCGGACAGCGCCTGGATCGTCGCTCCGACATCCTGAAGGCGTTCCTCGCGCTTCATCGCCGTGACGACGATATCACCTTCGTTCGCGGTTTCGCCGCCGCCGGCCTCTTGCGCATATGCGCCCGGGATCGTCGCGAACATCGCCAGCGCGACCGCGACAGAAGAGGTTTGCGCACCACGCGTGCCGGCTGCCTTCATCATCGTCCTCCCTCATACATTCTTTAACGTTTATGATTCTGACATTAGAGTATGTTGCAACATACCGACTTGTCAATTGGGTTGCGAACGGGCAGGCAGGATCGATGGCGGACATGGGATTAGCGAAGGAGAGCAGGCCCTTGCTCAGCGCCGCGCGCGCCGCGCGCCGCGCGTTGCTGCTCGACGAGGCGGCGCACGAGTTTCGGCGAAACGGCGTTGCGGGCGCCGATCTCGTCCGAATCGCGCAAAGCGTCGGGCTGACCCGGTCGAGCCTCTATAATTATGGCTCGGACCGCACCGACCTCGCGCGGCAATGCTATCTCCACCTGCTCGATCCACTCGATCAGGATCTTGGCCGCGCCGCCGAAGAGGGGGGCAGCGGGCTCGACGCGGTGCTCGCATTTCTCGCCGCCGCTCGCGACCGCGACCATACGCACGCCATCATCGCCGCGGAACTGGAGGCCCTGCCCGACGAAGGGCGTCGCGAAATCTCCACGCGTCAGCACGCGGCGTTCGAGACGCTGGCAGCGCTCATCGCGCGGGGGATCGCCGACGGATCGGTCCGGTCCTGCGATCCCGGCATCGCCGCCCGCACGATCTGGGGAATGATCGCATGGGCACCGCTCGGCGATATCTGGGCACGCCGCGCGGAGCGCGATGGTCCTGGCCGCCTGTCGGTGGAATTGCCCGCGATCGTCGAAAGCGGCGTCGGCACCGGTCGCGCCCCCGAAACGATAGAAGCGGCCGCGATCGAAAGCTGGTCGGCGCTTGCACCGCCACCGCCGACCGACCGCGCGGGGGAGATCGTGACCAGCGCCTCCGCCCTCTTCAACGCGCGCGGAGTCGAGGGCGTATCGCTCGACGATATCGCGGCGAACCTCGGCGCGACCAAGGGGCTCGTCTATCATCATTTCGGCAGCAAGGCCGACCTCGTCGCGGCCTGCCTCGAGCGGGCGTTCGCGCTCTATCGCAGGCTGCTCGACCGCGCCGAAGAGCATGCGACGGGGGTCGAACGGTCGCGCGCCGGCCTCGCGCTCAACGTCCAGGCGCAGCTTGATCCGATGGGTCCAATGTCGCTGTCGGCCGCCTCCTATCACAAGCTCGGCGTCGAACAACAGCAGCGCTTCAGCGCGATGACCAGCGCACTGCTCGACCGTTCGATTGCAATGATGGAGCTTGGTAACGCTGACGGCACGCTACGGCCCTTCGAAGCCGAACCCACCGCACTCGCGTCGGCCGGCACTTTCAACTTCGTCGCGCGCTGGCTTCCGCGCGATCGTGTCCTGTCGCCCCGCTTCGTCGCTTTCGAGGTCTCCAACCTGTTCCTGCACGGCCTGCGCGCAGGCTAGGTACGGCGCGTCTGCGCGCTTCTGCGCGCGTCAGTGGGTGGCGATAAGCGCCAGGACCACGCCGATGACGACCAGGAACAGCCCCGCCGCCTCCTGCCAGCGAACCGGTTCGCGCAGATAGAAATGCGCGAAGCCGATGGTGAAGACGACCTCGACCTGCCCGACGATCCGCACGAGTGCGGCGGGGGCGGCGGCGAAGCCGGTATACCAGCAGGCCGAACCGAGCGCCGACAACAGGCCGACCTGGCTTGACGAGCGCCATGTTCGCCCGACGGCGCGAAGCGTGTCGCGATCGCGGGCGACGATCCATGCGAGATGAAGGAGGCTTTGCATCGCCATCACGACGACCAGCGTGACAAGCGCCGACGCGACGACGTCGAGGCCCGGCAATTCGGCGGTGGCGAATTTGATCGCGACCGCCGCGAAGGCGAACATCGACCCCGCCCCCAGGCCATGGAGTGCCGCGGGCTGTCCCAGCGATGCGAGGATCTGGCGCGCGGTGATTCCGCGCCCGATCAGCGCGAGCACCAGCACGCCCGCGACGCCGGCGACGATCCCCATCCAGGCAAGCAGCGGCAATCGCTCGCCGAAAAAGAGCGCGGTCACCAGCGCCGCCTGAATCGCCTCGGTCTTGGAAAAGGCGGTGCCGACCACGAAGCCGCGATGCCCGAAGGCGAGGATCAGCAGGATCGTCCCCGCCATCTGCGTGACCGCGCCGATCAGCGCGAACCCCAGAAAGGCGGCGCTCGGCGCGGGCAGCGTAACGGGGTGCGCCCAGAGCCAGATAGCCGCAAACAGCGCCGCAAAGGGCAGGCCATAAAGATAGCGCACGAGCCCGGCGCCGCTGACGCTGAGCTCGGCGCGTAGCCGCTGCTGGAGCGCGGTGCGCCACGCCTGGAACAGTCCTCCGAACAGGGAGGCGGGAAGCCAGATCGGATTTATGCCGCGACCCTTCCGGTGCCGAGTGAAATCATGGACGTGCCGGGAGCCGGCCTGTGGTGCTTCTGCCTTACGGCGGGGACATCGGGCGTCAGACGGGCTGGTTGTACATCTCGGTCGGACCCGGATATTCGCGTCCGTCGTCGAGCCCCTTGCCGATCTCGCGGTCGCAGAGCGCATTGGTCATCGCGTTGAGGCGCAGCACCGTCTTTCGATGCTTCGGATCGCCCGCAAGGTTGACGATCTCTTTCGGGTCGGCGTGGGTGTCGTAGAGTTCGAGATCGTTCATCGCGCTCAGCGACTTCCAGTCGGTCGGGCGGTTGTAATGCGCCGGCGCAAAATAGCGCGCGAACTTGTACTGACCGTCGTGGACGCCGCGGTGCAGGCGGCGCTTCGACAAGTCGAACTGCCTGCTATAGTCGGGCTCGCCCGACGGCAGTTTCGCGCCTCGATCGGCCTTCACCGTCGTCGGCTCCCAATAATGGACCACGGCATAGTCGAAGAGGTGGCCGATCCTGTCGCGCTGCGTCGGCAGCGTCGGCGAAGCCAGCAGCGCGGACACGTCGAGGCCGGGCAGGCCCGGGAAGCGGTTCGCCGCCTCGTCGGCGGATAGTCCGGCGAGGCTCATCAGCGTCGGGGCGAGATCGACCGCGCCCATCAGCCCCTTGGTCGAACGCCCGCCCGGAAAGTCGGGATGTGCGATGATCATCGGGACGTTGGTTTCCTCGCGGTACATGGTTGCGCCTTTCTGACGCATACCGTGCGCCCCTCCGCGCTCGCCGTGGTCGCTGGTGTAGATGATGATCGTGTTGTCGATCTGGCCGCTTGCCTTGAGCGCCCAGAGGAGCTGGCCGAGCCGGCGATCGACGTCGCGCAGGCAGTTGTAATAATAGTTGATGAAGCGATGCCACGATGCCTCGTCGTCGTGCGCCATCTTGCCGTAGAAGACGTCGTTCAGACGAACGATCGCGCTGTGTGCCTCGGGTTTGGTCGACAGATCGTCCTTGTGGAAGCTCTCCGGCAGGTCGAACTTATTGTCTTCCTCGTAGAGCGGATCGCCCGGCTCGCGGCGCAGCGGGCCCAGGATATTGGGATCGGGGCGGCTTTCGGCCTGCTTGCCCGTCGCGTCATAGAACATGATGTCGTGCGGATTGACGAGCCCGACGACCTGGAACCACGGCTTGCCGCCGGCCTTGTCGTTGCGGGCATAGTCGAAGATCTGGCGCGCCGCGTCGCCCGCGACATACATGTCGGCCTTGTATCCGTCCCACGTCAGCCCGACTTCCTCGCCGTCGAAGCCGTAATCGTGGAAGCCGTATTTCTCCATCGCATTTTCGGTGGTCGGATAGATGCCGCCGGGGATGCGCGTCCAGTTACGTTCATAGTTCAGGCGGCTTAAATGCCATTTGCCCTTGTAGCTGGTATAATAGCCCGCAGCCTGCATCATGTGGCCGAGCGTCGGCATCGTCTCCGCCGCGACCGGATAGGGGGCATTGTCGCTGTTGAGGAACAGCCCTGTCTGCTGGGTGTGATGCCCCTGAAAGATCGTCGAGCGCGACGGGGTGCAGGGGGTCGTGTGGACGTGATAATTTTCGACGAGCATCCCGCGTTCGAGCAGTTCGCGATGCGCGGGCAGCTTTTCGAGCAGGCCCTTGGGATAGCTGGCAAGCCCCTGTTCCTGATCGGTAACGATCATCAGGACGTTGAATTTCTTGCCATTCTTCGCATAGGCCGGCATCCCCAGCCCCGCGGCCGCGAGCGCGCCCATGCCGACGAATGACCGGCGATCCAGATCCCAACTCATCACACTCTCCCGTATTTGTCCTTGTCATGGAATCCCGCGGCGCCGCTTGCGAAGCGCCGCGGGACATAGCCGTCAGAATTTGACCGCGAAGTCGACCCCGAATTCGCGCGGCGGCTGATAGAATTGCGAGATCGGGGTCGCGCCGGCGTTGGTCGCGCCCGAAATCACCTTCTGATCGGTGAGGTTCGAGCCGTAGACGGTGACCTTCCAGCGGTCGTCCTCGCCCGCGACCGCGATGCTCGCGTTGAGCAGTACGACCTCGTCGCGGTAATAGCCGGGATTGTTGCTGCGGCCCCAGGTGTTGAAGCGCGACGAATAGCGCGCGTCGCTATGCAGCTTCACCTCGCCGAACGACACCGGGATCGCATAGTCGACCGACAGGCTCCCGCTCCACTTCGGCGCATTGGCGAGGTCGAGGCCGGTCGAATCGGTCGGGACCGCGAAGGTGCCGTTGGGCACGCCGTTGATCAGGATCGGTTCGGCGGGCCCGCACTGGCCGACCTCGGGCGCGCCGTTGGTGAAGACCCCGTTCGTGTCCGCACAGAAGTCGGTGTAGCGCGCGTGGAGGTAAGCGAGGTTCGCGCCGATGGTGAAGCCGTCGGCCGGACGAAGCAGCGTCTCGACCTCAAAGCCATAGATTTTCGCCGCGGCGATATTGGTGGTGATATTCTCGGCACGGACAGCGCCCATCTTGGTCACCGACCCCTGCAGGTTGCGGTAGTTGTTGACGAAGCCCGCGACGTTCAGGCGCAGCAGCCGGTCGAACAGGTCGGTCTTGGCGCCGACCTCGAACGCATTGACGCGCTCGGGATCATAGGGGCCGACATTCTCGGCGATGGTGCCGCGCGAGTTGAAGCCACCGGCCTTGTAGCCCTGCGAATAATTGGCATAGATCATCGCGCTCGGCGACATGCGATATTCGACGGTCAGACGGGGGGTGAACTCGGCCCATGACGCCTTGAGGTCGGCGGCGAAGGACGAGATTTGCGCGCCGCTGAGCAGCGAATCCATCACCGCCTGGGTATAGGCGTCCCCGGTCAGATTGCCGACCGACGTGGTGTTGGTGCGCACCTGCGTCGCGATGCTGTATTTCTTGCGGTCATGGCTGTAGCGGCCGCCGAGCGACAGCGTCAGCCCCTCGGCCGGATGCGCGTTGACCAGCGCGAACATCGCATAGCTTTCGGTGTCCTGATGAAGCTGAGCGAGCGTCGTCAGGGCGGGGCTTGCGAACACGGTGTTGAACTGGCGCCACTTGTCGGCCTGGTAATAGAGGCCGACGACGAAATCGACCGGCTCGCCGGCGGGTGAAACGTAGCGCAGTTCGCCGCTCTTTGATTCGCCCGAGAAGTCGCGGATCACGTCGAGATTCGGCGCGGGGGTGATCAGCCCGTCGAAGTCGCCGCGGGTGACATAGGACAAGTGGCGATAGCCGAGCACCGACGTGATCGTGCCATAACCGACGTCGAGATTCGAGGTCCACGAACCACCATAGGTTTCGGTATTGGCATAGGGATCGAACAGGACCGCCGACTTGCGGACGTCGTCGCGGGCGGCCTTTGGCAGCAGATCCCAGTTCGGGTCGCCGTTGTCGAGGACGTGCGGCGCCGGGCCGGTCGTCTTCTGCTTCAGCCAGTCGGCGACGATCGTCGAGTTGAAGGCGCCGCCCTGGTCGTAGTTGAGCGCGCCGCGCACCGATTTCACATTGGCGCCGTTCAAGCGGTTGCCGGTGATCACGTTGCGGGAATAGCCGTTATAGTCGCGGAAATTGACCGAGACCTTTGCTGCAAGCGCACCATCGGCGAAACGGCCCGAATTGAGCTTGCCGCGGAACTGCTTGAGGCCGAACGAACCGAGCGTCACGCGCACCTCGCCGCCGAAATCCTCGGCCGGGCGCGCGGTGATGACGTTCAGCGTGCCCGCGAGATTATTCTTGCCGAACAGCACGCCCTGCGGTCCCTTCAGCACCTCGACGCGTTCGATGTCGAACAGGTCGAGCATCGTGCTCGACACGAAGGGGATATAGACGCCGTCGATGATCGTGCTGACCTTGGGATCGGCGTTGGGATCGGGGTCGGAGGTGCTCATGCCACGGATCGAGATCATCGGCACGTTGGCGACCAGGCCCTGCGTCTGAAGGACGACGTTGGGCGCGATGCCGTTGAGGCTGGTGATGTTGGTGCTGCCGCTCGATTCGACCATTTCGGCGTTGAAGGCCGAAATGGCGATCGGAACATTCTGGATGCTCTCCGACCGGCGCTGCGCGGTGACGAGGATGTCGCCATAGCTGTTGTCGGCGTCCGATGCCGCGCCATCGGCGCTTGCATCGGCGGGGGCTGCATCGGCGGGGGCCGCGTCCTGCGCGTGGGCGGGCGCGGTCGCCAGCGTAGCAAGCGCGGTCGAAAGGAACAGGAAAGCCGTCTTCATAAATCCTCCCAGGTTGCGGCCGAGCACGACCTTTTCCGCAAACGCCATCGCGGCGAAAATGCGGATACGCATTCGACCTCGTCTCTTCATTCGGAACGGGGGTGATCGACAGATGCCGTTTTTCCAACGGCGCGGACGTCTGACGCGTCCCTCGACTCATGCCGGCGGTGTGGGCCTCCTCCGTTCTCATCCCAATTGTAGCAGGCGTCAAAAATACTTCAAGTACTAAGTATTATGCTTTTGAAGCGGCATGAAATGGCGGAAAAGCGCTTGTGCAACCGGTATGGGATTCTGTATAAGTTAGAACTCTAAGCATTTTTGGTCCTCGCGGAGAGGCCGTCGACGGAAGGGTGAGGCGACATGAATCGGGCTTATCGGTCAGGCTGTGCAGGCGCGGAGACGCGATGAGTTCGCGCGGCCCCCGCACGCTCTATGACAAGCTCTGGGATGCGCATGCTGTCGCCGAGGATGACGGCGAGACCCTGCTTTATATCGATCTGCACCTGCTCCACGAGGTAACATCGCCGCAAGCCTTCGCGGGACTCGCGGCGACGGGGCGGACGGTGCGGCGGCCCGAGCGCGCGCTGGGACTGTCCGATCATAATGTTCCGACGACGGGGCAGGCCGCGGGACCGGCCGGTGTCGCCGACGCCGCGGCGCGGGCGCAACTCGAGGCCCTTGTCGCCAACACGCGCCGTTTCGGGATAGAGAATTTTCCGATGGGCGATCCGCGCGGCGGCATCGTCCATGTCGTGGGCCCCGAACAGGGGCGCTCGCAGCCGGGAATGACGATCGTCTGCGGCGACAGCCACACCTCGACCCACGGGGCATTCGGGGCGCTCGCCTTCGGGATCGGCACGTCGGAGGTCGAGCATGTGCTCGCGACGCAGACGATCCGTCAGCGCAAGTCGCGCAACATGCGGATCAGCGTCGAGGGATGCCTCGCGCCGCATGTCCATGCCAAGGATCTGGCGCTGCACCTGCTCGGGCTGGTCGGGGTCGACGGGGCGACCGGGCATGTCATCGAATATGCGGGACGCGCGGTGCGCGGACTGTCGATGGAAGGCCGGATGACGCTGTGCAACCTCAGCATCGAGATGGGCGCGCGCGCCGGGCTGGTCGCGCCCGACGCGACGACCTTTGCCTATCTCGAAGGGCGTGCGGCGGCGCCGGCGGGCGATGCGTGGGTCGCGGCGCTGGCGCGCTGGCGGGCGCTCCCCAGCGACGCCGACGCCGTTTTCGACCGTGAGATACGGGTCGACGCCGCCGATGTGGCGCCGATGGTGAGTTGGGGCACGAACCCGTCGCAGGTGATCGGCATCGACGGACGGATTCCCGACCCCGCGATGCTGTCCGGCGTCGATGCCCGCGACGCCGCCGAGCGCGCGCTCGCCTATATGGCGCTGTCGCCGGGGCAGCCGATCGCCGGGACGCCGCTCGACCGGGTGTTCATCGGCAGTTGCACCAACAGCCGGATCGAGGATCTGCGCATCGTCGCCGACATCGTGCGCGGACGCCGCGTCGCGCCGCATGTTCGCGCGATGGTCGTGCCGGGGTCGGGGCTGGTCAAGCGCGCGGCCGAGGCAGAGGGGATCGATGCCGTGCTGCGCGCGGCGGGTTTCGACTGGCGCGAGCCCGGATGCTCGATGTGCGTCGGCATGAACCCCGACCGGCTGCAGCCCGGCGAACGCTGCGCCGCGACCTCGAACCGCAATTTCGAGAACCGGCAGGGGCGCGGCGGGCGCACGCATCTGATGAGCCCGGCACTCGCTGCCGCGAGCGCGATCACGGGGTGTATCGCCGACCCCGCAAGTCTCGCCTAGGGCCGATCGACATTCAGCTCTGGCGGCCTACAAATGGCGGCTTTTCGTGCTTCCGGTGCTCACGTGCCATGAGCACGCTGCGCTCCGGGTCACGAAAATCCACCATTTTCGACTCGCCATCTTCTGAATGTCGATCAGCCCTAGGCGATCGCCTCGAACCGCGTGATCGCCGCTTCGTGCCGCATCGTCCGCGCGATGTCGTCGAGCCCCTCGATCAGCGTCCGCCGGTCATCGGGATCGACGTCGAACGCGATGCTTTCACCCGATGCGAGCGTGATCCGCTGCTCGACGAGATCGACGGTCATCGGCGCGAATTGCGCGAGCGCGACCTCTTCGCGCAGCCGTTCGCATATCGCGTCGGGCAATCGAATCAGCAGCAGCCCGTTCTTGCGCGCATTGTTCGAGAAAATGTCGCCGAAACTCGGCGCGATGATGCAGCGGATGCCGAAATCGGCGAGCGCCCACACCGCATGTTCGCGCGACGATCCGCAGCCGAAATTGCGGTCGCCGATCAGGATTTTCGCCTTCCGGCATGCGGCGGCGTTCAGAATGAAAGCGCCGCGTTCGGAACCGTCCGACGCGTAGCGAAGCTCCTGAAACAGATGCCGGCCGAGGCCGCTGCGCGAGAGCGCCTTCATGAAGCGCGCGGGAATGATCATGTCGGTATCGACATTGGCGAGCGGCAGCGGCGCGGCTACCGCGGTCAGCCGAGTGAATTTATCCACGAATCTCTCTCTATAACTTAGCATACTAAGTATATTACGGCAGCGCCTTTGTCCAACCTTATCGATGCTCCGAAGCTATTGCCGCGCGAATCATAGACCCCTAAGGTTCGCGCAAAGGGGACAGTCCTTGGCAAAGAAGAACCAGTCTTTCCGGTATCCGGCGGAATATTACACCAACCCGGAAAACAGCATCGGCTATCTCGCGCGCATCGTTTTCCGATCCTTTTCGCGCCTGCTCGAACGCAGCACGCTGGCCTATGACGTGTCGGCGGGGCAATGGCGTTTCCTGCGCCAGCTCTGGCGTGAGGACGGCATCACCCAGCGCGAGCTCAGCGAACGGGTGGGGATGCGCGAGCCGACGACGGTGGTGGCGCTGAAGGGACTCGAAAAGGCGGGCTTCATCACGCGCACCAAGACGGCGGAGGACCGGCGCAAGACCTTCATCTATCTGACGCCGCACGCCAAGAAGCTCGAACTGATTCTCGCGCCGTTGAACGCCGAGGTTCACAAGGTCGCGACCCGCGGCATGACCGACGAGGAGGTCGAGACGCTGCGGCTTCTGATGCGGCGCGTCATCGAGAATCTGGCCGACGAAACCGCCAAGCTGTCGACGCTGTCGGACGTCAAGGCCTGATCGCTGCGTCAAAGCGGTTGCGGTCCCGTCCCGAAACAGATTAGTATTCTAATCATTTTGTCGGGGAGGGAAGATTGACCAGGATTGCGGTTGTCGTCGGAAGCACGCGCGAAGGTTCGTTCAACCGGATGCTCGGAAGGCTCGCCATCCGGGCGCTGGAGGCGGAGGGCGCCACCGTCGCCGATATCGATCTCGCGGCTTTCGATCTGCCGCTCTATTCGGCGGCGCTCGAGGCCGATGCCTTCCCCGCCGACGCCGAACGGCTGAAAGCGCTCTTTGCGGCGCAGGACGGCCTGTTGTTCGTGTCGCCCGAATATAATGGCTCGGTATCGCCGTTGCTCAAGAATGCGATCGACTGGGCGTCGCGCCCGACCGGGGACGAATCGCTCGTCGCATTGAGTGCCTATCGCGGCAAAGCGAGCGCGGTCATGGCGGCGTCGATCAGCCCGTTCGGCGGACTGCGCGGCCTGATGCACCTGCGTCAGATCCTGTCGACGATCCAGACATTGGTCATCCCCGAACAGGTGCTGGTGCCCAACGCCCATGCCGCCTTCGATGCCGACGGCAACCTCGTCGAAGCGCTGCCCGCGACACTGGTCGGCATGACCGCGGCGCGGTTGGTCGCGGTGGCAAAGGCTCTCGCCGTCTAGCTCTTGCGCTCGATATTGTCGCCCCAATCGGCCTCGAGCGTGGCGAGCAGCGCGTCGAACCGTTCGTGGCCGAGCCGTTCGGCGAGTTGATCGGATAGCGCGTCCATCGCCTGCTGCGCATCCTGCCGCATCCGCGCGCCCGTCGGGGTCAGCGATACGATCATGTGCCGCCGATCGTCCGGGTCGGGGGCGAGTTCGACCATGCCGAGCTTGATCATCTGATTGATCGTGCTGTGGATCGCCTGGCGCGATACGCCGAGGTTGCGGGCGATGTCCGACGGGCGCACGATGCCGCTGACGATATTGGTCATGACCATCGACTGCGGCCGGCTGACGTCGGGCCAACCGCGATCGTGAAGCCGCGATTGAAGGCCCTCGTCGAGCCAGCAGAAGCGCTGGAACAGAGCGATGATAAGCTGATTGGTGCGCATGCGACGCTGACGATATACCCCTGGTTGCCGGCGGGCGCCGACAGGATCACGCTAGAAGAGCGGGAGACGCGAGGCAAGGCAGGGCGGCGTTGCCAAAACAAAATACTTAGTATACTATCTTTTTAGAGCCGAGGGAGAGATGCACCGCATGGACGGTTTGATGCAGAATGTGCCGCTGACGGTCGACCGGATCATCGACCATGCCGCGAACTGGCACGGCACGCGCGAGATCGTGTCGCGCGACGCCGAAGGGCGCGTCACCCGCACGACCTATGCCGATGTCCGCGAGGATGCGAAACGGGTATCGAACGCGCTCGCGGCGGCGGGAATGAAGCCCGGCGACCGCGTCGCGACGATGGGCTGGAACAGCGCGCGGCATCTGGCCGCCTGGTACGGCGCGGCGGGAATGGGGGTGGTGCTCCACACGCTCAACCCGCGGCTGTTCCTGGAGCAGATCGCCTATATCGCGGGTCATGCCGGCGACCGGCTGCTGATTGCCGATCCCGCGACCGCCGATCTGGTCGAGGAGCTGCTGCCGCAGGTGCCGTCGATCGAGAAAGTCATTTTCTTCTGCGACGCCGCTTCGCTGCCGAAGACGAGTTTCGATGCGATCGCGTTCGACGACTGGATCGCGAATCATCCGGCCGATTATGCATGGGGCGGCTTCGATGAAAATGCCGCCTGCGGGCTCTGCTATACCAGCGGGACGACGGGCAATCCCAAGGGCGTGCTCTATTCGCATCGCTCCAATTACATCCATGCGCTGATGACCTTGCAGCGCGACGCGCTCGCGCTGTCTGCGCGCGACACGGTGCTGCTCGTCGTGCCGATGTATCATGCCAATGCCTGGGGTGTCGTCTATTCGGCGCCCGCGGTCGGCGCGAAGCTGGTGCTGCCGGGGCAGCGGATGGACGGCGAATCGATCTACAATCTGATCGAGGGAGAAGGCGTCACTTATTCCGCCGCGGTGCCGACGGTGTGGCAGATGCTGCTCACCTATATGCAGGAAAACGGCAAGCGTTTCACGACGCTGGAACGTGTCACCATCGGCGGCTCGGCGTGTCCCGAATCGCTGATCCGCACCTTTCGCGACGATTATGGCGTCGACGTCATCCAGGGCTGGGGCATGACCGAAACCTCGCCGCTCGGCACCGTGTCGGTGCCCAATGCGTCGGTCGCGGCGAAGGGCGACGACGAGCAGATGGCATACAAGCTGAAGCAGGGCCGGCTGCTCTGCGGGCTGGAGATGAAGCTGGTCGATGACGCCGGGAATCGTCTGCCGCACGACGGCAAGACGCCCGGACGGCTGATGATCAAGGGGGCCACGATCGCGCGCGGCTATTTCGGGGGCGAAGGCGGCGACGTGCTCGATGCCGAAGGTTTCTTCGACACCGGCGACGTCAGCACGATCGACGCCGAAGGCTATATGCAGATCACCGACCGCGCCAAGGATGTGGTGAAGTCGGGCGGCGAGTGGATCAGTTCGATCGAGATCGAGAATATCGCGATGGGGCATGACGCGGTCGCCAACGCGGCGGTCGTCGGCATCGCGCACCCCAAATGGGACGAGCGGCCGATCCTGCTGTGCGAGCTGAAACCCGGCGCGAGTGCGTCCGCCGACGACCTCAAGACCTGGCTCGACGGCAAGATCGCCAAATGGTGGATGCCCGACGACGTGCTGTTCGTCGACAGCATCCCGCTCGGCCCGACCGGCAAGATCGACAAGAAGGCGATCCGCGCGGGGCTCGACGGCTACACGCCGCCTTTCGAAGTGACCCGCTGACAATATTCATATCAGGAGAGACGATGATGGTGGACCCGAACGGGATCGAAGCACTGGACGCAGAATTCATCGGACGCGTGTCGCCGACCGCGCCGCGCATCCAGGCGGGCGGGCATCCGTGCCAGGGCATTTACTGGACCGAGGCGGGCAAGCGCCCGAAGGTCGCGATCATCGCCACCCATTACAACGTCGATTTCTCCGAACATTATATCGCGCCCTATTTCGCGCGGCAGGGCTTCGGTTTTCTCGGCTGGAACACGCGTTATCGCGGGGTCGAGGACCAGTTTCTCCTCGAACATGCGGTGCTCGACATCGGCGTCGGCATGAAATGGCTGAAGGAAGAGGCCGGGGTCGAACAGATCGTCATTCTCGGCAATTCGGGCGGCGGCTCGCTGATGGGCGCCTATCAGGCCGAGGCGATCGCGCCGACGCTGACCGATCGCCTGCCTTCGGTCGGGCAGGATGCGCTGGCCGGGTTGGTGAAGGGCGACCTCTATATCAGCTTCAACGCGCATCAGGGGCGCCCCGAAGTGCTGACCGACTGGATGGACGCATCGGTG
Organism: Sphingopyxis sp. DBS4; assembly: GCF_024628865.1. Classification (NCBI taxonomy): domain Bacteria; kingdom Pseudomonadati; phylum Pseudomonadota; class Alphaproteobacteria; order Sphingomonadales; family Sphingopyxidaceae; genus Sphingopyxis; species Sphingopyxis sp. DBS4. The sequence continues at coordinate 512,781 of NZ_CP102384.1, forward strand.
ATCGACGAGAATGACCCGACGCTGACCGATCCCGAACTCGACCCGTTCAACCCCGACAACGGACCACCCTATTCGGAAGCCTTCATTGCCAAATATCGCGCCGCGCAGCGCGCCCGCAACCAGCGCATCACCGACTGGGCGAAGGCCGAGCTTCAGCGTCTGAACGCGGCGGGTATCCCCGACCGCATCTTTCCGATGTTCCGCTGCTGGGGCGACATTCGCTGCGTCGATCCGGCGATCGATCCGTCGGAGCGCAAGCCCAACTGGTGCTATCGCGGCGACCCCAAGATCGCGAACCGCACGCCGAGCATCGGGCGCGCCAACACGATCAAGACCTGGCTCAATATGTGGAGCCTCGAAACCTCGCCGTGCCAGGGCCAGCCGCATCTCGCCAAGCACGACACGCCGGCGCTGGTCGTGCAGGGGCTGGCCGACACCGGCGTCTTCCCCAGCGATGCGCGGAAAATATTCGACTTCCTCGGGTCGAAGGACAAGAAACTCGAACTGATTACCGGCGCGCATTATTTCGAGGATTCGATCGCAGAGCGCCAGAATGCCGCCGATCTCGTCGGCGCGTGGATCCGGGAGAAGCTCTGACGTGACGGCGGATGCCGAGATTGTTGCAGGGCTGCGCGACGCCGGTCTGGTGGGTGCGGGCGATGTCGTCCTCGAGCCGCTGACCGGCGGCGTGTCATGCGATGTCTGGAAGGTCGAGACGCCGGGCGGGCCGATCGTCGTCAAGCGCCCGCTCGAACAATTGCGCGTCGCTGCCGAATGGCACGCGCCGGTCGAGCGCGGGCAGAGCGAAGTGCGCTGGCTGCGGCGCGCGCGCGGCGTCGATGCGCGCATCGCGCCCGAAGTGCTCGCCGAACTGCCGGTCGGACACGCTTTCGCGATGCGCTTCCTGCCCGGCTGCCCGGTGTGGAAGGATGAATTGATGGCGGGCCGGGTCGACCCGGTCTTTGCCGCACAAGTGGGGCAGGGGATCGCGGCGGTTCACGCCGCCACGGCGCATAGCGACAGCGACCGCGCCGATTTCCCCAACGATGCGATGTTTCGCGCGCTCCGCGTCGATCCCTTCCTCCTTTATGTCGCGCAGAGGGATGCGGAACTGGCGCCGATCCTGTACGCGCTCGCCGACGATCTGACCGCGCGCAAGATCGCGCTCGTCCACGGCGATGTCAGTCCGAAGAACATATTGGTCAGCGCCGACGGCCCTGTCTTCCTCGATGCCGAATGCGCGGTTTATGGTGATCCCGCGTTCGATCTGGCCTTCTGTACCACCCATCTGCTGCTCAAGGCGGTGTGGTCGGGCGATGCCCGCCTGCAGGAAGCCGCAGCTGCATTGGTCGCCGCCTATCGAAGGGGTATCGACTGGGAGGATGCCGAGGCGTTGCTGCTGCGGTCCGGCCATTTGACCGCCGCGCTGTTGCTCGCGCGGGTCGAGGGGAAATCTCCCGCTCCTTATCTGACCGACCCCGACCATCGGCGCATCGTGCGCGATCAGGCGCGCGCGCTGCTGCGCGCGCCGACGCCGCTCGACGCGCTCGTTTCCCATTGGCAAAGGACTCTTCCATGACTTCGCGCATCGCTTCCGTTACCGGTCGCCAGCTCTGGGATTCGCGCGGTCGGCCCACGGTCGAGGCCGAGGTCGTGCTCGAATCGGGCGCGGTCGGCCGCGCTATCGCGCCCGCGGGCGCCTCGCGCGGCGCGCATGAGGCGATCGACCTCCGCGACGGTGGCGAGGCGTTCGGCGGCTATGGTGTCAATCGCGCGGTCGCCGGGATCGGATCGGAGATCGCCAGCGCGATCGCCGGGATGGACGCGCGCGAGCAGGCGGCGGTCGATGCGGCGCTCTGCGCGCTCGACAATACGCCGAACAAGGCGCGGCTCGGCGCGAATGCGGTTGTTGCGGTGTCGATGGCGGTGCTCCACGCCGCCGCTGCGGACGTCCGCGAGCCGCTGTGGCGCTATCTCGCGGGGGGACGCAGAGTGCGCGTGCCGCTTCCCGAAATCCAGATTTTCGGCGGCGGCGCGCACGCCGGGCGGCGCACCGACGTGCAGGATTTCATGGTCATGTGCCCGAAGGCGGGCAGTTTTCGCCGCGCGCTCGAAATCACCGACGATGTGTATCGCGCCGCGGGCAAATTGATGGAAGCGAAGGGGCCGCTGTCGGGGGTCGCCGACGAGGGCGGCTGGTGGCCGAATTTCGCCTCGAACGAGGATGCGCTGGATACGCTGACCAAGGCGATCGAGGCGAGCGGACACCGCGCGGGCGAGGAGGTGTTCATCTCGCTCGACATCGCGGCGAACGAGTTCGGCGACGCCTCGGGCTACAGCCTCGCGCTCGACGACGGCCAGCTCACGAGCGAAGAGATGGCGGCGCGGATCGTCGAATGGGCGAAGGCCTATCCGATCCTGTCGATCGAGGATCCGGCGGGTCAGGACGACTGGACGGCGATGGCGGCGGTCACCGCGGCGATCGGCGAGCGGGTGCAGATCATCGGCGACGACGTGCTCGTTACAAATGCCGAGCGGGTCGAACGGGCAGGCGAGGCGGCGGTGTGCAACGCGGCGCTGATCAAGGTCAATCAGGTCGGCACCGTCACCGAGGCGAAGGCGGCGCTCGACGCCGCGGTGGCGCGGGGCTGGGGCGCGATCGTCTCGGCGCGCTCGGGCGAGAGCGAGGATGTCACCATAGCGCACCTCGCCACCGGCTGGGACGCGGGGCAATTGAAGGTCGGCAGCTTCACCCGCTCGGAGCGCATGGCGAAGTGGAACGAGATGCTGCGGATCGAGGAAGCGATGGGCGCCGATGCTGAATATGCGGGCTTCTCGGCCTTTGCCGCGCCGATCGGCACTGTCGCCGCATGATCGTCCTTCACGCCCGCCCGAGCCCCGGCTTCCGCGAGGCGGTCGATGCGATCTTCGGCCCCGGCGTCGTCGTCCATGTTGACGAGGCGGCACCGCTCGATGGCGTCACGGACGAAATCACCGCGCTGCTTCATGTGCTGACGCCGGTGACGGCCGATTTCATCGCTTCGGCGCCGAAGCTCAAGCTGATCCAGAAGCTCGGCGTCGGGGTGAACACGATCGCGCTCGACGCGGCGCAGGGGCACGGTGTCGCGGTGTGCAACATGCCCGGCACCAACAGCCAGGCGGTCGCCGAAATGGCGCTGTCGCTGATGATGGCGGTGCTCCGCCGGACCTGCTTCTTCGACGCGCGGACGCGAGCCGGGGAGGGATGGACCGCCGACCCGTCCGAACTCGACAGCGTGGGCGAGGTGGCGGGGCGCACCGTCGGGCTCGTCGGTTTCGGCCATTCGGCGCAGTTGCTCGCGCCGGTGCTCGCCGCGCTGGGCGCGCGGGTCGTCTATACCGCGCGGAGCGTGCGCGAGGTTCCTTATGAATTTTGGCCGCTCGATCGCCTGCTGGCGGAGAGCGATATCGTCTCGCTCCACATCCCCCTCACCGACGAGACGCGTGCGTCGATCGATCCGTTTGCGATGAAGAAAGGCGCGGTGCTGGTGAACACCGCGCGCGGCGAACTCGTCGATCAGGAGCGGCTGGTCGAGGCGCTGGGGTCGGGCCATCTGCGCGGTGCCGGGCTCGACGTGTTCGCCGAAGAGCCGCTGCCGCGCGGCAACCCGTTGCTCGGCCTGCCGGGTGCGGTGCTCGCGCCGCATATCGCCTGGCTGACCCCCGAAACGCTCGCGCGCAGCCTATCGGTCGCGCACGAAAATTGTCGTCGCCTGAGAGCAGGCGAAGCGCTGTTGCATCAGGTGGTTTAATGTCCCTCCCCATCGTCCTCATCACCGGTCAACTTCTGACCGACGCCGTGTGGCAACCGTTGCTCGATGTGTGGGGCGACCGCGAGGTGATCGTTGCCGACAATCGCAGCGATGACAGCATCGAAGGCTTCGCGCAGCGCCTGCTCGACAATGCCCCCCCGAAATTCGTCCTGATCGGTCACGCGATGGGCGGCTTTGTCGCTTTCGAGGTGATGCGCCGCGCGCCCGAGCGGGTCGCGAAGCTCGCGCTCATCGCGACGCTCGCTTCGGCCGACGGCCCCGCACAGACCGCGCGGCGGCAGGGCTATATCGACCTGGTCGAAAGCGGCCGCTTTGATCAGGTCGTCGAGGAGCGCATCCCGATCCTCTTCCCCGAGGAAAAGCGCGGGGACGAGAGGCTGCTCGGTATCGCGAGGGCTATGGCGGCCGACACCGGCGCGGACACTTTCCTGGCGCAGCAGCGCGCGATCATGGCGCGCATCGACAGCCGCCCGCGGCTCAGCGAGATCGCGGTGCCGACCTTACTGGTTTGGGGCGAAAAGGACGGCATCACCAGCCGCGCGCACCATGACGAGATATTGGAAGCGATTCCGGGATCGCGGCTTGAGCTCGTGCCGGGGGCCGGGCATCTGCCGACGGTCGAGGCGCCTGAGGTGGTGGTGCCGTTGCTGACGGATTTTATCGACGAATAAACTTTGTCATCCCCGCGAAAGCGGGGACCCAGAGCGTGCGTCGGCTGACCCAGCCCTGGGTCCCCGCTTTCGCGGGGATGACAAAGCAATTTTTTAGGTCCGCCGTCGGCTACTTCAGCTCCGCCCGCACAATCGCCGCGCCATCGACCATCGCTTTCAGCTTTGCCTGCGAATGTTCGCGGCTGTGGTATTTCATGCCGCAGTCGGGGGCGATCCACAGGCGTTCGGCGTCGACGTAGCGCAGCGCCTCGCGGATGCGGCCCGCGACCACCTCGGGCGTTTCCACCTCGGGGATCGACAGGTCAAGCACGCCGTACATGATCGTCTTGGTCGGCAGTTCGGCGAGGATCGCGGGGTCGAGCCCCGGCTGCGCCGCCTCGATCGAGATCACGTCGATGGCCGACGCCTCGAGCTCGGCGAGGAAGTCATAGGCCTTGGGTTTCGGCCCCGTAGCGCCCGCGCCGTGGTGGACCATCGCATAGCCGAAGCAGATGTGCAGCGCCGTCGTGCCGCCCACGCCGTCGAGCGCGCGGTTGATCGCCTCGATCGCATAGCTGTTCGCTTCGGCCGCGCGCGCCTGAAGATAGGGTTCGTCGAGCTGGACGACATCGACGCCCGCCGCGAACAGATCCTTGACCTCGGCATTGACCGCGTCGGCATAGTCCATCGCGAGCGACCGCGCGTCGGGATAATAGCCGTTCTCCGCCTGCTGCGTCATCGTGAACGGGCCGGGCAGCGTGAGCTTCACCGGCTTGGTCGAATGGCGGCGGAGGAAAGCGGCATCCTGCGCCTCGATCGGCGCGATGCGGCGGATCGGGCCCGAGACGAGCGGCACCGGATTGGCATTGCCGGTGCGGTCGATCGCGGTGCCGTGCTTCTCGGTGTCGATCCCCGACAAGGCGGTCGCGAGCCGGTTCGAATAGCTTTCGCGGCGCATCTCGCCGTCACCGACGATGTCGATGCCGACCTCTTCCTGATCGCGGATCGCCATCAGCGTCGCGGCCTCCTGCGCATCCGCGAGCCACGGTTCGGGGATGCGCCACAGCGTCTCGGCGCGGACGCGCGGGGGCAGGCTGGCCTTCAATCGCTCGCGGTCGATCAGCCAGTCGGGCTGGGGGTAGCTTCCGACGATCGTCGTGGGCAATATGGGGTGGTCGAACAAGGCCAATCCTCTCGATTTTTGGGCTGGCCTATATTTACTTAGTATTCTATCTAATTCAAGCGAAACAGCGGCGAGGGAGAGCGAAATGATCGATCTGGACGCGATCCGGACCTTGGCGGACATTCCGGCGGCGCAGGCCCGGAAGCGCGGCGATGCGGTCGCGGTGAAATTCGGGACACGCGAAACGAGCTTTGCCGAGCTCGACGCGCGGTCGAACCGCGTGGCGAACGCGCTGCTCGCCTCGGGGGTCGTGCCCGGCGACCGTGTTTCGGTGCTGAGCAAGAATTACGACGGATGGTATCCGCTCTTCTTCGGCACCGCGCGGGCGCGCGCCTGCCTTGCCCCCGTCAACTGCCGGCTCGCGGCCGGGGAGATTGCCTTCATCCTCGGCGATGCCGCGCCGAAACTGCTGTTCGTCGGGGAGGATTTCTTCGACCTCGCGCTTGCGGCGGTCGCCGATCTCGCCGCGCCGCCGCGGCTGGTCGCGCTCTATGGCGAACATCCGGCGTTCGAGAGCCTCGATGCGTGGCTCGGCGAGGCGGCGGCGACCGCGCCCGCCGACGAACCGCAGCTCAGCGACGACGTGCTTCAGCTCTACACCAGCGGCACGACGGGGCGGCCGAAGGGCGTGGTGCTTGCGAACAAAAATTACCGCCGCTTCCTCGAGATGGCGACCGAAGTCGACGGCTTCGCTTATGGCGAGGACGAGACGGTGATGATCGTCATGCCGCTGTTCCACGTCGCGGGTACCAATGTCAGCTTTTCGGGCCTCGCGCAGGGCGGGCGGCTCGTGCTGGTCAAGGATTTCGCCGCCGCCGATGCTATCCGGATGATGACCGACGAGCGCGTCGCGCACGCCTTCCTCGCTCCGGCGATGATCCAGATGATGCTCCAGCAGCCGGGGGCGGAGGCGGGCGATTATTCGCAGCTCCGTTCGATCGCCTATGGCGCCTCGCCGATCGCCGAGGACGTGCTGCGCCGCGCGCGCGCGGTCTTCGGCTGCGACTTCGTGCAATTCTATGGGATGACCGAAAGTTCGGGCGGCGGTTCCTATCTCTCGCCGACCGCGCACGACCTGCCGGGTAAGCTCACTTCGTGCGGTCAGCCGTGGCCGCAGACCGAAATGGCGATCCTGGGCGCTGATGGCCGGCCGCTCGGTGACGGCGAGATCGGCGAGATCGCGATCCGCGGCGATATCGTGATGAAGGAATATTGGCATCGCCCCGAAGCGACCGCCGAGACGGTGGTGGAAGGCTGGCTGCGTACCGGCGACGTCGGCTATCGCGACGCCGACGGCTTTTACTTCGTCCACGACCGGATCAAGGACATGATCGTGTCGGGGGGCGAGAATGTCTATCCGGCCGAGGTCGAGAGCGCGATCATGGGCTGCCCCGGCATCGCCGACGTCGCGGTGATCGGCGTCCCCGACGACAAATGGGGCGAAGCGGTCAAGGCGCTGGTCGTACCCGCACCCGGCGCCGAGATCGACGCCGCCGCCGTGATCGGCTGGGCGCGCGAGCGCATCGCCGCCTACAAGGCGCCAAAGAGCGTCGACGTCATCGACGCGCTGCCGCGCAACCCGTCGGGCAAGGTGCTTCGCCGTGAGCTCCGCGCACCCTATTGGGAAGGCCGCGACCGCGCGGTGGGATAGGGTCAGGACCCTAGGGCCGCGATGCCCGCGGCGGTTCGCTTCGGCTTGCGCCGCGCGCGCATTCATGGTTCACCGCCGCGATGAAGACGCGGCTTCTGCTGGCATTGTTTTCGACCGCCTTGTCTGGTCTGGGGTCGCCGCTGCAACTGCGCGCGGAGGAAGCGCCCCAAGCGGTATCCCCGGCCGCCTTGACCCCCGAAGACGTTCGATCCGATTTCGTCTTTCTCTATCGAACCTTGCGGGAAGCGCATTTCGACCTTTATGCGCACCGCTCCCGATCGGATTACGACGCCTTCTATCGCACCTTGCTCGCCGCGACGAAGGAACCGATGGACGCGGCGGCGGTGGCGATCCTGTTCCAGAAATTCGTTGCCTATGGCCGGATCGGCCATGCCCGAATTGATGCACCGGTCGCCGCATTCGTCGCCTATGTGCGCGGTGGCGGCACCTTCCTTCCGCTGTTTTTGCGCGTCGACGAGGGCCGGGTGGTGCTTACCGAAACCGCGGACAGCGAGGGGAGGCTGCGCGCCGGAACGGAAATTCTCGCGATCGACGATGTTCCGGTCGATGACCTGCTCGAACGGCTTTCCGCTTATGTCTCGGCCGAACGCCCCTATATGGCGCATGCCCAGATGGAGGCGAGTTTCCCCGCGCTTTTCTGGATCGAGCATGGGAATCTTCCCATGGTGACGGTCACGGCCAGACGAGACGGACGTATCGTCAGCGCGCCGGTCCGCGCCCTGACGCTTGCCGAGCGCGCCGCGATCCGGACCAAATTTCCCGTGCCAAAACCGCCGGTTGATTTCGCGACCAGGGAATATCGTCCCTTGGCCGATGGCATCGCCTATCTGCGTCCCGGCCCGTTTTTCAACATCGAGCAACCCGCCGATGGAGCCGCACCCTCATATGAAGCCTCATCGTTTCGAGCCTTTATCGACGACAGTTTTCACAAGATTCTCGCCAGCGGGGCCACCGATCTTTTGATCGATTTGCGGGGCAATCCGGGCGGGGACAATAGTTTCAGCGATCCGATGGTGGCATGGTTCGCCGATCGCCCTTTCCGTTTCGCCTCTTCCTTCATGCTGAAGGCCAGTGCCGCGACGAAGGCCGACTATGCCCGACAGCGCGCGGCGGGTGCTCCGATCGACGCAGGCTTTCGCCGCCAGATGGACGAGGAGGGCCGCCAGCCCAATGGGACGCGCTATCGCTACGATCTTCCGATGGTCCCGCCGCGCGCCGAGCCCCGTTTCCACGGGCATGTCTGGATACTCGTCGACCGGCACAGCTATTCGAACGCCGCGTCGGTCGCGGCGCTGGTGCAGGACTATGGCTTTGGCACGATCCTCGGCGAGGAAACCGCCGACGTTGCGTCCAACTATGCTTCCGTCCAACATTTCACCTTGCCGCGAACCGGGATCGTCGTGACCTATCCGAAAAGCCATTTCATCCGGCCGAACGGCAAGGATGAGATCGTCGGGGTCCGGCCCGACGTTCCGATCGGACGCCCTGCCGTGACGGCGGACGGCGATACCGTATTGGACGAAGCTCTCCGGATCATCGGGCAGGCGCCGGGCTCGGCACGGCGATGAAGAGACGGGCTGTCGACCGTCCCTGCCGACCATCAATCGTCCCCCCCCCCAAAAAAAAAGGCCCGGCATAAAGCCGGGCCAAGAGGAGTTCCCAGTGGTACCCTTGGGAATGTCTATTCGGCCGGCACCGGCGTCCGGCCCATGATCATGCCCTCGCGCTTGGTGCCGTCGGCCTGTACCGGGTCGTGCGCGATGTCGCGTTCGTCGAGTGCGCGCGTCCACGCCGCGAATTCGAGGCAGACGCCGTCGGGGTCGAAGAAATAGACCGAGCGGACATAGACGTCGTCGTTCAGCTCGGCCGACGACTGGGTCGGCGAATTGTCGTGGTTGAGGATCGGCGTGACCTCGACCCCCTTGGCGACCAGGCGCTGGTAATAGTCATCGAACTTCTCGGCGCGGACGTTGATCGCGATATGGTTCATCGATCCGTGCGCCGACACGAAGCTGCCCTTCGTCGGCAGCGCCGCAGGGGCCGAGATGCCGGGGACGGCCTCGGGCGCGTTCGGGAACCAGAAAAAGGCGAGGCTGTCGCCGTTGCCGATGTCGAAGAAGAAATGCTGGCCGCGCCCACCGGGCAGGTCGATCGTCTTGGTCAGCGGCATGCCGAGGACGTCGCGGTAGAATTCGACCGTCTTCGCCATGTCCTTGCACACGAGCGCCAGGTGATTGACGCCGAGAAACTCGAACTCCTTGTTGGATGCAGTCATGATCCGTCTCCTTTGTCGCAGTTCAATTGGGGGTGGCGCTCGGGCGCGCCTTCATGCGGTCGTACCAGGCCGTAACGTTGGTGGCCGCGGGATCGATGGGCTGGCCGACGCCCGCGCCGAAATCGAGAAAGGCGAAGAGCATCAGGTCGGCGAGCGTCACCCTGTCGCCGGCGATGAAGTCGCGTCGTGCGATCAACGGGTCGAGCCAGCGGATGCCGTCCTGCGCGACCGCCTTCAGTCCCGCCGCCGCCTCGGGCAGGCAGCGCATGCGCGATTCGAACAGCGGCAGGCCCTCGGCGAAGCGAAAGCCGTTGGTGAGCGGCTCACAGATCTTGAGGTCGACGCGGCGCGTCCACATGCGCGTGTTTGCGCGCTCCCCGGCGGTGGTGCCGATCAGCGGGGGGGCGGGGAAGCGCTCCTCCAGATATTCGCAGATCGCGGTGATCTCGGCCAGCACCGACCCGTCGTCGAGTTCGAGCGCCGGGGTCTGACCCGCGGGGTTGACGTCGCTGCTGTAGGGCGGGCGCCGGTTCTCGCCGCCGCGCAGGTCAACGGTGACCTCGGGAAGTTCGATACCCTTTTCGGCCATGAACAGCGTCACGACACGCGGGTTGGGGCCAACGCTGTTATAGAATTTCATCCTATCCTCTCCCGAGTCTCATAGCATCTTCCGAGTGAATCGTCAACTTAGTTGACGGTTCACTCTTCGGCTTTCGGGCGCGCCGCGCTGAGGAAGTCGGCGGCGCTGAAGCCCTCGGGGGCCGCGACCTCGACGATCGGATCCTCGCGCGCGTCATATTCCATGCGCAGAGCGCGCGTGATCACCGCGTGCATGTCGTAAAGGCAGGTGATGTAGGTGAATTCGAAAATCTGCTCGTCGTCCCAGAAGCTCTTGAGCTTTTCGAATATCGCGAGCGGGACGCGGCCGCCGGCCTGGCTCAGACAGTCGGCATAGGCGAGGACGGCGCGTTCCTGTTCGTCGTAGCAATCGGCGACCTGCCAATAGGCGATGCCGGCGATCTTCTCCTCGCTGACGCCGAGACCGCGCAGCGACTTGCAGTGCTGCGAAAAGACGAATTGGCTGCTCTTGACCCATCCGGCGCGGGTCTGGCCGAGCTCGCGCAGCACCGGATCGATCTTGCGTGCCGGGTGGCGATACACCGCGAAGCCGTCGACGGCATGTTTGAAGATATCGGGCGCGAGCGCGAAAACGGTCCACCAGTCGCCGGGCGTGCCGGTCGCGGTGCCCGGCTCGGCGACCGGGTCGCGGTCGCCGAACAGGCGATCATAATAGGCGGTGACGACCGCGTCGGTGACTTCCGAACGGGGAACCTGGCGCAGGACGGGCATGGATTACTCCTCAGCTATTGGCGAATTTGCGGAACTCGGCGACATGGGCGCTGTCGAAATATTCGTCGAGCCGGGTGATCCTGCCGTTCTCCACCTTGCAGATGATCGCGCAGGGCAGGCGGACTTCGCCGTCGTCATGGACGCGGCGGCCCTTCAGCACATGCTGCTGGACGAAGCCGCCGGGAAAGACGGTCAGGCGGCGCTCGGCATATTCGCGGTCCTTGATGCGCGCGACCATGCCGGTCAGCGTCTCGGCGGTCTGCGCCGGGGTGACGATCGCTTCATCGGTATTGTGCCAGATCTCGGCCTCGGGCGTGAAGCTGTTTTGCATCGTCGCGATGTCGCCGGCCTCGATCGCGTCGAAGAAGCGCTGCGCCATCGCGCGGATATCGTCCTGCTCTGCCATCATCGTCTCCTTGCGGTCATGCGGCGAAATCGCGGTCGAGGTGGCGCATCATCGCGATCTGGACGGCGCAGGCCGCCACCGCGAAGGGAATGAGCGCCATCAATCCCCAGCGCAGGCTTTCGATGCCGTGATCGGGTTTCAGCATGTCGCTGACGAAGCCCACGAACAGCGGGCCGAAACCCAGGCCGACGATGTTGAACATCAGCATCAGGATCGCGGTCGCGGTAGCGCGCGCGCGCGGCGGGGTCAGATTCTGTACCAACGCCAGCGACGGCGCGATATAGAAAGTGCAGGCGGTCAGCGGCACGATCATCAGCGCCAGCGCCGCCGGCCAGCCATCGATCGTCAGCGCGGCGATCAGCGACGGGATCAGGATCGCGGTGGCGATCGCGGGGACACGGCCATAGGCGCGCGGCGAACGCTGCGACAGGCGCGCCACCAGCCACCCGCCGCCGAGCGTCCCGGCGGCGAAGGTGATGCCGGCGACCGGCGCGAACCACGTCCCCATCGCCGCGAGCGGCATCGCCTGGACGCGCATCAGATAGGCCGGAATCCAGTTGAGCATCCCATAGCTCACGAAGGCGGCAAAGGCCGTCGCGGGCAGAACCAGCATCAGCGACCGCCGCTCGCGGAACAGCCCCAGCGCCCGGGCGAACGGCACGGGATCGTCGTTTGCGCTTTGGTCCATCTGCCCGCGCGCCGGCTCGTGCACCAGCCAGATCAGCAGCGGCCCGACGAGGATGCCGACTGCGCCGATCACCAGAAAGGCATTGCGCCAACCGATGGCCGCCGCGGCCCAGGCACCGAAGGCCGCGCCCACGAACACGCCGAAGGGGCCGTTGCAGGTGAAGAGCGCCATCGCGACGGGGCGCCGGTCGGGCGGATAATAGTCGGCCAGAACCGACACCGACGGCGCGGTGCCGCCCGCCTCGCCGGCTCCGACGCCGAAGCGCATCAGCGCCAGTTGCCAGAAATTGGATACCAGCCCGCACGCCGCGGTGAAGCCGCTCCACAGGATGCAGGCGATGCCGATCAGCCTGACCCGATTCCAGCGGTCGGCGAGGATGGCGACCGGGACGCCCATTCCCGCGTAGAACAGGGCAAAGGCCAGGCCGGTCAGCAGCCCGAACTGGGTATCGCTCAACGCGATATCGGCGCGGATCGGTTCGATCAGCATCGCAAGCAGCTGGCGGTCGACAAAGTTGATCGTTCCGACCACGAACAGCATCGCCAGCGCGACATTGCGGTGCAGTGCGAGCCCGCTACCGGGCGCGGCGGTATCCCGGAGGGCGGTGGCCTCGGTCATATCTCTCCCCGAATGCGCGAGTCTTATCGGTCGAAAATACTTAGATATTTAAGTTTATCTGTCAACCAGCTTTACGGTCGGCGAGGGCCCATGAAAACGCCCCCGCTCCTTGCGGAGCGAGGGCGCGGGACTGCCTTGCGGGCGATCAGAAGGAGGCGCCGAGGGTCAGCCCGAAGGTGCGCGGCGCGCCATAGAAGCGCTGGGTGAAATAGTTCGACGTGGGGGTCAGCGCCGACACATAAGTCTTGTTCGTCAGATTCTTGCCCCACAGCATCGCGCGGAACCGCCCGTCCTGGCTTTCCCAGCCGAGCGAGCCGTCGACGAGGATGAAATCCCCGGTCTTGCCGAAGGGGTCGTTGACCACGGTCGATTCGAAATGGCTGCGGTACAGCATCGCCGCCCGGAAGGTCAGATTGCCCGCGCTGCCCAGCGGAACCGTATAGTCGGCGGTCGCCTGCGTCTGCCATTTCGGCGCACGCACCAGCTTGAGGCTCGTATAATCCTCGTCCACCAGATATTTGCCGCCCGGCAGCGCCGTCACGTCGCCACAGGTCGAGGTCGGCGTTGTCGAATAGCTTGCGGGGCCGTCGAGGTCGGCGCAGAAATCGGTGTATTTGGCGTCGAGATAACCGACATTGGCCGACAGGCGGAAATTCTGCGTCGGACGCAGCGTTGCCTCCAGTTCGATCCCCTTGCTCGTCGCCGCGCCGATATTCTGCTGCGCGGTTTCCTGGCCAGAGGCGACGTTGGGATTGGAGAAGAAGACGCCGAATTCGAGCTGCTTGAACCTGGTGATGAAGCCGGTGAGGTTGAGGCGAAGCAGCCGGTCGAAGAAATCGCCCTTCAGCCCGGCCTCGAACAGTTCGGACGTGTTGTCCTGCGTCGGACCGGCGGTCGTCGGCGTCGCCGACCGGGCGCCGAAGCCGCCGCCCTTGTAACCCTGGCTATAGCCCGCATAGACCATCACATCGTCGGTCAGGCGATAGTCGATCCCGGCCTTGAAGGTCGCGCGGTTACGCTTGTAGCCGAGCTTGAAAGCCGCGCCGGTCGCCAGATTGGCATTGGCGATCTCTTCCATCTCGGCGAGTGACTTCACCACCGAGCGCGAGGTGAAATAGGCCGGCGACAGCAGGGTGCCGACGGGGTCGCGGAAATAATCCTTCGATTCCCAGCTCTGCCGGACGCCCAGCGTGATGTTCAGCCGGTCGGTGATGCCATAGATCGCCTGCGCGAACAGCGCCTTGGAGCTGTTGTCCTGCGACACGAAATCCTGGCTGCCGAACTTCAGGGCCGGGTTGAGCAGCACCGGCAGCGTCGGGAATGCCTGCGCCAGTTCGAAGCTCTGCTTCAGATAATAGCCGCCGAAGACGAGGTTGAGCCGGGCGAGCGCGTCGGTGCGATCCGAAAAATCGGACTGCAGGCGCAGCTCCTGGCTGAACTGGCGATGCGACTGGGTGCGGAAGGTCGGGAAGAAGAAGATTTCCGACTGGTCGTAGTCGCTGTCGTTGAAATCGTCGGTCTCGATATAGCCGGTGATCGACTTGACCTGCCACGAGCCGAGGTCGAGCCCGACATTGCCGATGAAACCGAGCTGGTCGGTGTCGTGGTTGGCGGGGAAGTCGCGGCCGATGGTGAAGGCGCCGTCGTCGGGTTCCTCGAACCCGAATATCGTATAGAGCAGCTGGCTCCTGTTGGGCGCCGCATCGCCGCCCGGCGCGCTCGACCGGTCGCGGACGAGGAAGGCCTTGAGATTGATGTCGAGATTGTCGGTGGGCGTAAAGACGATCGTGCCGCGCAGCGTCAGCCGGTCTTGCCCGCCGATCTTCTTGCCGTTCACGCGATTGGTGAAATAGCCGTCATAGGTTTCCTTGTTGAGGACGAGCCGTGCCGCGAGCTTGTCCTGGATCAGCGGCATGTCGACCGCGGCCCGCGCGTCCATCCGTCCATAGTTGCCGACGGTGACCTCTGCCTGCACGCCCCAGTCGCGGCCGGGATTCTTGGTATAAGCCGCGATGCCGCCCGCAAGCGAATTCTTGCCGAACGACGTGCCCTGCGGCCCGCGCAGCACTTCGATCCGGTCGAGGTCGAAGGTGTCGAGCATCGTTGCCACCGGACGGGTGATGTAGACACCGTCGATCGAGACGCCGACAGGGCTTTCCTCGGTCGATTCGATGCCCTGCGCGCCAAGACCACGGATGAAGATCGCCGCCGAATTGGAAAAGGTCGCGACCGGCTGGATGCTGATGTTCGGGGTCGAGGGGGCCAGGTCGGTGATGTCGCGCGCGGCGGCGGCGGTCAGGCTCCGCTCGTCGAACGCCGAAATCGCCTGCGGGACGTTCTGGATCGTTTCGTTGCGGAAGCGCGCGGTGACGACGATATCGTCCGAACCCCCGCTTTCCGAAGCGCCCTCGTCCTGCGCCATCGCCGGGGCGGCGCCAAGAAGCGTAGCGATCGTCGCGACGCCAGACAGCAGAATCCGATTATGAGCTTTCATGGTCACCCTCCCATTGAGTGTATGCCGCGGTATCGAAAAAGAGGTCCCGATCCGTCAATCTGATTGACCCTTAGTATACTAATTGTTTTATGCTTGTCCATAGGCTGGAAGAAGGATTCGCATGCATGACCGAAGAAAATCAGCACCTCGTTTCGCCGGCTCTGGCGAGTCGTCCCCTGTGCACCGTCGAGTTCGAAGTCGGCGGCGGACTGATCGCGATCGGCGCTTCGCCCTTCGGTGATCAGCGGCTCGGTTACATCACCGGCGGGCGATTTTTCGGGCCGCGAATCAACGGCATCGTTTTGCCCGGCGGCGGCAACTGGTCGCGCGGCGGACGCCTGGGTGAGGCCGCCTCGGCCGGCACCTTCGACGCCCGCGCAGTGTGGCAGACCGACGACGGCGCCCTCATCTATCTGAGCTATACCGGTCGCAGCATCATTCCCGACGATGTTCGCGCGACCTTTGCCGATCCCGCGGTGCCCGACGCCGACTCGTCGCGCTACTATCTGCGAATCGCCCCTGTGTTCGAAACCGCGAGCGAACAATATGGCTGGCTGAACGGCGTGCTCGCGGTCGGTGTCGGCGAGCGCACCGATTTCGGGGTCCGCCATGTGATCCACGAGATTCTCTGACGATGATCGACCTTCACTATTCGGCGACCCCGAACGGGCAGAAGATCGCGATCATGCTCGAGGAGATCGGTGCGCCCTATCGCGTCCTTCCCTATGACATCTTCAACGGCGATCAGTTGACCGAGGCGTTCGGGCGCATCAATCCGAACCATAAGCTGCCCGCGATCGTCGACCATGACCCGGCAAGCGACGGCGAGCCGGTGACCGTCTTCGAATCGGGGGCGATCCTCCAATATCTGGCAGAGAAGGACGGGCGCTTCCTTGCCGCATCGGGCGCCGCGCGCGCGGCGACCTTGTCCTGGCTGACCTGGCAGGTCGCGGGGCTCGGGCCGATGGGCGGGCAGGCGAGCCATTTCCTGCGCTACGCCCCGGCGGGACAGGATTATGCCGTCGAACGCTATACGAAGGAGGTGACGCGGCTGCTCACCGTCCTCGAACGGCGGCTGGAGAAGAGCGCCTATGTCGCGGGCGACGACTATACGATCGCCGACATGGCGATCTGGCCCGGCCGCGCCTCGGCCTTCATCATGGGCATGGGGCTCGACGACTGGCCCGCGACGCGCGACTGGTTCGAACGCATCCGCGAGCGGCCCGCGGTCGCGCGCGCGACGGGGCGCGAAGACCTCAAGGCGCCAGCCAAATATATCGGGCGGCACCAGACGCTCGACGCGCGGGAATGGTCGAACATGTTCGGCGATGCGAACCATGCCGCGGTGAAGGGGGATTGAGGGGTAGGGGCGGTTGCGACCGAAGGCGGCCTGAGTAACATCGTCATCCCGGACTTGATCCGGGATCCATTCTCTCGGCGCCGGACGAATGGATCCCGGATCAAGTCCGGGATGACGAGAGTCTGAAAGTCGCGCGCAGCATCTCTTATCCTCGTCATTCCCGCGCAAGCGGGAACCCCGAGCGTGCGTCGGCTGACCCCACTCTGGGTTCCCGCTTTCGCGGGAATGACGAAAATTAGGAAGGGGCCGCTCCCCACCCCAACGCTGCCATTCGCCAGCCGCCCTCTACCGCTTCACATGCTGCCGGTCGCCCCACAGGATCGCGCGATGTTCGTCGGTGAAGCCGGTGAGGCCGCCCTCGATCGTCTCGGCGCGCGCGACGCCGACCTGCATCCCTTCAGCGACCGCCGGGCGCGCGAGCATTGCGGCGCCCCAGCGCTCGACGTTCGGAAAGCGGCCTGCCTTGTCGATGAACTGGCGGCGGAGATAGGGCAGGGTCGCCATGTCGGCGATCGTATAATCGTCGCCCGCCAACCACTCGGCCTCGCCCAGCCTTTTGTCGAGCACCATCATCAGCCGGTCGACCTCGCGGCTGTAGCGTTCGATCGCATAGGGGTGCCGGTCCTTGGCATAATGGGTGAAATGCGCCTCCTGCCCGAACATCGGGCCGACGCCCGAGACCTGGAACATCAGCCATTGCCAGCAGATCGCGCGCTTCACCGGATCTTCGGGAAGGAAGCGGCCGGTCTTTTGCGCAAGATAGAGGAGGATCGCTCCCGTCTCCCACAGTATGAAGCCGGGCCCCTCCGGCCCGTCGTCATCGACGATCACCGGGGTCTTGTTGTTCGGATTGAGCGCGAGAAATTCGGGCGTGAGCTGTTCGCCCGCCAGGATGTCGATGGGCTCGAGCCGCCACGCGAGGTCCATTTCGAGCAGCGCGATCGCGATCTTGCGCGCGTTCGGGGTCGGGCCGCCGTAAAGGGTGATCATCGCGTCACGCCTCGCGGTCGAGCCAGCGTTTGAGCACCTCGGCGCTGTCCTGGCCGACGGTGAGCGGCGCAGGGCGGCGGACGCCGCCGGGCGTCGCCGACAGCTTGGGGAAGACGCCCTGCATCCGAATCTCGCCCAGCTCCTCGTCCGCGACCGTCACCAGCGCTTTGCGTGCGGCGAAATGCGGGTCGGCGAGCATGTCCTCGGCGTCGTAGACGCGGCCTGCCGGAACGCCGGCCGCGATCATCTTCGCTTCGAGCTCCTCGATCGTCATCGTCTTCGTCCAGTCGCCGATCAGCGCGTCGAGCTCCTCCTGCCGCGCCCCGCGCGCGCGATGCGTGGCATAGCGCTCGTCGGTGGCGAGCTCGGGGCGCCCCATCGCTTCGGCCAGCCGCGCGAAGACGCCGTCCTGGTTCGCGCCGATCAGATATTCGCCGTCGCTGCATGGATAGACGTTCGACGGTGCGATGCCGGGCAGCGTCGACCCGGTGCGCCGCCGCTTCACCCCGCTCGCCGAATAATCGGCGACGGTCGACTCCATGACCTGCAGGACCGCTTCGTAGAGCGCCGAATCGACGATCTGGCCTTCGCCGGTCTTGCTCCGGTGGTGGAGCGCCGCGAGCGCGCCGAGGCAACCGTAGGTGGCGGCAAGCGTGTCGCCGATCGACACGCCCATGCGCGCGGGCGGCAGATCGGGATAGCCGACGATGCCACGCCAGCCGCCCATCGCCTCGCCGATGCCGCCAAAGCCGGCGCGCTTCGAATAGGGGCCGGTCTGGCCGTATCCCGACACGCGCACGACGATCAGCCCCGGATTGGCTTTGCGCAGTTCGGCGGGGTCGAGATTCCATTTTTCGAGCGTCCCGGGGCGAAAATTCTCGATCAATATATCGGCCTTGGCGATCAGTTCGCGCGCGAGCGCCTGGCCTTCTTCCGACCGCAGGTCGACCGCGACCGAATATTTGTTGCGCGCAATGACGCGCCACCAGCTTGGGCGGTCGCCCTGGCCCCAGTGGCGCATCTGGTCGCCGGTCTCGGGCGGTTCGAGCTTGACGATCTCGGCCCCCATGTCGCCGAGCAACTGGCCGCAGAAGGGGCCGGCGATAAGCTGCCCCATCTCGACCACCTTGATTCCGTCCAGCGCTCCCCCGCCGCTTGCGTTCGTCATGTCGTTCCTTTCGGGTCGGGGCCTGATAGAAACAGGCTCACGCCGCCCATGGCCATTGTATACTTAGAATGCTATGTAATTTTCAACCTGCTAAATGACTCGGGAAATGTTCGGGACCGATATGGTGAAAAATCGCAGCGTGGAAATGGTCGAGGTCGGGCCGCGCGACGGCCTGCAGAATGAATCGGCGATCGTCTCGACCGCCGACAAGGCCGAATTGATCCGCCGCGCCATAGCTTATGGCGCGCGGCGGATCGAGGTGACGAGCTTCGTCAATCCCAAGAAAGTGCCGCAACTCGCCGATGCCGAGTCTCTGGTGGCGATGCTGCCCGAGCGCGACGACGTCACCTATATCGGGCTGGTGCTCAACCGCCGCGGCGCCGAGCGCGCACTGGCGACGGGGCGGATCGACGAGCTTGGCGCGGTGTGCGTGACGAGCGATTCGTTCGGCATCCGCAACCAGGGGCAGAGCTCCGACGAATCGCTCGCTGCCGCGATCGAGATCGTCGGTCTGGCGAAGGCGGCGGGGCGCGGCGGACAGATCACCATCGCCACTGCCTTCGGCTGCCCGTTCGAGGGCGAGGTCGCGATCGACCGTGTCGTCGAAATGGCGAAGCGCGCGGCCGAAGCCGACCCGCGCGAGATCGCGCTCGCCGACACGATCGGCGCCGGCACCCCGGCCGAGGTTGCCGAGACGGTGGGGCGCGTGCGCGCGGCGGTCGGCACGCTGCCGGTGCGGGTGCATTTTCACAATACGCGCGGCAGCGGGCTCGCCAATGTCTGGGCGGCGGTGAACGAGGGCGCGGCGACGGTCGACGCCTCGCTCGGCGGCCTCGGCGGCTGTCCTTTCGCGCCGGGCGCGGCGGGCAATGTCGCGACCGAGGATGTCGTCTACCTGCTCGAACGCAGCGGCGTGGCGACCGGGCTGGACCTGCCGCGGGTGGTCGAGGCGGCGGGCTGGCTCGGCGGCGTGATGGCGCGCCCGCTGCCCGCAATGGTGAGCCGGGCCCCCGCCTTTCCGAGCTGACGGCCCAAGTTTTCCGCTATTTCTGCCGCCACGCGCTTCGGGCGCATCGCTGCTCGATGGTCATCGGGAATTTTATTCACACACACGATAGTGAATATTGACTCCTCCGAGAATGTGACGGATAAACCTCCCCAGATCGGTGGCAACGACCGCCGACGGGAGGGAGAGTTTGTATGAAGGCTCAGCTTTTCGCGTCCGCATCGGCGGTCGCCTTGTTCGCGCTACCTGTTTCGGCGCTGGCCCAGTCTACCGATGGCGACGCACCCGCCGATACCGGCGTCCGCGCCGATACCCACGACAGCAAGGATATCATCGTCACCGCGACGCGCCGCACCGAGCGGCTTCAGGATGTTCCGCTCAGCGTCACCGCCTTCGGTCAGAAGGAACTCGATGATCTGGGGATCGTCGGCTATGAGGGGATCGCGCAGAACACCCCCGGCGTGGTCGTCAACCGGCCGACCCAGAATTTCAACAATTTCACCGCGCGCGGCATCAACACCAACGGTTATTCGGCCGGGCTGCAAAGCGCGGTCGCCATCTATGTCGACGAGCTGCCGATTTCGGCGAACGGCAATTCGACGATCCTCGACCCCAATCTCTATGATGTCGAGCGCGTCGAATTCCTGCGCGGGCCGCAGGGGACCTTGTTCGGGTCGAACTCGCTCGCGGGGGCGATGCGGATCATCACCAAGAGTCCCGACCTCGACGAATTTCAGGCCTCGGCGAGCGTCGACCTGGGTCTCACCGGCTCGAATTCGCTGCGCCAGCGCTATAATGCGATGATCAACCTGCCGATCATGAAGGACGAGATCGGGCTTCGCGTCTCGGGCTATTATCGCAACGAAGACGGCTGGATCGACAATATCGGCACCGGCATCAAGGATTCGAACAGCCTCGAGGCCTATGGCGGCCGCGCCGTCCTGCTGCTCCAGCCGAGTGACCGGATGAAGGTGAAGCTGCTCGTCTCCTATGAGAACAGCAAGCCCGCGGATTCGGGCCTGACCAATCCGCTGCTCGGCAAATTCGTCCGCAATTCGGATCGCCCAGACCTCTTCCAGGGCAAGCTCACCAACTACAATCTCACGGTCAATTACGAGTTCGACTTTGCCGAGCTGATCAGTTCGACGACGCTGTCGAATTACGACGCCTCCTTCTATGTCGATCTGGCCGGCACCTATGCGCAGGCCTTTCCCTTCGCGCTCGACGCATACGGCTATGACGACCTGTTCGTGCAGGAGACGCGGCTGGTGTCGCGCCACGACGGCCCCCTGCAATGGGTCGCGGGCTTCTTTTATTACGACAAGCGCCGGACGGTCGATTTCGCCTATCGCTCGACGCCCGAATATCTGGCGGCGAACAATATCGTCGGGCTTCCCGATGAATATTATCAGCGCTTCAACAGCTATACCGATCAGAGCGAAATCGCGGGCTTCGGCGAGCTGACCTTCCGCTTCAGCGACAAATTCTGGATCACCGGCGGGCTGCGCTACGGCAATACCGAGGTGCAGAGCTTCACGCGCGGCGGCGGCTATAACAGCAATTATCTGACCGTTGCTTATTGCCGCGCGTTCACCGCGCTTTGCGGCGGGTTCATCCCGCCGTTCAGCGGCACGACGCCTATCCCCTATGCCGAAGGGCTGAAGGTTTCCGACGACCGCCTGTCCTGGAAGGCCAGCGTGTCGTGGAAGCCGGTCGACAGCCTGACCACCTATGCCACCGTCTCGACGGGGTTCCGCACGCCGGTGGTCAACGCGCGCGCCGGTCTGGTCAGCACGATCAACCCCAACGACATCGTCATTCCCGACGGCGCCAAGTCGGACAGCGTGACCAATTACGAGGTCGGGCTGAAAGGGCGCTGGTTCGGCGGCGACCTGACCGCCAATCTGGCCGGCTATTATATCGACTGGAAGAATATTCAGGTCCAGGCGAACCGCGTGTCGGATTCGATCCAGTTCGCGACCAATATCGGCGCGGCCGAGAGCTATGGCCTGGAATTCGAGTTCATGGCGCGGCCGCTCGCGGGGCTCAGCCTCGCGCTCAACGGCTCGTTCAACGAAGCGAAGGTGACCAAGCTGTCGGCGCTCGAGGCGGCGATCTCGGGCGCCGAAGTGGGCACCCGGCTCGCCTCGCCGCATTTCCAGGGGTCGGCGACGCTGCGCTATGATTTCCCCGTCGGCGACAGCGAGACCGCGTTCGCGGCGGTCAATGTGTCGCACGCGGGGTCGTTCCCGAACCAGTTCCCCAACGTGCCGGGCAATCCCAACGCGGTCAGCCCGACCTATGACTATACCGAGGCGTGGACCAACGTGAACCTTTATGCGGGCACGAAGCTGGGGGCGCTCAACCTGACCGCCTATGTCGAGAATCTCTTCGACGACAAGTCGATCACCTATGTCCATCCGGAAGCCTTTCTCGACGGGCGCTACGCCCGGATGCGGCCGCGGACGGTGGGTGTGCGCGCCGACTATCGCTTCTGACCGATGACGAGGGACCGGCCGATGATCGCTCGCTTCAGCCCCTTCGCACTTCTGCTCGCGGCCCTGCTTTCCGCGCCGGTCGCGGCCGCCGATCCGGTGATCGATGCGCCCGACGGAGCGGTGCGCGGGGTGCAGGAGCGCGATATGCGGGTGTTTCGCGGCATTCCCTATGCCCAGCCGCCCGTCGGCGAGCGCCGCTGGCGCGCGCCGGCGGCGCTGCCGCGCTGGGACGGCACGCGCGATGCGACGAAGTTCGGCGCCGCCTGTATGCAGCCGAAGCCGCGCGGACCCAGCATCTATGCGTGGGATCTGCCGGCGATGAGCGAGGATTGCCTGTCGCTCAACGTCTGGGCGCCGCAGAATGCGAAGGGCGCGCCGGTCTTCGTCTGGATTCACGGCGGCGCCCTGTCGTCGGGGTCGGGCGCCGACCCGCTCTATGACGGCAGCGCGCTCGCGCGGCGCGGGATGATCGTGGTGACGATCAACTACCGGCTCGGCATGTTCGGCTGGTTCGCGCACCCGGCGCTCAGCGCCGAGGCGTCCGATCATGTCTCGGGCAATTACGGCCTGCTCGATCAGGTCGCGGCGCTTGAATGGGTCAAGCGCAACATCGGCGCGTTCGGCGGCGATGGCGGCAATGTGACGATCGCCGGGGAATCGGCGGGTGCGCTCAGCGTCATGTATCTGATGGCGGCGCCCCCGGCGCGGGGCCTGTTCCACAAGGCGATCGCCGAAAGCGGCTATATGGTCTCGGCGCCCGCGCTCCACGAGGCGATCAACGGCATGATCCCCGCCGAGGCGCAGGGCGTCGACCTCGCCGCCAAACTCGGCGCCGCCGATCTTGCCGCGCTGCGCGCGCTGCCGGCGGCGGACATCGCCGAAAAGGTTCCGGCAACCGGCTATTTCCCGTTCCCGAATATCGACGGCAAGGTCGTGCCGCGCCAGCTCGTCGACACGTTCGACAAGGGCGAGCAGGCGCCGGTGCCGATGCTCGCGGGCTTCAACAGCGGCGAAATCCGCTCGCTCCGCTTCCTTCTGCCCAAGCCGCCTGCCGACGCCGCCGCCTATGAAGCCGCCATCCGCGCCGGCTATGGCGAATTCGCCGACCTGTTCCTGGCGCGCTATCCGGCGAAGGCGATCGAGGAGAGCATGCTCGCCGCGACCCGCGACGCAATGTACGGCTGGACGTCGGAGCGGCTGGCGTCGGATCAGGCGGCGCTGGGGCAGGGTGCCTATCTCTATTTCTTCGACCATGGCTATCCGGCGACCGAGGAATGGAATCTCCATGGCTTTCACGCCGCCGAATTGCCCTATGTGTTCGGCACCGCGACGCGGACGCCGCCGCTGTGGCCGAAGATTCCGGACAATCTCGCCGAGCGGAAGCTGAGCGAGGCAATGGGCGATTATTGGGCGAGCTTTGCCAGGGCCGGCCGGCCGCGCGCGAAGGGCGGGCCCGACTGGCCGGCCTATGCCGACAATCGCGGTTTCCTGCATATCGCCGACGTGCCGC
Source organism: Sphingopyxis sp. DBS4 (assembly GCF_024628865.1). Taxonomy (NCBI): domain Bacteria; kingdom Pseudomonadati; phylum Pseudomonadota; class Alphaproteobacteria; order Sphingomonadales; family Sphingopyxidaceae; genus Sphingopyxis; species Sphingopyxis sp. DBS4. The sequence continues at coordinate 536,461 of NZ_CP102384.1, forward strand.
GCGCCGGGCACAATCTCCTCCCCGGTACCGCCGCGCTCCACGAAGCGGTGGTCTGCCGCCGCCGCGCCGCCGGCAATATCGCGTGGAACTGGAATGTCGGCGTGATGTCGCCGCCCTTGCCCCCCAAAGCCGCGGGGTGCCAATGATCGACGGATCGATGCAGACCTATGCGTTGACGCTCGACAAATTCCTCTCCCATGCCGCGAAATGGCACCCCGGCGCCGAAGTGGTGTCGGCGGAGGCGGAGGGTCGGATCCGGCGCATCGGCTATGCCGCGCTGCGCGAGCGGGCACTGCGCGTGTCGGGGGCGCTCGCGGCCCTCGGGATCGCGAAGGGCGACCGCGTCGCGACGCTCGCCTGGAACACGCAGGGGCATGTCGAGGCCTGGTACGGAATCATGGGCATGGGGGCGATCTGCCACACGCTCAATCCGCGCCTGACCCCGGCGCAGCTCGGCTCGATGCTCGCCCAGTCCGAGGCGTCGGTGCTGCTCGCGAGCCCCGACCTGCTGCCGCTGGCACAGGATGCCGTGCGCAATCTGGGCACGGTGCGCCATATCCTGCTGCTCGATACTGCGGAGGGCGAGGGGGCGATCGAGCCGCTGGTCGCCGCCGCGCCGGCCGATGCCGTCTGGGGCGATTTCGACGAGACCAGCCCGTCGGGGCTCTGCTTCACCTCGGGCAGCACCGGCGCGCCGAAGGGCGTCACCTATACCCATCGCGGCTGCTTCCTGCACACGATGCGCCAGCTTCAGGCCGATGTTCTCGGCATCACGGCGCGCGACGCGGTGATGCCGGTCGTTCCGATGTTCCATGCCAATGCGTGGGGCATTCCCTTCACCGCCCCGGCGGTCGGCGCGAAGCTGGTGCTGCCGGGCCGCCACAGCGACGGCGCGCATCTGGCGCGGCTGATCCGGGCCGAGGGCGTGACCGCCGCCGTCGGCGTCCCGACCGTCTGGCTCGGGCTGGTCGAACATCTGGAGGCCGAGGGCGGCGAAGTGCCGACGCTCGAGCGCATTCTCGTCGGCGGATCGTCGATGCCGCCCGCGCTGATGGACCGGATCGAGCGATGCCTGGGGGTCGAGGTGCAGACGAGCTGGGGAATGACCGAGCTGTCGCCGCTCGGCACCGCCGCATTGCCGGGCGACCCCGCGCGACGGCCGTCGCTTTCGGGCCGACCGGCGATGGGCATCGACCTGCTGCTCACCGATGCCGAAGGCCGCGCGCTTCCCGAACAGCGCGGCGCCGAGGGGCATTTGCGCGTGCGCGGCGGCTCGGTCGTCGAGCGCTATTTCGGGCAGGCCGAGCCCGCGACCGACGCCGACGGCTGGTTCGATACCGGCGACCTGGCGCGGATCGACGGGGCGGGCAATCTCGTCATCACCGGTCGCGCCAAGGATCTGATCAAATCGGGCGGCGAATGGATCAATCCCGCCGAAATCGAGGCGCTGGTCGGCGCGCTGCCGCAGGTGTCGCTCGCCGCGGTGATCGGGCGGTCCGACCCCAAATGGGGCGAGCGCCCGATCCTGCTCGTCGAAACCAGCGAACCCGCGGTCAGCGACGCCGAACTGCTCGCGCCGCTCGCCGGGCGGGTCGCATCATGGTGGATTCCCGACGCGGTCGTGCGGCTCGACGCGATGCCGCTCGCGCCGACGGGCAAGATCGACAAAATGCAATTGCGGGCCGAATATGGACAGGTGTAGGCGCCCTAGGGCTTGACCCTAGGATCGCGGCCGCCTGAGAAGGTGCGGAAGGAAGAGAATTTGGCGTCGAATGCAAAGAGCGCGGTAAAGCGGCCATCGAAGGCGGAACAACGCGCCGAAATGATGGAGCAGATTCTCGACACCGCCGAACTCCTGTTTTCGAAGCACGGTTTTCACGGCGTGACGCTGAAGGACGTCGCCAAGCAGGTCGGCGTCCATCACACGCTGCTCAACTATTATTTCGACGACAAGCGGACGCTGTTCGACGCGGTGTTCGCGCGGCGCGCGGTCGTGACGATCGACAAGCGGATGCAGGCGCTCGACGATTATGACCGCGCGGCCGGCGGCCAGCCGACCGTCGAGGGCGCGCTCCACGCTTTCCTCGATACCGACCTCGACCTTTACATCCAGGGCGGCGAGGGATGGAAGAATTACGGCGCCTTCGGTGCGCAGGCGTCGAACAGCCCCGAGGGCGCCGAGTTCATGGACAAATATTTCGACCCGGTGGTGCTACGCCTGATCGACATATTGAAGAAGGCGCTGCCCGAATCCGACGAAGAGGATATTTTCTGGGGCTATCATTTCGTGACCGGCGCGCTGATGCTGACGCTCGCGCGGACGGGGCGCATCGACAAATTGTCGCAGGGGCTTTGCCATTCGGACGATTATGAGGCGGTGAAGCAGCGCATGGCGCGCTTCATGGCGGCGGGCTTTCGCGAGATCTGCGAACAGAGGAAGGACGCCAGGGCCGGCTGACCGCGGACGGAGGCCGCCGGACCCGCTGGGGGACGAGGCTTTCGGGTTTTTATTCACTCACAAGTGAGTTACTATCATATGCAGCGAGGAAGGAACGCTATGCAACTGGATGGGCGGGTCGCGATCGTGACCGGAGCGGGCGGCGGCCTCGGCCGCGCGCACGCGCTGATGCTCGCGCGGCACGGCGCGCGCGTCGTCGTCAACGACATGCAGGCCGACGCGGCCGGGCGCGTCGCGGACGAGATCGCGGCGGCGGGCGGCGAAGCGCTGGCAGCTCCCGCATCGGTCACCGACGAGGCAGAGGTCGCGGCGATGGTCCATTCGGCGACGCTCGCCTGGGGCGGTGTCGACATTTTGGTCAACAACGCCGGCATCCTGCGCGACAGGAGTTTCGCGAAGATGGACCTCGCCGACTTCCGCCTCGTCGTCGAGGTTCATCTGATGGGCGCCGCAATCTGCTCGAAGGCGGTGTGGGAGCAGATGCGCGCGCGGCGTTTCGGCCGCATCGTGATGACGACCTCCTCCTCGGGGCTCTACGGCAATTTCGGGCAGGCCAATTATGGCGCGGCCAAGATGGCGCTCGTCGGGCTGATGCAGACCCTCGCGCTCGAGGGCGAGAAATACGGCATCCGCGTCAACTGTCTCGCGCCGACCGCGGCGACCGCGATGACCGACGGCGTCCTCGCGCCCGAAGCGCTTGCGCATCTCGCGCCCGAGGCGGTGAGCCCGGGCCTGCTCGCGCTCGTCGGCGAGGACGCGCCGACGCGCGCGATCCTGTGCGCCGGTGCCGGTCATTTCGCGGCCGCGAACGTCACGCTGACGGGCGGCGCCTTCATCGGGCGCGGCGACGATGCTGCGACGCGCGTCGCCGCCGAATGGGATCGCATTGCAGACCGGCGCGGCGAAAGCGTGCCGGCCTATGGCTTCACGCAGGCCGAGCGCGAGCTCGCGAGCGCGGGCGTTACCGCGCCGACGATGGCGGTCCAACGCTGATATTCCCCGGGAGCGTGGCGGACGGGCCGGTCAAGAGCCCGCCGCCGCTGCCGGTCTGAAGGGAGAGGAAGATGGTAACCGACAGCGAAATGCTGCCCGCCGAGGGCAAGCGCCAGAACGAGACTCTCGTCATCACCGCCTCGTCATTGGGGACGGTGTTCGAATGGTATGATTTCTATCTTTACGGCCTGCTCGCTAGCGTGCTCTCGCATCATTTCTTTTCGGGGGTCAATGAAACCACGGGTTTCATCCTCGCATTGATGGCGTTCGCCGCGGGCTTTGCGGTACGGCCGTTCGGGGCGCTGGTGTTCGGGCGCGTCGGCGACGTCGTCGGGCGCAAGAACACCTTCCTCGTCACCATGGCGATCATGGGGCTGTCGACCTTCGCGGTCGGCTTCCTGCCCTCCTACGACACGATCGGGGTCGCGGCGCCGATCATCCTGATGCTGCTGCGCCTGCTCCAGGGCCTCGCGATCGGCGGCGAATATGGCGGCGCGGCGGTTTATATCGCCGAACATGCGCCGCCCGGAAAGCGCGGCTTCTACACCAGCTTCATCCAGACGACCGCGATGATCGGGCTGATCCTCGCCTCGACCTTCGTCGTCACGCTGCGCCTGTTCATGGACGAGGACAGCTTCAACGACTGGGGCTGGCGGCTTCCGTTCCTCTTTTCGATCGTCCTCTTGTCGGTCGCGCTGTGGATTCGCCTCCAGCTCGAGGAAAGCCCGGTCTTTCAGCGCATGAAGGAAGCCGGCGCGACCTCGAAAGCGCCGCTCAAGGAAGCGTTCGGCGAGTGGCGCAACCTCAAGATCGTGCTCATCGCGCTGTTCGGCGCGGTCGCGGGGCAGGCGGTGATCGGCTTTGCCGCGCACCTCTATCCGCTCTTTTACCTCGAGCGCATCGCGCGGGTCGACGGGGCGACGGCGAATTTCCTCGTCGCCGCCGCGCTGACGATCATCATCCCCAGCTTCATCTTCTTCGGCTGGCTCAGCGACAAAATCGGGCGCAAGCCGATCATGATGACCGCCTGCGCCATCGCGGTCTTCGTCTATTTCCCGCTCTACAAGGCGCTGGTCGTCGCGGCCAATCCGGCGATGGCGGCGGCGGTCGAGCGCGCGCCGGTGCAGGTCGCCGCCTATGCCGGCGAATGCTCGTTCCAGTTCGATCCGATCGGCAGCAACAGCTTCGATGCGACGAGCTGCGACATCGCCAAATCCTATCTCGCGAAGAACGGCATCAACTATGCCAATGTCGCGGCGTCGGCGGGAACGGTCGCCTCGGTGCGGATCGGCGCGCGGACGCTCGCGGTTCCCGACCCCGCGGGGCTCGACAAGGCGGGCCGCGCCGCCGCGGTCGCATCCTTCGACGCCGCCGCGAAGGCCGAACTCGACGCGGCGGGCTATCCCGACAAGGCCGATCCGGCGCGGGTGAACAAGGGCCGGGTGCTCCTGATCCTCTGCACCTTCGGGCTGCTCGCGACGATGGTCTACGGCCCGCTCGCGGCGCTGCTCGTCGAGCTGTTTCCGGCGCGCATCCGCTACAGCTCGCTGTCGCTTCCCTATCATATCGGCAACGGCTGGATCGGCGGCTTCATGCCGACGATCGGCTTCGCGATGGTCGCCGCGACGGGGAATATCTATCAGGGGCTCTGGTATGCGGTCGTGATCGCCGCGGTCACCGCGGTCGTCGGCATCCTGTTCTTGCCCGAAACCTACAAGCGGGACATCGAGGCATGAGCGGGGATGGGGCGGGGGCGATCGGCCGCCGCGCACTGATCCAGGCGGCGGCGGGTGTGGCGGCGGCGCCCGCGCTGTTGGCGAACGCATCCGCCGCGACGCAGCGCAAGCCCGCGCCCAAGGGCTTCCTCTGGGGCGCCGCGATCTCGGCGCATCAGAGCGAGGGCAACAACACGAATAGCGATGCGTGGCTCGCCGAAAATATCCGGCCGACCTTGTTCAAGGAGCGCTCGGGCGACGCGTGCGACAGCTATCATCGCTATGACGAGGATTTCGCGCTGGCCGAAACGTTCGGGTTCAACTGCTATCGGCTCGGGATCGAGTGGGCGCGGATCGAGCCGAGCGAGGGCCATTTCTCCAACGCCGAGCTTGACCATTATGCGCGGGTGCTGACCGCGTGCCGCAAGCGCGGGCTCGCGCCGGTCGTCACGCTCAGCCATTTCACCGTGCCGCTCTGGTTCGCGAGGCGCGGCGGGTTCGAGGCAAGCGACGCACCGCAGCTTTTCGCGCGCTATTGCCGCACCGTCGCCGAACGGCTCGGCGGGCTGATGCATCTGGTGACGACGTTCAACGAAGCGAATATCGGCCTGCTCGTCGCGCTGTTCCCGCAATCGGAAGCGGGCGCGGCGTTGCAGCGCGAGGCGCAGGCGGCGCTGGTCGCGGCGACCGGCGCGCCCAAATTCTCGCGCCTCGCCTTCGCCGATCCCGCGGTCACGACCCCGATCATGCAGCAGGCGCACCGGCTCGCCTATGAGGCGATCAAGGCGGCACGCCCCGAGCTGCCGGTCGGGATCACGCTGACGACGCAGGACATCCAGTCGGTGGGCGCGCCGTCGCTCGTCGCCGACTATGAGCGGCGCCTCTATGGCGATTGGGTCGATGTCGCGCGCAGCCACGCCGATTTCTTCGGCGTGCAATGCTATACGCGCCTCCGCTTCGACGAGCATGGCATGGTTGCGCCGCCGCAGGGCGCCGAGCTGACATTGTCGGGCTATGAATTTTATCCGCAGGCGCTGGCGGACACGATCCGCTGGGCACACCGCACGATCGGCAAGCCGATCTATGTCACCGAAAGCGGCGTGGCGGTGGCCGACGACGCCCGCCGCATCGCCTTCATCGATCGCGCGCTCGACGGGGTGCGCAAATGCCTCGACGAAGGCATATCGGTGCACAGCTATATCTATTGGTCGCTTCTCGACAATTTCGAATGGACGTCGGGTTATGCGGTTCCGTTCGGGCTCGCCGCGGTCGACCGACAGAGCTTCAGGCGCACGCCGCGCCCGAGTGCTTTCCATTTCGCCGCGATCGCACGCGCGAACCTTATCTAGGGTCAGGCATCCAGGACCGGGCGCGGCCGCCGCGCGGGCAACCGGAATCCATGCTGTCCGGATAATGTCAGGAAGGAGGGGCCTTTATCCCCCGTCCGCCACACTCGGTGGCCGCGACGGGGGAACAGGTTGTGTGTGCACAGGAAGAACAATAGGGGAACAAATATCGATCGTCAACCCCCTTCGGCATCCGTCGCGGCTGGTTGACGTAAACGTCAATTGGCGCCAAAGCCAAGCCAGAGCCGATAAGGGAAACAGCGAAAGGAACAGGAAATGGCCGAGCAGCCCCGCTTTGATCTGACCGGGCGTGTCGCGCTCGTGACGGGCGCGTCGTCGGGGCTCGGCGCCGGTTTCGCGCACGCGCTGGCGGCGGCGGGCGCGAAGGTCGTGCTTGCGGCGCGGCGCGCCGACAAACTCGCCGAGCAGGTCGCGGCGATCGAGGCGGCGGGCGGTCAAGCGATCGCGGTCAGCCTCGACGTCACCGACGAAGCCTCGACCAAGGCCGCTTACGACGCCGCCGAGGCGGCGTTCGGCACCGTCGACACGATCGTCGCCAACGCCGGGGTCGCGACCGAGAAGGTGGCGACGGCGCTGACGGTCGAAGAGGTCGACGGGCTGTTCGCCGCCAACGTGCGCGGCGTTTTCCTGACCGCGACCGAAGGCGCGCGCCGTCTCGAAGCGGCAGGCAGCCGTGACAAGCAAAACGGCCGCGTCGTCCTCATCGGCTCGATCACCGCCGAAAAGGTCTTTCCGGCGACCTCGGTCTATGGCGCGACCAAGGCGGCGGTGCGTCACATGGGCAAGGCGCTCGCGCGCGAATGGGCGCGGCGCGGGATCAGCGTCAACATCATCCAGCCCGGCTATTTCGAGTCGGAGATGACCGCCGACCTGTTCAACAGCGAGGCGGGCAAGAAGTTCGTCGCGACTTTCCCGCGCCAGCGCCTGCGCCCGCCGAGCGACCTCCACGCGCCGCTGCTGCTGCTCTGCTCGGACGCCGCACAGGGGATCACCGGCAGCGTCATCACCATCGACGACGGGCAGACGCTGTGAGCGGCGAACTGCTCGTCGAGGCGCGCGGGCAGGTCGAGATCGCGACACTCAACCGGCCCGAGCGACTGAATGCGCTGAGCGAAGGACTGGTCGACGAACTCAATGATTATTTCGGCGGGCTCGCCGAGCGCAAGGAGGTCCGCGTCGTCATCCTGCGCGGCGCCGGGCGCGGTTTCTGCGCCGGGCTCGACATTCAGGAGGATCGCGCCACCGACGAGACGCCGGTGCTGCGCACGCTGCGCACCCAGACGAGCATCGGCAACATCTATCGCAAGATGCGCGCCTGTCCGCAGCCGATCATCGCGCTCGGCCACGGCGCTGCGGCGGGCGGCGGGCTGTCGCTGCTGCTCGCGTCCGACGTGCGCTATGCCTCGCCGTCGTTTCGCTGCAACGCGGCCTATATCCGCATCGGGCTCGGCGGCTGCGACATGGCGTCGAGCTATTTCCTGCCGCGCCTCGTCGGCGCCAGCCTCGCGTCGGAGATGATCCTGACCGGTCGCTTCATCGACGCCGAGCGCGCGCTACGTGCCGGGCTGGTCAGCGAGATCGTCGAGGAGGAGGCACTGCTCGATCGCGGCCTCGCGCTCGCCGACGAGATGCTGGCGACGAGCCCGTGGGGGCTGCGCCTGTCGAAGCAGGCGCTGAACCTCAATATCGACGCGCAAAGCCTCGACGCCGCGATGGCGATCGAGGACCGGCAGCAGGTGATCCTGTCGGCGACCGAGGATCACAAGGAAGCGCTCGCCGCCTTCCTCGGCAAGCGGCCGCCCGAGTATCGCGAGCGGTGACCGGCCCGCTCACCCTCTATGCCTTCAACACCGGCTAGTTCCAGTGCCGGCCGGGCTATTTCATCGAGGGCGAGGAGGGGGATTATCTCAAGGGCCCGGTTCCTTCCTATCTGATCGACCATCCCAAGGGCCGGGCGCTGTTCGACAGCGGCATGGGGGTGCGCTATCGCCGCACGCTTGCCGACGCGCTGCCGCCGAACAAGTTCGGGCTGCAATGGTTCGAAGGGCAGGAGATCGCGGCGCGGCTGAAGAGCATCGACGTCGACCCGGCGAGCATCGACTGGGTGATCAACTCGCACCTCCACATCGACCATTGCGGCGGCAACGCCAGTCTGCCCAACGCGACGATGATCGTCCAGTCGCGCGAGCTCGCAGCGGCGCAGGCGGTCGAGGAGCCGGGGCTTTACGAGGCCGAGGATTATGCCACCGGCCAGCCGGTGCGCGCGATCGACGGCGAACTCGACCTGTTCGGCGACGGCAGCGTGCGGATCGTCCCCACATACGGCCATACGCCGGGCCACCAGAGCGTCATCGTCACCTTGCCGAGCGGGCGCGAGATACTGCTCGCCGCCGACTGCTGCTACACCGAGCGCAACCTCGATTTGATGGTGCTACAAAAGGCGGTGGTCGACCGCGAGGCGGGCCTCAAGACGATGGGCTTTCTGGACCGCCGTCGCCGCGCCGGCGCGCATATCCTCTTCGGCCACGACGGGCGCCAATGGGCGAGCGTCGAGGAGGGAAAGCCGGTCATTTAACAAGCTCTGCGCTCTCGCGAAGGCGGGAGCCCATCTCCGGTCGGTGCTATTCTGATCCGGTGGGAGATGGGTCCCCGCCTTCGCGGGGACACGCAATTTTTCAATCGAGGATGTGGGCTTAAAACTGCTTCGCCACCCGCTCGGCGAAATCGGGCGCGACGCCTGCGCTGTTGAACACCTCATGCGCCAACCCCGGCCCCAGCGGCAGGTCGGCCTGCTCGCGGTAGAGCCGCTTGTAGGCGAAGACGCTGTGCCGCGACTGGGCGGCGATCGCTTCGGCCAGCGCCCGCGCCGTCCCATCGAGCTCGGCGTCGGCGACGACATGGTTGGCGAGGCCGATCCGCGCCGCCTCGCGTCCATCGACGGGCAGGCCGGTGAAGCTGATCTCGCGCGCCTTCCATTCGCCGACGCGGCGCGGCAGCCGCTGGCTCATGCCCCAGATCGGCACCAGCCCGAACTTGCCGTGGGTGTCGGCGAAGCGCGCACTCTCGCCCGCGACGATGATGTCGCCCGCGAGCGCCAGTTCCAGCCCGCCGGTGAAACAGCCGCCCTGCACCGCGACGATCAGCGGCTGCGGCAGTTCGGCGAGTTTGGTCACGATCGATGCCTGATAATGCGGTCGCGGCGCTTCGAGCCCGCGTTCCTTGAGGTCGTTGCCGGCGCAGAAGACCGGCCCGGCCGCGCGCAGGATCACCGCACCGATCCGTTCGCCCGCGTCGGCGATCGCGTCGGCGTGCGCGTCGAGTTCGCCCCACAGCGCGAGGTTCAGCGCGTTGCGCTTGTCGGGGCGGTTCAGCGTCAGCGTCGCGATGCCGTCGGCATCGTCGCGCAGCACCAATTGGGTCATCTCACTCTCCCTTATTCGGTTCCGTGCCGTCCAAGCAGGAATGGCCGGGCGTGCCAAGAGCATTGACTTTGCAATCTTTTGACATAACAAGTGCCAAAACTTACGCAGGGGGGACGGCGATGGCGATGCGTGAAAAAGCCGGGCGGGGGGCCGGCTGCATTGCCCGGGGGCGAAGCGCCCTTGTCGCCTCGATGACCCTGCTTGCGGCGGCGCCGGCTATGGCCTCGGCCAGTTCGGCGCCGCCGCACCATCCCAATATCGTGCTTCTGCTCGCCGACGACTGGGGGTTCAGCGATGTCGGTTCGTTCGGCAGCGAGATCGCGACCCCGAACATCGATGCGCTCGCGGCGGCGGGGATGCGCTTTTCCAACTTCCACGTCGCGGGCTCCTGCTCGCCGACGCGCGCGATGCTGCAGAGCGGGGTGATGAACCACCGCGCCGGGCTCGGCAACATGCCCGAGACGATCCCCGACGCGCATCGCGGCAAGCCCGGCTACGACACGGTGATGAACCTGCGCGTCGTGACGATCGCAGAGCTTTTGAAGGCGGCGGGCTATCGCACCTATCTGACCGGCAAATGGCATCTCGGCAGCGATGCGAAGCGGCTTCCGGGCGCGCGCGGCTACGACCGCGCGTTCAGCCTCGCCGACGCCGGCGCCGACAATTTCGAGCAGCGGCCGATCGAGGGCATGTACGACACCGCCGCCTGGACCGAGAACGGCAAGCCTGCGACGCTGCCGAAGGATTATTATTCGTCGCGATTCGTCGTCCAGAAAATGATCGACTATATCGAGGCCGACCGCGCAAGCGGGAAGCCCTTCCTCGCGTCGGTCAATTTCCTCGCCAACCATATCCCGGTGCAGGCGCCCGACAGCGACATCGCGCGCTATTCGGCGATGTATCGCGAAGGCTGGACCGCCTTGCGCGAAGCGCGGGCGAGGCGCGCGGTCGCGCTCGGCATCATGCCCGCGAGCACGGCGCTGGTGACGATGAAGACGACCCCCGACTGGGCGAAGCTCGATGCCGAAGAGCGCGCGGCGGCAATCCGCGTGATGCAGGCCTATGGCGCGATGGCGACCGCGATGGACCGCGAGGTCGGGCGGCTCGTCGCGCATCTCAAGGCAACCGGCGATTACGACAATACGATCTTCGTCTTCCTGTCGGATAATGGGGCGGAGCCGACCGATCCCTACAATCGCCTGCGCAACCGGCTGTTCCTCGGGATGGAATATGACACCTCGACTGCGAACATCGGCCGCCGCGGCAGCTTCAGCGCGATCGGACCGGGCTGGGCGAGCGCCGCCTCGTCGCCGCTGTCGGGCTATAAGTTCAGCGCGACCGAAGGCGGGCTGCGCGCGCCGTTGATCATCGCCTGGCCCGGCCATTCGCAGGTCCGCGCGGGCGCGATCAACGGCGGCCTTGCGCATGTCACCGACATATTGCCGACGCTGCTCGACCTTGCGGGGGTGGCGGGGCAGGACGGCACATGGAACGGCCGCCCGGTCGAACGGCTCGCCGGACGCAGCCTCGTCCCCATGCTCGCGGGCGGCGTGGGCAGCGTCCATGGCGACGCGCCGATCGGCTATGAACTGTCGGGCAACGCCGCCCTGTTCCGGGGCGATTACAAGCTCGTCCGCAACCTTCCGCCGACCGGCGACGGCCAGTGGCGGCTCTACGATATCCAGAGCGATCCGGGCGAAACGAAGGATCTGGCGACCGCGATGCCCGACCGTTTCGCGGCGATGCGCGCCGACTATGCGGCCTTCGCCAAGGACAATGGCGTGCTCGAAATGCCCGCGGGCTATACCGCCGATGAGCAGATCAATCTCTATGCATGGCGGCAGCAGGGAAAGAAGCGCGCGATCCAGGCGGGACTGGTGCTCGGCGGGGTCTTGATCGGATTGGTGGCGCTGATCTGGGCCTGGCGTCAGCGCCGTCGCCGTCGTTTATCCGGAGCCTAATCCTCGATCAGCGCTTCGACCATATATGCGACAACGCCGGAGGCGTCCTCGACCGACAGGCCTTGATCCTGCCGGATCGCGCGCCAGTTCTGGAACGAAAGCGCCGCGCATAAGGCTTCGACCCGATAGCGATTGCCGCTTGCTTCGGCCGGAAGCAGCCGCAGCACGAGGTCGCGTTCCATCGTCACGACCTGCGCATATTGGCCCATCAGGAAAGGCGACTGATAACGCTTGATGTTGGCAGCGAGGCGGAAGGGCAGCATCGTCTCGAAAACCCGCGCGCGGCGGCGGGTGAGGTCGCGGACATTGGCGCGCCAGTCGGGGTCGGCATAGGGCGCGGTGATCACCGGCCAGATGCGGTCGGCGACGATCCGCGAAATCTCGCGATAGAGCGAGTCCATGTCGTCGAAATGGCGGAACACGGTGCGCAGGCCGACGCCCGCCTCCTCGGCGACGCGCGCCGCGCTCGGCATCAGGTCGCCGCCCTCGATCAGGTCCATCATCGCCGCGACGATGCGCTTGTGGCTCGACCGGCCGCGTTCGCGCCGCCCGTCGATCCGCGTGCCTTCTTCGGCCGGCTCGGCTGTCACTTTCCCCTCCATGCTTCTGCGCTGGCGCAGCTTGCGACGCGCGTCAATGGCCGTGTCGAACCATCTTGCGCCCCTTCGCATATAGTGACACATATAGTGCCATAATATTATTGGCAACAGGCCGGTGGGTGGGGACGATGGGCGGGCAGGCGACGATGCTGGGGGCGATATGGGGCGGTGCGCTGCTGCTCTGGCTCGGTTTCCTCCTTTTCTACGACGGGATTCGCCGGCCCTTGCGCCGGGAAGAAGTCGACGATTTTCTGGCGACGCTCGGCCCGCGCTTGGTCGAGACGGGAAATGACGCCGGTCGGCTGCGCGCTTTTCTGGAGGCCGACGACGGCCGCGAATTCGTGATGGTCAATCTCGTCCGCACGCGCCCCGGCCCGGTCACCGATCCGGCGAGTGGCGAGACGCGCGCGGGGCACGAATGGTTGCGCCGCTATTCGGAGCCTTTCGTGCGCGGACTGATCGCGCGCGGCGGCCATCCCGTGTTCGTCGGACGCAAGGTCGGCGGCTATATTGATGCGTGGAACACGCCTGCGGACCCCGGCTGGTCGCTCGTCGGGACGATGCGCTATCGCAGCCGCCGCGACCTCGTCCGCATGGCGGCGGACCCGCGTTTCCGCGCCGCGCATCTCAACAAGACACTGGGGATCGAGGCGACTTTCTCCTTTCCGACGCAGCGCCAGATCGCCTTTTACGCGAGCCCGCGCGCCACGGTCGGGCTGACGCTCGCGCTCGCGGCGGCGCTCGCTCACATCATGATACTGACATTCGCAGGGGGGACGGCATGAAGAAGAGATGGGTGGCGCTCGGCGTCCTCGCGCTGCTTGGTGCGGGCGGCTATTGGGGCTTTCAGGCGAATAAATACCGGCTTCCCGGCCTGCTTCAGGACTGGCGCGACCCGGTGCAGCCCAACCGCCCGGTCGCCTGGCAGCCGGGGCCGTCGAGCGCACCGGAAGGCAAGCGGCCGCCGAACATCATCCTGATCGTCGCCGACGACATGGGCTGGAACGACATCAGCCTCAACGGCGGCGGCGTCGCGGGCGGCATCGTCCAGACCCCGAACATCGACGCGATCGCGCATCAGGGCCTGAACTTCACCACCGCCTATGCCGCCAACGCGACCTGCTCGCCTTCGCGCGCCGCGATGATGACAGGACGCTATCCGACCCGCTTCGGCTTCGAATATACCGCGGTGCCGGTGGCATTCGCGGAGAATCTGACCCACGGCAGCGGTATCGGGCCGCTGAAACCGATCTTTCACAAGGAACTGATCACCGACGACATCCCCGATTATCCCGACATGGGCGTGCCCGCGAGCGAAGTGACGATTGCCGAGGCGGTGAAGGCGGCGGGCTATCACACGCTGCACATCGGCAAATGGCATCTCGGCGAGGCGCCGAAGCTGCAGCCGCAGGCGCAGGGTTTCGACGAAAGCCTCGCGGTGCTTGCGGGCGGCGCCAAATATCTGGACGACGACGATCCCGACGGGGTCAACGCGAAACTGCCGTGGGATCCGATCGACCGCTTCATCTGGGCCAATCTGCGCCCGGCGGTGACGTTCAACGGTAGCAAGCGTTTTCACGTCAAGGGGCATATGACCGACTATTTCGCCGACGAGGCGATCAAGGCAATCGACGCGAACAAGAACAGACCCTTCTTTATGTATCTCGCCTTCAATGCGCCGCACACACCGCTTCAGGCGACGAAGGAAGACTATGCGAATTTCCCGCAGATCAAGGACCGCAAGACGCGCGTCTATGGCGCGATGATCGCGCAACTCGACCGGCGGATCGGCGACGTGATGGCCGAATTGAAGCGCGCCGGAATCGACGACAATACGCTCGTCATCTTCACCAGCGACAATGGCGGCGCCTGGTATAATGGCATCGCCGATCTCAACGCGCCCTATCGCGGGTGGAAGGCGACCTTCTTCGAGGGCGGCATCCGCACCCCGCTGTTCATGCGCTGGCCGGGGCATATCGCGCCCGGATCGACCCGCGCCGACCTGACCGGGCATCTCGACATTTTCGCGACGATTGCCGCCGCGGCGGGCGCGAAGCTGCCGACCGATCGCATCATGGACAGCGAGAATATCCTTGCCGGCCCCGCGAAGCGGACCGCGATGTACTGGCGCTCGGGCGATTATCGCGCGGTGCGGATGGGCGACTGGAAATTGCAGGTGACCAAGCGGCCCGAAAAGGCGCGGCTCTATGACCTCGCCACCGATCCGACCGAGCGGCACGATGTGTCGGCACAGCAGCCGCAGCGCGTGGCAGAGCTTCGCGCGATGATCGAGGCGCAGAACAAGGGCATGGCGAAACCGATCTGGCCGGGACTGATCGAAGGGCCGATCCGCATCGACGTGCCGCTCAACACGCCGTGGAAGGACGGGCAGGATTATATCTACTGGACGAACTAAGACCTGCGGGATTCGGATTCTATCGCCTCGATTTCGAAAAAAATGGTGTTCCCCCGCGAAGGCGGGGGTCCATCTCCGGCCGGTGCCATTTTGAGCCGATCGGAGATGGGTCCCCGCCTTCGCGGGGACACACGATGAGGGACGGGTGCAATCTGAATCTCCATCGACCTTAGTCGGTCGAGGCGTGGAAGATTTCGGCGGCGATAACGGGTCCGTCGAGCGAAAGGGAAATGTCGGCAGGTCCGTCGATCAGCAGCGCGTCGTGCGCCGAGAGGTCGAACCGGCGCCCGTCGGCCGCGACCCCGACGGTGCCGGTGGCAAGCAGCAGCAGATAGTCCGCCGAGGTCGGTCGTGCGCCCTGCCATCGATCAAGCTTGGCCGAAAAGGTCTCGCGCTGTGCCATGACGTTCAGGACGGTGCAGGCCTCGCCAACTGGCGCCGCGCTCACCATCTCTTCACCGGTAAAGTGCAGCGCGGCGGAGCCGGGGCGCAAGCGATGCGCTACATCGCCGATCTTGATGACCAATTCGCCATCCAGCAGCATCAACGTGCGATCGATCTCCGGAAACCGCGAAAAAGGCCCCGCCGCGGCAATCGTCGCAACGCTCGCGCGCCACAAAAAGCTCCCGTCGTCCGCCCCCTCGGGAAAGACGGCGACGTCGCGCGTAACGCCGCCGCCATTCTTCCACGGCCGCGCGGCGTGATCCCCCACGCGGAGCAGGCGGACGCCGCTCAACCCAATATGCCGGGCAGGTCGAGCCCCTTTTCGCGCGCGCAGTCGAGCGCGATGTCATAGCCCGCGTCGGCGTGGCGCATCACCCCGGTGCCCGGGTCGTTCCACAGCACGCGCTCGAGCCGCTTCGCCGCTTCGGGGGTGCCGTCGGCGACGATCACCATGCCGCTGTGCTGCGAATAGCCCATGCCGACCCCACCGCCGTGGTGCAGCGAGACCCAGGTCGCGCCTGACGCGGTGTTGAGGAGGGCATTGAGCAGGGGCCAGTCGGAGACTGCGTCCGACCCGTCGCGCATCGCTTCGGTCTCGCGGTTCGGCGAGGCGACCGACCCCGAATCGAGATGGTCGCGGCCGATCACCACCGGTGCCTTGAGTTCGCCCGACGCGACCATTTCGTTGAACGCGAGGCCGAGCCGGTGGCGGTCGCCGAGCCCGACCCAGCAGATGCGCGCGGGCAGGCCCTGAAAATGAATCTTCTCGCGCGCCATGTCGAGCCAGTGGTGGAGATGCGCGTTGTCGGGCAGCAGCTCCTTCACCTTGGCATCGGTCTTGTAAATGTCCTCGGGGTCGCCCGACAGCGCCGCCCAGCGGAACGGCCCGATGCCGCGGCAGAAGAGCGGGCGGACATAGGCGGGAACGAAACCGGGAAAGTCGAAGGCATTCTCGACGCCTTCGTCCTTCGCCATCTGGCGGATATTGTTGCCGTAATCGGTCGTCGGCACCCCCGCCGCCTGCAGATCGAGCATCGCCTGCACATGCACCGCCATCGATGCCTTGGCGGCTTTCGCGACCGCGGCGGGATCGCTCTCGCGCTTCGCGAACCACTCGTCGAGGGTCCACCCCGCGGGGAGGTAGCCGTTGACCGGATCGTGCGCCGAGGTCTGGTCGGTGAGCAGGTCGGGGCGGATGCCGCGGCGGACCATCTCGGGCAATATGTCGGCGGCGTTGCCGAGCAGCCCGACCGAGATCGGCGTCTTCGCGGCGCAGCTTTCGGCGATCAGCGCCATCGCCTCGTCGATGCTGCTCGCCGCCTTGTCGAGATAGCCGGTGCGCAGGCGCATTTCGATGCGGCTCGGCTGGCATTCGATCGCGAGGCAGCTTGCGCCCGCCATCACGCTTGCGAGCGGTTGCGCGCCGCCCATGCCGCCGAGCCCGGCGGTGAGCAGCCAGCGGCCCGAAAGGTCGCCGCCATAATGCTGGCGCCCCATTTCGACGAAGGTTTCGTAGGTGCCCTGAACGATGCCCTGGCTGCCGATATAGATCCAGCTTCCGGCCGTCATCTGGCCGTACATCATCAGGCCCTTCTTATCGAGCTCGTGGAAATGCTCCCAATTCGCCCATTCGGGGACGAGGTTGGAGTTGGCGAGCAGCACGCGCGGCGCATCCGCATGGGTGCGGAAGACGCCGACCGGCTTGCCCGACTGGATCAGCAGCGTCTCGTCGTCATTGAGCCGCTTCAGCGTCTCGACAATCCTGTCATAGCTTTCCCAGTCGCGCGCGGCGCGGCCGATGCCGCCATAGACGACGAGCTCCTCGGGCCGCTCGGCGACGTCGGGGTGGAGATTGTTCATCAGCATCCGCATCGGCGCTTCGGTGAGCCAGCTTTTCGCGCTGATTTCGGGGCCGGTCGCGGGGCGGATCACGCGGCTGTTGTCGAGACGGGTCATGACGATCCTTTCGGAAGGGCGCTCCCATAAATAGGGACAGTCCCCATTTATTCGGCGGCTTGTGGGCGGGGTTCGGAGGGTGTCGGCAATTAAATAGGGACAGTCCCTATTTATTCGGGCGGGTCATCCTTTCGCAAAGTCGAGGGTCGCGGCGATCACCTGCTCCAACACGGGCAGGATCGTGGGGTTCGGATCGAGAGGGGAGGGCCAGTTGGCGTGGGTGATCTCGGCGGGCTCGGCCATATAGCCGCGCTGCGCGAGTTCCATCTGGATTGCATGGACGCTGTCGTCGGGGCGGCCATAGTGGCGCGTCGTCCAGCCGCCTTTGAAGCGGCCGTTGACGACATGGCTTTCGCCGCTCGCGGCACAGATGCCCGCGACAAGGCCCTCGAGTTCGGGCGCGCAGGTGGCGCCGCCGTTGGTGCCGATGTTGAACTGCGGCAATGCGCCATCGAACAGCCGCGGGACATGGCTGCGGATCGAATGGGCGTCGTAGAGCACGACCTTGCCGTGCCGCGTCCGCAGCCGGTCGAGTTCGGCCGCCAGCGCCTCGTGATAGGGGCGATGATAGAGATGCAGCCGCCGCGTGATCTCCGCCTCGTCGGGCTCGCCGAAGCGATAGAGCGGGTCGCCGTCGAAGGTCGTGGTCGGACAAAGCTCGGTCGTCGCCTGCCCCGGATAGAGCGAGGCGCCCGAGGGATCGCGGTTCATGTCGATCACGCTGCGCGAAATGTCGGTCGCGACCGTCGTTGCGCCAAGGTCGGCGGCGAAGGCGTAAAGCTCGGCAATCCACCAGTCGGTGTCGATCTGCGCGTGCCACGGCGAGACAAATTGCTCGTCGAGCCCCGCAAGGCCGGTGCCGCCGTGCGGGAAAGCGACGACGAGCGGTGCATCGCCGCGATGGATGCGCAGCCAGTCCATCAGCCGACCCCCGGCAGCCGCGCGGGCACCGCGGCAACGAGGCTGCCCGAGCGGATCAGCGCGGTCGCCGCCTCCATGTCGGGGTGGAAATGCCGGTCGTCTTCGAGCGTCGGCACCGCGGCACGCAGATGCTTGTGTGCCGCCTCCAGCGCGTGGCTCGATGTCAGCGGCGCGTGGAAGTCGATCCCCTGGCACGCCGCGAGCAACTCGATCCCGATCACCGCGCTCGCGTTGTCGGCCATGTCGAGCAGGCGGCGCGCGCCGTGCGCGGCCATCGAGACATGATCCTCCTGGTTAGCCGAGGTCGGAATCGAGTCGACGCTGGCCGGAAAAGCGCGCTGTTTATTCTCGCTGACCAGCGCCGCGGCGGTGACCTGCGGGATCATGAAGCCTGAATTGAGGCCGGGACGGGGGGTCAGAAAGGCGGGGAGCCCCGAGAGCGCCGGGTCGACGAGCATCGCAATGCGGCGCTCGGCGATCGAGCCGATCTCGCACAAAGCCATCGCGATCATGTCGGCGGCGAAGGCGACGGGCTCGGCGTGGAAATTGCCGCCCGACAGCGCTTCATCGGTATCGGCGAAGATCAGCGGATTGTCGGAAACACCGTTCGCCTCGATGCCCAGCGTCGTTCCGGCCTGCCGAAGCAGGTCGAGCGCGGCACCCATCACCTGCGGCTGGCAGCGCAAACAATAAGGATCCTGCACGCGCGGGTCGTCGACGGCGTGCGAAGCACGGATCGCCGACCCCGCCATCAGCCCGCGCAGCGCATCGCCGACCTCGCGCTGTCCGGCATGGCCGCGCAGCGCATGGATGCGTGCGTCGAACGGCGCGTCGGAGCCTTTGGCGGCCTCGGTCGAGAGCGCGCCGGTGATGAGGGCCGACCGGAAGACAGTTTCGGCGCGGAACAGCCCGGCGAGCGCGTTGGCGGTCGAGAATTGCGTGCCGTTGAGCAGCGCGAGCCCCTCCTTGGGGCCGAGGTCGAGCGGCGCAAGCCCCGCCGCCGCTAGCGCCTCGGCGGCGGGCAATGTCTTGCCGTCGATCTCGATCTGACCGACGCCGATCATCGCCGCGGCCATGTGCGACAGCGGCGCGAGGTCGCCGCTCGCGCCGACCGACCCTTGCGACGGCACCACCGGGGTCAGGCCCTTGACGAGCATCGCTTCGAGCATCGCGACCGTCGCGCGCTGCACCCCCGACGCACCCATACCGAAGCTCGCGAGTTTCAGCGCCATCATCAGCCGGACGATCGGCGTCGGCGACGGCGCGCCGGTGCCTGCGGCATGGCTGAGCACGATATTGCGCTGGAGCGTCGACAGTTCGTCGTCGGCGATCCGCACGCTCGCGAGCTTTCCGAAGCCGGTGTTGATGCCATAGACGGGCGCGCCCTTGGCAACGATCCGCGCGACCGCGGCGGCGCTCCGGTCGATGGCCTCCCAAGCGCCCGCATCGAGCGCGGCGCTCGCCCCCTCGTAGATCGCGTTCCAGTCGGCGAGCGTCATCGCGCCGGGGGTGATCGTCACCATGGTTGTTGTCCCATCCAGATTCGTTGATTCAGCGGATTGAAGCCGATGCGGCCGACCAGGTCGGCGGGCCGCTCGATGTCCCAGATTGCGAGGTCGCAATGCTTGCCGACCTCCAGCGTCCCGGCCTCGGCCTGCATCCCGAGCGCCTTCGCGGCATGGCGCGTCACGCCGAGCAGGCACTCGTCGACGGTCATCCCGAACTGCACCGCCGCCATGTTCATCGTCAGCAGGATCGAGGTCAGCGGCGAGGTGCCGGGATTGCAGTCGGTCGCGAGCGCGATCGGCACCCCCGCGGCGCGCAGCGCGGCGACGGGGGGCAGCTTGGTCTCGCGCAGGAAATAATAGGCACCGGGGAGCAGCATCGCGACCGTGCCCGCTTCGGCCATCGCGGCAATGCCGTCGTCGTCGAGATATTCGAGATGGTCGGCCGACAAGGCATGGTGCCGCGCCGCGAGCGCCGCGCCATGCTGGTTCGACAATTGCTCGGCGTGCAGCTTGACCGGCAGGCCGTGCTGCGCGGCGGCGGCGAACACGCGCCCGGTCTGCGCGGGGGTGAAGCCGATATTTTCGCAAAAGGCGTCGACCGCATCGGCGAGCCCCGCCGCCGCGATTTCGGGCATCATCGTCTCGCAGACGAGGTCGATATAGCGGTCGGCGTCGCCCGCATATTCGGGGGGCAGGGCGTGCGCGCCGAGGAAGGTCGTGCGCACCGTCACCGGCCGGACCTTGCCGAGCACGCGGGCGGCGCGCAGCATCTTCGCCTCGTCCGCCGCCGACAGGCCATAGCCCGACTTGATCTCCACCGTCGTCACCCCCTCGGCGATCAGCGCGTCAAGGCGGGGGAGGGCGCTCGCGACCAGATCGGCCTCGCTCGCGGCGCGAGTCGCGTGGACGGTCGACACGATGCCGCCGCCGGCGCGTGCAATCTCCTCATAGGAGGCCCCCTTCTGGCGCAGCTCGAACTCGGCGATACGGTCGCCGGCAAAGACCAGATGGGTATGTGGATCGATCAGCCCCGGCGTGATCCAGCGGCCTTCGCAATCGATCGTCTCGGCCGCCGACGGCGCGTCGACCATCGACCCGACATAGGTGATCGCGCCCGCCGCCATGCCGACCGCGCCATTCTCGATGATGCCCAGGCCGGGCTGGCTGTCCTGCATCGTGGCAAGTCGGGCGTTGGTCCACAGGCGGTCGCTATGCATCGGGCCCTCTCCTGCTTGCTGGCCGACTCAATTATGTATATACATTAATGGCAGACGGATAAAGATGTCCAGATGGGATGATCGATGGCGCTTTGGTGCGAGCAGGCATGGCTTCCGGAAGGGTGGCGTAGCAACGTCCGCCTGACCTTTGAAAAAGGGAAGATTTCTGTAATCGAAACGGGCGTCGAAGCCGCGTCCGGCGACGAGCGGCACGCGATTTTTCTGCCCGCAATGCCCAATCTGCACAGCCACGCCTTCCAGCGCGGCATGGCGGGACTCGCCGAGCGCGCGGGGACAGGCGACGACAGTTTCTGGACGTGGCGCGAGGTCATGTATCGCTTCGTCGACCGCCTCGATCCCGAGGGGATGGCGGCGATCGCGGCGCTTGCCTTTGCCGAGATGCTCGAAAGCGGTTTCGCGCGCGTCGGCGAATTTCATTATCTTCATCATGATGTTGACGGGCGACCCTATGACGATATCGGGATGATGGCGCAGGCGCTCGCGGCGGCGGCGGACGAGACTGGTATCGCGCTGACCCTGCTCCCCGTCTTCTACGCGCATTCGGGGTTCGGCGGCGCCGCGCCGACCCACGGCCAGCGGCGCTTCATCAACGACGTCGATCGCTATGCACGACTGCTCGACGCATCGCGCGCGGCGGTCGCGGGCCTCGACGAGGCGGTCGTCGGCGTCGCGCCGCACAGCCTGCGCGCGGCGACCGCGGACGAGCTGGCGGCGGTGACTGCAATGGCGCAGGGCGCGCCGGTCCATATCCATATCGCCGAGCAGGTGCCCGAGGTCGAAGCCTGCCTCGCGTGGAGCGGCGCGCGGCCGGTCGAGTGGCTGATGGGTCACGCAGATGTCGGCCCCGACTGGTGCCTCGTCCATGCGACGCACATCACCGATGCCGAGCGCACCGCGATCGTGCGCAGCGGCGCGGTCGCGGGGCTCTGCCCGATCACCGAGGCGAATCTTGGCGACGGCCTCTTCCCCGCGCGCGACTTTCTGGCCGAGGGCGGGCGCTTCGGGATCGGATCGGATTCGAATGTCGAGATCGACGCCGCTGCCGAACTGCGCCTGCTCGAATATGGCCAGCGGCTCGCGCATCGCGGGCGCAATCTGCTCGCGGACGGCGCGGGGCAGTCGACCGGGGCGAGCCTCTACCGCGGTGCACTCGCGGGCGGCGGGCAGGCGCTCGAACGGCGTTCGGATGGTCTCGCGGTGGGCGCCGCCGCCGACATCGTCAGCCTGAGGGGCGACGACCCCGCTTTCGCCGGGCGCACCGGCGACGCGATCCTCGATAGCTGGATCTTCGGCGGCGGGCGCCGGGTCGATTGCGTCTGGCGCGGCGGCGTCAAGCGGGTCGAGGACGGGCGCCACGTCGCGCGCGATGCGATCGACGCGCGCTATCGCGCCGCGATGGCGAAGCTGCTCGGATGAAGCCAAGCAGCGCCATCCACGCGCAAATCCGCCGCGATATCGAAGCGCGGATCATGTCGGGCGAATGGGCGCCGGGAACGCGCATCCCCTATGAGCATCAGCTGATGGCGAGCTATGGCTGCTCGCGCATGACGGTGAACCGGGCGCTACGCGCGCTGATCGAGGCGGGACTGCTCGAAAGCCGGCGGCGCGCGGGCACCTTCGTCTCGCACCCGCGCATTCACCGCGCCGCGCTCGAAATCCCCGACATCCGCGACGAGATCGCCGCGCAGGGCGAGGCCTATCGCCTCGACCTCGACCGCCGCGAGCTTCGCGCCGCGAGCGAGGAGGACAAGCGCCTGCTCCAGATCGAGGGCGGCGAGGTGCTCGCGCTCGAATGCCGCCACCATGCCGGCGGCCGCGCCTATGCGCTCGAACGGCGCCTGATCAACCTGTCGGCCGTGCCCGAGGCGGCCGAGATCGATTTTGCCGCCGAGCCGCCCGGCTCATGGCTCCTCGCGCACGTCCCCTGGACCGAGGCCGAGCACCGCATCACCGCCTTCAATGCGGGTGCGAAGGAACTGGTCGCGCTCGGCATTTCGGCGGGCGCGGCGTGCATGGCGCTCGAACGCTGGACGTGGCGCGGCGCGGAGCGCATCACCTATGCACGGCAGGTCTATCCCGGCGACCGCTATGCCCTCGTCGCCCATTTTCGCCCCTGAAGGATAAGAGCCATGGATTTCTCGCGTCTCCAAACCAGCAGCAAGATCGGCGACGGCTGGGCCTATCCGCCGGCCGAGGCGCGCAAGCACGGCTGGCTCGATGTCGATGCGGAGGCTGGGCATCGCATCTATTGGGAGGAATATGGCCCGGCGGACGGCGAGCCCGTCATGGTCCTCCACGGCGGCCCCGGCGGTGCCTGTTCGCCCGAGATGGCGCGCTTTTTCGACCCCGCGCGCTATCGCGTCATCCTCTTCGACCAGCGCGGCTGCGGCAAGAGCGAGCCCAATGTCGCTGCGGCGGGTCCGGCGGCCGCGCTCGCCCACAACACCACCGCCGACCTGATCGCCGACGTCGAGAAACTGCGCGACGCACTCGGCATCGGTGGCCGGATGCACGTCTTCGGCGGTAGCTGGGGCAGCACGCTCGCCATGGCCTATGCCATCGCTTTCCCGCAGCATTGCGCCAGCCTGATCCTGCGCGGCATCTTCCTCGGCGCGGCCGAGGATCTCGACTATCTGTATCAGGGCAATGCCGCGAGGTGGCATGAAGCGCCCCATGCGCTGACCGCGCCCGGCGCCTATATCTCTTACCCCGACGAATGGGGTGAACTGCTGTCGGTGCTGAGCGTCGAGGAGCGCGGCGACGTCATGGCGTCGTACAAGGCGATCTTCGACATGGTGCCCGCGAACGAGGAAGAGCGCGCGAAGCAGCTCCACGCCGCCCTCACCTGGTCGCTGTGGGAAGGGGTGATCTCGAACATGATCCCCGAAAGCGCGTCGACGGGCAAGTTCGGCGACGCCGATTTCGCGCTCTGTTTCGCGCAGATCGAGGCGCATTATTTCGCGAACGACCTGTTCATCACCCCCGGCCATCTGCTCGGCAACGCCGCGACGCTCGCGTCGATCCCGGTGCATATCGTCCACGGCCGCTTCGATCAGGTCTGCCCGCTGACGCAGGCCTCGCGGCTGGTCGATGCGCTGCGCGGCGCGGGCGCCGAGCCCGCGACCTATGTCGTCACCAACGCCGGGCACAGCGCGATGGAGCGCGAGAATGCGCTGGCGCTCACCGCGATCATGGACGGGCTGCCGCGCCTGGGCGCCTGACGGAGCGATCCGCGACCCGGCGCGTTTCCCTTTCCGGTTTGTCGGACAGGAGAGGGAGAGCCATGCAGCATCTGTTCACGCGGATCGCTTCGCGCGCCGCGCATGTCATGGGTCAGCCCGCGACTTTCATCGTGGCGGCCGGGTTCATCGTCGTCTGGGCCGCAAGCGGGCCGCTGCTGCAATATTCGGACACTTGGCAGCTTATCGTGAACACCGCGACGACGGTGATGACCTTCCTCGCGGTCTTCCTGATCCAGAACAGCCAGAACCGCGACGGCGCCGCGATGCAGGCCAAGCTCGACGAAATTTTGCGCGTGCTCGAAAAGGCGCGCAACGAATTTGTCGGCATCGAGCATCTGACCGATGCCGAGATCGAGAAGATCCGCGATGCGCTGGAGGCCGACGTGACCGGCAAGGAGGGCGATGGGGGCGCCCACGGCACCACGGTCGAACGGCTGCTCAAGCGGCTTTAGGGTCCTGACGCCCGGGGGCGCGGACATCACTCACCTTGCGGCTCGACAGGTTGTGCGGGACGCGCTTCCGGCGGCGCTGGTTCGGCTGGCGCGGCCGAGGCCGCATCATATTCGGCCTGGGCCGCGAGCAGGTCGTTGCGGAAAGCCGGCACCTCGCGCAGCCGGGTCAGCACTGCCGCGGCGACTGCGCGCGCGGCGTCGGTGTCGGTCGGGAAATGATAGCCGCAGATGACGCGGCTCAGCGCATAGTCGCGCCCGCGCTCGAGAATCTGTGGCGCGCGGTCCGGCGCGACCTCGGCGAGCAGCAGCGCGGTCGCCCAGCCATAGACCGTGTGCCCCGACGGATAGGAGGACCCGCCGCGCGGCTCCTTGTCCGGCGCGGGGATCGGGCTGCTGCCGCAGCGACGGTTGAGCTGATAGCGCTGATAGGGACGTGGGCGCTGGAAAATCTCCTTGGCGGTCCACACCGGGTCGGCGGCGTCGCGCATGACGCGGTTGAGAAGCTGGATCAGCCGCGGGCTGTGCGCGCGGTCGATCGGCCGTCCGAAGGCGTCGGCGAAGCGCGGATAGACCATCTTGCTGTCGAGCTGTGCGGTTTCCCAACGATCGGGCGCGACCGCGGCCTGAAAGCGCTGCGAGATGTTCATGTCGATCTGGTCGAGCAGCGAATCCGGCGCGGGTGGCGGGCCGACGAGCAGGCGATAATCGACGCTGCCTTTTGCCAGATAGCCTTCGGGTTTCGCCTCTCCCTCGGGGCGTTTCACGCCTTCGAGCGACTGCGCCGATGCGGCGGCGGGAACCATCAGCGACAGGGCGGCAAGGCTGACGAGCAGGGCGCGGCGGATCATCGGCTAACCTCCAGTGTCAAAATATGGGACGGGCCCCGCCGCCGGGAGCGCGGCGGCGGGAACACGCGCGGCGGATCAGAAT
This sequence comes from Sphingopyxis sp. DBS4, assembly GCF_024628865.1. Taxonomy (NCBI): domain Bacteria; kingdom Pseudomonadati; phylum Pseudomonadota; class Alphaproteobacteria; order Sphingomonadales; family Sphingopyxidaceae; genus Sphingopyxis; species Sphingopyxis sp. DBS4. The sequence continues at coordinate 562,083 of NZ_CP102384.1, forward strand.
TTCGCCTCGAACCCGACATAGAAATAGCGGCCGATCTCGTCATAGTCGCCGGTGATATTCTGCGAGCTTCCCGAAACCGTGCCGGTCGGCAGGAAGGGACTCTTGCTGTCGAACGCATTGTTGACGCCGGTATAGATGCGGAAGTCGCGGCCCGCCGAAGGCACCTCCAGGCTGGCGTAGAAATCGTGCCGCACCCGGTCGCCGATGTGCAGGAAGGGCGGGTTCGACCCGGCCGCCTCGGCGACCGCGAGCCGCTGGTTGCTGTCGACCGCCTTGCCGGTGTAGCGGATCTTCCAGCGCAGGCGGAGGCCGCCGTCGCGATAGCCGAACTGCGCCTGGCCGGTGTTCACCCACGCCCCGATCTCGCCCTTCGAATCGGTGGTCGACACCCCGTTCACGCCGTCGAAGACGGTGTAGAAATCGAGCAGGCGCGAATAGAGCAGCCGGACGTCGAACTTGCCCGTCGACGACAGCCATTGGGGTGCGTCGAAGCGATAGTCGAGCCCGACGTCGATCCCCGAGCGCACGATCTTGTTGAGGTTGAGGTCGCGGTTGATGATCTGCGTGATCTGGCCTTCGCCATTGCGCGTGATTTCGTTGCAGAAGAAATTGTCGGTGAGCCCGTCGGGATTGCCGAGGCATTCGCGCAGCAGCTGGTCGGCGTCGAGCGACGCGATCGCATCGCGCACCTTGATCTTGAAATAATCGACGGTGAGCGACAGCCCGCGAAGAAAGGTCGGCGTCACCACCGCGCCGAGCGACAGCGTGTCGGCGGTCTCTTCCTTGAGGTCGGGATTGCCCGACGACGGGCCCTTGATGCCGGTCGTATCCTGCAGGAAGACGCCGTTTGCCGCGATTTCGGCGGCGATGCCGGGGATCGACCGGCAATTGTCGGCGACCGTTCCGGCCGTCGCGGCGGTCACCCCGCTGCACAGGTCGACGACCGAATCGGCGTCGTCGCGCAGCGGCGAATAAAGGTTGGTGACCGTCGGCGCGCGCTGGGCGCGGGCATATTGGCCGCGGAAGCGGATATCGGCGACCGGCGCCCACTCGCCGCCGAAGCGATAGCTGAATACCGATCCGACGTTGCGGATATTATAATCGCCATAGCGGGCAGCGGCGTCGAGCGACAGGCGGTGGAAAAAGGGCTGGTCGCGCAGCACCGGGATATTGACCTCGACGAAGGCCTCCTTGGCTTTGATGTTGCCTTCATATTCGGCGATGAACGACGCCGAGCCGAAGCCCTGCCGCGTCACCGGGTCGGTGGTCGAGCGCTGCCAGTCGCGGCGATATTCGCCGCCGAAGGCGACCGACAGCGGCCCGGCCGGAAGCTCGAACAGCGCCCCGCTCATATAGCCCTGGACCACGTCTTGGCGCATCAGCCCGTCGAGGATCAGGTCGGCGCGGACATAATCGGCGGCCTCCTTGGTGATCGATCCGGGGCCGAAGATGTTGATCGGCTTGCAGCCCGCGGCGCGCGCATCGGCGTCGACGCAGCGCACGCGGCTGAGGTCGCCCGGCGCGGCGGGATCATATTCGGCGTTCAGCGCATATTGCAGATTCTGGAAATTGAGGACGTTGATCCGGTCCTGCTGCTGATGGAAACGGCCGTAGCCGTAGCTCAATTCCCAGTTCCAATTGTCGCCGATCTTGCCGCGCAGCCCGGCCCAGCCGCGCCACGTCTGGCGATCGTTGAGGATCTGATAATCGCCGAGTTCGGTGAAGCGCCGCGACCATTGGACGCCCGACGAGGAAGCGAGGGCGCGGATTTCGGCGGGAACGAAGGGATTGTTCCGCGGGATGCGGCCGACCTCGTCGAGGTCGTTCGGATCGCCGAACTCGTCGTCATAGGCCGCGGTCTCGGCGCCGCCGCGCGCGGCGCGCGTCTTGATCTTCGAATATTGGACCTGCGCAAAGGCCTCGATCCCGCTGCCGAGATCGGCGGTCAGCTTGGCCGCGGCGAGATAGGAGGTGCGCGGCGCGCTGAACTGAAGGTCGGGGCGCGTCTCCCAGCCATACACGGCACTCGAGGTGGCGCGATAGAGATTGCCGTCCGCGTCATAGACGAAATAGCCGCCGCCCGCGGTCGAGCTCGACAGAAAGCGCCCGCCGGGCGTGCTGCTGCTTCGCGCGGGCCGGTTGATGCCGAGGTCGCCCTGGTTGTCGGGATTGCCGTCGGCGCTCTGGCTGTAGGACAAGGATTCGAGCGTGCGGGCGCGCTGGCTGCCCATGACGCCCGCTTCCTTCTCATAGCTGGCGCCGGCGACCAGCGACATGCGGTCGTCCAGAAACTTCTGGCCGACGAGCAGGTCGAGGTTGAGCCGCTGGCTGTCGCCGCGGCTCGAAATGCCGGCGCGGCCGCCCAGACGCACGCCGTCGAACTTGTCGCGGGTAATGATGTTGACGACGCCTGCGATCGCGTCGGAGCCATAGACCGCCGATGCGCCGCCGGTGATCACCTCGACCCGTTCGACGAACAGGGTAGGGATCGAGCTCAGGCTGACGGTGTTCGCGGTGATGCGGTTCGACACGGTGCGGCGGCCATCGATCAGCGTCAGCGTGCGGTCGCTCCCTAGGCTGCGCAGGTCGATCGACGAAATGCCCGCGGCGTTGATCTGGCTGTTCGAATTGGCGAGGTTGGTTCCCGGCGTGACGCCGGGATAATCGGCGAGGATCTCCGACAATTCGGTCGCGCCCGAGGACTGGATATCCTCTTCGTTGATCGCGACGATCGGCACCGGCGAGTCCGTGACGACCTGCCGCGCGATGCGGCTGCCGGTGACGATGATGTCGTCGGCGGGCGCTTCGGCAGCCTGCGCTTCGAAATAGGCGGCGCCCGAGGCGTCGGCGATCTTCGCGGCCGGGCGAATGACGAGGATGCCCGAACGCCCCCGGCTCGCCTCGAGCCCCGAACCCGCGAGCAGCCGTGCGACCCCGTCGCGGACGGTGAAGCTGCCCTTGAGCGCGGGCGCGCGCTTGCCGCGGACGGCGCTGCCGTCGAAGCTGATCTGCTGCCCCGAGACGCGGGCGAAAGCCTTCAGGCTCGTCTGCAGATCCTGCGCCGGAAGCGCGAAATCATAGGTGCGTTCTTGCGCGATGGCCGGAACCGACGACATCGCGGCGGCAAGCGCGGCGGCCGCGATCGAGCTTTTTAGTGCATGGCTGAACATTGGCTTCATTCCCCCCTGTCGCGCCCGATCGATCCCGGGCGATCGAACAGAAAGACGCATGATCGCGGCAAAGGGACATCTGCCCTCATGATTTTATCGCGACTCCAGCACCACCTCGTCGCCGACGATGCGCTGCCGCACCGGATGAAGCGCGGTCACGCCCTCGACGAAGGCATCGACGTCGCCGGCGCGGAACATGCCGTCGACCCGAATCGCGCCGAGCGTAGGATCGGCGAGCCGGATGCGCCGCGCCGAATAGCGGTTCATGCGCTCGACCGCTCCCGCCAGCGGCTCGTCGTCGAAGCTGATCAGGCCCAGTTCCCAGCTCAGCGTCTGCGACAGATCGGGGCGGCTGACCTGCGGCGGCGCGGCCGATCCGACCGTGTCGACCAGTTCGCTGCCCGCCGTCATCATCAGCCGTCGCCGCGCGGGCACCGCCGAGCGCGTGGTATCGGCGCGGTCGCGCACCTCGACCTGACCTTCATAGAGGATCACGCGCACCTCGCCGTCGACCAGCTCGACGCTGAATGAGGTGCCGACCGCGACGATCAGCTTGTCCCCCGCGGCGACGGTGAAGGGGCGCAGCGGATCCTTCGCCACGTCGAACTTGGCGCGGCCCTCGACCAGCTCGATCTGCCGCGCTTCGTCCTTCATCCGCACGGTCATGCTCGTCGTCGCGTCGAGCGAGACATGCGAACCATCGTCGAGCAGCGCGACCCGCCGTTCGCCGACGCCCGTTTCGATCGCGTCGGGCCGGGTGACATACCACATGCCGGCCGTCGCCACCGCGAGCAACAGCATGGCCGCCCAGGCGGCGCCCCGGCGCAACGGTCCCGGCGTGCCGGACAGCCAACGCTTCTGGCTCTGCTGGCGGAATTGCGACAGCGCCTTGCTGCGCAGCGCGATGATCTCGGGCCAATCGCCGATCGCGCCCGATTCCCGCCAGACGCGCGCCGCATCCTGCAACAGGTCGGCATGGCCCGGCAGAGCGAGCCAGGCCTCGAATTCATCCCATTCGGCCGGGGCCAGGTCGTCCTCGGCAAGGCGGATGCACCAGAGCGCGGCCGCTTCCATGGCCGCATCCTCGTCGGGTCGGAGGTTTGCCGCGTCGTTCATGGCGCTTTCCTCATATCCTTCATCAGCCCGGCCATGGCGCGCGCGACATGCTTCTTGACCGCGCTGACCGATATGCCGAACACCTCGGCGATCTTGTCCTGACCCAGATTTTCGAGGCGATAGAGGATGAAGATCGTCTGCGTGCGCTCGGGCAGCGCGGCGAGCGTGCGCGACAGGGTCGAAAGTTCGGCGCGCCCCGCGGCAATGCGAAACGGATCGATGGGATCGATTCCCATCTCCTCGCTGCGCCCGACCATGTCGCGATATCGCGACCGAACCTTCATCCGCCGGGCGCGGTCGGCCAGCAGGTTCGACGCCATCTGAAAAATATAGGCTTCGGGCGAGGCGAAATCGCCGTCGCCATGTCCCAGCAGCTTCGCCAGCAATTCCTGCGTCAGATCCTCGGCCTCGGCATGATCGCCGACGCGCCGCAGGAAATAGGACAGCAGCGCGGGGCGCCAGCGGCGGCCGAGATCCAGCTTGTCTCTAGCGGGCTGCATGGGCGGTCGGCGGCGTTGGATACACTATGGGCATAAGCCCATAGACGCATGGGGGCGCCGAAGGGACACCAATTATTCCAGCCGCGTCATCCCCATCGCCGCGAAAGCGGCATCGACGCTTTGCGCATCGATGCCGTTTCGCTCATCGACGGACAATCCTACAGGCCCGCGCCGCCGAGCTTGTAGGTGAGCTGCAGGAACACGCTCCGCCCGATGCTGTCGAACCAGCTTGTGTTGTAATAGGGATAGCTCGACCAGGTCGGATCCTTCACCGGCATCTTGTCGAACAGGTTGCGCACCGTCAGCGACCCGCGCAGATGGTCGGTGAAATCATACTGCATCGTCGCGTTGAACAGGTAGCTCGCCTTGATATAGGCATCCTCGTCATAGTTGGGCAGCTTGCCGAGGCGGGTGCCCGACAGGGTGAGCTGGAAGCCCTCATTTTCATAGGTGATGCTGCCGTTCGACTTGTCGCGCGGCAGATAATAGCCGCTGTCCGCCGCCAGCTTGTTGATGAACGCATCGCCCGGATATTGCTGGAACGTGTGCTTGAACACATGGCTGTGTGCGAGCGACAGGGTGAAGGTGCCGATTCCCGTCGGCACGCTGCCGCGGAAGGCAAGGTCGATGCCGCTCGTCTTCTCGCGCGCGATGTTGATCGGGTTGACGCGGATCGACGCGATCTGACCGTCCTGGATATTGCTGGGGAAACGGGTGATGCGCGCATAGGCGTCGAGGCAGGTCGGCGAGCTTGGATCGAGGTCGCCCGCGTCGCAATCGGCTTCGGCGCGCGCGAGCGTATCAAGGCTCAGGTCGTCGACCTGATTGTCGAGCGTGACGCGGAAATAGTCGACCGAGACGTGCAGCCGGCTCGACGGTGCGAAGACGAGCCCGGCGGTCAGCGTCCGGCCGGTTTCCGACTTGAGGTTGCGGTTGCCCGTGCGGTTCACGACCACCCCGATGTCGGAATAATCGCAATCCTCGATGTCCTGCCCTTCCGCGGCGCAAAGCGCATAGTCGTTGACGCTGCCCTCGACATTGCCCGGCCCGGTGAAGACATAATGGAGGTCGGGCGCGCGGAAGGCGGTGCCATAGGCGGCGCGCAGCAGCAGGCTGTTCGTCGGCCGCACCTCCAGCCCGCCGTTATAGGTGAATTTGCCGGTGCTGCCGCCGCCGAAGCGGAAATGGTCGTAGCGCCCGGCGCCGGTCACGGTCACGAACTCCAGCACCGGCACGCGGATTTCGCCGCCGATCGCGGCGTGGCTGCGCTTGCCGACGCCGTCGCTGTCCCTCCAGCTGTAATAATAGTCGGTGAGCGCGAGCGGGTCGGGGCGGAGGTTATAGCCCTGCTTGCCATATTCGGCGACCGCCGCGAAGCCGACCGGCCCGGCGGGAAGCTGGAACAATTCGCCGTTGGTCAGCGTCGCCTGCAGATTGCTGGTCCAGCTGTATGGGCGATAGACGGTATCGGCCGAGATGCTCTCATATTCCGCGCGCGTCAGCGGCGTATAGAGACGCGTCGGATCGGCGTCGTAGATCGGATAGCCGCTATCCTCGTCGAACCCGAGCCGGGGGCCGAGGAACAGGTCCTGCGCCTTCTGGTTGATGATCTGCGGCCAGCGAACCACCGACTGGTAACGGCTGTAGTTGAACGACAGCTCATAATTCCAGCTCTTGCCGAAATTGCCCCGGATGCCGGGGGTGATGCTGTACGTCGTCTGCTTGCTGCGCTGCATTTCGAAGCCGCCGGTCTCTTCCGGCGTGAACTGCCGTTCCCAATCGTCGATCGTGCCGTCGAACGCATTGTAGAAGCTGTTGTTCGTGCTCGACGACGAGCTTTCGAAGCCCCAACTCGTCACGTCGTACATCAAACGGACCTTGCTGATCCCGAACTGGAAATCGGCGAACAGCTTCGCATTGTCCGACAGTTCGTAGGAGAGGGTGCCGAAGCTGTTGAAGCCCTTGCGGCCCGAAATGATCGTGCCGTAACCGATCGATTCCCGGCTGCCGCAATAATAGCCCGGGCCATAGTCGCCGAGCGCGTCGTCATAGTCGCCGTAGCGCGGGCGCGAACCATAGATGGTCGTCCCGCGGTTGAGATAGGCGAGCGGCGCGCAGGTTGCGGCACCGGGATCGATATAGGTGTCATTCTCTATGTCGTAGCGCAGGAAGGTGCGCCGCGGGGCCTGCGAAGATGCCGTGGGGGCGTCGGCGGTGCTGTCCTGGATCGCGCGGTCATAGCCCCAGAGCGGCCGCTGATCGAGATATTCGATGCCGCCGACGATGTTGAAGCGCCCCGACGACCAGCCGCCGGTCGCGGTAAAGCGGTGCGACATGCCCCCGCCATGCTCGGTGCGCCCGTGGCGATAGTCGAGCGTCAGCCCGTCGAGCTTTTCCTTCATCTTGAAATTGACGACGCCCGCGATCGCGTCGGAGCCATAGATCGCCGACCCCGCGCCGCTCAAGATCTCGACCTTGTCGATCAGGCTGACCGGGATGTTCGAGATGTCGGTGAAGTTGCTGCGGCCGATATAGGGCAGCGGGAAATCCGCGATGCGGCGGCCGTTGACCAGCACCAGCGTATGGTTGGGGCCGAGCCCGCGCAGATCGACCTGCTGCGCGCCGGGGGTGAAGTCGGCGCTGCTGCCCGACTGCGGGCTCTGCGTTTCGCCGCTGTTCTGCGTCATCGCCGCGAGCAGTTCGGGAACGCTGGTATAGCCGTTGGCGCGGATCGTGTCCGAATCGATCGTCGTGACCGGCGAGGGGCCCTGATCCTTGATCGTCGGGATGCGCGACCCCGTGACGATGATCTCCTCGCCGCCCGTATCGGACGCCTCCTGCGCATAGGCCGGCGCCGCGAGCGCCGGCAGCGATGCGCCGAGGCCGAGCAATATGCGAAAAGTCTTTTTGCCGAAAACCGTCATCCCACACACCCCTGACTGCTCCGCCGCGACGATTCTGCGGTCGGACATGTCATCCGTTGGACCAGAAATCGCCGAAAATTTCAACCAATATGACACATCTGGAAATCATATTGTCTAATGGTGCGATCATTATGTAACATCACGTCGTCACCGGAGGCGAGGAAAGGGATCAAGATGCCGCGCAGGATCGGGCTGAACTGGCTGTTGACTTTATTGGCGCTGCTTGCGGCGCTGCCGCTCGTTCCCGCCGCCGCGAAGGAGGCGAAAGTGCAGCCGGTCGAACATTATGTCTTCGGCAAGCTCGGCACGCAGACGCCGGGGCCGGTGTCGGGCGGCCTGCTGCTGATGGGCGGCGGCGACCGTAATATCGACGCGATGAAATGGTTCTTCGCCAAGGCCGGGAACGGCCATATCGTCGTGATCAGCGCCTCCTACGGCAAGGAGATGGGGCAGGAATTCTTCCACGACGTCGGCGGCATCCAGTCGGCGGAAATCTTCGTATTCCACGATCGTTCGCAATCGACCGATCCGAAAATCCTCGACCGGCTGCGCAAGGCCGACGGCATCTTCATCGCCGGCGGCGACCAGGCGCGCTATGTCCGCTTCTGGCGCGGCACCCCGGTGAACGAGATCCTCGACGCGCATGTCGCGGCGGGCAAGCCGCTTGCAGGCACCAGCGCCGGGCTCGCAATGCAGGGCGAGAAGCTGTACGGCGCGATGGACGGCGGCAGCATCACCAGCGACGCGGCGCTCGCCGACCCGTTCGGCCCCGCGAACACGATCGAGGGCGATTTCCTGCACCTCGCTTTGCTCAAGGGAATCGTCACCGATACCCATTTCAAGGAGCGCGACCGGCTTGGCCGCCTGTTCGCCTTCGTCGCCAAGGCCGAGGCCGATCGCCCGGCCGATGCGCCCGCGATGATCGGGCTCGGGGTCGACGAAAGCGCCGCGCTCGCGGTCGAGCCCGACGGGACCGGGCGCATCTACGCGACCGCGCCCGACGGCTATGCCTGGGTGGTCGACGGGGCGGGGCTGCGCGGCGTGACCGGGCGCGGCCCGCTCGACGCGCCGCGGATCAGGGTCACCGGCGTCGGGCCGGACTCGGTCGTCCATCTGCCGTCGGGGCAGGTCGATCGTCCCATCTTCGTCCGCAATTACGCCGCGCGCGCGGGCGCGATTGCCGAAGTGCCGCGCTGGTCGCTCGCGATTCACGGCGGCGCCGGGGTGATCGAGCGCGGGTCGCTGAGCCCCGAGAAGGAGAAAGCCTATCGCGCCGGTCTCGACGAAGCACTCCGCGCGGGCAGCGCCGTGCTCGACAGGGGCGGCCCGGCGCTCGACGCGGTGGCCGCCGCGGTGCGGGTGCTCGAGGATAATCCGCTGTTCAACGCCGGGCGCGGCGCGGTGTTCACCGCCGACGGCCGTAACGAGCTCGACTCCGCGATCATGGACGGCAAGACGCAAAAGGCGGGCGCGGTGGCGGGGGTCACCCGCACGCGCCATCCCGTCGACCTCGCGCGCGCGGTGATGGACAAGAGCCCGCATGTGATGCTCGCGGGCGCGGGCGCCGACAAATTTTCGGTCGAGCAGGGACTCGAACAGGTCGAACCCGGCTGGTTCCGTACCGAGGAGCGCTGGCAGCAACTGCTCGCGTGGCGCAAACGCCAGCAGGCCGCGGTCGATCCGACCCATTTGTTCGGCACTGTCGGCGCGGTCGCGCTCGACGCCGACGGCAATCTCGCGGCCGCGACCTCGACCGGCGGCATGACCGGCAAGCGCTGGGGCCGCATCGGCGATTCGCCGATCATCGGCGCCGGCACCTATGCCAAGAACGGCCAGTGCGCGGTGTCGGCGACGGGATCGGGCGAATATTTCATTCGCGAGAGCGCGGCGCGGCAGGTCTGCGACCGCGTCGCATGGAAGGGCGAGAGCCTGAAGGACGCGGCGCAGGATACGATCATGGCGGTCGGCGCGATCGGCGGCGACGGCGGGCTGATCGCGATGGGCCCCGACGGGCACCCCGCCTTTGCCATCAACGACCTCGGCATGTATCGTGGCCGGATGAGCGCCGGGGGGTCTCCTGAAACAGCGGTTTTCGCCGACGAGAAGCTGGCCGATTGATGGCGAGCGGCGGTGTCAGTCTCGACGAGATCGACGAGCGGCTGCTCACCCTGCTGCGCGACGATGCCCGCCAGACGATCGCGCAGCTCGCCAAGGAACTCGGCATTTCGCGCGGGCAGATATACTCGCGCCTCGCGCGGCTGGAGGAGGACAAGGTCGTCGCGGGCTACACCGTCCGCCTCGGCCACGCCTTCGCCGCCAGCCGCGTCCGCGCGCACATGATGATCAAGACGCTGCCGCGCTATCACCGCGAGGTCGAACAGGCGCTCGCCGCGCTGCCGCAGGTGCAGGCGATCCACGCGATCAGCGGCGAATATGACATCATCGCGATGCTCGAAGCCGAGGATGGGGGGCAGCTCAACGAACTGATCGACGACGTCGGGCTCCTCGACGGGGTCGAGCGGACCACGACCTCGGTCATATTGGCGACGAAGATCGAGCGATGATGGGAAAAGGGGGCGTGATCCCACAAGATTGACACGCCGTCCTCTCTTCCCCTCATCCGCGCCTTCTCCCGCGTTTGCGGGATATCCTCCAGAACCTCCCTTGCGTCCGACCATCAGCGTCGGATCCGTCATCGACGCCGCTTGCCGGCAATACCCCGCGAAGCCGCGCGGCGTCGCCGTTCGATTGCTCGTGCGCGCACCTTGCCTCCGCCCCCGCCTGTTCTTTGGCCCCCGATGGATTGCTTCTTGCGTCGGCTGGAGAATCATGTTAGAAAAATTACATAAGAAAATATAAGTTCATTTATTATCACAAAGGGAGAGGTCGATGTGGACGAAAGCGGTCTTGTGCGCCCTGCCCTTGATCATGGTTGCGGGTCAGGCTTCGGCGCGGGAAGGCGCGGGCACGCTCATCGCCAACATATCGATTGTCGATGGGACGGGCGCGCCGGCGCGCACCGGCGCCGTCCGCATCGTCGACGGGCGGATCGATTGCGTCGGCGCTTGTCGTGCCGCACCCGGCGACGCGCGTGTCGACGGACATGGCGCAACGCTCGCGCCCGGCTTCATCGACACGCACAGCCATCATGATGAGGGTCTCGCCGAGGCGCGGCAGGCGTCCACGCTGGTGCGGCAGGGCGTCACGACGATCGTCGTCGGACAGGACGGCTTCAGCGCGCTGCCAGTCACGCAGCTGTTCGATCCATTCGGCGCCAGGCCGGCGGCGGTCAATATCGCATCCTATGTCGGCCATGGCAGCGTTCGCGAGGCCGTGATGGGCGCCGACGCCAAGCGCGCCGCCCGCCCGGACGAGATCGAGCGGATGAAGACGCTCGTCGCTCAGGCGATGGACGACGGTGCGATCGGGCTGTCGACCGGCCTGGAATATGAGCCGGCGATCTATTCGACCCACGCGGAAGTGCTGGCGCTGGCGCAGGTCGCGGCGGACCATCACGGGCGGTATATCAGCCACATGCGCAGCGAAGACGTCGGCATCGACGCCGCGATCGACGAACTGCTGACCATCGGCCGGGTGACCGGGATGCCGGTCCAGATTTCCCATTTGAAGATCGCAACGGTCGATCGGTGGGGTGATGCGCCGGCGTTGCTTCGGCGCCTCGACGCCGCGCGCGCCGACGGCATCGACGTGACCGCCGACGTCTATCCCTATGACCGCTGGCAATCGAGCCTCGACGTGCTGCTGCCGGCGCGCGACTTCACCGATCTGAAGGCGGCGCAGTTCGCGCTCGACCATCTCGCGAAACCTGAGGATCTCACGCTCTCGGGCTTTCCGCCCGATCCGTCGCTGGTCGGCAAGACGGTCGCCGATGTCGCCCGAATGCGCGGCATCGCCCCGGCGGAGGCGTTTCTCGCGCTCAATCGCGAGGCGGCCGCCAAGGGGGAGGGCAGCAGCGTGATCGCACGCTCGATGTCGAACGACGACGTCGCCGCGTTCATCGGCTGGGAGCACAGCAATATCTGTTCGGACGGACAACTCTCCGGCCTTCATCCCCGGGGCGCCGGTGCGTTTCCGCGCATCTATTCCTGGCTGGTGCGCGACCGCAAGGCGCTGACGCTGGAGCAGGCCGTCCATAAGATGACGGGTCTGGCCGCAAGCCATATGGGGTTCGCCGATCGCGGCCGCATCGCGCCCGGAATGGCCGCCGACCTCGTCCTGTTCGACCCCGCGACGATTGCCGACGGAGCCAGCTTTGCCGATCCGTCGGCGCCGCCCGTCGGCATCCATGCGGTCTGGGTCAACGGGGTTGCGGTGCTTCGCGACGGCGCTTCCACGGGGGCCTTGCCCGGCCAGATCATCCGCCGCCAACCCCGGCCCACCACCAACTGACAGAGGACCGAATGATCCCACCCCTTCTCCTTTTCCTGGGCGACGCACCCGATATCGGCTGGGCCAAGACCGCATCGGGTCTCGCGCAATGGCGGCCGGAAGACTGCGCGGGGCAGGTCCGGCTCGACGGATGCGGCGTCGATCTGGGCCTTCCCGACATGGACATCGCCGCTGCCAAGGGGGCGGGCGTGCGCACGCTGGTGATCGGAATTGCCAATGACGGCGGCTTCATCGCCGATGCCTGGGTGCCGCACCTCGTCACGGCCCTTCGCGCCGGACTGGATCTTGCGGCGGGGCTGCACGAACGGCTGGCCGATCATCCCGAGATTGCAGCGGCGGCGCGCGAGACGGGGCGATCGCTGCATGATCTGCGCCGCCCGGACCGCGTCTTTCGGCCCGGAACCGGGAAGAAGCGCACCGGCAAGCGGCTGCTGACCGTCGGGACCGATTGCGCGGTGGGCAAGAAATATACGGCGCTCAGCCTCGAGCGCGAGATGACGCGCCGCGGCATGGCCGCGACCTTCTGCCCGACCGGCCAGACCGGCATCATGATCACCGGCCGCGGCATCGCCATCGATTCGGTGGTCGCGGACTTTATTTCGGGCGCGGCCGAATGGCTGTCGCCGGCGGCAGAGCCGGACCATTGGCATATTATCGAAGGACAGGGCGCGCTGCTGCACCCCGCCTATGCCGGCGTGACGCTGGGGCTGGTCCACGGCAGTCAGCCCGATGCCCTGGTGATCTGTCACGAAGCCGGTCGCGCGGAATTGCAAGGCTATGAAGGCGACTTTGCCTGCCCGTCGCTGCGCGAGGCGCTCGATGTCCATCTGGCGGCCGCCCGCCTCACCAACCCGGCGGTGCGGGGCGCGGGTGTCGGCCTGAACACGTCGCGGCTGGACGAGGCCGCGGCGCGCGATGCCCTGAAACGCGCCGAGGACGAGACGGGTCTGCCTGCCTGCGATCCCCTTCGCTGGGGGGCAAGCGCGATCGTCGATCAACTGGCGGGGGACCATTGGGGATGATTTGACCGTGGCACCCAAGCGAGGGAGCGGCGGCAGAGGAAACAAGAAAATATCGGGAGGGTTTATGAACGGTCCGAATAGAATCCTTTGCTCATCGGTCGCCGCGATGTTGGCAACGACCAGCCTATGCACCTCGGGAACCGCGCTGGCGCAGGAGGCGGGTGCCAGGAGCACGGACAACGAGATCATCGTCACCGCGCAGAAGCGCGAACAGAATCTCCAGGACGTGCCGATCAGCGTCCAGGCGCTGGGTGAATCGCGACTGGAAAATGCCCAGGTTGCGAGCTTCGACGATTATCAGAAGCTTTTGCCCAGCGTCAGTTCGCAATCCTATGGCCCCAGCCAGTCGCAGATCATCTTTCGCGGCGTCACCAGCGGCAGCGACGGCTTGCAGACCGGGTCGCTGCCGACGAGCGGCCTGTATATCGACGAAATCCCTGTCACGACCATCTACGGCTCGGTCGATTTCCACGTCTACGATATCGCCCGCATCGAAGCGCTGTCGGGGCCGCAGGGGACGCTGTTCGGCGCCAGTTCGCTGTCGGGCACGCTGCGGATCATCACCAACAAGCCCGATCCGTCCGGCTTTTCGGGGTCGGTCGATGCGCAGGTGAACAAGTTCGGCAAGGGCGATTTCGGTGGTTCGCTCGAGGGCTATCTGAACCTGCCGCTTTCGCCGTTCGCTGCCGTGCGCGTGGTCGGCTTCTACCAGAAGGAGGGCGGCTATATCGACAATATTCCGGGCACCCGCACCTTCACCCTCGACGATGCCGACCCCGATACCAATCTGACCGTCGACAACCACGACCTCGTCAAACAGGATTATAACGACGTCGAAACCTATGGCGGCCGGATCGCGCTGGGGATCGACCTGAACGAGGATTGGACGGTCACTCCGCAGCTCATCTACCAGCATCAGCTCAGCCATGGCGGGTTTCTGTTCGACCCGCGCAAGGGCGATCTGAACGTCACCGATTATTTCCCGTCGCATAATCTCGATCGCTGGTATCAGGCCGCGCTGACGATCCAGGGCAAGATCAGCAATTGGGATCTGGTCTATTCGGGGGGCTATTTCGAACGCAAGATCGACAGCACGTCCGACTATTCCTATTATACCGTCGCCTATGACACCTATGGCTATTACGCCAATTACTTCCCCGACGGGAACGGCGGCTTCCTGGACCCTCAGCAGTCCTTCTACGGGTCCGATCATTATACGAAGCAAACGCACGAGCTGCGCCTCTCGTCGCCGTCGCAGAATCGGTTCAGGCTGACCGCCGGGCTTTTCTATCAGCGCCAGACCGACACGGCGCGGACCAACTACGATATCGCCGGGATCGGCAGCATCCCCACGCCGATCTGGGCGACGCCGTTTCCCGCCAGCACCGGCGACCCGGATTCGATCTTCATGACCCGGGTCTTCCGGGTCGACAAGGATTATGCGGTCTTTGCGCAGGGCGAATATGATATCCGGCCCAACCTCACCCTGTCGGCGGGTGTCCGCGGGTTCCGGGCGAAGAATTCGATCGTCGGCTTCTCGGGCATCGCCACCGGCAGCGCGATCGACAGCTGTGTTCGGCCGTCACCGACACCCGACAAGCTCTGCATCAACATCGACAAGAATACCCGGCAGGACAGCTATACCTACAAGTTCAACCTGAGCTGGAAGCCGACGCCCGACCTGCTCCTTTATGCGACGCTGTCGAGCGGGTTCCGGCCCGGCGGCAACAACCGCCGGCCCAACGTCGATCCGTTCAAGGCCGACAAGCTCTATAATCACGAGATCGGCTGGAAGGCCGAACTCGGACGCTTCACCTTCAACGGCGCCGCCTTTTACCAGAAATGGAAGGACATGCAGTTCGGGCTGGTGCCGCTGAACAACAACGGCATCACCAATATCTACAATGCGGGCGACGCGAATATCTATGGCGTGGAAAGCGATCTGTCCTACCGCGCGAACGGCCTCAGCCTGGTCGCGGCGATCGCTTATATCGACGCGCGACTGGCGACCAATTTCTGCCAGATCGACCCGGTGACGCAGAACATCGTCTGCCTTCCGGGGATTCCCGCGGCGGCGCCCAAGGGAACCCGGCTGCCGGTGCAGCCGCGGGTGAAGGGCAATGTGACCGCGCGCTACGAATTCCCGGCCGGTGCGAACAAGACGGCGTTCGTTCAGGCGTCGATGTTCTTTCAGGACGGCACCCGATCCTTCCTGACCGACGAGGATTTCGCCGCGATCGGATCGACGAAGGGCTTCGCGACCTTCGACCTGTCCGCGGGCATGACGATCGGCGACTGGAAGGTGGAGGCGTTCGTCCAGAATCTGTTCGACCGGCGCGGTCAACTCAGCCTCAACACATATTGCGCGACGACTTTTTGCGGGCCGTATCGGCGCATCTATCCGACCAAGCCGCAATTCTTCGGGCTGAAGATCGGCACCGAATTCTGATCGCAACCGGCGACCCGCCTCGATCGACGGGGCAGGACACGCGCACCTCGAACGTCGCCGCGCGGCGTTCGCCGACGAGCCGCGTCGATCGTCGATGGCGGCATTGAGGGATTTCGAGCATGGTACAGACTCTTGTCGATACCGACGACGAACCGACGCTGCGCCCGCATCTGGGCCTGTGGCACCTGATCGCGGCAGGCGTCGGATCGACGATCGGCTCGGGGATTTTCGTCATCACCGGCACGGCGGCGGCGCAATATGCGGGGCCCGCCATTTCACTCTCCTTCCTTCTCGCCGCGGCGGTCTGCCTGTGCACCGCCTATTGCTACGGCGAACTGGCGGGGCTGCTGCCCAAGTCCGGCGGGGCCTACAGCTATGCGCTCGCCAGTTCGGGGCCGCTGATCGGCTGGACGGTCGGCTGGTGCCTGGTGCTCGAATATCTGGTCGCCTGCTCGACGGTCGCGGTCGGCTGGTCGAGCTATTTCGTCGATCTGGTGGCGAGCGTCGGCGTGCCTGTTCCGCAATGGATCGCGGCCGCCCCGATCAATTTCGATGCGGCAGGGCATCCGGTGGCGACCGGCGCGCTGTTCAACTTGCCCGCGGCGCTGATCGTCGGGCTGGTCACCGCGCTGCTGGTCGTCGGGATCAAGGAAACCAACCGCGCCAATATCGCGATGGTGGTCATCAAGGTGGGGGTGATCCTGCTGGTCGTCGCGTTCGGCGCCGCTTATGTCCGACCAGCGCATTTCATCCCCTATATTCCCGAAAACACCGGCCATTACGGCGAATTTGGGTGGAGCGGCGTGCTGCGCGGGTCGGCGGTGATCTTCTATGCTTTCCTCGGCTTCGACGGGGTCTCGACCAGCGCGCAGGAAAGCCGCAATCCGCAACGCGACATCGGCTGGGGGATCATCGGCGCGCTGGCGGTGTGCACGATCCTGTATGTCGCGATGGCGCTGGTGATGACCGGCATGGCCGATTATCGCACGCTGAACGTCGCCAACCCGGTGTCGGTCGCACTGGCGGCCGCGGGCGGCGATCTCGACTGGCTGCGCTCGCTGGTGAATGTCGGCGTCGTGATCGGCCTCGCTTCGGCGATCCTGATGGGGCTCTACGGCCAAAGCCGCATCCTCTATGTGATGGCGCAGGACCGGATGGTGCCGCCCATCTTTGCCCGCATCTCGCCGCGATTCCGCACCCCGGTGCACGGCACGCTGATCGTCGGCTTCGCCTGCGCGCTGATCGCTGGATTGTTCCCGATCGACATATTGGGCGAACTGGTGTCGATCGGCTCGCTGCTTGCCTTCGCCTTCGTGTGCTGGAGCGTCCTCGTGCTGCGCCGACGCCTTCCCGACGCGCCGCGCCCGTTCCGGGTTCCGCTGTCGCCGCTGCTGCCGGTCATCGGCATATGCAGCACGCTCTATCTGATGGTCAGCCTGCCCGAGGATACATGGATCCGGCTGCTGCTGTGGATGGCGCTGGGGACGGGCTTCTATCTCGCCTATTCGCGCCCCCGGCGGCGGACGGACGGGGGAGGGAACTGATCGGCGGACAGGAATGGGGGTCTGCCCGCCGAAACGCGGATCAGGCGGCCTGTTTCGCCCAGCGCTCGCCCGCCAGTTCCAGTGTCGCCTCAAAGCGGGCCACCGCTTCGTCAGCTTCGGCTTCGCTGAGGTTCAGCGGCGGCAGAAGCCGCACGCAATTGTCGCCACCGCCCGCGACGAGCAGCAGTTTTTCGCGGGCCATCGCCATGAATTCGCGATTGTTGCCGGTCAGCTTGACGCCGATCAGCATCCCCTTGCCGCGCACGTCGACCACGAGCTCCGGGTGGCGCGCCGCCACGTCCTCCAGCCCCGCGCGAAGCCGCGCGGCGGCCGCCACCGTCTGGTCGAGGAAGCCCGGGGCGCTGATCAGGTCGAACGCCTCGTTCGCGACCGCCATGGCGAGCGGATTGCCGCCGAAGGTCGATCCGTGCGCGCCTGCGGTCATGCCGCTGGCCGCATCTTCGGTCGCGACGCAGGCGCCGACGGGAAAGCCGCCGCCCAGCGCCTTGGCGATCGCCATGATATCGGGGGCGGCGTCGTCGAACCATTGATGCGCGAACAGCTTTCCGGTCCGGCCCATGCCCGATTGCACCTCGTCATGGATCAACAGCACGCCCGCTTCCGTGCAGGCGCGGCGGACCGTCTGCAGCCATTCGCCGGACAGCGCGCGCGCGCCGCCTTCGCCCTGCACCGGCTCGACGATGACGGCGGCGGTCGTCGGCGCGGCAATCGCCGCGAGCAGCGCGGGCAGGTCGTCGACCGAAAGCTGGATATGGCCCGGCAGGCGCGGGCCGAAGCCGTCGAGATAAGCGGCATTCCCCGATGCGTTCACCGCCGCATAGCTGCGCCCGTGGAACGATCCGCCAAAGCCGATGACGTCGATCCGCTCCGGCCGGCCTTTGGCCGCGTGATATTTGCGCGCCATCTTCAGCGCGCATTCGATCGCCTCGGTTCCGCTGTTCGCGAAGAAGACGGTGTCGGCAAAGGTGGCGGCGATCAGCTTCTTCGCCAGTTCATCCTGACCGGGCACGCGAAAGACGTTCGAAATATGCCACAATTTTCCGGCTTGCCGCGTCAGCGCATCGACCAGCCGCGGATGGGCGTGGCCCAGCGCGTTGGTCGCGATACCCGCCACACAGTCGAGAAAGCGGCGGCCGTCGTCGGCGACGATCCACGCACCCTCGCCATGGGTGAACACCGGCTCGGCGCGATTATAGACGGGCAGAAGGGGGGATATGGACATGGCTTTCATCCTTGCTCAAGAATTGCATTCGGGGCGGAAAATTGATCGGTGATCCGGGTCGAAAGCGTCTGGATCGAAGTGGGAACCAGCCGCCGGTAATGATCGATGTTGCGCGGGCCGACGCCGTGCTCGGCGCTGAAGCTGCCGCCGTAATGGCGCACGACGATGTCGAAAACGCACGTCCGCACCGCTTCGGCCAGGCCCGTGGGTGCGGCGCCCAGCTGATGCGGCCAGACCAGGTTGAAGTGCAGCCCGCCGTCCCCGATATGGCCGAAATCATGGACCGCGAGGTCGGGCCAGCGCGCGGCGACCTCGGTCAGCAGATGCGCGCGGCATGCCATGATGTCGCCGCGCCGCACGGCGATGTCGCACGCGATGACGCTGCCCCGGCTGCGAATGCCCTCGGTAATGGCGTGGCGGACGGCCCAGTGCCGTCCCCCGCTGTCGACCACCGCGTCGATAACAGGCCCCTCCTCCTGCAGGAAGGGCGCGCACCATTCCGCCAGCGCGGTTTCGAGCGTCGCCGTATCGCACACCGCATTTCCGGACAGTTCGAGCATCGCGACATAGCCGGGCTGGGCATGCGGGAAAGGGGATGCGAGACCAGGGACATGATCCAGCGCGGCCTGGACGGCCGCCATCGACATCCCCTCGAACGCCGTCAGCAGCGTCCCGAAGTGGCTTTCCGCCGACAGGAGCAGATCGACCGCAGATCGCGCGTCGGCCAGCGCCAGCATCGCGGTCACCTGATGCCGGGGCAGGGGGGTGAGCGCGATCGTCGCGCCGGTGACGATCCCCGTCGTTCCGCCCGCGCCGATGAACATCTGTTTGAGGTCGAGGGCGCTGTTGTCCTTCCACAGCGGGCTTCCCAATTGCACGATCTCGCCATCGTTCAGCACCACCTCGATCGCGCGAACGTGCCGGCGCATGTCGCCGTGGAGCAGCAAGCGCGCGCCACCGGTATTGGTCGCGATCATGCCGCCGATCGACGGGTCGGCCCCCAGGTCGATGGGCAGGAACAGGCCGTGGTCGCGTGCCGCCGCGTTGAGTGCCGAGAGACGGACACCCGCACCGACGGTCGCGGTCCGGTTCGCCGCATCGATCTCGATCGCGCCGCCGAGCCCGTCGGTCAGGATCACGACCTGCGATCCGCTGTCGTCGGCGCAGCCTCCGCCGGACAGGCCCGTGCCCGCGCCGCGCGGCACCGCGACCGCGCTGAAGTCTCCGCACAATCGTAGCGCGTCGGCGACGAGCGCGGCCGTGGCCGGACGCACGGCGCACAAGGGCCGGCCGAACGCGCCGCGGCCATCGCGGGCGAGGCCGGCCAGGTCGGGCGGATCGACGATCACATGCTTCGGACCGAGAAGGGCGGTCAGTGCGGCGATCAACGGCTCCATGCGGATCACGCCGCCGCCCGCGTCACGGCGAAGATGCCGGTGGCGTTGCCGCTATCGAACGCCAGATCGATCCGGCCGGTGGCGGGGTCGATGTCGCGGGTGATGAATTCATAGAAGGATCCGGGCACCACGCGCTCGACGATCGCGCCATCGTCGTCGCGAAAGCGCCGCGATACCGGGTCCGCCCGGAAGGCCGTTTGATGGACGCGTCCTGACGCGGAATGTTCCACCGCCTCCTTCACCGGATAGCCCTGCTGCCGGAGCTGCCCTGCCAGCGCGCCGACATCCGCGACGCGGCTCGTCGCATGATTGAAGGCGTTGCCCTCGGTTGCAATCCACGCCGCCTCGGACGAGCCGGCGCGCAGAATGTCATAATCCGCGAGGTGCGGAATATCGTGGGTGCGCGAAAAGGCCCCCACGATCGCGGGGAGCAGTTCGCCGGCCTGTTGGCGCGTCAGCCAGCCCTGCTGGCCCAGAAGGTCGAGCAACGCCCGCGACAGCGGCGACAGCGGGTCGTGGCTCGACCCGAACACCCGGTTCGCGGCATCGACGAAGACGGCGTCGAATTGGTCGACGTGCAATTCGCTGACGAAGAACTGCGGCACCGCGTCGGGGAGGTCGCGATGCCGGAATGCGCGGCCGGTCATCCGGAGCCGGGGCAGGGGGTAATCGGCCGCTGCCTCATAGCCCAGCGGGAGGAGAATGCGGGCAAAGGCATCGATGCCGCCGGGCAACGCGCCGGTTCCGCGGCCGGGAAAGCGGATCGTGCGAAGCGCGCCATGGTCGAGCCATTGCGCCGATCCCTCCGCAGCCTGCTCCTCGATCCAGCGGCGCGCCGTCGGCACCCGGTCATAGAGGTCGGAAAACAGAAGGATATTGAGCGTCATCGCCAGCATTGCGGCCGATATGCGGCCATCGGCCCTGGACCAGTCCACCGCCGCCGGGACGGCGATCCGATCGAGCGCGCGCGCGGCCCGATCGGGGCCGACGATAGCCGCCAGCATCTCTTCCAAATGGTGCGGCCTGATCTGGTTCGTCATGGGTGCCTCGCCGATTGTGGTGCGCCCCCGATGCGGCGCAATCGGGCGAAATTCCATCAATCGATCCGCAGCTATTCATTCGCAGCCGGAATGTAGGTTTCCTTGCTGTCCCTTGGACACGGCCGCCGGTCGCCCGCCGTTATCTGCTACTGAGCCGCCTCAGGACGGCGCGCCGCGGCTGCGGCCGGGGCGGACAAAGCCGGTGAATTCATCATAGAGCGTGCTGACCTGCTCCAGCCGGCGCTCGACGTCATGTCCGCCGCTCTTGCCGACCACATCGTTGATCAGCAGGTTGAGCAGCGCCACCATCGGCACCGACGAATGCCAGAACAGCGCGCCGTCGGCGTCGGCGGTCAAGGTATGGGCGGTCAGGCGCGGCGCCCAGTCGCACAGCGTGTCGGTGATGATGATCAGCGGAATATCGGCCTCGACCGCCTTTTCGGCCAGTTGTCGCGACTGGTTCGAATAGCGGCGTATGTCGATGATGATCAGGCAGCGGCCCTTGGGACGCTCGAGCAGAAGATTGGCGAAATGCCCCGAAGAGCCGTCGATCAGTTCGATGCCGGGGCGGACATATTGCAGATTATGCGCCAGCAGCGCCGCAATTCCCCGTTCGGTCTGGAAACCGACGATCTGGACGCGTTCGGCGGCCGCGATCAGCGCCACCGCATCCTTCCAGACCTTGTTCTGGGACCGTTCGTACACCGCGACCATCAGTTCGATTTCGCGCTCCAGCGTCTTGCGGCGCTTGTCGCTGTCGCTGAAGTCGGACAGAAATTCCTGGAATTCATTTCCTTGCAGCCAGGGCAGGTTCGCGGAGCTGCGCAATTGCTCCTTCAACTCCCGGAAATGCTGGAAACCCAGCATCCGGCAAAAGCGCCCCACCGTCACCGCGCTGACGCCGAGGCGATTGGCGATCGAGGCGGCGGTCTCGAACGGAATGAGGTCGCGATTGTTGAGCAGAAAGAGCGCAATCTGGCGCTCCGCCGCGGTATAAGTCTCGTTTTCCGCTTCCAGGCGCTCGAAAATGTCCGGCATTCCGCTCTCTATTGGAACATTGCTATCGCGATTTCATAAATCTGACGTCATCGAGAAGCAAGCAATCCGCGGGCGGGCAAACGGCGCTACGCTGCGGGGCCGGGCTCCAGAAAGGGCGAAAGGTCGGGTTGCCCGGGCTGGAGCGACGCGGCCTCGGCGCTCGCCACCGGATAGGCGCAATAATCGGCAGCATACCAAGCGCTGGGGCGATGGTTGCCCGACGCCCCGGAGCCGCCGAAGGGCAGGTTCGACGCGGCGCCGTTCGTCGGCCGGTTGCGGTTGACCACCCCCGCGCGCGAGCGGGCGAGGAAGCGATTCCACAGGCCGTCGTCGGCGCTGAGCAGCGACGCCGACAGGCCATAGGCGGTGTCGTTCGCCGCCGCGATCGCGGCATCGAAGTCGGGCACGCGCAGCACTTGCAGAACGGGGCCGAAAATCTCTTCATCGTCGCGCCGCGCCGCGCTCATGTCGACGATCGTCGGGGCCCGGAAAGCCCGGCCCGGCAGCGCGTCCCGGGTGCCGGTGAGGACCCGGCCGCCCTGCGCCGCGAGCCGATCGATTGCCCGATCGACCGACGCCGCGGCCTCGGCCGAGATCAGCGAGCCCATGAAAGGTTGCGGGTCGGCGTCCCAGCGGCCGATCCGCAGCCGTTCGGCAAGCGCGACGGCGGCATCGACGATCGCGCGGCCGTCGTCGTTGTCGGGGACGATCAGCCGCCGCGCGCACGAGCAGCGCTGCCCCGCGGTCAGGAAAGCGGATTGGGCGATGGTCTCCGCCGCGACGTCGGCATCGCCGTCCCACGCGATCAGCGGATTGTTGCCGCCCAGTTCGAGCGCGAGCAGAAAGCCCGCGCGCGCCGCGAAGTGCTGCTGGAAATGCAGGCCCGCGCGTGCGGAGCCGGTGAACAGCAGCCCGTCGATCGCGCAATCGATCAGTGCCGCGCCGGTTTCGCGCCCGCCCTGCACCAGTTCGAGAACGCCCGGCGGCAGCCCGGCATCGCGCCACAGCCCGACCAGCATCTCGCCCACCGCCGGCGTCAGCTCGGACGGCTTGAAGACGATGCAATTGCCGGCGAGCAGGGCGGGGATGATGTGCCCGCTCGGCAGATGCGCCGGAAAGTTGAACGGGCCCAATATGGCGAGCACGCCATGCGGACGATGCCGGAGCGCGCTTTGCCCAAAGGGGGTGGGCGACAGCCGTTCGCCCGCGCGCTCGGCCTGTGCCGCGATCGAGAGATCGACCTTGCCGGCGATGCCTGCCGCCTCGGTCTTCGTCTCCCACAATGGCTTGCCGGTTTCGCGGGAAATCAGCGCGGCGATTTCGTCGGCGCGTTCGCGCGCGAGCGTGGCGAAACGCTTCGCCACGGCAATCCGCGCATCGAGCGGGGTTTCCGCCCAGCCGGGCTGCGCCGCACGGCAGCGGTGAACGGCGGCGGCGCAGGCGGCGGCTTCGTCGGCGGGGCCTTCCCACACCAGGCTGTCGTCGGCCGGGCAGGTGGAGCGGAACGAAACGCTCATGATTGCACTCCTTATCAATATCTGTCACATTTCTTACGTAGATGCCGCGCGATCTTCCAACGAGATTGCGGCAATTGCTTATGAGGAAATGGAATGAACGACCTGCGCCGCCGCCTGCTGCCGCCCGTCGGCGTGCTGCAGAGCTTCGTGATCGCCGCGCGTCACGAAAGCGTATCGCTGGCGGCCCGCGAAACCGGCCTGACGCAGAGCGCCGTCAGTCGCCAGATCGCGCAGTTGGAGGAGATTGTCGGGCAGGCGCTGTTCCACCGGGCGGGGCGGCGCATCGTGCTGACCGAAGCGGGCGCGGCCTATGCCGAAGCGATCGGCCCCGCGATCGACGCAATCCGCCGCGCGACCGGCGAGGCGATGGCGAAACGCCGCGACGGCGAGTTCACCATCGCCACGCTGCCCAGCTTCGGCATGCGCTGGCTGGCGCCGCGCCTGCCGCAATTGACCAGCGCTCATCCCGAAATGGTGGTCAATATGGCCGCGCGGTCGGAGCCGTTCGAACTGGCGGCGAGCGGATTCGACGCCGCGATCCATTATGGCCGGCCCGATTGGGAAAATGTCGCGCACGACCTGCTGTTTCCCGAGGAATCGGTGCCGGTCTGCGCGCCGGCTTTTCTGGCCGACCATGATATCGCCGGCGCGGCGGACCTGATCGGCTGCCCGCTGCTCGGCCAGTCGCTGCGCCAGAGCGCCTGGGAGGAGTGGTTTGCATTGAACGGCGTGACGGGGCCGGTGAAACTGTCGGGCCGGTTCGATCATTTCATGATGCTCGCGCAGGCGGCAGTATCGGGCGGCGGCGTGGCGATGATGCCGCGCTTCCTCGTCGCGCAGGAGCTGGCGAGCGGCGCGCTTGTCGTTCCGGTCGACCGGCCGTTGCAGAGCCGATTGGCCTATTATCTCGTCTATCCGCACGACCGGCTCGGCTATCCGCGATTCCGCCTGCTGCGCGATTGGATCGTGGCGGAAGCGGCCCGGACGCGGTCGGAATCGGCCTGAGCGCGGCGGGTCGGGTGACAGTGGGGCGATGGTCAGGTATGTTATATATTTTACATTGACAAATAATTGAACATTTGATGTCATTAGTGGCCGGTGCAATGCCCGGTTCGATAGACGGTCGCTACAGGAACGCCGATGATGTCCCGCCCCGGCCAGCCGGCCGCACCCTCGCTGCATGTGTTCGCGGAGAATATCCCGCTGCGCGAGCCGTTTCGGATTTCGCGGATCGAATTTCGGCATAGTCAGGTAATGGTCGCGGAAATCGCCGCCGACGGTCATGTCGGGCGCGGCGAATGCGAACCGCACGAAAGCGATCCGGCGCTCCGCGACCAGGCGATGGCCGAGCTGTGGGCGTTATCGGACCATGTCGCGCGCGGGCTGAATCGCGCCGACCTTGCCGCGCTGCCGCTCTCCCGTCCGATCCGCAACGCGCTCGATTGCGCCTTGTGGGATCTCGAGGCGAAACGGCGCGGCACCAGCGTCGCGGCGCTGGCGGGATGTCCGGCGCCGGCGGCCCTGCCGACCGTGTTCACGCTGGGCATCGATGCGCCCGCCGCCATGGCCGAAAAGGCGGCGCGCAGGACGGCGTGGACGCGCCTCAAGATCAAGCTCGGCGGCGAGGAAGCGGCGCTCGACCTGCGGCGGGTCGCGGCGGTGCGGCGCGCGCGCGATGATGCCGAACTGATCGTCGATGCCAACGGCGGCTGGACGATGGAGGGCCTGCGGCACATGGCGCCCGCGCTGGCCGAACTCGGCGTCGCGCTGATCGAACAGCCGCTGCCGCCCGGTCGCGACGGCCCGCTCGCCGATTATGCCAGCCCGGTCCCCCTGTGCGCCGACGAGAGCTGTCTCGACCGCCAGTCGCTGCCGGCGGTGATCGGGCGCTATGCCTATATCAACATCAAGCTCGACAAGACGGGCGGGCTGAGCGAGGCGCTGGCGCTTGCCGATGCGGCGGAGGCGGCGGGGCTTGGCCTCATGGTCGGCTGCATGACGGGCACGTCGCTGGCGATGGCGCCCGCCCATATCGTCGCCCAGCGCGCGCGCTTCGTCGACCTCGATGGCCCCCTGTTGCTGGCCTGGGACCGGACCCCCGCGATGCGGTATGAAGAGGGTCTCGTCCACCCGGCCGAGCCCGCCTTATGGGGATGAACCGGCCGCCGCATCTGCCATTCTAGAAGCGCATCGTCACCGCGACGCCGCCGCCCTTGGTGTCGCCCCAGGGAAAGACCTGGACGCGGTCGCTGGCGCGGCGGGTGATCAGAAAGCCCGACGCCTCGCCGATCGCGGCCCCGACGAGGACGTCGTGGACATGATGTTTCCGGGCTTCGACGCGGCTCAATCCGACGAAGACCGCGACAAGCTGCGCCGGGACGCCGACCTTCCAGCCATAGCGATTCTGCAGCGTCGCCGCCGCGGCGAAGGACATCGAGGTATGACCCGACGGGAAGCTCCTGGTATCGCTGCCGTCGGGGCGCCGTTCGGGAAAAGCTTCCTTGAGGCCATAGGTGACGCCGGCGGCGACGCCGATGCTGCCGCCTGCCTGTAATACCCCGTCCCAGTCGCCCTGGACCGCGGGCACGCCGAAGGCCGCGACGACCAGCGCGTCGCGCGCGATCGACCCCGCGTCGTTCCATCCCTTTTCGCTGGCGTGAGCAGGCGCGGCGCCCGACAGGCCGGTCGCAACCGCCGCGACGATCCACATTTTACGCATGGCAAACTCCCCTCATCGTAGAGGGCCGATGGACCCGAAACGGCAAGCCCCATTTGCCGGGTGCCGGCATATCGCACTTGGGCCACGAAGCAAAGCGGCGCCTGCCTCCGCGCGACGTCGATATTCGCGGTGGCATAACGTGGCATGACAAGGACCGTCCTGCCGGGATCGACAAGCGATTCCCGGCCCTGACGGGCGATGCTGCCGATTGGCGGGCACCTCCCTGCCAAAGTCGTTCCAAGATGCTTGTTTTCGTTTCGCCACGCTGATAGAGGCGCGCCTCGTTGCCGCTTTAGCTCAGTTGGTAGAGCACATCATTCGTAATGATGGGGCCACAGGTTCGAGTCCTGTAAGCCACCACCCCTTCCCCAGGCAAATTCGAGAGGGCCGGCTGCAAGGCCTTTCGCGTGTCGGTGGGCCCCTTCGCGGAGCGCGGCAAAGCCATGCGCTTTCAGGCTTCGCTTGCGAAAGAGCGAGTGACGTGCCTAAGCAGACAGCGGTGACAGCAGGGGAGCCGGGATGTCATATTGCCTCACGGGCGCGGAGCGCATGCGCGCATGACCCGGGCGACGATCAAGGATGTTTCGCGCGTCGCGGGCGTGTCGATCAAGACCGTCTCGCGCGTCCTCAACAAGGAACGCTATGTCAGCGACGACATGCGGCAAAAGGTCGAGGAAGCCGTCGCGCGGCTCAATTATCATCCCAGCCTCGCCGCGCGCACGCTCGCGGGGCGGCGGTCGTTCCAGATCGGGCTGATCCACGACAACCCCAGCCCCTATTATATCTTCAACATGCAGGCCGGGGTCGGACAGCGCTGTCGCGAAGCCGACTTCCGCATGATCGTCCAGCCGTGCGACATTAATTCGCCGGGGCTGGTCGACGACATCGGCGCGCTGATCGATCAGGCGCAGCTCGACGGCATCATCATGACCCCGCCGGTGACCGACGTCGGCACCGCGCTCGCCGAGCTGTTCCGCCGCAGGATTCCCGTCGTTCGCGTCCAGCCGGGGACCGACCTCACCGCGACCTCCGCGGTCTATATCGACAATGTGCAGGCAGCCGACGACATGACCGCCTATCTGATTTCGCTCGGCCATCGCCGTATCGGGCTCGTCACCGGCCATGCCAATTATTTCGCCAGCGGCCAGCGGCTGACCGGCTATCGGCAGGCGCTGCAGCGGGCGGGCATCGGCTTCGATGCGGCGCTCGTCTTTCCCGGCCAGTTCGATTTTCCGTCGGGCGCCGCGGCGGCCGAGGCGCTGCTCGCCCTCGACGAACCGCCGACCGCGATCTTTGCGAGCAGCGACGAAATGGCCGCGGGCGTTCTCGCCGCCGCGCATCGCCGAGGCGTGTCGGTGCCCGGCCAATTGTCGGTCGCGGGCTTCGACGACACCGACCTTGCGCAGGTCGTCTGGCCGGCGCTGACGACGATCCGCCAGCCGATCCGCGACCTCGGCTATGCCGCTGCCGATCTGCTGCTCGAATTCGGCGAACGGATCGAGCGGCGGCAATTGCCGCACGAATTGGTCGTGCGCGGGTCGACGGCGCCGCCGGGCCATTAACCGTCGCCCCCGCGAAGGCGACGGCCTGAAAGTCGCGCTCAGCATCTCTTATCTTCGTCATTCCCGCGAAAGCGGGAACCCAGAGTGGGTTCAGCCGACGCACGCTCTGGGTTCCCGCTTTCGCGGGAATGACGAAGGTGGGGAGGGACAGCTCTCCACCCCATTTCGGCCTCCGATCGCAATTGGCGCCGTGACGGCTGCTAACGACCGGAAGCGGACCTATCTTGCATCGTCATCCCGGACTTGATCCGGGATCCATTCTCTCAGCGCCGGATGAATGGATCCCGGATCAAGTCCGGGATGACGAAAGTTAGGAAGGGGCTGCTCCCACCCCAAAACCGGCATAGTGAAAAAACGTCTGTCCATTCTCATATGACAGCGTTATCTGATCGCAGCACGAAAAGAGATTCGGGGAGAGACGATGGTGGCGCAAATCGCCGATAAACGCCGCTGGCTGCTGGTGGGACTCGTCTTCGTCGCCATCGTCCTCAACTATGTCGACCGCCAGATTCTCGCACTCCTGAAGCCGACCCTCCAGGCCGAATTCGACTGGAGCGACCGCAATTACAGCCACATGGCCTCGGCCTTTCAGTTCGCCGCCGCGCTCGCCTTTCTCGGCACCGGCTGGTTCATCGACAAGGTCGGGCTGCGCCGCGGCTTTGCGATCGGGGTCGGGGTGTGGAGCCTTGCGGGCATGGCGCACGCCTTCGCGACGACCGTCGCGGGCTTCGTCACGTCGCGTGCGGTGCTCGGCGCTGCCGAATCGATCGGCACCCCGGCGGCGGTGAAGACCGCCGCGACCTATTTCAATGCGAAGGAGCGCTCGATCGTTCTCGGCCTCGGCGGCATCGCCCCCAATGTGGGGGCGATCCTGACGCCGTTGCTGATTCCGCTGATGGCGCTGATGTGGGGGTGGCAGTCGACCTTTCTGATCGCGGGCGGGCTCGGGCTCGTCTGGGTCGCGGTGTGGCTGATGGTGCGCATCCCCGAACAGCCCGGCGCCGCCGACGCCGCCGCGACGAAGATCGCATGGGGCAGCCTGCTGCGCGACCGCCGCCAATGGGCGGTAATCCTGGGGAAGGCGCTCACCGATCAGGTCTGGTGGTTCCTGCTCTTCTTCATGCCCGACCTCTTCCACCGCGTCTTCGGGCTGAGTCAGGGAACGCTCGGGCTTCCGGTCGCCTTCGTCTATTTCATGGCGGCGCTTGGCGGCATCACCGGCGGCTTCCTGCCGTCGCTGCTGATGACCCGCGGATGGAGCGTCAACACCGCGCGCAAGACGTCGATGCTGCTCTACGCCTTGCTGATCCTGCCGGTGCCGTTGCTCGTGCACGCCGACAGCGCGTGGGTCGCCGCCGCGATCCTCGGCCTCGGCCTCTTCGCGCATCAGGGGTTCTCGACCAATCTCTTCGGCCTCACCACCGATGTTTTTCCAGCAAAGATCGTCGGCTCGGTGATCGGTATCGGCGCCTTCGCGGGCAATCTGTCGGGCATGGCGATGATCGAGTTCGCGGGCTGGTCGCTCGACACCGGCCGTGGCTACATGCCGATGATGCTCATCTGCGCTTTCACCTATCTCGTCGCGCTCGCCGCAATCCACCTCATCCTGCCGCGCATCGTCGCGGTGGACGAGGAGGAAGATGGCGAGGCGCAGGTGCTGGCGCATTGAAGGTAATTCTCGTCACCCCCGCGAAAGCGGGGACCCAGGGTGGGGTAAGCCGATGCCCGCTCTAGGTCCCCGCTTTCGCGGGGATGACAACGTAAAAGATTAGCTGCACCGTATAGAAACCCGCTTCCCATCCGTTAAACCATGGAGTATATGACAGCGATGTCAGATTATCTGCCCGCTCCCGCCCCCGTGACTCTCGCCGGCCATGAGGTCGCTCCCATCGCATGGGGCATGTGGCGCTTCGCCGGTGCCGACGTCGGCACTGCCCGCGCGCGCATCGACGCGGCGTTCGAGGCGGGGGTGACTCTCTTCGACACCGCCGACATCTACGGCTGCGACACCCCCGGCGGCTTCGGCTCGGCCGAGGCGCTGCTCGGCGAGGTCTTCGCCGAAGCGCCTGCCTTGCGCGACAAGATGCTGCTCGCGACCAAGGGCGGGATCATCCTCGGCGTGCCTTACGACAGCAGCGCGCCCTATCTCGCCTCGGCGATCGACATTTCGCTGAAGCGCCTGCGCACCGACCGTGTCGAACTGTGGCAGATCCACCGCCCCGACCTGCTCACCCATCCGCAGGAAGCGGCGCGCGCGCTCGAGGAAGCGCATCGCGCGGGCAAGATCGGCGCGATCGGCGTCTCGAATTTCACGCCGTCGCAGGCGGCGGCGCTCGCCAAATTTCTGCCGGTTCCGCTGGTCAGCCACCAGAGCGAATTTTCGCCGCTTCACCTGAACCCGCTGTTCGACGGCATCTTCGACCAGTCGATGGCGGAGGGCATGACCTTCCTCGCCTGGTCGCCGCTCGGCGGCGGCCGGCTCGGCGATCCGGCCGACGAACGCGCGCGCGCCATCGCCGCGCTGCTCGACGCCAAGGCCGCCGAATATGACGTCTCGCGCGCCGCCGCGACCTATAGCTGGGTGATGGCGCATCCCGCCCGCCCGATCCCGATCGTCGGCACCCAAAATCCGGGCCGGATCAAGGAAATCCCGCAGGCTTTCGTGCCGCGCTGGACGCGCGCCGAATGGTACGCGGTGCTGCAAACTTCGATGGGGGAGAATCTGCCATGACCGATCGCATGTGCGAAGTGAGCTGGTTTTCGGCGCTTTGCGACGACGACTATGAATTTCTCGGCGTCCCCGACCCGATGCTCAAATCGAGCTGGGAGCATTGCCGCGACATCGTGATGCAGGCGGACAGTTTGGGATTCGACAATATCCTGCTCCCATCGGGCTATGCGCTCGGCATCGACACCACCGCCTTCGCCGCGGCGATCGCGACGATGGTCAAGCGCATCCGCCTGCTGATGGCGGTGCGCATCGGCGAAAGCTGGCCGCCGCAGCTTGCGCGCCAGATCGCTACGATCGACCGTATCCTGGGCGGCCGGTTGACGGTCAACATCATCTCGTCGGACATGCCGGGCGAGACGATGGAGTCCGAACCGCGCTATCGCCGCACGGTCGAGGCGATGCATATCCTGAAGACGCTGCTCAATGGCGAGGCGCTCGACCATGACGGCGAGTTCTGGAAGCTGAAGCTCGATCCGCCGCGCATCGGCATGGTGTCGGGCAAGGCGCCGCCGCTCTATTTCGGCGGGCTTTCCCCCGCCGCGCGCGACGCCGCCGCGAAAGGCTGCGACGTCTTCCTGATGTGGCCCGACCGCGAGGAGGTGGTGAAGGAGATCATCGCCGACATGACCGCGCGCGCCGCCGCTTATGGCCGCACGCTCAAGTTCGGCTATCGCGCGCACATGATCGTCCGCGACACCGAGGCCGAGGCGCGCACCGCCGCCGACCGCCTGCTCTCGAAGCTCGACGCCGCCAAGGGCGCTGCGATCAAGGCCAAGTCGCTCGATTCGCAGTCGTTCGGCGTCAACGCGCAGGTCGCCTTGCGCGAGGCCGCATCCGACGACGGCTATGTCGAGGATAATCTGTGGACCGGCGTCGGCCGCGCCCGCTCGGGCTGCGGCGCCGCGATTGTCGGCGATCCCGATCAGGTGCTCGCGAAGCTCGCCCGCTATCAGGACATGGGCATCGAGGCGTTCATTTTGTCAGGCTACCCCCACGCGGCGGAGGCCGATCTCTTCGCCCGCCACGTCCTGCCGAAGATGACGCACGGGCCGCTGGCGCTCTGAAACTTCGTCATTGCGAGCGAAGCGAAGCAATCCAGAGCGGTTTACGCTGACTCTGGATTGCTTCGCTTCGCTCGCAATGACGATGAAGGGGATGCCCCGCCTCCTCGATGAGACGTAGGAGAGAGGGAGACGGGGCGAGCGCGCTTAAGCAGAGCGCGGGTTGCGGGAGGATGAACGGGATCGTGCCGGTCGCGCTGGCTATCGCCCCGCCAGTAATGTAACAACATATCCATGCAGGCTGGCCGAATTATGACCTTAGCTTCATGTATGGCGCTTTTGTCGTGCGGAGACGCGCCATCGTTATCCGCCGAAAGCCATTGGAGGTTGTCGGTCGAAGGAAGTCCCGCGTGCTTGGCGCAACTGACCCGTGCCATGGAACGGCAGGGGGTCGCCATTGCCCGAATGCCTGAATGGAATGGTGGTAGTGGGATAGTGGAGTTTGGACCCGTCGCGACGGATGCGATCGGCAATGTGACGACGATCATTCGCGCGTCGGGCTGCGCTACTCTGCGCGGAAAACAATCCAGTTGTTCAAGCGATTATTCCGACGTCGACGTTTGCTGACGGCTTTGAACGAAACCTCGGGCTACCCCGCCCACACCTGCGCATACAGCATCGCCATTTCTTCCGCATCGGGCACGCGCGGATTGTTCGCGGGCGACCCCGACGCCGCCGCCTGCGCGCACATCGTCGGGACCAGCGCCTCCCAGCGCGCCGCGTCGATACCCCACGCCGCCGGCCCCGGCACCTCGAGCTCGCGGTTGAGCGCCGCCAGTTCGTCGAGCAGCCGCGCCACCGCCGCCTGGTCGCCCTCCGTCTCGTCCGCCACCCCCATCGCCCGCGCGCAGTCGGCGTAGCGATGAAGCGCCGCGGGCGCCGACCACGCCGTCACCGCGGGAAGCAGCATCGCGTTCGACAAGCCGTGCGGGACATGGAAATGCGCGCCGATCGGCCGGCTCATCCCGTGAACCAGCGCGACCGAGCTGTTCGAGAAAGCGATTCCCGCCTGCGTCGCGCCCAGCATCATCGCCGCGCGCGCCGCCGCATCCATCGGGTCGCGGCACACGCGGCGCAGGTTCGGCGCGATCGCGCGCATCGCGAGCAGCGCCATGCCGTCGCTGAACGGATTCGCGCGCTTCGACACATAGGCCTCGATCGCGTGGGTCAGCGAATCGATCCCGGTGTCGGCGGTCAGCCGCCGCGGCTTAGTGAAGGTCAGCTCATAATCGACCAGCGCCGCGACCGGCAGATAGGCGAGGCCGGGGCACAGCATCTTCTCGTCGGTCGCCTCGTCGGTGATGATCGTGAAGCGCGTCGCCTCCGAACCCGTGCCCGCCGTCGTCGGGATCGCGATCACCGGCAGTCCCGGCGCGTCCTGCACATGCGGCGCCTTGTAGTCGGCCATCGCCCCGCCATGCTCGCCCAGCACCGCGATCGCCTTGGCGCTGTCGAGCGGGCTGCCGCCGCCGAAGCCGACGATGCAGTCGTGATCGCCCTCATGCAGACAGGCCACCCCGGCGTCGACCGACGCGACCGTCGGGTCGGGCACCGTGTCGGCAAAGACGCGCGCGGCGATCCCCGCCGCCGCCAGCCCGCCCACCAACTCCTCGACGCGCCCGTTGCCCAGCAGAAAGGCGTCGGTGACGATCAGCGGCCGCGCCAGCCCCAGCGTCGCCAGCACCTCGGGCAGCTCTTTCGATGCGCCCCCGCCGATGCGCAGGATGCGGGGCAAAGCGATGCTGGCGATACTCAACTGATCATCTCCTCACGGATCGAACTGCGCGCCATCCAGAACAGCGCCGAGGCGAGCGCGCCGAACATAATGAAGATCATCAGCGACCAGCGCACGCCCTCCGCTGACCCTAGCCCCATCGGCCCGCTTAGAAAATCGCTGACCGCGCCGACGCCGAGCGGGCCGAGCCCCAGCCCGATCAGGTTGATGATGAACAGCAGCACCGCCGACGCGGTCGCGCGCGTCTGCGGCCGCACCAGTCCCTGCACCGCGGCGTAGCCCGGCCCGTACCAGAGCGTGTTGAGGATCGGCGGAAAGGCGAAGAGGATCAGCGCGGTCACCGCCGAATCGACGAGCAGCGCGGCGACATAGAAAGGGATGCCGAGCAGGGTTGAAATCGCCGGGATGCCGACATAGGCGCGCAGGTCGCGCCCGCCATAGCGGTCGGCGAGCCAGCCGCCCAGCCACGTCCCGACCGCGCCGGTCAGCCCGAGCACGATGCCGAGCGCGACGCCGAGGAAGCCGGTCAGCCCCAGCCCGAAATCGGCTGCGATGCCGGTCAGCTCCTCGGCATGGTTGCGAAAGAAGAAGGGCGCGATGAAAGCCGCGGCGCCATAGCCGATGAACGCCTTGATCGCGGCGGCGAAGGCGATCAGCCAGAAGGTGCGCTTGCCGCGGATCTCCGCCATCGCGGTCTTGAAGTCGGGACGCGCGGCCTTCAGCACGGCGAGGTCGACATGCATCTGCCGTCGCGGCTCGCGCAACGTCGTCCAGGCGACGACCGCCATCAGCAGCCCCGGCAGCCCGGCGACCAGAAAGGCGGTCCGCCAGCCATGGGCGTCGGCGATCAGCCCGCCGAGCGCGAGCCCGAGCAGCCCGCCGAGCGGCGTGCCCAGCGAATAGAAGGCGAGAGCGGAGGCGCGCTTTTCGCGCGGCGTATAATCGGTGATCAGCGAATGGGCGGGCGGGGTGCAGCCCGCCTCGCCGATCCCGACGCCGATGCGGCACAGCGTGAGCTGGACGAAATTCTGCGCATGGCCGCACGAGATGGTGAACAGGCTCCACAGCCCCGCCGCCGCCGCGATGATCCGCGGCCGGTGCCCCGTCTCGGCGTGGCGCGCGATCGGAATGCCGAGCACGGTGTAGAAGAGCGCGAAGGCCAGCCCGGTCATCACCCCGAGCTGCCAGTCGGCGAGATGGAGATCGTGCTTGATCGGCTCGGCGAGGATCGAGACGATCTGCCGGTCAAGGAAATTGAGGATATAGATGACGAGCAACACCGTCAGCGCATAGCGGCGATAGGCGGGCGATACCGGCGGAAGGGCGGGCGGGGCGGGGGATTCGTCGTTCATTTCGTCCTCTCACCATATTTCATCCTATCACCCCATTCTCTTGTTTCGTCACCCCGGACTTGATCCGGGGTCCATTCTTCCTTTGCCGGCC
This sequence comes from Sphingopyxis sp. DBS4, assembly GCF_024628865.1. Taxonomy (NCBI): domain Bacteria; kingdom Pseudomonadati; phylum Pseudomonadota; class Alphaproteobacteria; order Sphingomonadales; family Sphingopyxidaceae; genus Sphingopyxis; species Sphingopyxis sp. DBS4. Next base: position 596,704 of record NZ_CP102384.1, read on the forward strand.
TGAATGGATGCCGGATCAAGTCCGGCATGACGAGGGTGTTTCGCATTTGTCGGGCAGTTGGTTGACTCCCACCCCCACCACGATATGACAACGCTGTCTGAGAGGGGAATCATGCCGCAACTGCTCGTCCTTCAATCGGTCTGGGGCCTCGACCAATGTCCTGGCTTCGACATCGAAAATCGTCTCGACGATGCGCTCGAGCAGGTTGTCGCGGCGGGGTTCGACGGCGTCGGGACCAACCTCGCGCGCATCGCGCGCACCGACGGCGTCGCGCGCGTCCTGAACCCGCGCGGCCTTGCGTGGGAGGGGCAGGTGCTCGTCCACGACGCCGATCAGCTCAGCCATTGGATCGGCGAGGCGGAGCGGCTCGGCGCGCATCATCTCAACGTCCAGATCGCGGGTCCGACGGCCGATTTCAGCGCCGCGCTGCGCCTCGTCGACAGCCTCTCTGCGGTGGCGAAGGACGCGCCGCTGCCCGTCTGGTTCGAGACCCATCGCGGCCGCCTCACCAACGATCTCCTCTTCACCCTGCGGCTGATCGAGGAACGCCCGGGCCTGCCACTGACCGCCGACCTCTCGCACTATCCGGTCGCGGGCGAGATGGAATTGCCGCTGCGCGGCGACCAGCTCGCGGCGATCGAGACGATCCTGCAGGGAAGCCAAAATTTCCACGGCCGCGTCTCGACGACGCATCAGGTGCAGGTCGCGCTCGATGCGCCGCAGCACAAGGGCTGGCTTGACCAGCATGTCGCCTGGTGGCGCCGCGGTTTCGAGCTGTGGCTCGAACAGGCGCGCGACGATGACGCGCTGACCTTTATGTGCGAACTCGGCCCGCCGCCCTACGCGATCACCGCGCCCGATGGCCGCGAACTGACGAACCGCTGGGACGAGGCGCAACGAATGCGCGACATCGTGCGCGGGCTGTGGCGCGAGGTGAGCGGGGCCTAGCCCTGTGCCCCTGCGAAGGCAGGGGCCCATCACCGGCCCTCTCGTTGTCAAGCAACCCGTGGTGCAGAATACGCGCGTTCGGTGATGGGCCCCTGCCTTCGCAGGGGCACAAGGAAGGTGGTATCTCACACCATCACCGCCGCCCGCCACCGCGCGAATGCCGCATCGGCCTCGTCGCGCCCGACTTTCGGCAGGAACTCCGCGTCATATCGCGCCAGCCGCTGAAAGTCGCTTTCCCCGAACAGCCCCGCGCCCATCCCCGCCGCGAGCGCCGCGCCATAGGCGCTCGCCTCGCGCACCGCGTGGCGCCGCACCGGGCGCTGCAAGGCATCGGCCTGCAACTGCATCAGCGTATCGCTCGCCGACAGCCCGCCCGCGACGGGCAGCGCCTCGGGCACCGGCAGCGCGTCGGCGATCACCTCGGCGATCTCGCGAAAGCGAAAGGCGATGCCCTGCAACGCTGCCCGCGCGACCTCGGCCGGTCCATCGGCAAAGCTCAGCCCCGCGATCAGTCCGCGCGCCTCGAACAGCCCATGCGGCGCCCCCATGCCCGCCAGCGACGGCCGGACCACGACATTCCCTGCCGTGCTCACCGAAGCCGCCGCCGCTTCCATCGCCGCCGGCGACGCGAACAGTCCCAGCCCGCCGCACAGCCACTCGATCAGCGATCCGGTCGTGTTGACCATCCCTTCGACGCAGAAGCGCCGCTTGCCGCCAGCGAAGGCAAGCGCCTCGGCGGGCATACTCTTATGCACCTCCTGCGGCGCGTCGCCGGTTCCCGCCATCAGCACGCCCGAGGTGCCGTAAGTCGCTTTCCAGTCGCCGCGCGCCAGCGCGCCATGCGCGACCATCGCCGCCTCCTGATCGGCGATCAGCGCGGTGATCGGCACCCGAGCGCCGAGCACGGCGCGGTCGGTTTCGGCGATCGTGCCCCAGCTTTCGACCTGCGCCGGGAACAGGCTCGCGGGCAGGCGCTGGTGCGCCAGCAAGGCCGCGTCCCACCCGCTCCCGTGTGCAAAATCATAATAGCCCGTCAGCCACCCCGCCGAGGCATCGGTGACATGCGCGCCGCTCAGCTTGTAAGTGAGCCAGCTATCGAGCGTTCCCCATTGCAAGTCCTTGGGATCGCGCCCCGACAGTGCGATCGCTGCGGGCAGCTTGGCGGAGGGCACCTGCGGCCAGGCGGTGAAGCCCGCCGCGCGCAGCGCCTTATATTCGTCCATCCCGCGCAGGTCGCTCCACACGAGCATCGGCGCGACCGGCTCGCTGGTCGCGCGGTCCCACAGGACCACGCTCGCGCGCTGCGTCGTCACGCCGATCGCGCCGACGTCGGCGATGCCGCGCCCGGCGGCGGCCAGCGCGCCATCGATCACCGCGCGGCAGATCTCCCACACCGCGCCGGCGTCCTGCTCGACCAGTCCGGGGGCGGGAAAGCGGCTGGCGATCGGCCTTTTGTCGACGCCCAGCACCATGCCCGCCGGATCGACCAGCATCGCGCGGGCGCCGGTGGTGCCTGCATCGAGCGCGAGGAGGAGGGAGCCGTCCTTACTCACTGACCCATCTTATTCCGCATCCCCGAGCGAAGACGAGGGGCTTGTTCGAGCGAAGCGAGAACCTGCACCGTCGCTGCCTCGACTTCGCTCGGGGAGACGGGGTGTATGGATGCCCTGTTCACGCATCGGGTATCAGATTGCCCGGATTCATGATCCCCTCCGGATCGAGACAATGCTTGATCCGCCGCAACAGCGCCACGCCATTTTCGCCCAAGTCATGGTGCAGATACGGCTTGCGCAATCGCCCCGCGCCATGATGGTGCGCGACCCCGCCGCCATGCTTCGCGGTCGCTTCCATGATCGCGCGCCAGCCCGCGAAATAGGCGGGCTCCATCTTCGCGCTGTCCTCGAAGGTCGCGGCGAGGCTGAAATAGAGGTTGATCCCCGACCGGTAGACATGGCTGCTGTGCGCCGATGCGTTGATGACCCCAGGGATCGCGTTCAGCGCCGCGATGCTGTCGTCGTAGATCGCGCCGATCTCGCTCCAGCGCCCCGAAATCTCGACCGTGTCGGCGACATAGCCGCGCTCGAACATATCGCGCCAGCTCGGCACATGGTTGCGCTTTTCGATCCATTGCTTCGCCGCCGTCGGATCGCCCGCCTCAAGCCCCGCAGCGGCGCAAATCTCGTGCATCGCCGCCAGTTCGACGTCGACACGGGTTTTCGGGCCTTCATGGACCATCAGCAGCATTGCCTTGCCGCCCTGTTCATAATCGCGGAACAGCCGCCGCACCTCGCGCCCGTCATATTGGCGCATCACCGGCGGGCGCCAGTCGGCGCGGACGATCCGCCGCTGCGCCTCGAACCCGGCGCGCATGTCGTTCGCATAGAAGATGCTGTAATCGCGGTGCGGCGCCTTCGCGCGCAGCGAGAAGGTCACGCCGGTGATGACGCCCATCGTCCCTTCAGCGCCCATCAGCAGGTGGCGAAGATCGGGCCCGGCGGCGGCGCGCACCGCCTTGCCCAGCGTCACCAGTTCGCCGTTCGGCAGCACCGCCTCGATCGAATGGATGATGTCCTCGATATTGCCATAGGCGGTCGAAAATTGCCCCGAGGCGCGCGTCGACACCCAGCCGCCGACGCTGCTGATCGCGATCGACTGCGGCCAGTGGCCGATCGTCAGGCCGTGGGCCGCGACCGCTTCTTCGGCTTCCATGCCGTTGAGTCCGGCATCGAAGCTCGCCAGCAGATCGTCGCTGTCGATGAAGCGGACCCGGTTCATCGTGCTCATGTCGAGCAGGATCGCATCCGGCGTCGGCTCGATCCCGCCGCACACCCCGCTGCCGAGGCCGTAGGGGATCAGCGGCACGCGGCGCTCGGCGGCAAGGCGCACGACCTTCTGCACATCCTCCACCGATTGCGGCCGCACGACGCAGCCCGGCGCGGGCACGGATTCGCCGCGCCAGTCGCGCAGATGCTTGACCGCCCACTGGTCGTAACGCCGCGCTTGTCGCGCATCGGTGTCGCTCGCGACGCGATCGGCGCCGACGGCGCTCGCTAGGGCTTCGGCAATCGAACTCATCTCACTCTCCCAAAAACCGGCGGCTCTCATCGTTGATCCGTCGGCAATGCGCGAGCTCGGCTGCCTTCATGGCGTCATCCCAGCCGAGCAACTCGCCCATCGCCTCGGCGGCGGGCGCCAGCGCGGCAAGACCCGCGCCTTCGTCGAACCAGGCGCGTGCGCTGCGCCGCACCCAATAATCCTCGAGCCGCGCTGCGCCCTCGTGCGTCACCGCGCGCGCCGCTTCGGCGGCGACGTCGCCGCCCGCGATCAGTATCTCGTTGGCTTCGTCGCCATAAAGCCCGGCCAGCCGTTCGGCCGCCAGCGGATCTAGCCCCGCCAGCCGCACCTCGCGCGACCCGCCCGGCAGCGACACTTCGGCGGTCGAACAGGGCAGGGCGTTCCTGCCCAGCCGCTCGACCACCAGATCGACGACGCGTTCGGCCATCGCGCGATAGGCGCTGAGCTTGCCCCCCGCGATCGAGACGAGTCCGTTCGGCGAGGTCCAGATCTCGTCCTTGCGCGACACCTCGTTCGCTTTCTTCCCCGGCTGCGCGATCAGCGGCCGCACCCCCGACCATAGCGAAACGATCTCGGCATCCCCGATCGGGTCGATGCTCAGCGCCGCTTCGGTGGCGCGCAGCAGATAGTCGATGTCCGCGCGCGTCGGCGCGGGCCAGTAATCGGCGCCGTCGTGGAAGACGTCGGTCGTGCCGATATAGGTGAAGGCCCCGCGCGGCACCGCGAAGATGCTGCGCTTGTCGGGCGCGCGGATGATGATCGTCGCGTTGATCGGCAACCGTTCGCGCGGCAGCACCAAGTGGATGCCGCGGCTCAGCGACAGCCGCGTATCGCCTTCGCCCGCTTCGAGCCCGCGCACCGCGTCGACCCACGCGCCCGCGGCGTTCACGACCAGCCTCGCCCTGATCCGCGCGCCGAGACTATCGCCCAGCGACGATGTTGCGACCAGCCCGTCGTCCGTCAGGTCCGACGCCGCCGCATGATTGATCACCACCGCGCCCGCACCCTGCGCGCTGCGGATATTCGCGAGCACGAGCCGCGCATCGTCGGTCAGGAATTCGGGGTATAATACCGCACCATTCAGCCGGTCGGTGCGCATCAGCGGCTCGCGCCGCTGCAATTCGGCGAGGCCGATCACTTCATGCTTCTCGGCCTCGGGCACCCCGCCCAATTTCTCGAAAGTCCACAGCCCCGTCCGCAGTTTCGCGGTCATCGCCATGTTCGTCGTCGGGATCAGGAAAGGCGACAATCTCGTCAAATGCGGCGCGATCCCCCGCAACACCTGCCGTTCCGACGCCGCCTCCTTGACCAGCGCGATATCGCCCTGTGCCAGATAGCGGAGACCGCCGTGGATCATCTTCGACGACCGGCTGCTCGTCCCGCTCGCATAGTCGCGCGCCTCGACCAGCGCGACCGACAGCCCGCGCATCGCCGCATCGCGCGCGATCCCGGCACCGGTGATCCCGCCGCCGATCACCGCAAGGTCGAAGGTGCGCGCTTCGAGTTCGGCAAAAGCCTGGCGCCGCGTCCGCGCGTCGAGTTGGGTGCTGCTCATGGCGTCACGCTAAGCGCATCACAGCGGCATTGGTATTGCATAATGGGAATGATATGGTGCGCGGTATGAACCTCCGCCGCCTTCGTCATTTCGACACGCTCTACCGTCTCGGCAGCTATGCGCGCGCCGCCGACGAACTCGGCCTGACGCAATCGGCGCTGACCCGCTCGATCCAGAAGCTCGAGGAGGAACTGGGGACCACGCTGTTCGACCGCACCACGCACTATGTGCGACCGACGAGCGATGCCGACCGCCTGATCCGCTCGGCGCGCGACGTCATCGCCGCTTCGGCGAACCTCGAACAGGAAGCGCGCGGGCTCGGCCAGCCGAGCAGCGGCACCGTCGCGGTCGGCGCCGGTCCTTATCCGCTGCAACCCCTGCTCACCGACGCGATCGCGCGCTTCGCCAAGGGGCATCCGGGGGTGCGCGTCACCGTCACCGGCGGACCGTCCGAGCAATTGCTCGAAACCCTCGTCGACCGCCGCCTCGATCTCGTCGTCTGCAATCGCGCGAAATTCGCCACGTCCGCCCACGCCGACGAAGTGCTGTGCATCCCGCTGCCGCCCGAGCCGCTGGTGCTCGTCTGCGCGCTCGATCACCCGCTCGCGCGGGGGAGGGCGACAGTGGCGCTTTCCCCTGGGCGCTCCCGCGCCCCGCGCCGGGCAGCAATTTTCCGCGCGCGATCCGCACGCGCTTCGCCGCCGGACAGTTCCCCGATTACGAACTCGATTCCACCGCCGCCTGCCTCGACATGGCGCGCAGCGGTCGCGCGATCACCGTCGTGCCGCGGCGTCTTGCGCTGCGCAGCGGCCTCGCGATGATCGCCCTCCCGCCGTCGGAGGTCACCCGCGACGCCATCCACCTCCTGCGCAACCGTAGTCGCAGCGCGCTCGTCGCCGCCTTCGTCGCGGTGCTCAAGGATGTCGCTCAGGCCGAGGGGATCCCGGCGAACAGCGCCGCGTCCGGCGACTCGGCGCGATAGAAGACCGGCGGCTCCCCGAACGGCGCCGCCACGGTCGCATCGCCGCCGCCCGCGTAAGTCTTGCCCGACCAGACATGCACCCACTCGGCCCCCGCGGGCAGATAGGTCGTCCACTCGCTTTTCCCCGCCGCGACCACCGGCGCGACGAGCAGGTCGGGGCCGAGCAGATAGGCGGTTTGGATCGCATAGGTTTCGGGATCGTCCTCGAAATGCAGGAACAGCGGCCGCTGCACCGGCAACCCCGTCTCCGACGCTTCCCGCGACAACCGCCGGACATAGGGCGCCAGATGCGCGTAAATCCGCGTCATCTTCGCGAAATGCGCGAGCAGTTCGGGACTGTCGTCATATTGGACATTCTGCCGCGGCCGGTTGCCCTCGTGCGTGCGGATCATCGATGTGAAGGCCGACATCTCGGCCCAGCGCATCGCCAGTTCGGCATCGCGCACCGTGTCGAACAGGCTCGTATAGCCGCCGCAATCGCTGTGATGATGCGCGTTGCCCAACATTCCCGCCGACAGCGCCGCACAGATCACCGTGCCGATCCCGTCGTGGCGGCTGAAATCGACCGCCTGGTCGCCCGCCCACAGCATCGGACAATGCCCCTGCACCCCGGCGGCGCCCGAGCGCATGAACACCATCATCTCGCCCGTCTGCCCGCGTCCTGCGATCCCCTTGGCATTCACTTCGCCCCATAGCGCGGGCCAGCGGTTGTGCGCGGTCATCCCGCTCTCGCCGTTCGCCAGCCGCACGTCGACGGGCAGATATTCGCCGAAATCGGCCATCCAGCCCGACAGGCCGAAATCGATCATCTTCTCGCCGATGATCGTGTCGGCGAACCAGTCCGCCGCCGCCGGATTGGTGAAGTCGACATGCGCGCAATCGAACTCGCCGAAATCGATCACATAAGGCTCGTCGCGGTCGGGCCGCATCACCAACAGGCCCTGCGCCGCCGCTTCGGCATAGAGCGGCCCGTCGACCGCAAGATAGGGATTTACATAGCCGAGGAAGCGAATGCCGCGTTCGCGCAGCTCCGCGATCCGCGCCGGCAGATCGGGATAGCGGTCCGCATTCCACTGCCAGTCCCAGAAGAGGCGATTGCCGAAGCTGGTAATGCGCAGGCCCACCCAGTCCTCGCACCAGAGCCCCGACACCGCGACCCCGGCCTCCTCAAAGGCCTTGAGCCGCGCAAAGCTCTCGTCGCCGTCCTTGAGCCCGATCACCGCGCCCTTCAGCAGCCATTCGGGCAGCGGCGGCTGGCGCCCGAACCGCGCCGACAGCGCCGAGACGAGGTCGGTGAAACGCGGGCGCGCCCACAGCTCGATCCGCGCCGGAATCTCCCAGACCTCGACTTCGTGGAAATCGGCATTGCGAAAATCGAATGCCGCATAGGCAAAGCTGTCGACGTGCAGTGCATAGCGCCGCGAACTCACATAGGTCGGCTGCGGATAATTAGTGTGGGCATAGCTGCCGCCGCCGCCCTTGCGATGCGCCTCGACCTGCCGGAACAGGGAGGACGAGGGGTCGCGGCCGTTGCCGGGCTCGCTCGACCACAGCGGAAAATGCCGGCCGCGCAGGTCGAAATAGGAGAATTGCTCGCCGCCGCCCCACACATGCTCGCCCGCCTCCGCGGGAACGCGCAGCCACAGCCGGTTGAGCGCCGGGTCGAGCGCCTTCAGCGCGATCGCCGCGTTGTTGTCGTCGTCCGACACCGCCGCTTCGAGCAGCCACGGCGCGCCGTGGCTTTCGGCAAAGCGCACGACATCGCCCTGAATCTCGGCATAGGCCAGCGCCCGCCGCTCGATCATGTCCTGCGTTACGTCGAAATGGCCGAGCGCCCCGTGGACATGTGGCTCACCGCGCCCGACGAAAAAACAGGGGGCATCCGCGCGGTGCGACAGGATCGTCCGCCCGCCGACGCGGAGAGCAAAGCCGGTGTCGAGCGCGTCGAGCGCCATGGGCGAATATCCTTTCATCGCGAATCTTTGATCGTCGCCCCCGCCCTTCGACGCCGCCTGCGGCGGCGCTCAGGATAGGGGCGACGATTATATTATTGCCATGTGCCCGGCAAAATTCGCCCCGCCGCGCGATGTGGACGGATCGCGCGGCGGGGCAGGGGCCTTAGAAGTTCACCCGCCCGGTGACGCCGACATAGCGTTCGGCGTCGCGCGGGGTGATCTGGCGCATGAACGAGGTACCGTTCGGGATGCGCTGGATGACGAACTGCTTGTCGGTGATGTTCTTGACCAGGAACGACAGCGCATATTTGTCGTCGGCGGTGCGCAGCGTGATCCCCGCATCCCAGATCGCATAGGGGCTCTGAAAAGCGTTGGGGTTCTGGTTGATGTCGAAATTGGTCTTGCTCTGATAGGTGAGCGAGCTGTTCAGATCGACGTTGAAGCCGTCGAGGTTCAGCGGCAGGCGCCAGTCCATCGTCACCGTACCCTTGTATTTGGGGGCAAAGGGCAATGGCTTGCCGTTGATCGCATCGGCACAGGTCACCGCCGCGCCGACCGGGCAGATGAAGGTGTTGATGTGCGCGTCGGTGTAGTTGAAGCCGCCCGAAAGCTGGAAATCGTCGGTGATCGCGGCGTTGAAATCCATCTCGATGCCGCGCGTCGACACCGTACCGGCGTTGGTCAGGCGGGTGACGACCTGCCCCGCGACGATGTCGAGGAAGTTCGCCTGATAATTGTCGTACTTGGCATAGAAGGCCGCGAGGTTCAGCGTCAGCTTGCGGTCGAACAGCCGCATCTTGAGCCCCGCCTCATAGGCGTTCGACTTTTCGGGATCGATGCGGCCGGTATCGCGCGCCTGCATGTTGAAGAAGACGTTGAGCGCCGGTCCCTTGTAGCCGCGGGTGTACATGCCATAGGCCATGATGTCGTCGGTCACGTCATATTGCAGCCCGGCGTTGCCCGACCAGCCATGATCCTTGATCGACCCGTCGGCACTGAAGGCGGGGTTCACCCCGCTGAACGCGGTCGTCTGGGTCGAGGTGCGGGCGAAGTCATAGCTGACCTTGTCCTCGGTATAGCGCAGACCCAGGATGCCGCGGAACGCGTCGGTGAAGTTGAGCGTGCCCTGGCCGAACGCCGAATAGCTGGTCAGCGTCGTCGTGAAATCGGCGTTGCCCTCGTTCGTCGTATAGGTCGACGACCCGGCGGCGCACGGCGTCAGCCCACCCACGGTCGGCAGCGTCGAGGCGGTGCAGGCGGTGACCGTGCGGTTGAAGAAGTCGACCTCCTTCGTGTGGTAGTAATAAAGCCCCGCAACATATTCGAAGAATTGCGGGTTCGACGAGGCGATGCGCAATTCCTGCGTGAACTGGTCGAACTTCAGGTCGCCGCGGTCGTGTGAAAGCACGTCGCCCGACGCAGTGCCGGTGTTGACGTAGGAGGGCGCGTCCGACCGGAAATCGCCGTCGCGGACCTGGAAATTATACCAGTGGCGATAGGCGGTGATCGAGGTCAGCGTCGCGCCGCCGAAATCATAGTCGATCTGCCCCGACACGCCGCTGTTCTTGTCCTTGGTATAGGGGTCGAGGTCGTTGTCGATGTTCTTGTTCTTGCCGTCGAGCGTCAGCGGCGCGAGGCTCGGCTTGAACACCGCATCGTTGAACGCGGAGGAAAAGACGGTGCCGATGCTGTCGGCATAGCCATTGTCGCTGTTCTTCGAATAGTCGGCGATCAGCGTGATCTTCAGCGCGTCGGTCGGCTCGGCGATCAGCTTGCCGCGCACGCCCCAATGCTCATATCCGTTGATCTTGTGGCCGTTGAACACGTTGCGGCCGTTGCCGTCATATTGCGACCAGAAGCCGGTGAGCGACGCCTTGACGCCGTCGCCGAGCGCGCCGCCGACGCTGCCGCGGATGCGATACTCATTGCCCTCGTACCAGGCGGCGTCGACATAGCCGCCGAGCGCATCGTCGGGCTCGCGCGTCACGATGTTGATCACGCCCGCGCTGGCGTTCTTGCCGAACAGGCTGCCCTGCGGCCCGCGCAGCACTTCGATGCGCTCGACATCGAGGAAGTCCGACGTCTGCTGCCCGGTGCGGGCATAGACGACGCCGTCGATCACCGTCGACACCGACGGTTCGACCCCCGACGAAAAGCTGATCGTGCCGACGCCGCGGATCGACAGCGCCGAATCCTTGTTGGTGTTGCCTTTGCGGAAGGTCAGCGTCGGGACGCGCTGGAAAAGCTGTTCGGCCGAATTGACGTTGGCGCGCTCGAGCATGTCGCCCGACACGACCGAGATGGCGACGGGCACGTCCTGCAGATTCTGCGCGCGCTTCTGCGCGGTGACGATGATGTCGTTGTTGGCGAAGGGCGCGTCGGCTGCTGCCGCGGCTTCCTGCGCGGCGGCGGGCGCGGCCAAGGCCGCGGCGCCCAGCACGGACGACAGGAACAACGATTTTTTGAACGGCGAAAACTTCATTTCATCCTCCCCAAGAAGCGGCAGCGGATCTGCGTCCGCTCGTGCATCGAGTAGGAGGCTCGGCAGGCCTCCTAATATCTACTCATTCAATTGACAATATGGTCAATCTGCCAGCGTAGGGATGACCGCTAAAATCATTGCAGTCCAATCGAGAAATGTCGGTGGATTATGTCCAAATGCTATGGCTTGATTGGGCAGCAGCTAGGGACCGAAAACCGAGCCATCCTTTGTCGGCATTCCGGACCTGATCCGGATGATGAGAGTCTGAAAGCGACCGGGAGCGGACCTATCTTCTCCCCTCCCTGCAAGGGAGGGGGCGGGGGTGGGTGGCCGCCGAAGGCGGCGCTCTTCCTTCCGGCTCGCTACGCTCGCTACCCACCCCTAACCCCTCCCTTGCAGGGAGGGGAATATCCGCTCCCCCCCAACCCGCCATCCCAACTAACCCGCCGCCACGACCTTCCGCACATGCGCCAGGCACGTGGCGGTCTCGCGCGCGACGTCGGCGTTCAGCCAGGCGACGATTTCGGGCGTCGGGCCGATGTCGGGTTCGAGCAGGCCGAAGTCGAGCTCGACCGGCGGAGTGAAGGGGCGGATCGCGACGCCCAGCCGGTGGAACAGCGGCGCGCTGAACGGTTCGGCGATCGACACGCCCAGCCCCGCCTCGACGAAGGCATAAAGGGTGTGCGACTGCTGCGTCTCGAGTCGGCGCGAGATCGCGATGCCCGATGTTTCGAGCACGACGTCGATTCTGTTCCACAGCGCGTCGGCCTCGTGCATCGGGCCGATGAATTCCTCGCCCGCCAGATCCTCGACTGTCACACGCTCGCGCGCCGCTAGCACATGATTGGCCGGAAGCGCGCAGACATATTCGGCGCGCGCGAGCGGGGTCGATCGGATGCCCTCGCGGCCCGGCGCGTCGATCCCGATGCCCAGATCGGCCTGCCCCAGGAACACCCGCTCCTCGATCGCGCGCTGGCCGAGCGACTCGACCGTGATCTTGATCTCGGGATAGAGGATGCGGAAGCGCGCGATCACCGCGGGCAGGATCGCCGTCGCGATCGCCGCCAGCGCCGCGATCCGCACCGTGCCGACCGGATGCGCGCGGATGCGTCGCGCCGCCTGGTCGAGCAGGTCGAGCCCGGCATAGCTTCGCCGCACCGCTTCATAGAGCGCCTGCGCCTGCGCGGTCGGGTGGACGCGCGCGCCGCGCCGGTCGAACAGGCGAAAGCCGACCGCGCGCTCCATGTCGGCGATCAGCCGGCTCACCGACGGCTGGCTGATGTTGAGCATCGTCGCGGCGGCGGTGATGCCCCCGCTCATCATGACGGCGCGAAACGCCTCGACCTGTCTCATCCTCATAAGCCATAGTATAGACGTATGACCGGCGGATGCAATTCGATTGGATGCGATGGATGACTCTGCGCTACGTGGCACTTTAGACAACATCGGGAGAGTGAAGATGGATTTCTCCGCCCAGCGCGAACAATTCGCCACCGAAGGCTATGCGGTCTTCGAACGCATCCTCGAAGGCCCGCTCCTCGACCTGCTGCGCGAGGAATGCGGCCGCGTCATCGAACGTGAGGACGCCCGCCTCGACGCGCTCGGCGTCGAGGTCGACGGCATCAGCCACAAGGGCAAGCGCTATTTCGCCGGCGAATGCCAGCGCCGGCAGCCCGACCTGCGCCGGATGCTGTTCAGCGAGACGATGGCCGACATCTGCCGCGCGACGCTCGGCGACGATGCTTATTTCTTCTACGACCAATATGTCGTCAAAGGCGCCGACAAGGGCATGCCGTTCAGCTGGCATCAGGATTCGGGCTATGTCGTCGGCAACGGCGGCCCTGCCGACCACAAGCCCTATCTCACCTGCTGGTGCACGCTCGACGACACGACGGTCGCGAACGGTACGGTGCGCATTCTGCCCTTCTCGCAGGCGCCCGGAACGCGCGAGGGCATCGTTCCGCATAGCCGCCAACCCGGGAGCAACGACCTCGTCGGCTACACCGGCGACAGCGAGGGGGTGACGCTCGAAGTCCCGGCGGGCAGCGTCGTCGCTTTCTCCAGTCTCGCGCTCCACGCGACCGGATCGAACTCGACCCCGAACATGCGCCGCGTCTATCTGGCGCAATATTCGCCCGAGCCGATCCTCAATCCCGGCACCAACCACCTGCGCCGCAACGCCATCGCCTTCCTGCGCGGCGGCAGCCAGGTCACGTTCAATTGACAGGATGGGCAACTGATGGGGCGGGGCAGGTGACGGGCACGCGCCCCCGTATCGTCGCGCTCGGCGGCAACGCGACCGCCGGCGGTTCGGCCGAGCGGCTGCTGCGCCACGCGCTGGCGTGCTGTGAGGCGCGGGGCGCCGACAGCCTGCTGCTGGCGGGCGATGCGATCGACCTTCCGCTCTATGCGCCGCACCTCAGCGAACGCTGCGACAAGGCGCGGGCGCTGGTCGCCGCGCTTCGCGGCGCCGACGGGGTCATCGTCGCGTCGCCCGCCTATCACGGCACCGTATCGGGGGTGGTGAAGAATGCCCTCGACTATGCGCAGGATCTGGTTGCCGACGCGCAGCCCTATTTCGACGGGCGCGCCGTCGGGTTGATCGCGGTCGCGGGCGGATGGCAGGCGGCGGGCAGCACGCTTGCGACCTTGCGCTCGATTACCCATGCCCTGCGCGGCTGGCCGACGCCGATGGCGGTGACCGCCAATTCGAGCCAGCCGCTCTTCGACGCCGACGGTGTGCTCGTCGATCAGGCGATCGCGGCGCAACTCGACATCATGACCGGCCAGGTCGTCGGCTTCGCGCGGATGAAGCGCGCTTATGCCGACAATCCGCACAAGGCGGCGGCGTTCGCCTGAGCGCCCTCAGCGGCAATGGTTCCACGCCGGGCCGCGGACCGCGCGTCCGGGCGTCGCGCCGCTATGCTCGCCATCCTTGAGCACCGCGACCCCGTTCACATAGACGTCGCGCATCCCGACCGCATATTGCTGCGGCTGTTCGAAGGTCGCGCGGTCGGCGATCGTCGCGGGATCGAATACCACGACATCGGCATAATAGCCGGGCTTCAGCGCCCCGCGTTCGGCAAGGCCGAGGTTCGTCGCGGGAAGCGAGGTGAGGCGGCGCACCGCTTCCTCGAGCGGGATCAGCTTCTCGTCGCGGACATAGCGGCCGAGCAGGCGCGCGACATTGCCGTAAGCGCGCGGATGCGTGCTCGATTTCAGGAACACGCCCTCGGGCGCCTGCGATTCGGCGTCCGAACCGAAGCTCATCCACGGCAGCTGGATCTGCTTGCGGACATTGTCCTCGGACATCAGGAAATAGATGGTGCCGACGCGCGAGCCGTCCTCGACGACCAGGTCCATCGCGGTTTCCTCAGGGGACTTGCCGCGCATCGCCGCGACTTCGGCAAGCGTCTTGCCGGTCAGCGGCTTGAGCGCGTCATTCTTGAACCCCGCGAGGATCATCTTGTCGGCGCCCGCGCCGAGATAGAGATTTTCCCAGTCGCTGCCGGGCTTCTGCATCTCCGCGGCGACGCGCGCGCGGATCGCGGGGTCTTTCAGCCGTTCGATCCATGCCTCCAGCCCGCCTGCCTGCACCCAGGTCGGCATAGCGGCGTCGAGCCCGGTCGCGCCGGCGGTATAGGTGTACATGTCGGTGGTGATCCGCAGCCCCTCGGCGCGGGCATCCTCGATCTTCCTGACGATGGCGTCTAGCTTGCCCCAATTATCGCGCCCCGCCATCTTGAGGTGATAGATTTCGGCGGGCGCCCCCGATTGGCGCGCGATCTCGATCAGCTCGTCGACCGCTTCGCCGATCCGGTCGCCCTCCGAACGCATGTGGCTGATATACATGCCGCCGCATTTTCCGGCCTCGGTCATCAGCGCGACCAGTTCGGGGGTCTCGGCATAGGAGCCGGGCGCATAGATCAGCGAACTGCCGACGCCCAGCGCCCCCTCGTTCATCGCCTGCCGGACGAGCAGTTTCATGCGGCCGAGTTGCTCGGGATTCGGGTCGACGTCGCCTTCGCCCAGTTCGTGGACGCGCACCGTCGCGGCGCCGACGAAGCTCGCGATATTCGTCGCGATGCCGCGCCTTTCGAGATAGGTGAAATAATCGCCGAGGCTGGTCCATTCGATCGGATATTTGATGTCGCCCTGACGCTGGGTTTCCAGCGCCTTCATCGTCGCGTTCAGCGGTCCCATCGACCAGCCTTCGCCCATCACCTCCAGCGTGACGCCCTGCCGGATGTCGCTCTCGCTCCTCGGGTCGGCGATCAGCGATTCGGTTGCCCAGCTCAGCATGTTGATGAAGCCCGGCGCGACCGCCATGCCTGTGGCCGCGACTTCTGTCCGGCCTTGGCCCGCGACCTTGCCGACCGCGACGATGCGGTCGCCCTTGATCGCCACGTCGCCGACGACCGGCGCCTGGCCCGACCCGTCGTACACCGTGCCGCCGCGGATCACGACGTCATAGGCGGGCTCGGCCGCCGCTGCGGGCGCCGTGCCGGCGAGCAGCGCGAGGGCGAGGGTGAAGGTTCGACCGGATGCCATGCGTCTCTCCTGTGCTTTTCCCGAAAATTCAGCCGTGCAGGCTCATCAGCGAATCCATGAGGCCATCGTCGGCGCTCGAACAGACCCCCAGCACCAGCGCTTCCTCGCAGCCTTCGGCGACGACGTAGGCGTGGCCCATCGACGAATCGATGTAGATGCCCTGGCCGACGTCGAGCGTGACGGGGTCGTAGAATTCGCTGTGCACTTCGATCCGTCCTTCGAGGACATAGATGAATTCCTCGCCCTGGTGGCGGACGAGCTCGCCGAACTCGCGCGCGCTATGCGCGCGGATGCGGGTGACGATCGGGATCATCCGCTTCTGGCGAAGGTCGGTGCAGAGATAATGATAGTCGTAATTGTCGGTCGTGACGCGTGCCGCTCGGTCGATCGTTCCGATGCTGCGGCGGCCGGTGACGCGCGGCGGACTTTCCTCCTCGTCCTCGGCGAACAGGTCCGACATGCGAATCTGGAGTCGCTGGCTGAGCTGCTGAAGCTTGTCGTAGCTGAGCGTCAGCCGGTCGTGCTCGACCTTCGACAGCGTTGATACCGGAATCCCCGACTTCGCGCTCATCTCCTTGAGCGTCCAGCCGTTTCGCGAGCGAATGCCGCGCATCACCGCGCCGAGCGTCGGCGGGCTGGGACGGTCCGCCATCAGTTCTTCCATTCCATATTTGACAATTTTCTAATCAGGATCATTATGTCCCCATCGGGTCAAGAGGTGCCGCCCCTTGGTAAGGGGTCGCGCGGCTTGCCGCAAGGGTCAGCAGACCCGCCTGACAAAGAGGGGAAGAGGATGCGTTTACTCCATAAAGCCATGATCGGGCTTGCCGCGATCGCGGCGGTTCCGCTCGCGGCGCAGGGCCCGGCCCCCGCGCCCGCCGCCAGGACGGTCGAGGCACCGCCCTTGCCGCCGTCGAAGCCCGCGCAGGCGGCGACGCTCAACGCGGCCGATCTCGAAGCCTTTCTCGACGGCTTTCTGCCCTATGCGCTCGACCGCGCGCGCATTCCGGGGGCGGTCGTCGTCGTCGTGCGCGGCGACGGGGTCGTGCTCGAAAAGGGCTATGGTTATGCGGACGTCGCGACGCGCAAGCCCGTGTCGCCCGAAACCACCCTGTTCCGGCCGGGATCGGTGTCGAAGCTCTTCACCTGGACCGCGGTGATGCAGCAGGTCGAAGCGGGCAAGCTCGACCTCGACAAGGATGTGAACGCCTATCTCGACTTCAAGATTCCGCCTTTCCAGGGCAAGCCGATCACGCTGCGCAACATCATGACCCACACCGCGGGCTTCGAGGAATCGGTCCGCTATCTGATCAGCAACGATCCGAAGGCGGCGATGTCGCTCAAGAAGCTGTTGCCGCTCGCGCTGCCCGAGCGTGTGTTCGCGCCCGGAACGACGCCCGCTTACTCGAATTATGCCACCGCACTCGCGGGCTATATCGTCGAGCGTGTCAGCGGCGAGGATTTCGATAGTTATATCGACAAGCATATCTTCACGCCGCTCGGCATGGCGCATTCGACCTTCCGTCAGCCACTCCCCAAGGCGTTCGTTCCCGATATGGCGAGCGGCTATCCCGACATCACGCAGAAGGCGCGGCCGTTCGAGATGGTGATCCCGGCCCCCGCGGGCAGCCTGTCGGCGAGCGGCGCCGACATGGGCAAGTTCATGATCGCGCATCTGAACGACGGCGCGGGGCTGCTGAAGCCCGAAACCGCGAAGATGATGCACGATTACAAGGCGCCCGGCGTCGGCCCGCTCAACAGCATGGCGCTCGGTTTCTACGAACAATGGGTCAACGGCCACCGCGCGATCGCGCACGGCGGCGACACCGTCTGGTTCCATTCCTATCTGTGGCTGTTCCCCGACGCCGACGTCGGCGTCTTCATCTCGATGAACAGCCCGGGCAAGGAAGGCGGCGCGGGCGCGGTGCGCAGCGCGCTGTTCCATGAATTTGCCGACCGCTACTTGCCCGGCCCCGCGCCGACGGGCCGGGTCGATGCGAAAACCGCGAAGCAACATGCCGAAATGATGGTCGGCCATTATGTCACCAGCCGCGGGTCGTTCACCAATTTCATGAGCCTGTTCGGCCTGCTCGGCCAGCCGACGGTGACGCTGACCGAGGACGGCAAGATCAGCGTGCCCGGACTCGACGGCCTCAGCGCCGGCGCGCGCGACTGGGTGGAGGTCGAGCCCTTCGTCTGGCGCGACACCGCCACCGGCGAACGCCTCGCCGCCGAGGTCAAGGACGGCAAGGTCGTGCGCTGGAGCCTCGACGCCGGATCGCCCTTCATGGTCTTCGATCCCGCGCCGGCCGGCGCCAATGCGGCGTGGCTGATGCCCGCGCTGATCGCGGCGCTCGGCATCGCGCTGCTCGCCGCGCTCGCCTGGCCGGTGCGCGCGCTGGTCCGGCGCAGCTTCGGCGCGAGCTTCGCACTCGAAGGCAAGCCGCTCCGCGCGTATCGCCTGTCGCGCGTCTTCGCGTGGCTGGCGCTGGCCGCGGTCGCCGGCTGGTTCGGGCTGATCGCGGCCTTCTCGGCCGATATCGGCAGCATCGGCGGGCCGCTCGACTGGCTGATCCAGTTGCTGCGCGTCCTGACGCCGCTTGCCGCCTTCGGGCTGCTGGCGACCGCCGCCTGGCACCTGTGGCTCAGCATCCAGGGCAAGCGCAAATGGACGATGAAACTCGGCGCGGTGCTGCTCGTCCTCGCGGGGCTGGTCCTCGTCTGGGTGACGCTTGCCTTCCATCTCTATGGCTTCGGGATGGTCTATTGATGGCGGCGCAGGGCTTTCGCGGATTGACGCTCGACCTTCGGGTCGAGCGTTTTCCCTATCACCAGCCGTTCCGCATCTCGGGCCATGTCTTCACCGAGACGGCGCTGCTCGTCGCCGAGCTGTCGGACGGCGAACATGTCGGGCGCGGCGAGGGGGCCGGGGTCTATTATCTCGGAGACGATATCGACCATATGGTCGCCGAGGCGGCCGGGGTGCGCGGCGCGATCGAGCAGGGGGCGACGCGCGCGGACCTTCAGACCTTGCTGCCGCCGGGCGGCGCGCGCAACGCGCTCGACTGCGCTTTCTGGGAGCTCGAAGCGAAGCAGCAGGGGCGGCCGGTCTGGGAACTGGCGGGGCTGCGTGCGCCGCAGCCGCTGCGCTCGACGCTGACGCTCGGCGCCGACAGCCCGGATATCATGGCAAAGGCGGCACTCGCGATCGATCCCGAGGCGCCGGTGAAGGTCAAGCTGACCGGCGACCTCGGCGACGATATCGCGCGCGTCGCCGCGATCCGCGCCGCGCGCCCCGAGGCCTGGATCGGCGTCGATGCGAACCAGGGCTATGATGTGGGCACGCTCGCCGACCTGTTGCCGATGCTGGTCGAAGCGCGCGTCGCGCAGCTCGAACAGCCGCTGAAACGCGGGCGCGAGGCCGATCTCGACGGGCTCAAGCGGCCGCTGCCCTTCGTCGCCGACGAAAGCGCGCTGTCGCTCGCCGATACCGCCTCGCTCGTCGGGCGCTTCGACGTCGTCAACATCAAGCTCGACAAGTGCGGCGGGCTGACCGAGGGACTCGCGATCGCGCGGCAGGCGAAGAGGCTCGGGCTCGACGTCATGGTCGGCAACATGATGGGCACCAGCCTGTCGATGGCGCCATCCTATCTCGTCGGGCAGCTTTGCGACATCGTCGATCTCGACGGGCCGACCTTTCTCGCGCACGATCGCGACCCCGGCGTCGTCTATCGCGGCGGCATGATCGATTGTCCGCCCGAAATCTGGGGTTGATGCAAATTCATGTCCTAAATGGGTTGACAATTTTCTGATTAGGACAATAGTCGAAAAACCGAAACATGAGATCGAAGGACGGGATGACAGGGTCATTCCCCACGGCGTGCCGCGCGACTTTCGCGGGCGGGTCTGGGGTGCGCATGGCCCGCATGGACGATCCGACAAGAGCATCATCACGGCCGCACGGAGCGATTTCGCTGCCTGCCCGGCCAGGTCTTGGGGGTAGGACGATGAAGAAGAGCTTTTTGATGGCGGGCAGCCTGGTCGCGCTGGCGGTGACGATGCCGGCCCATGCCGACGAAGCGGCCGGCGACGAACATGATATCGTCGTCACCGCGCAGAAACGCGAGCAGCGGCTGATCGACGTACCGCAGTCGGTGAGCGTCGTGTCGGGCGATGCGCTCGAAAATGTCCAGGCGACGAATTTTTCGGATTATCTGAAGCTCGTTCCGGGGCTTCAGCTCAACCAGACCACCGCCGGCTTCGGCCGTCTCGTGCTGCGCGGGGTCAATACCGGCGGCGTCGCCTCGACGGTTGCGGTCTATCAGGACGAAACAACCTTCGGATCGAGCAGCGGGCTCGTCAACGGCGCGATCCTCGCGGGCGACTTCGACACCTTCGACGTCGAGCGGATCGAGGTGCTGCGCGGTCCGCAAGGGACCATCTATGGCGCGAGCTCGATGGGCGGCGTGCTCAAATATGTGACGCGCAAGCCCGATACCAGCGGGGTCGAGGTCCGCGCGCGCGGCAGCGTCGAGACGGTCAAGGGCGGCGATGCATCCTATCTGGGCAGCGCGGTGGTCAATGTGCCGCTCGGCGATATGGTCGCTTTCCGTGCCTCGGGCTTCTACCGCGACTTCGGCGGTTTCATCGACTCGATCGGCACCGCGGGATCGGATGTCGAAAACGACATCAACAGTTCGAAAAGCTATGGTGGCCGCGCGTCGCTGTTGTTCAAGCCGAGCGAGAGTATCTCGATCCAGCTCAGCGCCTATCTCCAGAATCTGAAGACGCACGCCTCGAACAGTGTCGACAGCGACCCGTCGACCGGGCGGACGCTGTACGGCCGCCTGTCGCAGTCGCAGTTCGTTCCCGAATTCACCGATGTCCGCTACCGCGTATACAGTGCCGTCGTCGACGCCGATCTCGGCTTTGCGAATCTGGTGTGGGCGACGAGCTACAGCAGTCTGTCGCAATCGTTCCGCGGCGATCTCACGACTCAATATGGTCCGTTGATCGAGGCCTTTTTCGGCGCGCCCAACGATTTCTATCAGGGGCAACTCACCCGCGTGCGGCGCTTTTCGCAGGAAATACGACTGCAGTCGCCCGAGAATGAGCATTTCGAATGGCTCCTCGGCGCCTATTACACGCGCGAGAAAGGGATCATCGATCAGGATTTCAACGCGGTGGAGCCGGGGACGCTGACCCCGATCGAGGATCTGCCGCTGCTCGGCATCGCGACGATCAACTCGCGCTATCGCGAGCTCGCGGGCTTCGCCAATGCGACGCTCCATCTCGGCGAGCGCTTCGACCTGACCTTCGGCGGCCGCTACAGCGGCAACAAACAGGTCGCGGATCAGGTGTCGGACGGTGCCCTTGCGGGCGGGTTCAACAAGCTGCCGAAAGCGCGCTCGTCCGAAAATGTCTTCACCTTCTCGGTCGCGCCGCAGTTCGAGATCAGCGACCAGGCGACCATCTATGCTCGCGTCGCCAAGGGATTCCGCCCCGGCGGCCCGAACGTGCTCGCGCCGGGGGCGCCGCCGGAACTTGCAACCTATGGTTCGGATTCGCTGATCAGCTACGAAATCGGCGTCAAGGCGGAAACGGTCGACCGCAGCTTCTCGATCGACATCGCCGCTTTCCATATCGACTGGAAGGACATTCAGGTCTTTGGCCAGGTCAATGATTTCGGCGTCAATTTCAACGGCGGCAAGGCGAAGAGCGACGGCCTGGAATTCACGACGACGCTGCGCCCGGCGGGCGGGCTGACCTTTTCGCTCAACGGCGCCTATACCAACGCCCGGCTGAAGGACGACACGCCGCCGCTGGTCGGCGGGCTCGCGGGCGATCGCCTGCCCTACACCCCCAAATACAGCATCGGCGCCAATGCCGATTACGAGTGGGCACTGGGCGGCGACACCAAGGCCTATGTCGGGGCGTCGGTGCGCAGCCTGTCGAAACAGCCCGCGGGCTTCGATCTCGATTTCCGCACTGCCAATGGCCGGCAGCGCTATCTGCCCGCCTATGAGGTCGTCGATTTGCGCGCCGGGGTCGATTTCGGCAAATATTCGCTCGAGCTTTATGCGAAGAATCTGACCGACAGCGAAGGCAAGACATCGCTCGAGGCGCCGGCCAATGTGCCGCTGGGTGCCGCCGGAACGGCGGTGATCCGGCCGCGCACCTTTGGCGTGACACTGACCGCCGGCTTCTGACGGCCGAGAGGAGAGACTGGACCATGGCTACTGTGCTGCAACGGCGTGCGGACGCCGACCGGGGGGGCGTTCCCGCCCTGCCGCAGCCCTATCTCCTCTTCCTCGGCGACACGGTCGAGGCCGGCTATGCCAAGACCGCCTTCGGGCTCGCCGACTGGGCGGCCGACCGCTGTGTCGGCGAATGGTCGGTCGCGGGCTGCGCCGTCACCACCGGCCTGCCGCCGATGGCGCCTGCCGAAGCGCGGGCAGCGGGCGCGCGGTCGCTGGTGATCGGGGTCGCCAACCAGGGTGGGGTGATCGGCGAAAGCTGGGTCGCGGCGCTCGTCGAGGCGATGGAGGCCGGGCTCGACATTGTCAGCGGCCTCCACGCCCGCCTCGCGAGCGTGCCTGCGCTGGCCGAAGCGGCGCGGCGCACCGGGCGGCGGCTGATCGACGTCCGCACCCCGCCGCCGTCGATCCCGGTCGGCAACGGGCGCAAGCGCAGCGGCAAGAGGTTGCTGACGGTCGGCACCGACTGCGCGCTGGGGAAGAAATATACCGCGCTCGCGCTGCACCGCGCCTTCCTCGAACGCGGGATCGCCGCCGATTTCCGCGCGACCGGCCAGACCGGCATCATGATCGCGGGCGGCGGGATGCCGATGGACGCCGTGGTCTCGGATTTCGAGGCGGGCGCGGCGGAGATGCTGAGCCCCGACGCGGCGGCAGATCATTGGGATCTGATCGAGGGACAGGGGTCGATCTTCAACCCCGCCTATGCTGCGGTATCGCTCGGCCTGCTTCACGGCAGCCAGCCGGACGTCTTCGTCGTCTGCCACGATCCGACGCGCAAGGTGATCCTGGGGATGGAGAGTTTCGCACTGCCGACGATCGAGGAGGTGATCGACCTGACGATCCGCCTCGGCAGCCGGACGAACCCGGCGATCCGCTGCGGCGGGGTCTGCCTCAATACCGCGAGCTTCGACGCCGACGGCGCCGAGGCGCTGATGGCGGCCGAGCGCGCGCGGCTCGGGCTGCCGGTCGCCGATCCGATCCGCGGCGGCGCGGGGTTCGACGCGCTCGTGGATGCCATCCTCGCATGACGGCCGGCGCGGCGGACCCCAGCCGGTTCCAGCGCTTCCTGCTCCCCGGCTTTGCGCTCAAGGCCGTGATCATCGGCGGCGGCTATGCGACCGGGCGCGAGCTCGCCGAATATTTCGTGCCCTCGGGGCCGTGGGGCGGGCTCGCCGCGATGCTGCTCGCGACCGGCATCTGGAGCCTCGTCGCGGCGCTGACCTTCGCGCTCGCGCGCCAGCTCGGCGCCTATGACTATCGCGCTTTCTTCAAGGGGCTGCTCGGCCCCGGGTGGATCGCGTTCGAGGCGGCGTACATCATCTTCGTCATCCTGATCCTCGCGGTGTTCGGCGCGGCGGCGGCGGCGATCGGCGCCGCGACCTTCGGCTGGCCCGAATGGGCGGGCGCGCTGCTGCTCGCCGTCCTGATCGTCGCGGTGACCGCGCGCGGGACCGGGGTGGTCGAGCAGATGTTCAAATATGTCTCGATCCTGCTCTACACCGTCTATGCGCTGTTCCTGATCCTCGCGCTCGCGCGCTTCGGCGGGCCGATCGCACAGGGGTTCGCCGCCGCGCCGCCGCCTTCGGGCGACTGGATGGCGGGGGGCATCACTTATGCGAGCTATAATATCGTCGGCGCGGTGGTGATCCTGCCGGTGCTCCGGCATCTGACCAGCCAGCGCGACGCCGTGGTCGCGGGGCTGATCGCGGGGCCGCTGTCGATGCTGCCCGCGATTCTCTTCTTCGTCGCGATGATGGCCTTCTATCCCGCGATCGGCGCCGAGACGCTGCCCTCCGATTTCCTGCTCCGCCAGATGAACGTGCCGGGCTTTCACATCCTGTTCCAGGTGATGATCCTCGCGGCGCTGCTCGAAAGCGGCGCGGGCGCGGTGCACGCGATCAACGAGCGTATCTCGGGTGCGGTCGAAAGCCGCGGGCGTCCCGCGCTCGGCGCCGGAGCACGGGTGCTGATCGGCGCGGCGATCCTCACCGGCTGCATGTTCGTGGCGGGCGAGATCGGCCTCGTCGATCTGATCGCGAGCGGATACCGCTTCCTCGCCTGGCTCTTCCTCGCCGTCTTCGTCGTGCCGCTGCTCACCCTCGGCACCTGGCGCCTGCTGCGCCCCTCGTCCGCTCCCCCACTGGAGGCTCTGCCATGAAAACGCTTCGCCTGCTTGCCCTGCCGCTGCTGCTGTCCGCCGCCGCGCCCGTCTGGGCGGACCCGCCCGCCGACATCGGCGAAAGCGTCGAGGCGCTGCGGCAAAAGGTCGGCGCGCCCGGCGTGTCGATCGCGATCGTCGAGGACGGCAAGACCACACTGGCGCGCGGCTGGGGCGTCCGCAAGCTCGGCGAGAGCGCGCCGGTCGACGGCGAGACGATCTTCCAGACCGGATCGACCGGCAAGGCGATGACCGTCGCGGCGCTGGCGGTGCTCGTCGACGAGGGCAGGATCGCGTGGGACGATCCGGTCATCAAGCATATGCCCTGGTTCCGCATGTACGATCCGTGGGTCACGCGCGAGATGACGATCCGCGACCTGCTCGTCCATCGCAGCGGGCTGGGGCTGGGGCAGGGCGACCTGATGTTCGTGCCGCGCACCAACCTCACCCGCAAGCAGACCGCCGAGCATGTCGCTTTCCTCAAACCCCGGACGAGTTTCCGCTCGGCCTATGCCTATGACAATATCCTTTACGCCGTCGCGGGGCAGCTCATCGAGGAGGTCACCGGCCAGACGTGGGAGGATTTCATTCGCGCGCGCGTGCTGCGCGCAGGCGGCATGAAGAATGCGACGAGCGACAGCGAGGACCGCTTCCGCGTCACGAACCGGAGCTGGCCGCACGCGCGCCTGTCGGGCGTGCTGCGCGGAATCGGGCGGCAGCAGGTGCTCGACGAACGCGACGAACTCGGCCGCAACGGCGCGCCCGCGGGCGGGCTTGCCTTGAGCGCCGAGGATATGGCGGCGTGGCTCAAGATCCAGCTCGCGCACGGTGCGCTTCCGGACGGCAAGCGATTGTTCAGCGAGGAGCAGGCAGCCGAGATGTGGGCGCCGGTGACGCCGATGCCGATCACCCCGCTGCCCGACGCGCTGAAACCCGCGCAGCCGACGCAGCAGGCCTATGCGCTCGGCTGGCAGGTGCAGGATTATCGCGGCCACCGCATCATCCAGCACGGCGGCGGCGTCTTCGGATCGATCACGCGCGTCGTCATGATCCCCGACAGGAATGTCGGCTTCGCGATCATGATGAACAGCGAGGACAGCGGCATGCTGCTCGGCCTCACTTACGAACTGCTCGACCATTATCTGGACCAGCCCGACTATGGCTGGACCACCAAGTGGGAGGATTGGTATCAGGCGCGGCTTGCGGGCGGGGTCGAGTTCCTCAAGCAGGCGAAGGCGTCGCCCGTCAAATCGGGGCCATCGCTGCCGCTTGCGGGCTATGCGGGGCGCTACCGCGATCCCTGGTACGGCGACGTGGTGATCGGGTCGGGCGCGAAGGGGCTGACGATTGATTTCACCTCGACGCCGCGGATGGCGGGGCGGCTCAAGCATTGGCAGTACGACAGCTTCGTCACCGATTTCGACGATCCGGCGATCGAACCCGCCTATGTGACCTTTGCGCTCGATGCCGAGGGCAAGGTGACCGGCGTGACGATGAAGGCGGTCAGCCAGATTGCCGATTTCAGCTGGGATTATCAGGACCTCGACCTGAAGCCCGTGGAGGACAAGAAATGAAACGCATCGCCATTCTGCTCGCCGCGACCGCGCTCGCCGCCTGTTCGAGCGGCGGCGACAAGCCGAAGCCGTCCGAAGCGCCGCTGCACAGCCGGATGCTCGTGCTTGACACCCACCTCGACACCCCGCTCCATTTCGAGCGCCAGGGCTGGAATTTCGCCGACCGCCACACCCTCGAGACTGACCTGTCGCAGCTCGACATCCCGCGGATGAAGGACGGCAATCTCGATGGCGGCTTCTTCGCCATCTACACCGATCAGGGGCCGCTGACCGCCGAAGGCTATGCGGCGGCGCTCGCCCATGCCCGTAAGCGGTCGGATGCGATCGACAGGATGATCGCCGACAATAGCGGCGTGATCGGCGCCGCGCGCACCGCCGACGATGCGCGACGGCTGAACAAGGAAGGCAAGCTCGTCGCCTTCAAGTCGATCGAGAACAGCTATCCGCTGGGCGAGGACCTGTCGCTGCTCAAGGAGTTCTATGACAAGGGTGTGCGGCTCGCGGGGCCGGTGCACGGGGCGAACAACCAGTTCGCCGACAGCGCGACCGACAAGCCGCGCTGGAACGGGCTCAGCCCGCTCGGCAAGCAATGGGTCGCCGAGATGAACCGGCTCGGCATCGTCATCGACGCGAGCCATTCGTCGGACGCGACCTTCGACCAGCTTCTCGCGCTGTCGAAATATCCGATCCTGCTTTCACATTCGAGCCTGCGCTCGGCGCACGACCATCCGCGCAACCTCGACGAAGGGCGGCTGAAGGCGCTTGCGGCGAAGGGCGGCGCGATGTGCATCTCGACCATCTATATGTCGGAAATGAACATGTCGCCGGCGCGCGCGAAGCTGTTCGCCGACTATGAGCGGATCGGCGAATTGAGCCCCGAAGCGCAGGCCGACCTCACCCGCCAATGGCGCCAACTCGACAAGACCGAGACGATGTGGGCGGCGGACTTCGAGGATTATATGAAGATGGTACTGCGCGCGATCGAGGTCGGCGGCGTCGATCATATCTGCTTCGGCGCCGACTGGGACGGCGGCGGCGGCCTCAAGGGCATCGAGGACATCACCGCGCTGCCCAAGGTCACCGAGCGGCTGAAGCAGGCGGGCTATTCGGACGCCGACATCGAGAAGATGTGGAGCGGCAACATCCTCCGCGTCCTCGCGGCGCAGGGGAAATAGACGGCGCAAGCCCCTCTATTTTATGAGAAGGGCCGGCGCCCTCCGGGATCATGCGCCGCGCGCGCAAATTTGTGTGTCCCCGCGAAGGCGGGGACCCATCTCCGATCGGCTCAAACTGGCACCGGCCGGAGATGGGCTCCCGCCTTCGCGGGAGCACAGGGTCTGCTTTTAGTAGAAGGTCATTCTCCGCCGTTATGCGGCAAGGCTCTCCATTCCGAAGGATGCGGCCGCCTCCTCTCCTCCGTCCAACCCGACCTCGACGACCGCGAACATCTCGCCCAGCTTGGCAGCGATGACGGCGGCGCGCGCGTCGTCGAGGCCGGCGACGGCCACCTCGATCTGAAGGAACCCGTTGCGCAACTCCATCCGCATCGCCGATGGCACGATCGCGCGCTGCGCGAAGACCCCGGCGATGCGGGGCAGCGATTGCGGATCGGGAAGCGCGTCGATCCGGAACCGGTGCATCAGGCCGCGACCCGCTCGGCGCCTGCGATCACCTCTTCGGCCATTTCATCGGCGACCGCCGCAGGCGAGCGACCCTCACGCGCGGCGCGGTCGAGCAAGGTGGCGACGCGCGGCGCGATCGCGGCCACGCGGGCTTCGACGTCGCTTTCGTCCTCGCCCAGATATTCGGCCGATACGCTGATGATCCCGCCCGCGTTGACGACATAGTCGGGCGCATAGGCGATGCCGCGGTCGCGGAGCATGTCGGCGACCTCGGGCGCGGCGAGCTGGTTGTTCGCCGCGCCGCAGACGAGCTTCGCCCTCATCGTGCGGACGCTGTCGCGATTGAGCACGCCGCCGAGCGCGCAGGGCGCGAAGATTTCCGCCTGCACCGACGCGATCGCATCGACGTCGACGACCTTGGCGCCCAGGATCGCGGCGAGCCGGTCGCGGCGCGCCGGGTTCGGATCGGCGATCACCAGCCGCGCCCCGGCATCAGACAGGCGGCGGCAAAGGTCGGCGCCGACATTCCCCGTTCCCTGCACCGCGACGGTGAGCCCGGCGAGGTCGGTGTCGAGCGCGAAGCGCGCCGCGGCGCGCATCGATTCGAAGACTCCGCGCGCGGTCCACGGCGACGGATCGCCTCCGGCGCGGCCGGCGGCGGGCGGGAGGCCCGCGACGTGGCGCGTCGTGCCGGCGACCTCCTGCATGTCGGAGACCGAGGTTCCGACATCTTCGGCGGTCACATAGAGGCCGCCGAGCTGCTCGACCGCGCGGCCGAAGGCGCGGAACAGCTTGGCGCGGTCGAAATCGCCCGCGGGTTTGCGCAGCACCGCCTTGGCGCCGCCCAGCGGCAGGCCGGCGAGCGCATTCTTGTAGCTCATGCCCTCGGCGAGGCGCAGCGCGTCGGCGAGCGCTTCGTCGATACCGGCATAGGTCCAGAAGCGGCAGCCGCCGGCGCCGGGACCGAGCGTCGTCGAATGGATCGCGATCACGCCGTCGAGTCCGCTCTCGGCATCGTGCAGGCGGACGCATTCGACCGGCGGGGTCAGGCGGGCGGGGCGGGCAACCATGATTCTCTCCTTTGATGAGGCGCGGAAGATGGCACGGGCGGCGCGGGCAATCTCGGTCGCTTTTCGGCACGGAACGGCAAGATGTGGGATGTTTATTCCCCGATATTTGCCCTATGGGAAATAAATGACCGACCTTGATCCGTTCGAGATAAAAATCCTCCGCGAGATGCAGCGCGACGCGAGTCAGACGACTGCCGAGATCGCCGAGCGCGTCGGCCTGTCGGTGTCGCCCTGCTGGCGCCGCATCGACCGGCTCGAGCGCGAGGGCTTCATCCGCAAGCGCGTCGCGCTGATCGACCGGCGCCGTGTCGGGCTCAACGCGCATGTCTTTGCGCAGGTGAAGCTTAACGCCCACGGCCGCGCCAATCTCGATGAATTCAGCGCGGCGATCCGCGGCTTTCCCGAAGTGCTCGACGCCTATGTCCTGATGGGCACGACCGATTTCATGTTGCGCATCGTCGCGAAGGACATCGACGCCTATGAGCGGTTCTTCTTCGACCAGCTCAGCAAATTACCGGGCATTCAGGAGATCAACTCGACTGTTGCGCTGTCTGAAATCAAGGCGACGACCGAATTGCCGCTATAGGGGCTAGCCCGCCCGCGCGAACCAGATGACGTGCCGCGCCCCCTTGCCGCCCGCGCGGGCGCGGACGCTGACCTCTTCGACCCGAAAGCCCGCCGCCGCGAGGCGCTTCGTGAAGCGTGCGTCGGGGGCAGCCGACCAGATCGCCAACAGCCCGCCGGGCCGCAGCGCCGCCTTTGCTTTCGTGAGGCCCGCGGGCGAATAGAGGCGGTCGTTTGCGGGGTGCGTCAGTCCGTCGGGGCCGTTGTCGACATCGAGCAGGATCGCGTCGTAGCGGCCGGACGCCGCCGCGATCACGGCGCCGACGTCCTCGATAACCAGTTCGACGCGCGGATCGTCGAGGCATCCCGCCGCCAGATCCGCCATCGGCCCGCGCGCCCAGTTAATGATTGCGGGTACCAGTTCGGCGACGGTGACCTGCGCTTTCGGTCCCAGCGCCACCAGCGCCGCGCGCAGCGTGAACCCCATGCCATAGCCGCCGATCAGCAGATGCGCGGCGTCGGGACCCTGCAGCCGCTCGCAGCTCATCACCGCGAGCGCTTCCTCCGAACCGCTCATCCGGCTGTTCATCAGCTCGTTGCCGCCGATCGCGATGATATGGTCGCCGCCGCGCCGGAACAGGCGCAGCGTTTCGCCGCCCGGGATCGCGGCGGTGTCGATCAGCTCGCGGATTTTCACCCGGCGGTCAGTTCAATTCGCCAAGGCCGAGTGCATCGAGCAGCGCCGCGCGCGCCTGCCGCACTTCGGCGACGAGCGCGGCCGATGCGAGATCGCCGGGCGCGATCGCCTCGGGCCAATACTTCGCCACCACCTCGGCGATGCGATCGAGCTTGGCCGTGTCGGCGAGGAAGCGCGGATCGACGCGCGCCGGATCGGCGACGACGCGCAGGCGCAGGCAAGCGGGGCCGCCGCCGTTCGCCATCGACTGGCGGACATCGACCGGCAGCAGGCGGCGGATCGGCCCGTTGCCCGCGACATGCGCTTCCAGCCAGTCCCAGACCGGTCTGGTCTCGCGCGCCTCGGTCGGCAGCACCAGCCCCATCCCGCCGTCGCCGGGCAGGCTGACGAGCTGCGCGTTGAACAGATAGGATTTGATCGCCTCGGGCAGGCTGACCGCGTTCGCGGGCACCTCGACGATCTCGACCTCGGGAAAGGCGGCGCGGATTTGCGCATGCGCGCCTTCGCGGTCTTCGAACGCGGTCTCGTGCGTGAACAGCACCCGCTCGTTCGCCACTGCGACCACGTCATTGTGGAACGCGCCGCCCTGAATCGCGGTATCCGATTGGCGGATGAAGAGCGTGCGGGCGGGATCGAGCCGATGCTTGCGTGCGATCGCCTTCGATGCGTCGAGATGCTGCCGCGCCGGGAAGCGACCGCCGCCGACGCCATAGACGAAAATCTCGACCCCCGGCGACCCGTGCCCGTCGCACAGCCGCATATGGTTCGCCGCACCCTCGTCGCCGAACGGCGCGGGGACGGGGCCGTGGACGACGAACGCCGGATCGGCGAAGGCGAGGCGAAGCTGCGCGAGCGTCCCCGGCCATTCGTGGCTGCGATGCGGCATGGTGACGAGGTTGGCGACGGTCAGATGGCATTTGCCGTCCGCGCTGTCCGGACCGGGGGAGACGGTCGCGGCGTTCGCCGCCCACATCGACGAAGCCGACCAGGCCTGCGCGCGCAGATGCGCTTCCGCCCCGTCCAGCGTCGTACCGAGCGTTTCGAGCCACGGCGCGTCGGGACGATCCAGCGGCATGAAGAAGCCCTGGGGCAGGCCGAGCGCGATATTGTGGCGCATCTTCTCGATGCCCTGCAGCGCCGCTGCGCGCGGTTGCGACACGTCGCCGGCGTTGCTTGCGGAGGCGATATTGCCGCGGCTGAGGCCGGCATAATTATGGGTCGGGCCGATGATCCCGTCGAAATTGATTTCGGTGGGCATGTCAGCGCCCGATCCAGCTGATCTCGTCACCCACGCTGACACCCAATATCCGCGCCGCTTCGGCGTCGATCGTGCCGTCGGCGCCCATGCGTCCGAAACAGCAGCGGAAATCGGCGAGGCGCCCGGTGGCGATCAGCGCGTCTGCGCCACCATCGCCGATCGCCGCCACCGCGACATGCTTCGCATCGCGGATGCTCGCGACCTGGTCGGTGCGCGCGGTCATCGTCGGGCCGCCGTCGAAGATGTCGATATAATTTTCGAAGGCGAAGCCCTCATTCTCCAGCATCCGCATTGCGGCGCGGCCTGTGGGATGGGGGACGCCGATCACCGCGCGTGCGGTTTCGGGCAGCATCGCGATATAGACTGGGTGCTTGGGCATCAGGTCGGCGATGAACTGGTTGCCGTGGACCGCGTTGAACTGGTCGGCCTCCTGGAAGTTCATCCCGAAGAATTTGCCCGCGACCCCGTCCCAGAAGGGCGAGCCGCCCGCCTCGTCGATCACGCCGCGCAGCTCGGCGAGGATGCGGTCGGCGAAGCGCGCACGGTGGCGCGCGATGAACAGATAGCGCGAGCGCGCGAGCAGCAGGCCGAGCCCGCCGGCGCGTGCCGCGGGGTGAAGGAACAGCCCGCCGACCTCGCTCGCGCCGTTAAGATCGTTGCTGAGCATCAGCACCTGCGCGTGGAAGGTGCGGTCGAGCTGCTCGCTATGCTTGCTGTCGGTGCCGATGCGATAGGAGTAGAAGGGCCAGCGCTGGCCGACCTGCCCGAAGATCTGGCAGGTGCCGCGCACTTCGCCGCTGTCCATGTCCTCAAGCACCATCAGATAGAGGTCGTCGCCCGGCTGATCCTTGTCCGATGCGAAACCGGCCTCGGCGCGTTCGAGCTTGGCGCGCAGCGCCTGGCGGTCGGGGGGCAGGTTGGTGAAGCCGCCGCCGGTCAGCTTCGCCATTTCGTAAATGCTCTGGAGATCGCCCGGTTTGGCCGCCCGGATCACATAGGTCACACAGTCCCCCGTTCTGCTATTTTCAACAAGGTAAGCGTCGACAGCCGCGCCCGTTCGGCGAGACTGTCGACGATCAGAAATTCATCCGACGAATGGATGGCGCCGCCGCGCGGGCCCATCGTATCGACGACGGGCACACCGCACGCCGCGATATTGTTGCCGTCGCAGACGCCGCCAGTCGCGTTCCAGCCGATCGTCAGGCCGAGCGTCGCGCCGCAGTCGCGCACCAGTTCGAACAGGCGCGTCGCGGCGGGATCGAGCGGCTTGGGCGGACGGTTGAAATTGCCGTGGAGATGGCAATGCACGTCGTGGTCGCGCTGGATGTTGGCGATGGTGTCGCGCAGCGCGGCTTCGGCGGCGGCCATGGCGGCGGGGGTCATCGGGCGCATGTTGACGCGGAGGATCGCCTGGTCGGGGACGACATTGTTCGGTCCGCCGCCGTCGATCTTGGCAGGATTGACCTTCAAATCCAATGACTTGAGAGCGTTGAGGCGCAGCGCCAGATCGGCCGCTGCGACGAGGGCGTTGCGCCCTTCCTCGGGATTGCGGCCGGCGTGCGCCGAGCGGCCGTGGATCAGCACCGAAAAATTGCCGCTTCCCGGCCTGGCGCCCGCGAGCGTGCCGTCGGGCAGCGCGGGCTCGTAGGTCAGCGCCGCGGTCTTGCCGCGTGCCAGTTCGGCGATCAGCGCCGCCGAGGCGTGGCTGCCGGTCTCCTCGTCGCTGTTGATCATCACGTCATAGCCGATGCGCGCCGCGAGCGGCGAGGCTTCGAGCGCGGTCAGCGCCGAGAGGATCACCGCGATGCCGCCCTTCATGTCGGCGGTGCCGGGGCCGTTCAGCACGCCATCCTTCAGCCATTGCAGCGACTGGAAGGGGTGATCGGCGGCGAACACCGTGTCCATATGGCCGGTCAGCAGCAGTTGCACCGGCGCCTCGGGCCGGACGCGCAAATGGAGATGGTCGCCGCGCTGGGTCGTTCGGACGATTCCCGCGGCATCGACGCTTTCGACCGGGTCGGGCGCAACGAGCCGCACATTGCCGGGCAGGGCGGCGAAGGCGTTGGCGAGCAGGCCGGCTACGGTTTTCAGCCCCGCCAGATTGCCGGTGCCGCTGTTCACCGCCGCCCATTGCTCGACCTGCGTCAGCATCGGGGCATCGGCGGCGCGTTCGAGGGTCGCGCTTTCGCTTGCGGTGAGGGTGGTCATGGCGTGGCTATAGCGGGCGGCGAGGGGCTTTTGCACCCCCGGCCCGGCATTTTGTTGCCGCGATACCGTAAGTCACTGATGCCGCGCGCCCGCGCGCCTATGCACCCCATGCGAATCCTCTGCCGATCGACGCCGTTAACCAAAAGTTCGTGGCCGTTCCGCTACCCGCCCCGGAGCAATGATGAGTGGATCGATGACTGCTGCCTTCGTGCTTGGCATCAACATGGCCGTTGCGGGCATCTTTGCCCTGGCCTTCGCCGTGGTCGCGGCAACGAACCGGAGCGCACGCGGCGCGGGGTGGCTGGCGCTCGGCTGCGGCATGGGAATCGTCAATGCCGGG
The DNA here is from genome assembly GCF_024628865.1 of Sphingopyxis sp. DBS4. Taxonomy (NCBI): domain Bacteria; kingdom Pseudomonadati; phylum Pseudomonadota; class Alphaproteobacteria; order Sphingomonadales; family Sphingopyxidaceae; genus Sphingopyxis; species Sphingopyxis sp. DBS4. The sequence goes on from NZ_CP102384.1 coordinate 630,003, forward strand.
CTGGAATTTCTGCTCCGCCAACAGGCCGATCCGGTGCCCGTCGGCATCGGCATCTTCCTCGTCTTTCTGTCGGCGCTCAGCTTCGCGCTGATCGGGGTCGCGCGCCACTATCGCGCTCGCCCGCCATGGACCGCGATGGCGGTGATCTGGACCGCCACGATCCTGTCGGTGCCGGTCATCTTCAGCATGACCTATGGCTCGCCGGTGCGGCTGGTGCTCTATCAGCTTCCCTATTTCGCGATGCAGGCGCTGTTCGGCCTCACGATCTGGCGCTCGGGACATCGCCAGCCGCTCGACCTGCTGCTGGTCGCGCTGCAAGCGGTCGCGGCGATGCTCTATCCGCTCAAATCGCTGTTCGCGATGATGGTCGGGACGGCGCGCACGCCGCAGGATTATATGGCGACGACCTATGCGGCGATCTCGCAGAGCGGCAGTGTCGTGGTGCTGATCGCGACGGGACTCATCATGCTGCTGGTGACGATGCGCGACACGACGGCCGAGATGATCGCCCGCTCCGAAACCGACTCGCTATCGGGCGTCTTCAATCGCCGCGGTTTCGAACGCCATGCCGAAGCCGCGCTCGCGCGTGTTGGCGAGAGTGGGGGTGATGACGGGGGCCAGGCGGTGCTGATCGCTGCCGATCTCGATCATTTCAAGCGGATCAACGACAATTTCGGCCATGCCGCGGGCGACGGCGTGATCGCCCATTTCGCCGCGATGCTCGCCGAGGCCGCGCCACCCGAAGCGATCGTCGGCCGCGTCGGGGGAGAAGAGTTCGCCGTGCTGCTGCCCGCTGCGCTGCTGTCCGACGGACGCCTTTATGCCGAAGCGGTGCGCGCCGCCTTCGCCGCCGCGGAACTGCCGGTGCTTGGCGTCAATCGCCGGTTCAGCGCTTCCTTCGGCGTCGCGCAATGGATGCCGAAAGAGGCTTTGCCGGACCTGTTCCACCGTGCCGACACCGCGCTCTACCGGGCCAAGGCGGGCGGACGAAATCGGGTTCGTGTCGCGCTGGTCGACCTCCCGCCGACGCCGGTGCGCGGCGCCGCCTGACGGGGCCACCCGGCCTCATCCGATCGCCGCGAGCATGGCCTCCAGCATTGGGCGCATTCGCCGGATCTCGTCCCGATGCGCCGCCGACAGCGCCGCCAGTGCGTCGCGCGCCTTGGCGGTCAGGCGTAGCCGTGCGCGGCACCGGTCGTCCGTCGCGGCGATCCGTTCGATCCAGCCCTGATCGACGAGACGGCCCACAAGCCCCGTCGCGCTGTGCGGTTTGAGCATCAGCCGCCGCGCGACGTCGCCGATCGTCGGCAGGTCCGGCCCGGTGCCGCGAATCGCGAGCAGCGCCTGATGCTGCTGCGGGGTCAGCCCCTGCTCGATCGCGCGTGCCTCGCTGAACGCATGGAACTGGCGCAGCGCATGGCGGAACTCGGCGAGCGCGGCATAGTCGGCATCGGTGAGGGCGGTCTCGCGCGGCATGGCGGTCGGCATAGGGGGCGGCACGAAAGGAGGAAAGCTCCATTGAATTATATCGCATTGCGATATAATGGCGCGGGCCGCCCGTCCCATCCTGTTGGAAGCCGCATGTCCGTTTCTCCCGCCGCCTATAAACTCGCGGATCACAGCGCCGACCGGCGGATGCTGTTGCTTGCCGGGCTGGCGCTGGCGATCGGGGCGGGCGCTGCGGGCGGCGCCTGGGTCCTGCTGAAATCGATCGCGCTCGCGACGAATCTCTTCTGGTTCGGCCGCTTTTCCTTCGCCGCGACCGCGATCACCGATGCGTCGGTCGGCCTGCTCGTCGTCGTCATTCCGGTGATCGGGGCGCTGATGATCGGGGTGATGGCGCGTTTCGGGTCGGACAAGATCCGCGGCCACGGCATCCCCGAGGCGATCGAGGCGATCCTCTATGGCCAGAGCCGCCTGTCGCCGAAGGTCGCGGTGCTGAAACCGATCTCGGCGGCGATTTCGATCGGCAGCGGCGGGCCGTTCGGCGCCGAGGGGCCGATCATCATGACCGGCGGCGCGATCGGCTCGCTGTTCGCGCAGCGCTTCCGCCTCAGTGCCGCCGAGCGCAAGACGCTGCTGGTGGCGGGCGCCGGGGCGGGGATGACCGCGATCTTCGGCACGCCGCTCGCCGCGATCCTGCTGGCGCTGGAGGTGCTGCTGTTCGAGTGGAAGCCGCGCAGCTTTGTCCCCGTCGTCGTCGCGGTGCTCGTCGCGATGGGCGTTCGCCCGCTGCTGATCGGCAGCGAGCCGATGTTCCCGCTCGCCGCGTCGCTGCCGCCCGCCGGATCGGCGCTGCCGATCGCCGGCGTGCTCGGTGTGGTCGTGGGGCTGGAGGCGGCGCTGCTGTCGGCGCTGCTTTACCGGATCGAGGACGGTTTCCACCGCCTGCCGGTCCACTGGATGTGGTGGCCCGCGATCGGCGCGGTGGTGGTCGGGCTCGGCGGCCTGATCGACGCGCATGTCCTCGGCGCCGGCTATGGCAGTATCCAGGCGCTGCTCGACGGAACGCTCGCGATGCGCGTCGTCGTCGCGCTGCTGGTGGTCAAGGCGGTGGTTTGGCTCTTTGCTCTGGGGTCGGGGACATCGGGCGGCATCCTCGCGCCTTTGCTGATCCTCGGCGGCGCGGCGGGAGCGCTCGCGGGACATCTCTGGCTTGGCAATCCGGGCGTCTGGGCGCTCGTCGGCATGGCCGGTATCCTCAGTGGCGCGATGCGCGCGCCGCTGACCGGCGCGCTGTTCGCGGTCGAGGTGACGGGGCTGTACGGCGCGCTGCCGCTGACGATCGCGGCCGCGTGCGGTGCCTATGCGGTCAGCGTGCTCCTCATGCAGCGCTCGATCCTCACCGAAAAGATCGCGCGGCGCGGGCGGCATATCCGGCAGGAATATGTCGTCGACCCGATGGACCTGGTGCAGGCGCGCGACCTGATGACGCCGCAGCCCGCGACGCTGCCCGGAACGATGGCGGCGGGCGACGTCCTCGATTTCTTCGCCGAGAGCGCCGAACATCGCAGCTATCCGGTGGTCGATGGCCAAGGGCGGCTGCTGGGCCTTGTGTCGCGCAGCGACGTGCTCGAATGGCGCGTCGCCGACATGCCGGTCGACCGCTCCCTCGCCGACCTGGTCTCCGACGCCGCGCAGCCGGTCGCCCACGCCGACGCGCCGATCGGGCAGATTGCCGATCTGATCGTCGAAACCGGGGTCGGGCGCATTCCGATCGTCGATCCGGCGACGCGCAAGGTGCTGGGGATCCTGTCGCGCCACGATCTGCTCAAGGCGCGCCGCGACCATCGGAGGGCGGAGACGGCGCGGTCGCGGTAGGATGATCGAACCGCCCAAGGCAGAACCTCGCCGTCCGATCCACCGCCCCATTGCCAAGCCCCGCCATTCGCGCCATAGGGCGGCGGCCCTTTCCTCCCCGGGTCCACTGGCGCGTCCGCGCTGACCAAAGGGTGTTTGCATGACTGATTTCCTCGATCGCCACGGCCTCTCCGTCGATTCGCGTCTGGTCGATTTCCTCGAAACCAAGGCGCTGCCGCAAACGGGGCTCGATGCGACGCGCTTCTGGGCCGATTTCGCCGCACTGCTCGGCAAATTCGCGCCCGAGAATGCCGCCTTGCTGGCGAAGCGCGAGGATTTGCAGGCCAAGATTGACGCCTGGCATCAGGCGCGGGAAGGGCAGGGACACGACGCGCAAGCCTATCAGGCGTTTCTGCGCGAGATCGGCTATCTCGTCCCCGAGCCCGCGCCGTTCGCGGTCGGCACCGCGAATGTCGATCCCGAAATCGCGACGATGGCGGGGCCGCAGCTCGTCGTTCCCGCGCTGAACGCGCGCTTTGCCTTGAACGCCGCCAATGCGCGCTGGGGCAGCCTTTACGATGCCTTCTACGGCACCGACGCGCTCGACGCGCCGGCCGCGAAGCCCGGCGGCTATGATGCCGAGCGCGGCGCGGCGGTGATCGCGCGCGCGAAGGTCTTTCTCGACGAAGCGGTGCCGCTGGCGAACGGGAAATGGGCCGACTGGCAGGGCGGGGACCTGACGCTCGCCGACCCGTCGCAGCTTGCCGGCACGCGCGATGGCGGTATCCTCCTCAAGCACAACGGTCTGCATATCGAACTGGTGATCGATCCCGCGAGCGCGATCGGCAAGACCGACCCTGCGGGCATCGCCGACGTGATCGTCGAAGCCGCGCTGACGACGATCATCGATCTCGAGGACAGCGTCGCCGCGGTCGATGGCGAGGACAAGGTGCTCGGCTATACGAACTGGCTCGGCCTGATGCGGGGCGATCTGGTCGAGAGTTTCGACAAGGGTGGCAAGGTGATGACGCGCCGCATGGCCGCTGACCGCGACTGGACCGCGCCCGACGGCACGGCCTTCGCGCTGCACGGCCGCAGCGTGCTGTTCGTGCGCAACGTCGGCCACCTGATGACGACGCCGATGATCCGGCTCCCCGACGGCAGCGAGGCGCCCGAGGGATTGTGCGATGCGGTGATCACCAGCCTCTGCGCGGTCCACGACCTCAAGGGGCTCGGCAGCCTCCGCAACAGCCGCGCGGGCAGCGTCTATATCGTCAAGCCCAAGCAGCATGGGCCGGAGGAATGCGGCTTCACCGACCGGCTGTTCGACGCGGTTGAGGATATGCTCGGCCTCGCGCGCCACACGGTCAAGGTCGGGGTGATGGACGAGGAGCGCCGCACCAGCGCCAACCTCGCCGCTTGCATCGAGGCCGTGAAGGACCGCATCGTCTTCATCAATACCGGCTTCCTCGACCGCACTGGCGACGAGATTCACACCTCGATGCGTGCCGGGCCGATGATCCCCAAGGGCGAGATGAAGGCGTCGGACTGGATCGCGTCGTACGAGGACCGCAACGTCCGCATCGGCCTTGCCTGCGGGCTCAGCGGCAAGGCGCAGATCGGCAAGGGCATGTGGGCGATGCCCGACCTGATGAAGGCAATGCTCGAAGCCAAGATCGGCCACCCGAAATCGGGTGCGAATACGGCATGGGTGCCGTCGCCGACCGCTGCGACGCTCCATGCGCTGCATTATCATATGGTCGACGTCTTCGCGCGGCAGAAGGAGATCGCGGGTGAGGCGGTGCCCGCGCTCGACCGGCTGCTGAACATTCCCGTAGCGACCGGCCGCAACTGGAGTGAAGCCGAGGTCGCGCGCGAGCTCGACAATAATTGCCAGGGTATATTGGGCTATGTCGTGCGCTGGATCGACCAGGGCGTCGGCTGCTCGAAAGTGCCCGACATCGACGATATCGGCCTCATGGAGGATCGCGCCACCCTGCGCATCTCGTCGCAGGCGCTCGCGAACTGGCTGCTTCATGGCGTCTGCACCGAGCGCCAAGTCGACGCGGCGCTGGCGCGGATGGCGGCCAAGGTCGATGCGCAGAATGCGGGCGACCCGCTTTACGAAAAGCTGACGCCCGACGGGATTGCGTATCAGGCGGCGCGGGCGCTGATCTTCGAGGGGGTGACGCAGCCGTCGGGTTACACCGAACCGCTGCTCCACAAGTTCCGGCAGGCGAAGAAGGCGGCGTAGGGGCGGCCGAACCAAGATTGCCGCCCCCGCGAAGGCGGGGGCCGTTATCGGTGTCGCCCCAACGATGGGTCAGATTAAGGGCTCGCCGCTCTATGGCCTGTGGGGATTTAAGTTTTAACCGTCCGATTATGGAAAATCCGTGTTCCCCCGCGAAGGCGGGGGTCCAGAGCGGGCTGGCTCAGGGCTGCTCTGGACCCCCGCCTTCGCGGGGGAACAGGTTTCTTCCTGTGAGCATGGCGTTCAAGCCCGAATCCCCAGAAGCCTTAAACCCGCCGCTTCGATACAATACACCTTGCCTTTGCGCCTTATAAACCGGCATCTGACCACGGGACAGGCAGGGGGCATGGCGATGGCGGCACCGTTCAATTTCGGGCAGCTCAAATTCCTGAAGGCGCTGACCGAGGCGCTGTTCCATGGCGCCGAGATGAAGATCACGCCCGATCAGGTCGTCGCCAACGTCAGCGACCTGTTCGCCAAGGTCGGCGGAACGAAGCTCGACGAGATTCGCCTGTCGCTGACCGCGACCGAAATCGTACTCGGCCCGCTGTTCGCGCTCGCCGATGTCGGGGAACGCGCGCGGCGGATCCGGAACCGGCTCCAGAATAGCCAGATCGACCTGTTCCAGGACATGGCGCGGCTGCGCGGCATCATCTACGGTTGCTATTACGGGCATTGGATGCCGGGCGATCAGGATGCCAATGCCGCGAACCCGGTGCACAGGCAGATCGGTTTCACCCTGCCGAAGCATCGCCATCGCGGTTCCGGCGAAATCGAGATCACGCGCGTCGAGGGGCGCGAGATCGACCCGGCGCATATTCTGGACGCCGCGACGCTCGCGGACGAATATGACGTGATCGTCATCGGATCGGGCGCGGGCGGCGCGGTCGCGGCGCATGGGGTCGCGGCGCAGGGCTACAAGGTGCTGATCGTCGAGGCCGGACCCTTCTATCCTTCGCCGCGGATCACGCATCACGAACTCGACATGGTCGCGAACCTGTTCAAGCACGGCGCGCTGCAAACCTCGACCAACCGCGATTTCGTGGTGTTCCAGGGACGCTGCGTCGGCGGGTCGTCGACGATCAACAACGGCATCTGCCTGCGCGTGAACGAGGCGGGGCGGACGCACCCCGACGCGGTCGACGTGTTCGCCAGATGGGCGAGCGTCGGCGCGCCGATCGACGCCGATGCCTTTCACAAAAGCTATGACGCGATCCAGCGCCGCCTCGGCATCGCGCCGATCGAGCCGCGCAGCGGGCGGCACAACGGGCCGCACCTGCTGAACGGCTGGCACGCCTATGCCGCGACCTCGACCGATCCGAAGGACCGGCGTGCGGTCGCCGACTGGTTCGCGAAGAATTTCGGGCCGCCGCATACGCCCGAAGCCTGCGCTTATTGCGGCTATTGCAACACGGGATGCGCCTATGGGCGGCGGATGGGGATGGCGCAGACCTATCTGCCCGACGCCTGCCGCGACCATGGCGCGCGCATCCTGCCCGGCACCAAGGCCGACCGTATCGTCTGGCAGACCGCGGTCGACGGTCGGCGCGAGGCCGAGGCGGTGAAGCTGATCCTGCCCGATGGGTCGCAGGCGCTCGTCCGCGCCCGCGTCGGGGTGATCGTCGCGGGCGGTACCATCGCCTCGTCGAAGCTGCTCAGCCGCAGCGACATCGACGGCACCGGCCGACAGGTGTCGCTCAACATCGCCTCGCCGGTCGTCGCGCTGATGCCGCCGGGAGCCGGCGGCGATGCGTGGGACGAGGATCAGATGGCGACCTATGTCGATTGCGGCGACTTCCTGCTCGAAAGCCATTTCCAGCCGCCGATGGCGATGGCGTCGCTGATGCCCGGCTGGTTCGCCGACCATGCGGCGCGGATGCAGAATTTCGGCCGCGTTCATTCGGCGGGCATCCTGTTTCCCGCCGACCGGCGCGGGCGGGTGAAGGACGGCAAGCTCAAGTTCCAGCTCGACAAGGCCGAGGATCTGCCGCTGCTTCGCCGCGCGATGGCGACGCTGACCAAGGTCCATTTCGCCGCAGGTGCGCTCGAATGTTACCCGGCGCTCACCAAAGGGCAGACGGTGACCCCCGGCATGGATGTCGATGCCTTTTTCGAGGACGCGATCGAGGAGGCCGACGATGTCACGCTGTCGAGCAGCCATCCGCACGGCGGCAATGCGATCAACGAAGACCCGCGCCACGGCGTCGTCGACCCCGAATGCCGTGTCCACGGCACGACCAATGTGCTGGTGACCGACGCCAGCGTTTTTCCCACCTGCATTCGCGTCAACGCGCAATGGACGACGATGGCGATGGCGCATTATGCGACGGCGCGGGGCGATCCGTTCCGGTGATGTGGCAGGTCTTTCAGGGGGTTGGGCCGATTGCCCGAACTTGACGCTGCTGGAGGGATGATCCAGACAAGGGGTCATTCTCCATGCCCGGAACAGGAGCAGCGAATGAAAAACATCTTCGTGATCGGGATGCTCGCCTTGGCGGGCTGCGCTTCTCCCTCGCCATCGGAAACGCCGGTCGGCTTGGCCAATCCGGCATCCGTCTATTGCGTGGAGCAGAAGGGAAAGATTGAAATCCGTCGCGGGCCGGATGGCGAAACCGGCTATTGCCACCTTCCCGATGGCCGTGTGGTCGAAGAGTGGGAATTCTACCGCTCGCAGAAAAAGGATGCCGGTGCCTGAACATCGCGGCGAAGCGGCGCAAGCAGCCCTGGACCTGCTTATTGCCATGGCTCTGCGGGATTCTCGCGCCGATTCTGCTGTGAAATTTGTCGCTACGGCCTAAGAAGCGGGCGCTATGAGTATCGCCGTCGCCGCCCTCTATCGTTTCGCCGCCTTCGACGATCCCGCCGTGCTGCGTCAGCCCTTGCTCGATCTGTGCGCGGCGGAAGGGATCAAGGGCACGCTGCTTCTCGCCCGCGAGGGCATCAACGGCACGATCGCGGGCAGCGCGGATGGGGTCGCGGCAGTGATTGCGCATATCCGCGCGCTCCCGGGCTGCGCCGAACTCGACGTCAAATATTCGGCCGCCGCGGCGATGCCGTTCCGGCGGCTCAAGGTGCGGCTCAAAAAGGAAATCGTGACGATGAAGGTGCCGGGGCTCGACCCGGCGCGCGGCGCGGCGCCCTATGTCGACCCGGCCGACTGGAATGCGCTGGTCGACGATCCGGACACGGTTCTGATCGACACGCGCAATGGCTTCGAGATCGGCTATGGCAGCTTCGCCGGCGCGATCGATCCGCAGACCAAGAGTTTCGGCGACTTCCCCGGCTGGTGGCGCGACCATGCCGCCGAATTCGCGGGCAAGCGGATCGCGATGTTCTGCACCGGCGGCATCCGCTGCGAGAAGTCGACCGCTTTTCTGCGGAGCGAAGGCGTCGAGGATGTCGTGCATCTGAAGGGCGGCATCCTCGCCTATCTGGAACAGGTGCCGGAAGCGGACAGCCGCTGGCACGGTAGCTGCTTCGTCTTCGACGAGCGGGTGAGCGTAGGGCACGGGCTGGCCGAGGTGGGGGAGAAGGAATAGCTGGGACGCCCCGGCATGGCATCCGCTTCGGGGGTAGAGGGCGGCCGTTCCCCCTCTTTGTCATTCCCGCGAAAGCGGGAACCCAGTGTGGGGTCAGCCGATGCCCACTCTGGGTTCTCGCTTTCGCGGGAATGACGAAGTTATGAAACACGGAATGCCGCTTATCTTTCGCTGACCGCCTTCACCCCACCGTCAGCGTGTAAGTCACGCGATAGTCGCTCGCGTCTCCGGTCAGCGTCCTGGTGAACGTCCCCGGCTCGCTGCCGAGGTCGACGGTGCCGATATGGTCGCTGCCGCCGATATCGTCGAATTCGCGGAGCTGGAAGCTCACCGGCTGGTCGAACGAGAACGCCTTGTCGACGACCCAGCTTTCGCCTTTCTTGATCGAGAAGATCTCGCTCTTGCCCTCGGGAAAGCGCTCGCCGGTGTTGAAGCGCAGGAAAAGCTGGTCGGGCAGACCGAGTCCCAGCCGCCCGGTCAGCTTGACGCAATCGACGCGGACGTTCGAGAGGATATATTTGGGGCCCGCCGGCCGGACCGCCGCGGTGATCGCCGCCGGTGGTGCGGGCGCTTTGGGGTCTCTGGTCAGCCGTGCGACGCCGTCGCTCGCCTGCGCCGCATATTTGCCCGCGGGAAATTCGGCGAGATAGGATTTGAACGCGCTTATGCTGTTGTCGGCGAGCGCGCCTTTCCACATCAATTCCTCCATCGCCGCGCGGTTGGCGGCGCCGGGGCGCGGGACGAGATAGACCGGTGTCCCGGTGATGCTCGCGCTGACGAAGGGGCGCTGGAGGCCGCCGGTCGCCGCGAGCACATCATCGCGGATCGCCCCGCCGAGAAGCTGCACCGGCAGATCGGGCTGCGGCAGGCGTTTCGCGAGCGAGGTCGCGAAGGGCGAATTGGCGCCGCTGCCGTCGGCGGCGGTCTGCCCCGGCGCGGCGGCGAAGATAACGAGCACGTCGTCGGCCTCGACCCCCGCGAGCCCGGTCTGCACCGCGCGCGTCCCCGACCGCCAGCTGCGGCCGAAGGGATTGTTGCGGCACGAATCGAGGATCACCATGCGAATCTGCGCGCCCGAGACCGACTCCATCAGCCGGTCGAGGTTGATCGCTTCATAGGGCAGGTCGAGGTCCGACTTGAGCTGCGCGTCGGTCGGGATCAGCCAGTTCTTGCCCTGCGCCTCGATCCCGTGCCCGGCATAATAGACCATCGCGACGTCGGCTCCCTCGGCCTTGGCGCGGAAATCGCGCATCGCCTTCTGGAACTCGTTGACCGCAAGGTCCGCCGCGACGGTGACATCGTCGAAACCGGCGTTTCGCGCCGACGCGGCGACCAGCTTGATGTCGTTCGCCGGGTTCACGAGGTGGCTGGTGTTCGCATAGTCGCTGTTGCCGATGATCAGCGCGACCTTGCGTGCCTCGGCGCCCGTCGGGGCGAGCAGGAAGAGGGTGGTGAAGAGGACAAGCCAGAATCGCGTCATCGCGCCGTCCTTTCGTCAGGCGGCGGCGTGCGCCGCGCCATATTCGATCCAGCCGAAGGGGCGGGGGGTCTTGGGCATATAGGCCGCGCCCTGCCGCTCGACCGCGAAGCCTGCCTGTTCATAGGCATCGCCGATCGGCCGGGTCAGGTGGCAATTGCCGCCGATGCGTTTCCATAGCGGCTCGATCCGCCGCTGCCATTTGGCGACTCCCGCGTCGGGCGCGCCGCCATGTTCGAGGAAGAGCGCGGTGCCGCCGGGTTTCAGCACGCGGCGGATTTCGGCGAGCACTGCCGCCTGATCGGCGACCGAGCAGAGGGTGAAGGTGGTGACGACCGTATCGAAGCGCCCGCTCTCGAACGGCATCGCCTCGCCGACTCCGCCCTGGATGTCGGCGTCGATCCCGCGCGCCGCGGCGGCGGCGCGGCTCATCGCGAGCAGTTCGGGCGAAGGGTCGAGCCCGGTGAAGCTGGCGATCCGCATCGGATCGTAAAATTCCATGTTGATGCCGCCGCCGCAGCCGAGTTCCAGAACGTCGCCCGCCGCGCGCGGCACCACCTTGCTGCGCGCCTTCATGATCTGCCCCTGCGAACAGGCGCATTTGATCAGCCGCGGCACTCCATGACGTTCCCACCAGCTCGCCATTTTTCCGACTCCCCTTGGCGGCGAAGGTGAGCCTTGCTAGCGCGGTTGGCAACACCCATCTGTGCGGTCCCGCACAGGATCAGAAAGACCGTCATGCCCGCCACCCACCACACCAAGATGCTCATCCTCGGCTCCGGCCCCGCGGGCCTGTCGGCCGCCATTTACGCGGCGCGCGCGGGAATGCAGCCGATCGTCGTGCAGGGGCTCCAGCCGGGCGGGCAGCTCACCATCACCACCGACGTCGAAAATTATCCGGGTTTTGCCGAGGTGATCCAGGGGCCGTGGCTGATGGAACAGATGACCGCGCAGGCGACGCATGTCGGCACGAGCATGATCTGGGACACGATTGTCGACGTCGACCTGTCGCAGCGCCCGTTCAAACTGACCGGCGACGGCGGCGATGTCTATCTGGCTGAAACACTGGTGATCGCGACCGGCGCGCAGGCGAAGTGGCTCGGCGCCCCCGGCGAGCAGGAGCTTGGCGGCAAGGGCGTGTCGGCGTGCGCGACGTGCGACGGCTTCTTCTATCGCGGCAAGAAGGTCGTGGTGATCGGCGGCGGCAACACTGCGGTCGAGGAAGCGCTCTATCTCACCAATCACAGCGACGATGTGACGCTGATCCACCGCCGCGATCACCTGCGTGCCGAAAAGATATTGCAGGACCGGCTGCACGCGAACCCCAAGATCAAGGTGCTGTGGAACAAGCGCGTCGATCGCTTCGTCGGCGGCGAAGGCACGGCGGGCCTGATCGGGGTCGACCTGATCGACACGGTGACCGGCGAGGCGAGCCACGAGCCGACCGACGGCGGCTTCGTCGCGATCGGCCACAGCCCCTCGACCGAGCTGTTCAAGGGCAAGCTGCCGCTCGACGACGACGGCTATCTGCAGGTGACGCCGGGCACGTCGCTGACGTCGATCCCCGGCGTGTTCGCGGCGGGCGACGTGACCGACAAGGTATATCGCCAAGCAGTGACCGCCGCGGGCATGGGCTGCATGGCCGCGCTGGATGCCGAGCGTTTCCTCGCCGAGGCCGAGTATAAGGCGCTGGTGGAGGCGTAGAAGGGGACGGAAGGGCCGTTCGCGACCGATTGCGGTCATAACAACCTTCGTCACCCCAGGGTCCATGGCCTGTCGTTTCCTTCGGCGCAGCGCCTGACGAGAGCGCAGGCCATGGATGCTGAAACAAGTTCAGCATGACGAGGTGGCAAGGTCCGCTCCCCACCACCCCAAAGCCGTCGTCATTCTGCGGACGAAGCGGAATTGACGATCGTCAATCCGGCCGCGAGCACAGCGCGTAGCCGTGGCCTTTTACCGTGCGCAGCATCGGCCAGGCGAAATCGCGGTCCACCTTGGCGCGAAGCCGCGACATATGCACCTCGACCCGGTTGGTTCCGGGGTCGAAATCGAGCCGCCACACCGCCTTCAGCAGCGCCGAGCGCGACAGCGGCCGATCGGGAACGCGCGCGAGATTGGCGAGCAGGTCGAACTCGCGCAGCGGCAGGCGGATCAGCCGCCCCGCGCGCTCGACCCGCCGGTCGATCAGGTCGATCCGCAGCTCACCCTCGCCGAGTTGCCCCGCCGCGAGCCGGCTGCGGCGGATGAGGCTGGCGATGCGCGCAAGCAGTTCGGGCAGATTGTCGGTCCAGCCGACCGCGTCGTCGGCACCATGGGTCAGCCCGGTCATCCGGTCACCCAGCGAATCGCGATCCGACAGGACAAGCAGCGGACGGCGCCCCGCGATGCTGCGCGCGAGCCGGACGAACGCGGACGGCTCCTGCCAGCCCAGAAAGGGATTGATTGCCAGTAGGTCGAAGCAGCAATCGAGCCAGGGCCGGAGCCCGCCGACCGGCGCGGGCAGGATATGCGCGCGATGCCCCGCCGCCGTTACGGAATCGAACAAGGCCCGGTCGCGCAGCGGATGATAGACGGCGACCAGCGGCGCCCTGCCCTCATCCGCCGCCGTGCCGATCGCTTCCATTCGCGTCTCCCCCGATCCGCCATGCGCGGCATTGCGCCGCGCCTCCGCTGTGCTAACCCCGAGTCATGACCAGTGCCACCTTGCTCGAAGCCGACTTCGCCACCCTGCCCGATCTCGTCCGCGCCCATGCGGCCGAACGTCCCGATGCCATAGCCGCCGCCGACCCGGCGCGGCGGCTGAGCTGGTCCGAACTGGACGCAACGATCGACCGGATCGCGGCGCGGCTGCAGGCCGACGGCTTCGCCAAGGGCGACCGCACCGCGATCGCCGGGCTGAACAGCGTCGAACAGACGGCGGTGATTCTCGGCACGCTGCGCGCCGGCGGGGTCGCCGGGCTGATCACCAACAGCGCGACCGGTGAGCAGATGGCGGCGATGATCGCCGACACCGGCGCGCGCCACCTGTTCCTCGACAGCGCGGCGGCCGCGAGCCTCGAAGGGCAGAGCATCGCCGCGCGCGAGCGCATCGCGATGGACGGCAGCACCGTCGGCACGGCGCTGGACGCGTGGATGGCGCCCGCGGGCACGAAGCCCGAGCCGGTCGCGATCGATCCGCTCGACGGGTTCAACATCATCTATTCGTCGGGCACCACCGGTACGCCCAAGGGCATCGTCCACAGCCATGCGATGCGCTGGCAGCATATCCAGCGCGGGGTTCCGGCCTATGGGCCGAAGGCGGTGACGATCCTGTCGACCCCCCTCTATTCGAACACGACGATGGCGAGCTTCCTCCCCACCGTCGGATCGGGCGGGCAGGTCGTGCTGATGAAGAAGTTCGACGCGCGCGGCTTCCTGGAACTCGCGGAGCGCGAGCGCGCGACCAACACGATGCTGGTGCCGGTGCAATATCGGCGGATCATGGCGCTTGAGGATTTCGACCGCTTCGACCTCTCCGGCTTCGTGATGAAATATTGCACCTCGGCCCCCTTCCCCGCCGCGCTCAAGGCCGACGTGCTGAAGCGCTGGCCCGGCGGGCTCGTCGAAATCTACGGCATGACCGAGGGCGGCGCGGCCTTCATCCTCGAGGCGCATCAATTTCCCGACAAGCTCCACACCGTCGGCAAGCCCGCGCCCGGCCATGTCGCCAAGGTGATCGACGAAGAGGGCAACGAACTGCCGCAAGGATCGGTCGGCGAAGTCGTCGGCCGCTCGCCGGCGATGATGACCGGCTACAACAACCGCCCCGACGCGACGAAGGCGATGCACTGGCACGATGCCGAGGGAAACCTCTTCTACCGCCACGGCGACATCGGCCGCATCGACGAGGACGGCTTCCTGACCCTGATGGACCGCGCCAAGGACATAATCATCTCGGGCGGTTTCAACATCTTTCCGAGCGACCTCGAAGCGATATTGAACGCCGACGAGCGCGTCGTCGAAGCGACCGTCGTCGGGATGCCGAGCGAGGAATGGGGCGAGACGCCGGTCGCCTTCGTCGTGCTGAGGGACGGCGCGGACGCCGAAGCGGTGCGCGCCGACTGCAACGCCAAGGTCGGCAAGACCCAGCGGCTGAGCGCGATCGAGGTCGTGGAGGAACTGCCGCGCAGTGCGATCGGCAAGGTGCTGAAGCGCGAATTGCGCGATGCCTATGCAGGGTGAATGGCGGGTAGCGGCCGATTGCGGCCGCCCGGCCTCTCCTAACTTTGTCATCCCCGCGAAAGCGGGGACCCAGAGCGTGCGTCGGCTAACCCCACACTGGGTTCCCGCTTTCGCGGGAATGACGAAAGTGGGGAATGTCCGCTTCCCACCTCAAAGCTGACGTCAGCTCAGCTTCTCCAATATCCGTTCGGCCAGCCAATCGGCGTCCGCTCCCGCAAAGCTGTGCGACCCGCTGTCCAGACGTTCGACCTTTATGTCGCCCGGCCGGCAATTTTCCGCAAACGCCTGCGCGGTGCGGTCGCCGGTCGCGAGCAGGATCGTCGCGGGGCAGGGTAGCGCCGCCATCGCGTGGTCGAGGCGGGTGGGCAGGCTGTCGGGGGCGGCGGGCGGTTTCGGCTTGCCGAGCGCCGACAGGCCGCGCAGCAATTTGCGGACATCGACCTCGCCTTTGACCAGCCGCAGCAGGCTTTTCGGGTCTTTCAGCCGCGAAAGATAGCGCGCGCGGATCGCGGCGGCCGGGGGCAGGGCAGGTTCGTCGGCTTCCGCCTCGCTCTCTTCATAGGTCCAGGGATTGGCGAGGATCAGCCCGCCCAGCGGCAGCGGCTGATGCAGCAGCAGCGCGCTCGCTGCGTCGCAGTTGCCGAAGGCGATGATGCGCTCGACATGCGGCGCGGCCTCCCGGAAAGCGGCGATCGCGGCGGCGATGTCGGGACCGCTGCTGGTATAGCCGCCGTTCGCGCCTTCGCTGTCGCCGATCCCGCGGCGGTCGAAGCGGAAGACCGGATGGCCCGCCGCGGCGATGCGCTGCGCGAGCGCCGCCATGCCGCGATGCGCGCCGCTGCGGACCTCGTTGCCGCCCGAGACGATCAGCAGGCCCGTCGCGCCGGGCGCTTCGTCGAGGCTCGCGGCGAGCATCGCGCCTTCGCAGGCGAAGCTCAGATGACGCCGCATGTCCGGCTCCATGCGACGATATCGGCGGCGATTGCGGCCGCCATCGCGGCATCCTCTCCGGGTTCGGCGCGCAGCCAGAGCGGGGTGCCTGCGATGCCATCGGCGCCGAGGCCGATGCTGCGTAGCGGCCCGACTGCCTGCGCTTCGGCGGCGCCGAGCTGCGCGACCATGGCGGGCGACAGAGCGTTGCCTGCGAGCAGCAATGGCGTGGCCTGTGCCGTCTCGTGCAGGCTGTCGAGCGACGATTCGATCCCCGCCTCGCGATCGGCGGCGACGCGCGCGCGCATCATCGTGCGGAGCAGCGATGCGCCGCCGACGGGCGCGAGGCGCCACCATGCGGCGGCCTCGGCGCGGTGATCGATCAGTGCGCCGCCGCGGATCGATGCGATGATGACGGGACCGGCGAGGCTCGCGGCGACAGCGGCGAGTGCATTCTGCCAGCGCTCCAGATCGACGTCTTCGAGCGCGATGAGGCTTTCATTCTGGCCGGGTAGGTCGGGCAGCACCGCCGCGAAATCCTCCATGCTCAGCGCGCGCATCGCGAGTACCAGCGTGCGGCGCAGCCGGTTCGCTTCGTCGAACAGCGGCGGGACGATCAGGACGGTGGCGCGGGGAGCGTTTGCGGGGGCGATGCGCAATTGATGTTCGAGAACATCCGCCGCCATGACTGCGATTCCCTCCCGTCATCCCGGCGAAGGCCGGGATCTCGCCATAGCTGGAAACGCCACGGCGAGATCCCGGCCTTCGCCGGGATGACGGGATGAAAGGGAAGCGATGGCCGTCAACCGGCCACCTTGCGCTGCGAGAAAGCGAGCAAGTGCCCATAGGTTTCGAAAATCTCGCCGTCGATCTCGTCGTCGTCGATGGTGATGCCGAGCCGGTCTTCCATCTCGGTGAGCACGGTCGCGACCGCCATCGAATCGAATTCGGGCAGCTCGCCGAACAGGCCGCTGTCGTCGGTCAGCGCGGCGGCGCGGTCCTCGCCGAGGCCGAGCACGTCGGCGAGCAGGGCGCGAAGGGTGGCGTCGACGGTGTCGGTCATATGTCTTTCCTGATCAGCGAACGCGCAAAGGCTTTGAATGCCGGTCCCCATGCCGCGATGCGCGCCGGATTGAAAGCCTCGATGCGCCACAGCGGGTCGTGCCGGTTCATCCAGTCGCGTTTGTAGGCGTCGTTGCCGGTGCCGAAATCGACCCGCGCCACGCCGTCGGTCTCGATGACATGGCGGAACAGCGCCGCCGACAGCAGGGTGCCGGGCGAGGCTTTCAGGCTGTCCTCGACATGTGCGAGCTTGTGGATGAAGGCGGTGCCGTCCTCGACGGTCCAGAACTGCGCGGCAACGGGTCGCCCCTCGATGCGGGCGAGCCCCATGCGAAAGGTGCCGCGCGCCGATTCGGCCTCGGCAAAGGCGCGGAGCAGCGCGGGGTCGCCCTCTTCGGGTTTCCAGCTCGCCGCGTAGATGGCTTCATAGGCGGCCCAGGCGTCGGCGTCGAAGCGGGTAAAGAGCGCGATGTCGACGACGCCCTTTTTTGCCTTGCGCTTGACGGTGTTGCGGAGTGCGCCGGGGCGGCTCTCCCACCATAGATCGTGCGTCAGGCCCGTAAGGTCGAGCCAGTGGCGGTCGCCCGCCGGCACCGCCCTGACCCACCAGCCAGCGTTGCGGAGCGCGATGCTAATGTCTCCGGGCAGGCCGTCCATCTCGGGCACCGGATAAAGCGTCAGGCGCGCGGCGCGGTCCCTCAACCGTGCGAACAGGTCGCGCAGCGCCCCGCCGCGTTCGCCGGGATGCGCCGGGCCGTCGTAAAGCGGCCGGATGCCGAAACTATACCAGCAGGTCAGCCCCGAAAAATAACCCGGCTTCTCAAGGCGCAGCGGCAGCCATGCGCTGACCGCCCCGCAGTCGCCGCGCGCGTCGTGACGACCTTGTCCCGCAAAGCCATGCGCCGCGAGCAGGTCGAACCACTCGGCGCGATCGAAGGGCGAGGCAAAGCCCGCCGCGCGCGCTGTGGCGGGCAACCCGTCATCATTAGCGTGATCTTCACCGTTCCCTTGCATGACCCAGCGCTCTATCACCTAGCTCCTAACAGCCGATGACCATGATACAAAATCCGCCGTCGCGTCCGATCGACCATCTCGTCCGTTTTGGCGCCGCCGATGCGCCTGCGCTGCTGATTGGCGAGCGCGTGACGAGCTATGCCGATCTCGATGCCGGGGTCGGGCGGCTCGCGGCGTGGCTGCTCGATCAGGCGGGCGGCCCCGGCGAGCGCGTCGCGAGCTGGGGCGCAAAGGGCCGCGCAACCTGCCTGATGTCGCTCGCCGCGGCACGCGCGGGGCTGATCCATGTTCCGGTCAATCCGTTGCTGAAAGGACCGCAGGTCGCGCATATATTGGCCGATAGCGGCGCGGTTCTGCTCGTCACCAACGGTTCGCGCGCCGACATGCTCGGCGCCGGCCGGCCCGACGCTTGCGCGGTGCGCGATCTGAAGGTCGCCGAAGAGGTAATCGATTCGGGCGGCGACGGCCTGCCGCTTTCGATCGCCGAGTCCGACGACCTCGCCGCCATCCTTTATACCAGCGGCTCGACCGGGCGGCCCAAGGGGGTGATGCTCAGCCACGCGAACCTGTGGCTCGGCGCCGAAAGCGTCGCTTCCTATCTGAAGCTTTCGCCGCGCGACCGAGTGCTCGGGGTGCTTCCGCTCAGCTTCGACTATGGGCAGAACCAGCTTCTGTCGGCGTGGCACGCGGGCGCCGCGGTCGCGCCGCTCGACTATCTGACCGCGCGCGACGTGGTGAAGGCGGTCGCTCGCCACCGGATCACGACCCTCGCGGGGGTGCCGCCCCTCTGGGTGCAATTGGTCGAAAGCGACTGGCCGACCGAAACGGCGGCGCTGCTCGAACGGCTGACCAACAGCGGCGGCGCGCTGACCCCTTCGCTGATCGATGCGATGCGCGGCACTTTTCCGAACGCTGCCATTTATCCGATGTACGGGCTGACCGAGGCCTTTCGTTCGACCTACCTCGCCCCCGAACTGGTTGCGACGCATCCGACCTCGATGGGGCGCGCGATCCCGCACGCCGAAATTCTCGTCTGCCGCCCCAACGGCAGCATCGCCGACGATGACGAGCCCGGCGAACTCGTTCATTGCGGGCCGCTCGTCGCCAAGGGCTATTGGCGCGATGCGGAGCGCACGGCCGAACGCTTCAAACCCGCCCCCGCCGCCTCGCGCTATGGCGGGACCGCAGTCTGGTCGGGCGATACGGTGCGGCGCGATGCCGAGGGTCTACTGACGTTCGTCGGCCGCGACGACGCGATGATCAAGACCGCGGGCAACCGCGTCAGCCCGACCGAGGTCGAGGATGCCGCGGTCGCCTCCGGCCTGATTTACGAAGCGGTCGCCTTCGGCGTTCCCGACCCGCGCCTCGGCGCCGCGATCGTGCTGATCGTGCGGGGGAAGGGCGCGCGCGACGAGGAAGGGCTGGCGGCCCATCTTCGCCAGAACCTCCCCAATTTCATGCAGCCGCAAGTGATCGAGTGGCGGGGCGCCTTGCCGCGCAATCCCAATGGCAAGCTCGATCGGGTGGCGATCGCCGCCGACTGGAAGGTGACGGCATGAAGCCGCACGGTCCGATCCCGCCCGCTTTCCGCGCCGATGCCAGCGGCATGTTGCTGATCGGCGGCGACCGCGCCGAAGCGCTAGCCGATGCGGCGGGGGACACGCCGCTGTTCGTCTATGACAGTGCGATGCTGGCTGCGCGCGTCGCCGAGTGGCGCGCCGCGATGCCGAAGCAGGTCCAGCTTCATTACGCAATGAAGGCGAATCCCTATGCACCTTTGCTCGCCCATATGGCGGGGCTGGTCGACGGGTTCGACGTCGCCTCGGGCGGCGAACTCAAGGCGGCGCTGGCGAGCGGAATGGCGGCGGCGCATGTCAGCTTCGCGGGACCCGGCAAGCGCGACCGCGAACTCGAAGCGGCGATATCGGCAGGTGCGACGCTCAACCTCGAGTCGATGGGCGAAGCCGATCGGGCGCTTGCGATCGCGCAGAGGCTCGGCATCACGCCGCGCCTGGCGGTGCGGGTCAATCCCGATTTCGACCTCAAGGGATCGGGAATGAAGATGGGCGGCGGCGCCAAGCCTTTCGGGGTCGATGCCGCCGGGGTTCCGGTGCTGGTGCGCCGCCTGATCGACGCCGGCGCCGACTGGCGCGGCTTTCATATTTTCGCGGGATCGCAGGCCCTTGACGCTGCGGCCATCGCCGACACGCAGGCGCAGACGGTGGCGCTCGCGGCGCGGCTGGCGAAGGCGATCGGCGTCGCGCCGCCGCTCGTCAATCTGGGCGGTGGAATGGGCGTGCCCTATTTTCCCGGCGACACGGCGGTCGACGTCGCGGCGGTCGGCGATGCGTTGGCGCAGACGCTCGGCGACCGCGATTCGATATTGGCGGACAGCGGTTTCGCGATGGAACTCGGGCGCTGGCTCGTCGCCGAGGCCGGGGTCTATCTGACCCGCGTCGTCGACCGCAAGACCAGCCATGGCGAGACCTTTCTCGTCACCGATGGCGGCCTTCACCACCAGCTCGCCGCGAGCGGCAATTTCGGCACCGTGATCCGGCGCAACTATCCGATCGCGGTGGCAAGCCGCTTTGGCGAAGCGCCCGCGGAGACGGTGTCGGTGGTCGGCTGCCTCTGCACCCCGCTCGACCGGCTCGGCGATCAGGTTGCGCTGCCGCACGCCGATGTGGGTGATCTTGTTGCGATTTTTCAGGCTGGGGCTTATGGGGCAACCGCGAGTCCATCAGCCTTTCTGGGGCAGGGACCGGCGCAGGAAATGCTCGTCTGAACGGCCGACACGGTTAATTTCTGTGCCAAGGCGGCACAAGGTTCGACGAGCGCGGTGCGAACTTATCCCAATACTAACGGTATGTTCACCCTTTCCGAGCAATGGCTGATCCTGACGCAAAGGCTGTTCTCGCGGGATGCCGGTCCTGCGAGGGCTGTGTCCGCTCGAAAGGTGATTTGAATATGATGTCCTTCCCCCAGCTTCGTGCCGCAAAGGCCGCGCTCGTTTCGGGCATCGCCGCGACGGCGCTGACGGGCTGCATGGGCGCGGGCGGCGCTGCGCCGCAGCTTCCGAGCGCCAATTTCGTCGCGAATCAGGAAGGGCCGGGCGAGGAATATATCATCGGCCCGCTGGACGAGCTTCAGATCTTCGTGTGGCGCAATCCCGAACTGGGCGGCAAGGTGCAGGTCCGCCCAGACGGCCGCATCACCACACCGCTGATCACCGACATGCCCGCGGTCGGCAAGACGCCGACGATGCTGCAGCAGGATATCAAGCTGCAGCTCAGCCAGTATATCACCGATCCGATCGTCAGCGTGATCGTCACCAGCTTCAACAGCACTTTCTCGCAGCAGGTGCGCGTCGTCGGCGCGACCGAAAAGCCCGCGTCGATCCCGTTCCGCGCCAATATGACCGTGCTCGACGCGATGATCGCGGTCGGCGGCCTCGGCGAATATGCTGCGGGCAACAAGGCGCGGCTCGTCCGGTTCGACAAAGGCACGGGCAAGCAGCATGAATATGCGCTGCGCCTCAACGACCTGATCAAGCGCGGCGACATCAAGGCGAATGTCCGGTTGCAGCCGGGCGACGTCATCATCATTCCCGAAAGCATGTTCTGACGCAGGCCCAGGCGGCCCGCACGATGCCGATTGCCAAGGATTAAGAGCAGACGATGAACGGCCTTTACGACGAAATCCGGGTGGTGGTGCACAGCGTATGGACACGGCGCTGGCTGGTGCTCGGCGTCGCCTGGGGCATCTGCATTCTCGGCTGGCTGGCGGTCGCGTCGATCCCGAACCGGTATGACAGCCGCGCGCGCCTGCTTGTTCAGGCCAACCAGATCCTTCCCGACGATGCCGGCGGCGGCGCTTATTCGAGCGCCCAGCAGATCGACCAGATTCGCGAAACGCTGACCAGCGCGCGCAACCTTGAAAAGGTCGCGCTGACGACGGGACTGATCGGCGCCGACGCCGGCGAGCGCGACAAGGCGGGTGCCGTCGCGATGCTGCAAAAGAATATCAAGGTTGTTCCGCAGCAGCAGAACATCTTCGAAATCACCTCTTCGGTCGGGGTCGGCAGCCTGTCCGACGCCGACAATGCAAAATTGGCGTCGGGCGTGCTCGACAGCCTGATCACCGTGTTCCGCGACGACCAGCTTCGCGGCGGGCGGATGGACGCGCGCGAGGGCCTCAAATTCCTCGATGCGCAGATCGCCGACCGCGAAAAGGGGCTGCGTGAGGTCGAGGCGCGCCGCGGTGCGTTCGAGGCGCAGAATATCGGGTTGATCCCCGGCGGCAGCGGATCGCCTTCGCAGCGCGTCGATGCCGCACGCGCCGAACTCAGCCAGATCGATTCGCAGCTCGTTTCGGCGCAGGCGCAGCTTGCGGCGGCGAACGGCCAGCTTTCCTCGACCCCCGCGACGGTGCCCGGGGTCGGCGGAGTCGGCGGTGGCGTCGCGCGCCAGCAGCTTGCCGGGGCGCAGAACGAGCTTGCGTCGATGCGTGCGCGCGGCCTGACTGACGCGCATCCCGACGTGATCGCGCTCAAGAGCCAGATCGCTTCGCTGAAAGCGATGGCCGATCGCGAAGGCACGGGTGGCGGTGGCGGCGGGATGCAGAACCCCGCCTATGCCTCGCTCGCTGCGATGCGCGCCGATCGCCAGGCGACGGTCAGCGCGCTGTCGGCACGCAAGACGCAGCTCATGGGCGACATTGCGAAGATCACCTCGCAGCAGATCCAGAACCCCGGCATCGCGGCCGAATATGACCGGATCAATGGCGAATATACCGCGCTGAAGGCGCAATATGACAAGCTGCTTGCCCAGCGCGAGCAGGTGCGGCTGCGCGGCGAGGTGCAGACCGAAACCGACGCGATCAAGGTCGAACTGCTCGACCCGCCCTCGAAGCCGACGAGCCCCGCGGCGCCGAACCGGCCGTTGTTCCTGACCTTGGTGCTTCTGGCGGGGATCGGCGGCGGTATCGGCGCGGCCTTTGCCCTGTCGCAGGTGCGCGCCAGCTATGCGACCGCGGCGAAGCTCGAACGCGCGAGCGGGCTGCCGGTGATCGGATCGATCACCGAGGTGGTGACGCCCGACCGCCATGTCGAACGCCGCAAGCGGCTCGTCTGGCTCGGCGGCGGCGCGGCGGCGCTCGTCGGCCTCTATGCGCTGTTGCTGATCGCCGAATTTGTCCAGCGCGGCATGGTCGCGTGAACGGGGAAGACGACATGAACGATCAACGCCCCGTCAAGCGCCCGCCCTCGCTGCTCGAACGCGCTGCCGACATGTTCGGCCTCGATCCCGCAAAGAATGCGGCGACGATCGACGTCTCGAAACTGCCGCCCGAGCCCGAGAAAAAGGCGAAGAAAGCCAAGGCGAAGGAAATGCCTGCCGCCGAGGTGCTGCCGCCCGAAGCGCCGGTGGTCGAGGCCGCGCCCGCGGTCGAGCCTGCGCCTGCGAAGCCCTCTCCCCGCAAGGAGATTGCCAGGGCCGCGCCTGCGATCGTGCCCAACCGTCAGGGGACGATCGACCGCGAACGCCTCGCCGCGCGCGGCATGGTCGTTCCCGGCGCGCCGGTCACTGGCATCGCCGAGGAATATCGCATCGTGAAGCGTGAGATCATCCGCAATTTCGCGGGCACCGCGAACCGCCCGGTCGTGCCGCGCGGCCACCGCGTGCTGATTGCCTCGGCCAATCCGGGCGAGGGCAAGACCTTCACCGCGGTCAATCTGGCGCTCAGCCTCGCGGTCGAAGCCGATCACGACGTGCTGCTGATCGACGCCGACATCGCGAAACCGAGCGTGCTCGAAGCGCTGGGGCTGGCGGAGGGGGCCGAAAGCGGCCCGGGCCTGATGGACGCGCTTGCCGACCCGCATCTGGCGGTGGGCGACTGCCTGATCCAGACCGACATTCCCGGGCTCAAGGTCATGCCCGCGGGCACCCAGCATATGCACGACACCGAATTGCTCGCTTCGGCGCGCACAGAGGCGCTGCTCGCGCAGCTCGAAGCAGGGGCGCCGGGGCGTATCGTCATCCTCGATTCGCCGCCGGTGCTCGCAGCCTCGCCCGCGGCGGTGCTCGCGGGGCATGTCGGTCAGCTCATCATGGTGGTGCGCGCCGACCAGACGCTCGAATCCTCGCTGCGCGACGCGATCGGTCTGATGGGCGCGTGTCCGCATATCCAGCTGCTGCTCAACGGCGTCAAATTTTCGCCGGGCGGCCGCCGCTTCGGCACCTATTATGGACAAGGAGGCGCGTCATGATGCGCACCAGTCTCAAGCTACGCTGCGGGGCGGCGTTCGCCGCCCTTCTACTCGCCGGAACCGCGACGGGCGCGCAGGCGCAATTTTCGGGCGACCCGGGCGCGGGCGGCGCGGATACGCCTGCCGCCGGAGACGCGTCGGCGTCGGATTCGAGCACCGATCGCCAGAGCAAGCGCGGCGAACGCCAGAAGAAGCAGCGTCAGGTCTCCGTCGCGCCCTATCTGGAAGTCGACCAGATTCTCTCCGCCGACCTCAAGAATGGCGGCGACGTACTGACCTATACGACCGTCGCGGCCGGGGTCGATGCGTCGATCGTCACGCGCCGCGTCGAACTTGCGGGCACGCTCCGCTACGAGCATCGCTTCGGCGAATCGGGCGGGCTGCGGGACAGCGACACCGTCACCGGCCTCGCACGCGGAAGACTCGAAGTCTCGCGCGGCTTCAACCTCGAGGCCGGAGCGCTCGCGACGCGGACCAGTGCCGACGGGCGGGGCGCGGTCAGCGGGCTGCTCATCGGTGATGCGGGCAATGCCGCCGACCTCTATTCCATCTATGCCGGACCGACGCTTGCGCAACGCATCGGCAATCTCGACGTCGGGGCGGGCTATCGCTTCGGTTATACGAAGATCGATGTCGGCTCGGCGCCGACCCTCGCGCCCGGTGTGGCGGCACAGGACGTCTTCGACAGCTCGACCAACCATCTCGCCTGGGCGAGCATCGGCCAGCGTCCCGGCGACCTGCCCTTCGGCTGGCAGGTTTCGGGCGGCTACGAACGCGAGGATGCGAGCCAGCTCGACCAGCGGTTCGAGGGCAAATATGCCCGCGCCGACGTGACCGTGCCGATCGGCCCGACCGTCGCACTGCTCGGCGGTGTCGGTTATGAGGATATCGAGATCGGCCAGCGCAGTCCGGTCCTCGACGGAAACGGTGTTCCCGTGCGCGATTCGGCGGGCCGTTTCGTCACCGACAAATCGAGCCCGCGCCAGCTTTCGTTCGATACCGACGGGCTGATCTGGGATGCGGGCGTGATGTGGCAGCCGAGCCGCCGCACCTCGCTCACCGCGAAGATCGGCCGCCGCTATGGCGACACCATCTATACCGGCAGCTTCACCTATCGCCCCGACCATGCGACCCTGTTCCAGGTCGGCGTCTATGACGGGCTGTCGAGCCTCGGCCGCGGCATGTCGAGCGGGCTGTCGGCGCTGCCGACGCAGTTCGACCCGACGCGCAACCCGATCAGCGGCGATGTCGACACCTGTGTCTTCGGACAGGGGACGGGCGGTTGCCTCAACGGCCAGATCGGCAATGCCGGGGCGTTCCAATATCGCAACAGCGGCGTCCAGGCGGTGCTGTCGTCGCGCTACGGACGTTGGTCCTATGGCGTCGGGCTTGGCTATGATCGCCGCCGCCTGCTCGTGCCGCACGGCTCGGTTCTCGCCAATCTCGACGGCGTGACCGACGAAAGCTATTATCTGTTCCTGAGCGCGGGGCGTCCGCTGGGCGCCGATGCCGACATCAGCATCACCGGCTATCTCAGCTATTTCGACAATGGCGCCCCCGGAGCTGGCGACGTTCAGTCGGCGGGGCTTACGGCTTCCTATTCGCGGCGCTTCTGGCGCGGGCTGACCGGGACCGCCGCCGCGTCGATCAATGCCTTCGACCAGGACGGCTTCAACAGCGAGCTTATCGGTTCAGCCTTGGTGGGACTGCGCTACAACTTCTGATCGGGGAATTTCGATGTACGATCAATATTATAGTTTCACCGGCCGTCCGTTTCAGCTGACGCCCGACCCGGCTTTCTATTTCGAAAGCGGCACCCATCGCAAGGCGATGTCCTATCTCGGCTACGGCCTTGCGCAGGGCGAAGGCTTCATCGTCATCACCGGCGACGTCGGCGCGGGCAAGACGACGCTCGTCGGGCATCTGATGAACACGATCGACCCCAATCGCCTGACCGCGGTCAAGCTGGTGTCGACGCAGGTCGAGGGCGACGATCTGCTCCGCCTCGTCGCCGAACAGTTCGGGATCGAATGGGAAGGGCAGAGCAAGGCCGAGTTGCTGCGCGCGATCGAGCAATATCTGCGCGAACAGGCGCGCGCCGGCCGCCGCACCCTGCTGATCGTCGACGAGGGGCAGAATCTGGCGATCTCGGCGCTCGAAGAGCTGCGGATGCTGTCGAACTTCCAACTCGGCGACCATTCGCTGCTGCAGATATTCCTGCTCGGCCAGCCCGAGTTCCGCCAGACCTTGTTCCATACGCCCGCGCTGGAACAGCTCCGTCAGCGGGTGATCGCGACGCACCACCTCGATCCGATGGAGCCCGAGGAGGTCGAACCCTATATCCTCCACCGCCTGAAGAAAGTCGGCTGGACGGGCAATCCCAGCTTCGCGCCCGAGGCGTATGAGCTGATCTTCGACTATAGCGACGGCGTGCCGCGCAAATTGAACGTGCTGGTCAGCCGGCTGCTGCTGTTCGGCGCGGTCGAGGAACTGCACCGCATTTCGGCGCAGCACGTCCGCAACGTCATCGCCGAGGTCGAGGCCGACCGCGGCATCGACGAGGCGAGCCTCGCGCCGCTGCCGGTCGAGGAGGTCGTCGCGCATGCCGCCGCCGCGGCCGCGCCGCTCGAATGGCCGGCGCCTGCCGCCGCGAACGATCGCCCGCCTTTCGCCGCGCCGGTCGAGCCTGCTGTAGAATCCGCAGAAGCCGTCGTGCCCGCTCCTGTCTCTTCGCCGGTTGACGACGAGCAGATCGCTGCGCTCAAGGAGCAGATCGCCAGTCTCGAGGCGCGCATCGTCGAACAGGATGCCGCGCTTCGCCGGGTGCTCGACCTGCTGATCGAGTGGGTCGAACGCGATCCCGAAAATTCGCCCAACCCCGCCCGGTCCGAAGTGTGGGCCGCGTGACGCGCTGAACATCATCGGCTAAGATGCTGATGAAGGTGAGGGAAAATGCAGAACGGCCTGTCGGTCGATGTCGAGGACTGGTTCCAGGTCGGCGCCTTTGAGCGCACGATCGACCGTGCCGACTGGCCGGCGCTCGAATGCCGGGTCGAGGCGAATTGCGACGCGGTGCTGCAAATCTTTGCCGATGCGGGCGTGAAGGGCACTTTCTTCACGCTGGGTTGGGTGGCAGAGCGCTATCCGGCGCTGATCCGGCGGATCGTCGATGCCGGGCACGAACTCGCGAGCCATGGCTATGACCACAAGCGCGTGTTCCAGATGACCGCCGACGAATTCGCGGCGGACCTCAAGAAGGCGCGGGCGATCCTCGAAGATTTGGGCGGGGTCGCGATCCGCGGCTATCGCGCGCCGAGCTTCTCGATCGACACGCGCACCCCCTGGGCGCATCCGGTGCTTGCCGAGCAGGGCTATGCCTATTCGTCGAGCGTCGCGCCCGTCGTCCACGACCATTATGGCTGGCCGCAAAGCCCGCGCCATGTCTGGCGGCCGGTGGCGGGCAGCGATCTCGTCGAATGGCCGGTGACGACCGCGCGAATCGCCGGGCGCACGCTTGCGGCGGGCGGTGGCGGGTTCATGCGGCTGTTGCCCTATGGCTTCACGCGCTGGGCGATCGCGCGAATGAACGCAGAGGGGCATCCGGCGATTCTCTATTTCCATCCGTGGGAGATCGACCCCGGCCAGCCGCGCGTCGCCGATGCGCCGATCAAGTCGAAGATCCGTCATTACAGCGGCCTGTCGGCGATGGCGGGCAAGCTGAAGAAATTGCTTGCCGATTTCGAATGGACCCGCGCCGACGCCCTGCTCCCCGCGCAGCAGGATCGCGCGCAGCCGTGGCGTGCCGCGGCGTGAACGCGCCGGTGCATCCGGTGACGAAGCTGTCGGTTGCGCCGCTGGATAATGCGGCGTCATGGGACGCCTATGTCGCGGCGCATCCCGATGCCACGCCCTTCCATACCCGCGCGTGGTGCGAGGCGATCACGAAGGCGACGGGGCACACATGCCATGTGCTCGCGGCGCATGATGCGGCGGGGATTATCGTCGGCGTGCTGCCGCTCCACCATATCCGCTCGCCGCTGTTCGGGCAGGCTCTCGTCGCGACCGGCTTTGCCGTCGATGGCGGGTTGCTGGCCGACAATGAGGATGCGGCGGCGGTGCTTGCCGACGCGGCTGCTGCCCTCGCTGCATCGCTGGGTGTCTCATCGGTCGAACTGCGCGGCGGTCCCTTGCCCGAAGGCTCGGGCTGGCGGGTCGAAGACGGCGTATATGCCGGTTTCGCGCGCGACCTGGCGGCCGATGACGATGCCGAATTGCTCGCTATCCCGCGCAAACAGCGCGCCGAGGTGCGCAAGGCGCTCGAAAGCGGGCTGACCGTGACGACGGGCCGCGACGCCGCCGAACGCCGCGATCATTATCGCATCTATGCGACGAGCGTCCGCAACCTCGGCACGCCGGTATTCCCGAAGGCTTTGTTCGACGTGGTGCTCGACGCGTTCGGCGACGATGCCGACATTTTGACCGTGCGCGACGGCGGGAGGCCGGTGGCGAGCGTGCTCAGCCTTTACTGGCGCGGCACGGTGATGCCCTATTGGGGCGGCGGCACCGCCGAGGCGCGGGGGCTGCGCGCCAACGAACGCATGTATTACGCGCTGATGTATCATGCCCGCGCAAAGGGCTGCACGCGCTTCGACTTCGGGCGCTCGAAGGTCGGAACGGGGCCGTTCGCCTACAAGAAGAATTGGGGTTTCGAGCCGCGCCCGCTCGTCTATGCGCGCTGGCTGGCGCCGGGCGAAACCCCGCGCGACACCAACCCCAACAGCGCCAAATATAGGCTACAAGTCGACCTCTGGAAGAAACTGCCGCTGTGGGCGGCGAACCGCATCGGCCCGCTGATCGCGCGCGGGTTGGGGTGATGGCCGAAATATTGTTTCTGGTGCATCGCGCGCCATGGCCGCCCGACCGCGGCGACCGCATTCGCAGTTGGCATATGTTCGAGGCGCTGGCGAAGCTCGCGCCGGTGCATGTCGCCGCGCTTGCCGACAATGAGGCTGATGCGGCAGCGGCGCGGGCCAAGATGGCACCGCTTTGTAAGAGTTTGTGCATCGAAGTGCGTAAGGTTTCGCGCCCCGCCGCGCTGGCGCAGGCGGTGCTGCGCGGCGAGCCGGTGTCGAACCGGCTGTTCCGGAATGCCGCGCTCGCCGAGCATATCGAAGCGCTGCTCGCGCTCGGCACCGTCACCCATATCGTCGCTTTCTCGGGTCAGACGGCGCAATATCTTCCGGCTCGCTTTGACGGGCCGGTGATCATGGATTTCGTCGATGTCGATTCGGCGAAGTTCGCGACTTATGCGGAGCAGGACAAGCGCCAGCCGCTCAACTGGGTTCATGCACGCGAGGCGAAGAAGCTCGGGGCGTTCGAGGCCGATGTTGCGCGCCGGGTCGATGCCAGCCTGTTCGTCAGCGAGGCCGAGGCCGCGCTGTTTCGCGAACGGAGCGGACTGGGCGGCGACATCGTCTTCGCGATCGAGAATGGCATCGACACCGACCGCTTCGACCCCGCGCTGGCGCTCGACTGGCTGGACGAGGACGAAGGGCCGCTCGCAGTGTTCACCGGCCAGATGGACTATCGCCCGAACATTGACGCGGTACAGTGGTTCGTGGCCGACATCTTCCCGCTCATCCGCAAGGCGCATCCCACCGCGCGTTTCGCGATCGTCGGCCGCGCCCCGACCGAGGAGGTGCGTGCGCTGGCGGCGCTGCCCGGTGTGACCGTCACCGGCGAGGTCCCCGACGTCCGCCCGTGGCTCGCCGCCGCCGACGCGGTCGTCGCGCCGCTGCTGCTCGCCCGCGGGGTGCAGAACAAGCTGCTCGAGGCGATGGCGATGGCGCGGCCTGTGGTCGCGAGCGCTGCGGCGGCAACCGGAATCGACGCGGTGGATGGCGAGCATCTGCTCGTGGCCGATGATGCGGCCGGGATGGCGGCGGCGGTCGTTCGCCTGTTCGCTGATCCGGCCGCGGCGGCGGCGATGGGTCAGGCGGCGCGCGCGCGGATGATCGCGCGCTATGGCTGGGAGGCACGCCTTGCGCCGCTCGCCGACTTGCTGGGGCTGGACGCGTGACGCGCTGGCAGCACCATCTCGCGGCGCTGGCGATCCTGTCGGCGGTGATCCTCGCGATTTTTCACGCCGATGCCGTCGATATGATCGGCATCTGGTGGCATAGTTCGACCTTCACCCATTGCCTGTTGATGGTGCCGATGATTGGCTGGCTGGTGTCGCAGCGGGCCGCTTTGCTCAAGCCGCTGACCCCCGCTTATTGGTGGCCCGCGCTGGTCTGGATGGCGGGCGCGGGGCTGGTCTGGCTCGTCGGCGAGGCGGCGGGGGTCGGTCTGTTCCGCCAGCTTGGGCTGATCCTGATGCTGCAAGGGGCCGTCGCGGTGGCACTCGGCGGGAAGCTGGTGCGCGCGCTGCTCTTTCCGCTCGGCTATGCGCTGCTGCTCGTGCCGTTCGGCGAGGAGCTGGTGCCTTTGCTCCAGACGCTCACCGCGAAGATCAGCATCGCGCTGCTCCACCTGTCGGGGCTGTCGGCCGAGATCGAGGGAGTGTTCATCACCACCCGCGCGGGCTTCTTCGAGGTGGCCGAGGCCTGCTCGGGGGTCAATTTCCTGATGGCGATGCTGGCTTATGCGGTGTTCGCGGCGCACCTCTGTTTCAAAAGCTGGACGCGGCGGATCGTCTTCGTCGCGCTCGCGCTCGCGACGACGGTGCTCGCCAATGCGCTGCGCGCATACGGCACGATGGTCGCCGCCGAAATCTGGGGGATCGAGCGGGCGGGCGGGATCGACCATGTCTTCTATGGCTGGGTCTTTTTCGGGGTCGTCATTCTGCTCGTGATGCTGATCGCGCGGCGCTGGTTCGACCGGCCCGCGAACGACGTCGCGGCCGATGTCGCTGACCTCGATGGCCTGCCGCGCCATGCGGGGGCGGCGAAGGGGGTTCTTCCCGCCGCGCTCGCGCTGCCCCTGCTCTTCGCCGCCTGGGGCTGGCTGGTCGGCGGTCGTTCGGCGCCGTTGCCCGAAGCCATGCCGATTGCGGCCCCTGCCGGATGGAGTGTCGCGGCGCGGGAACGGGCGGTATGGATGCCGCGCTTCGACGGCGCAGACCAGCGGTTGGTCCGCGATTTCGTTGATGCGAAGGGGCGACGCGTCGCCGTCGCGATCGGCGGCTATGTGCGGCAGGCCGAGGGGCGCGAGGTCGTCGCTTATGGTCAGGGCGCGGTCGACCCCGACAGCAAATGGGCGTGGAGCGCGGCGCTGCCACCGGTCGAGGGTGCCAAGACCGAGCGTTTGCTCCATCCCGGCCCGGTACTGCG
Organism: Sphingopyxis sp. DBS4; assembly: GCF_024628865.1. Lineage (NCBI taxonomy): Bacteria > Pseudomonadati > Pseudomonadota > Alphaproteobacteria > Sphingomonadales > Sphingopyxidaceae > Sphingopyxis > Sphingopyxis sp. DBS4. The sequence continues at coordinate 661,393 of NZ_CP102384.1, forward strand.
TGACGCCGCGACCTGGTATGTCGTCGATGGTAGCGCGACGGGCAACCCGCGCGGCGCCAAACTCGCCGAGTTGAAGGCGCGATTGCTTGGCGGCGACCCGCGCGCGCTGTCGCTGATCGTGTCGAGCGAGGAGGGGCAAGGCGGCGCGCAAGCGATCAGCGATTTCGTTTCCGCGTCGGGCGGAGCGCAGGCGATGGCTGACCGCGCGCTGAAACTGCGCTAAGGCCGCTTCCTATATGTGCGGGATCGCAGGCATTTATCATCTCGAGACGGCCAAGCCGGTCGATCCCGCTCGCGTCCGCGCCATGCTGCACCCGATGGCGCATCGCGGCCCCGACGGTTCGGGCGATTGGACCGCGCCGGGGGTCGGGCTCGGCCACCTCCGCCTGTCGATCATCGACATCGCGGGCAGCCCGCAGCCGATGGCGAGCGACGACGAGGCGGTGACGCTTACCTACAACGGCGAAATCTATAATTTCCGCGAACTGCGCGCTGAGCTCGAGGATCGCGGCCACCGCTTCCGCACCAGCGGCGATACCGAGGTGATCATCGCGGCGTGGCGTCAGTGGGGCGTCGAATGCCTGTCGCGCCTCAATGGCATGTTCGCCTTCGCGATCCACGATCATGCGCGCGGCTGCCTGTTCCTCGCGCGCGACCGGCTGGGGGTGAAGCCGCTCCATCACGTCCGCCTGTCGGACGGATCGGTGGCGTTCGCCTCCGAACTCAAGGGCCTGCTCCGCCATCCGCTGCTGCGGCAGGAGGCCAATCTGTCGGCGGTCGAGGATTTCCTCGCGCTGGGCTATGTCCCCGACGATGCTTGCATCGTCGCGGGGGTCGAGAAATTGCCCGCGGGCCATTATCTGCTCCTCGAACGCGGCAAGCCGGTGCCCGCGCCGACGCGCTGGTGGGCGCCCGATTTCTCGAAGCGCGTCCGGGCGAGCGAAGGCGAGGCCGCCGAGCATCTGATCCACCTGATGCGTACCGCGGTGACCGACCGCATGGTCGCCGATGTGCCGCTTGGTGCCTTTCTGTCGGGCGGGGTGGACAGCAGCGCGGTCGTCGCGCTGATGGCCGAGGCGAGCGCCAAGGCGGTCAAAACCTGCACGATCGGCTTCGACCAGGCGGCGCTCGACGAGACGGCCTATGCGCAGCAAATCGCCGAACGCTTCGCGACCGATCACCGCACCCGTACCGTCGCCGCGGGCGACTTCGCGCTGATCGACCGGATCGCCGATATGTTCGACGAGCCCTTTGCCGATGCGAGCGCGCTGCCGACCTACCGCGTCTGCGAACTCGCGCGCGAGGATGTGACCGTCGCGCTCTCGGGCGACGGCGCCGACGAAGCGTTTGCGGGCTATCGCCGCCTCGTCTTCCAGCATCAGGAGGAACGGCTGCGCGGGATGATCCCGCGTTTCCTGCGCAAGGGGTTGTTCGGCCCGCTGGCGCGCGTCTGGCCGCAGATGGACTGGGCGCCGCGTCCGCTGCGCGCGCGCGCGACGCTCGCGAGCCTGTCGCGGAGCGGGGCGGAGGGCTATGCCGAGGCGGTCGGGGTGACCGGCCCCGCGCAGCGCGCGCGCCTGTTCAACGATGCCGCGGTCCATGCGCTCGGTGATCATATCGGCGAAGCGCGTTACTGGAAGGCGATGGCCGAGGCGCCCGCCGCCGAACCGCTCGACCGCGCCCAATATGCCGACCTGATGATCTGGCTGCCCGGCGACATATTGACCAAGACCGACCGGATGAGCATGGCGGTCAGCCTCGAGGCGCGCGAACCCCTGCTCGATTATCGCCTGATCGAATTCGCCGCGACCCTGCCGGCGTCGATGCGCGTGCAGGGCGGCACCGGCAAGGCGATCCTCAAGAAGGCGATGGAGCGTTATCTGCCGCACGACATTCTCTATCGTCCCAAGATGGGGTTCGTGACGCCGGTGTCGCGCTGGTTCCGCGGGCCGCTGGTCGAGCAGGCGAAGGCGCTCGCGACGTCGTCGACGCTGACGCGCTCGGGCTGGTTCGACATGGCCGAGATCGAACGCATCGTCGCCGCGCACCAGTCGGGCCGCCGCGACCATGGGCGGCTGATCTGGCAATTCTTCATGCTGGAGAAATCGCTGGCGAAGCTGTTCGGGATTTGAGGTCTGATCGCCGCCGTGGAGTGGGGAGTTTACGTCGACTAACCACTCTCGTCATCCCGGCGAAGGCCGGGATCTCGCCGGTGCGTTATGGCGATAGGGCGAGATCCCGGCCTTCGCCGGGATGACGAAATTGGGGCATTAGCGGCCATCTCGATCTGCGGAGAGTGATAGAAGGACGTAGATGAATCGCCACGCCCTCTTAACGACTTGCTGCTAGGCTCGCCGCCGATGACGGTCCACCCCGCCTTTCCGATCAGCGTCGCCGATGCCGCGCCGCTTGCCGTGCGTGTCGCCGACCCGCTGTCGCTTTCGGACGAGTTGGCGAAGGCGTGGGACCGGCTGGCGGACGAGGCGAGCGAGCCGAATCCCTTCGCCGAACGCTGGTGCCTGCAACCCGCGCTCCATCTGCTCGATCCCGAGCGGCGGGCGCGGCTGGTGATGGTGCGGGCCGACGGCGCGGGGCCGTTGGTCGGCGTGATGCCGCTCGCGCCCGCGGTGAAATATGGGCGTCTACCGCTCCGGCATGTGACCGGATGGGCGCACGCCAATCATTTCCACGGCGCGCCGCTGGTCCGCGCCGGGATGGAGACGCTCTTCTGGTCGATCCTGCTCGGCTGGTGCGACGCCGCGAACTGGACGCAAACCTTGCTCCATGTGCCGCGCCTGACCGAGGACGGGCCGTTGCATCGCGCGCTGGTCGAGGTTGCGCGCGGACGCGGGGGCGAGGCGGAAGTCGTCCACCGCGAGGAGCGCGCGCTCCTCGACAGCGATCTCTCGGCCGAAGCCTATTGGGATGAAGCAGTGCGCGCGAAGAAGCGCAAGGAGCTTCGCCGCCAGGCGAACCGGCTCGCCGAACAGGGCGAGATGGCGTTTCGCCGCTGGCAACCGGGCGAGGCGGTCGAGCCCTGGATCGACGCGTTTCTTGATCTCGAAGCGCGCGGCTGGAAAGGCCGGGCCGGATCGGCGCTCGCCAGCCATGGCGAGACCGAAGCGTGGTTTCGCGCGATCGTCACGGCCGCCGCCGGCGCCGACAAGCTCGACATGCGCCTGCTCGCGCTCGACGATCGGCCGCTCGCGATGCTGATCAATTTCCTCAGCTCGCCGGGCGGCTTTTCGTTCAAGACCGCGTTCGACGAGGATTTCGCCCGCTTCTCGCCCGGCGTGCTGCTGCAACAGGCGAATCTCGATCTGTTGGGCGATGATCGCATCGACTGGGTCGATAGCTGCGCCGCGCCCGGCCATCCGATGATCGACAGCGTCTGGCGCGAGCGCCGCCATCTCGTCTGGGTCAACGCGCCGCTTGCGGGCGGCGCCGACCGGCTGCGCTTCAAGGCGCTGGTCGGCGTGGAAAAAATGTGGCGGCGCTGGAAACGCGCCGCGTCTGCTGAAAATAATCTATAGGAATCGCCATGACGGCCCATCAGACCATCGACCAGCCCGTCTTTCCCGCCGAAACGCTCGCGCGGATGGAGGCGCTCTATCCCGCGGAGGCAGGACTTCTGCATCACCGCCTGCCCGACCATCCCCTGCTGTCGCTCGAAGCGCTGGCGGCGCTCGGCGAACGCCTGCCCGACGCGCAGGTCGAATATAATCCCGGCGAACTGCCGATCGGGATCCGGCCCGAGGATATCCCGTCGAACGGCCTGTCGATCGGCGAGACGATCCGCACGATCGACACCAACCGCAGCTGGGCGGTGCTCAAGAATATCGAGACGATGCCCGATTATCGCACGCTGCTGATGGATCTGCTCGGCGAGCTCGAACCCGTTGTCGCGCCGCGCACCGGGGCGATGCTGACGCCGCAGGGCTTCATCTTCATTTCCTCGCCCGGATCGATCACGCCGTTCCACTTCGATCCCGAGCATAATATCCTGCTGCAATTGCGCGGCACCAAGGTGATGAACGTCTGGCCCGCGGGCGACGAACGTTTCGCGCATCGCACCGAACATGAGCGATATCATCTGGGCGGGCACCGCAATCTGCCGTGGCAGGAGGAATTTCGCGATCGCGCGCAGCAGGTGCCGCTCGGTCCGGGCGATGCCGTGCTGATGCCGGTGATGGCGCCGCATTTCGTCGCCAATGGCGACGCGCCCTCGATCTCGCTGTCGATCACCTGGCGCAGCGAATGGAGTTACCGCGAGTCCGAGGCGCATGCCGCCAACGCCACGCTGCGCCGCATCGGGCTCGACCCCGCGATGCCGCCGCGCTGGCCGAGCTATGCCTGGGCGAAAACCATCGGCTGGCGGGTGGCGCGCAAGCTGAAACTCGTGTCCTGAACCGACGTTACAGATGGCTTTCAATTCCGCACATTTGGCGTTATGGGCGCCCATCCCGATATTTCGAGCCCCTAGAGGATAGATGGCGAAAGAAGAACTTCTGGAAATGCGCGGCCAGGTGGTCGAACTGCTCCCCAACGCGATGTTCCGCGTGAAGCTGGAAAATGATCACGAAATTCTCGGCCACACGGCCGGCAAGATGCGCAAGAACCGCATTCGCGTTCTGGTGGGCGACGAAGTGCTCGTCGAACTCACCCCCTATGACCTGACCAAGGGTCGGATCACCTATCGCTTCAAGTGAGCGGCGCGGCGACCTCTCCCGCGCCAATTCCGGCTCTCGTATTGGCTTCGACCTCGCCGCGCCGCCGCGAGCTGCTGGCGCGGATCGGCCTGACGCCCGCGCGTATCGCGGCCCCCGACATCGATGAGACGCCGCTGAAAGGCGAACTGCCGCGCGCCTATGTCGCGCGGCTCGCGACCGGCAAGGCGCTGGCCGTCGAGCGCGCGGCGGACGAAGTCGTGCTCGCGGGTGACACGACCGTCGCGGTCGGGCGCCGCATCCTCGAAAAGCCGGTCGACGAAGCCGACCTTCGCCGGATGCTCGGCCTGCTTTCGGGGCGGCGCCATCATGTCTGGTCGGGCGTCTGCGTCGTCGGTGCCGACGGACGCCCGCGCGTTCGCGTCGCCGACACGACCGTGGCGTTCAAGGTGCTGAGCCAGGCCGAAATCGACTGGTATGTCGAAGGCGGCGAGGGGATGGGCAAGGCAGGCGGCTATGCGATCCAGGGCAAGGCCGAAATCTTCGTCCGCTTCCTGTCGGGCAGCCATTCCAACGTCGTCGGCCTGCCGCTGTTCGAGGCGCGCGCGCTATTGAGCAGCGCCGGCGTGCCGCTTGGCTGAGTGGCTTTATGAAGCCGGTATCGGCGAATGCCGCGCCGCGCTGGTCGAGGACGGGGTGATCGTCGAAGCGCGGATCGAGCGTGACGGCGACGGGCCGCGCGTCGGTGCGGTGGTGGCGGCGCGGCTGGTCGAGGCGGGCAAGGTTGTGCTTGATGCGCCCGGCGATCCGCTCGCGACGCTGTCCCCGCCGCCCGGGCTTTCGCTGGGAACGCGCCTGACCGTCGAGATAACGCGCATGGCGCTGCGCGAGCGCGGCCGCGACAAGCCGGCGCGCGCGCGCCTGTCCGACCGGGCGGTGGGCGCCGGTCCCGATCTGCGCGCACGTATCGCGGCGACGGAATATCCGGTCGCCGAGCTGAGCGCGATGGGCCTCGACCGTCTGGAGGAAGCGGGCTGGTCCGAGCTAATCGGGCATATCCGCGCGGGGCACTGGCCGTTCGCGGGCGGCGCGCTGTGGGTCGATACGACGCCCGCGATGACGCTGATCGACATCGACGGCGACGGAAGCGGGCTGGCGCTCGCGCGAGCCGGGGCCGCCGCGGCGGCGCATGTCATTCGCTGCTGCGATATTGGCGGGTCGATCGGCATCGATTTCCCGACCCTCGCCGGCCGGGCCGAGCGGCAGGCGATCGACGCGCTGGTCGACGAATGGCTGCCGCCGCCCTTCGAGCGCACCGCGATCAACGGCTTCGGCCTGATGCAGATCATCCGCCGCCGCGAGCGGCCGTCGCTGGTCGAGCAGGTGCGATTCGATCCTGCCGCCACCGACGCCGCGCTGTTGCTGCGCCAGGCCGAACGGGCAAAGGGCGCGGGCGCGTTGCAACTGACTGCGCGCCCGGCCGTTGCCGATCATATCGCGGCGCATCCCGGCTGGGTCGCCGAGTTGCAGAAACGCACCGGGCGACCGGTCGAGATTGTGCGCGATGCCCAAGCGAAAGGAGCGGGCCATGCCCAATGAAGCCGCCGCCGAACCCGACAAATGCCCGCTTTGCGGCAAGCCGCGCGTCCAGCAATATCGGCCGTTCTGCAGCCGCGGCTGCCGCGATCGCGACCTCAATCACTGGTTCGACGAACGCTATCGCACCCCCGCGCACGAAGGGCCCGACGGGGGCACCGACGACGCCCGGTTCGAAGGCGATTGACCCGCGAAATTGACGCAACAAAGGCTCTGGACAGGATGAAACGCCCTGCCTATAGCCGCCGCTCGCCAGCAGGCCGACCGGCCTCGCGACGCCCGTGCCCGGGTAGCTCAGTTGGTAGAGCATGCGACTGAAAATCGCAGTGTCGGCGGTTCGACTCCGTCCCCGGGCACCATTATTTCCTCGACGCGCATCGGCTTGTCCGGGAAACGAGCGCTCGCTTTGGCGGCGCCGAAATTCGACCCGTGCTTCGCATCACATCGCTTCGCCGCCGAAAGGATCGAGCGTCCCGAACCAGGCGACCAGGGCCAGGATCGCGAAAGCGGCCGTCGCTTCGGCGATCAGGCTCTTGCACAGGGCGGCGATCGCTTCGGACGGGTTCGCGTCGTCGCGTGCTTCCATCCGCGCGACGGCGGCGCTGAGCGCCGGGGTGAGCCGCCAGCGATTGGCGGCGGCGAGGGCGAGCATGAGCGCGAACAGCGCGAGCTTGGCGAGAAGCCCTTGTCCATAGGGAGCCGCGAGCGACCGGCCGAGATTCTCCGCGCCGATGATCATCTGACCGTTGATGAGCCCGGTTCCCGCAATGGTCAGGACGCAGATCGTCCCCACGACCGAAAAGCGATCGAGGCTGCGCGCGGCGATTGCGATCGTCCCCGGCGGCGGGCCGCTGCGCCGTGGAGACAGCAGCAGCAGAAAGGCAGCGATCGCCCCGATCCACACCGACGCTGCCGCGATATGCACGATGTCGCTGATCCGGTGGATGGTCCCGGCAGTTCCCTCGGTCGCGCCGGCGTGACCCGACCAGGCAAGCGTGCCGACCGCCACCAGGCCCGCCGCCGCGAGCAGTGCGGCGACGGCGGTCGGCCACCGCCTCGTCCAGATCGACGCCGCCAGCGCGGCGGCGAGCGCGGCGCTGCGATAGAGCCAGGCGGTGCCGACGTCGCTTTGCCGGACGATGGCCTGAAAGGATTGGGCGTCGAGCGCGAGGAGCCCGACGCCCTGCATCGATGCCGCGAGCATCCCCATGCCGAGCGCCGACAGGAGAAGACCCGCCGCGCAGAGCCATCGTTCGGCGCACCAGATCCTGTCCGTCAGTTCGGGCCTTGCGCGGTCTTGCCGCGTCAGGGCGTAAAGGGGAAAAGCGGTGAGACCGGCGACGAGCATCAGGTCCGTATAGAGCGCGAACCGGATGCCGATCAGGACGAGATCGCCCACCGCCCTATTTCACCGTGAAGCTGAATTCGCTGCCCATGTGATGCGTGTCCGCGCCCGCGGCCGACCAGCTCAGCGTGTAGCTGCCCGCCGCGAGCGGGCGCTTGAGCAGGAGCGTCATCGACTTTCCATCCTTGCCCATCGCCGACGAATAGGGAATTTTCATCGGCGGATGATCGGTCATTCCGGGCATGGCGGTCATGACGAGGCTGGTCTTGATCGTCGCGGGAATGAGTTTCTCACTGAAGTGCAGGCTCACCGACGTCACTTTCGAGGCCGTCGAGCCGGCTGCGGGGGTCGAAGCCATGAGCCGGGTGTGCGCGCTTGCCGCGATCGGCGTCACCAGCATGGCGACGGCTGCCGCTGCGGACGGAAGAAAGGACTTGAGCATAAAACCTCCAATATCGGATCTGTCCTGCTAATACGCGGGCGGGCGGATTTTCCCTCATCGATCGGTTTGAGGGATGATCGCCGCGGGCGCGTATGCTCTATATAGGAAGGCTGTTCGGCAAAGAGGTTTCATGGACGACGAACTTCGCATCTTGGGCCGGGTCGACCTGCCGGCGGCGCTCGACGCGCTCGACGACAGGGTCATCCGCGCGCTCGGCGTCCGGCGCCGCGAAGCGGTGATCATGCGCCGGGTGATGACGCTCGCCGCCGTTCTGTCGCTCGGCGGCGGCATTTTCGCGGGGAGCGTGGTGCCGCGTCCGGCGGTGGCGGCGAGCCCGCTCAGCCCGCTCGCCCCGGCCAGCGCGTTGGCGCCCTCGTCGCTGCTGGATGCGCAATAACATGCCCTCTCGCCGCGTGCTTCTGGTCTGCCTCATCGCCTTTGCCGCCGCCATCGCCGGGGTGTTCGTCGGCCGTCTGGCGACCGACACCCCGAGAGCCAGTGAAACCGAGCTTCATGCGCTCCTGCACAGCCAGCTCGACCTGACGGCCGCGCAGAAGGTCCGGATCGACACGATCGAGGCCGATTTCGTGGGCCGCCGGCGCGCACTGGAGCAGGAGATGCGCGCCGCCAATGTGGCGCTCGCGCAGGCGATCGAGGCCGAGCACGGCTATGGCCCGCGCGTCACCGAGGCGATCGACCATAGCCATCGGGTCATGGGAACGCTGCAAAAGGAAACGCTGGAACATCTCTTTGCGATGCGCGCCGTCCTCGACCGCGATCAGGCGCGCATGTTCGACAAGAGCGTGGTCAAGGCGCTGACCGCCGATGCGCGGTGAGTGCCGACCCGTCGCAATGGTCGGACGCGGACCTGGCCGCGCTTGCGCGCGCCGGGCGCGAAGACGCCTGCCGTGAACTGCTGAATCGCTACAAGGCCGGGGTCTACCGGCTGATTGTCCGGCAGACCGGCGATACCGAGGAGGCGATGGATTTGACGCAGGAAGCCTTTGTCGCGGGTTTCGCGGCGATCGATCGCTATGATGGCGAGCGGCCCTTTCGCATCTGGATCAGCCGGATCGCGATCAACAAGTGCCGCGACTGGGCGCGGCGGCGCAAGGTGCGCGCCTTTTTCGCGCGCGCTCTCCCGATCGAAGCGGCGCACGATGTCGCCAGCGGCACACCGCTGCCCGATAGCGAGGCGGGCGATCGGTCCGAACTCGCCCGCGTCCGCGCCGCGATAGCCGATCTGCCCCGGAATTTGCGCGAGGTTCTGCTGCTGCGCGGAGTGGAAGAGATGAGCCAGGCGGAAACGGCGGCGCTGCTCGGCGTCAGCGAGAAGACGATCGAAACGCGGCTCTATCGCGCACGCGCGAAACTGCGGCAATTGCTTGCCGATATTGATGCAGTGAGCGACCGATTGGCGTGAGGGATGGCGGCGGCGCCTGCGTATGAAAGCGAAGAACAAACATAAACGGTCGGAATGAACATGCAGATCAACAGGCGTCGGTTCGTCAGCGGGGTTTTGGGGGGCGGGGCCGCGGCGGCGGCATGGTTCCCCGCCTGGGCGCAGCCGGTGTCGTCCGGCATCACCGCTCCTATCCCGACGGTGTCGGGCAGCGACATCACGCTGCGCATCGCGCGCCAGACATTGCGGATCGACGGCAAGCCGAGCCGCGCGATCGGGATCAATGGGACGGTGCCGGCGCCGCTGGTGCGCCTGAAGGAAGGGCAGACGGCAAGGCTCACCGTCGTCAACGACCTCGACGAGGACAGCTCGATCCACTGGCACGGGCTTCTTCTTCCGTTTCAGATGGACGGCGTTCCGGGGGTCAGTTTTCCGGGGATCAGGCCGCGCTCGACGTTCGTCTACGAATTTCCGGTAATCCAGTCGGGCACCTATTGGTATCATAGCCATTCGGGCCTGCAGGAACAGATCGGCCATTATGGACCGATCGTCATCGACCCCGAAGGCGCCGATCCGATCGCCTATGACCGCGAGCATGTCGTCGTGCTGTCCGATCACAGCCGGATTTCGCCCGAGGCGATCTTTCACAAGCTCAAGGTCGACCCCGGCCATTTCAACCGGCAGCGCCAGACGCTGTCCGGTCTGCTCGCCGGCAAGGATCAGCCGCTAGGGGAGCGGATCGACTGGGGCCGGATGCGGATGGACCCGACCGACGTCGCCGACGTCAACGGTTCGACCTACAGTTTCCTCGTCAACGGCCACGGCCCGCGCGACAATTGGACCGCGCTCTTTCATCCGGGCGAGCGCGTCCGGCTGCGCATCATCAACGCCTCCGCGATGTCGATATTCAATGTCCGTATCCCGGGGTTGCGGATGACGGTCGTGCAAGCCGACGGCCTCAATATCGTCCCGGTCGAGACCGACGAGTTCCAGATCGCGGTTGCCGAGACCTATGACGTCATCGTGACCCCGGTCGAGGACCGTGCCTATACGCTCGTCGCCGAAGCCAATGATCGGTCGGGGATGGGGCGGGCGACGCTTGCGCCGCGCCCCGGCATGGTGGCGGAGGTTCCGCCGCTGCGACCGCGGCCGCTCGCGACCATGAAGGATATGGGGATGGGCGACATGGGGGCGATGACGAGCGGGGACGCCGCGTGTCCCGCCGAACATGCCGCGATGGGGCATTGCACGCCGGCGGGCGACGGCGGGGCGATGGCGGGCATGGATCACGGATCGGGCAGCGCCATGGATCATCGGATGCGCGACTTCGACGCCGCGCCGCAGGTCAGGCGCGACCCGGGCGTGCAGACGATCTCGCCGATGCCCGTCGACCGGATGGGCGAGCCCGGCCAGGGGCTCGAGGATGCCGGGCACGCGGTCCTGACCTACAAGGACCTCGTCGCGCTCGACCGTAATCCCGACGTTCGCGCCCCCGAACGCTCGCTCGACATCCATCTGACCGGCAATATGGAGCGCTTCATGTGGTCGTTCGACGGCATGAAGATGTCGGATCACCACGAACCGATCCCCTTCATCGAGGGCGAGCGGGTGCGCGTGAACCTGATCAACGATTCGATGATGAGCCACCCGATCCATCTCCACGGCCATTTCTTTGAGCTGGTCACCGGGAAGGGCGACCGGGCGCCGCGCAAGCATACGGTGCTCGTCCAGCCGGGAGGGATCGCGACCTTTGATTTCACCGCCGACGCGGTCGGCGACTGGGCGTTCCACTGTCACCTCCTCTATCACATGTATGCGGGCATGATGCGCGTCGTCAGCGTCCGTCCGCGAGGAGAGGCGGCATGATCCGGCTCGCCCTGATCGTCGCGGTCCCGGCGCTGGTCTTCGCCATTCCGGCGGGCGCGCAGGGCCATGCGATGCACGATAGGCAGCCCGCTGCGCCCGCGTCCGATCCCCTATGCCCGCCGGACCATGCCGCGATGGGGCATTGCACGCCAGCCGCGCCGTCGCCCGCTCCGCAAATGGGCGCGGCCGGCACCGACCTGCCGCCAGGCGACGCGCCTGCTCCCGCGCCGCCCGGCGACTGGTATGCCGACCATATCTATCCGAAGGCGGAGATGGATCGCGCGCGTCACGAGATGATGAAGGAGAATGGCGGACAGACGATCGCCTTCCTCAGCCTCGACCGCGCCGAATATCAGGCGCGCAAGGGGCGCGACGGATATCGCTGGGGCGCCGAGGGCTGGTATGGCGGCGACATCGACCGCGTCACGCTCAAGAGCGAAGGCGAGGGTCGGTGGGGCGAGGGGATCGAGGAGGCGGAACTCCAGCTGCTCTACAGCCGGGCGGTCGGCCCCTATTTCAACCTCCAGGCCGGTGTGCGGCAGGATCTGGGCGAAGGGCCCGACCGCAGCTATGCCGTCGTCGGGTTCGAAGGACTCGCTCCTTATTGGTTCGAGGTCGAGGGCGCGCTGTTCCTGTCGAACAAGGGCGATCTGCTCGGGCGTGTCGAGGGCTATTACGACCAGCGCATCACCCAGCGGCTGGTCCTGCAACCGCGGGCGGAGGTCAATTTCGCGCTTCAGGACGTTCCCGAAACCGGCATCGGATCGGGGCTTTCCGATGTCGAACTGGGGGTTCGGCTCCGCTACGAGATCGTCAAGGAATTCGCGCCTTATGTCGGGGTCGAATGGGCGCGCAAGCTCGGCGACACCGCGCGCTTCGCGCGCGCGGGCGGCGAGGATGTGGACGGCGTCAGTTTCGTCCTGGGGGTACGCGCCTGGTTTTAGGTCGGGTTGACGTCGTTAGCGCTTGAACAAGACCGGGTGATTTGCGCACAATCGGCTATGCGCCCGTCCTTCATCCTCGATCGCGATAGCGATGCCACGCTGCAGGACCAGATTCGCAAGGGCGTGATCGAACTGATGCGGTCGCAGGCGTGGCCGGCGGGGCACCGGCTGCCGTCCTCGCGCTCGATGGCCCGCCTGCTCGGCGTCGCCCGCAACACGGTGACGATCGCCTATCAACAGCTCGTCGCCGACGGCCATGTCGTCGCGCGCGAGCGTAGCGGACTGTTCGTGTCGGGCGACCTGACCGCCGGGCGCATCGGGTTCGGCGAGGTCGCGGGGATCGCCGAGCGTGCGACGCCGAACGGCGTATCCTGGTCCGAACGCCTGCCGCGCCTGCCCGCGCTTCCCGAGCCGCGGCCCGCCAACTGGCAGCAGTATCCCTATCCTTTCCTCGATGGCTGTTTCGATGACAGCCTGTTTCCGGTCGACGACTGGCGCGAGGCGGCGAGTCTGTCGCTGAAGCGGCGGCAGGTCGCTTCCTGGTCGGGAATCGCCGACGACGACGCGGCGCTGATCGAGGAAATCCGAACCAAGATATTGCCGCGGCGCGGCATCTATGCGCGCCCCGACGAGATGTTGCTGACGCTCGGCACGCATCATGCCCGCGTCCTCGCGCTCGATCTGTTCTGCACCGACGGTAGCTGCGTCGCGATCGAAGACCCCTGCCTGTTCGAACTGCGCGCGCTGATCGAGGCGCGGCGCGGCGTGTGGACGCCGCAGCCGGTCGATGCTGAAGGCGTGGTGACCGACGCGCGGCTGGCCGATTGCGACCTCGTCATGGTCACGCCCAGCCATCAACTGCCCACCGGCGCGACCTTGTCGCTCGACCGGCGCCGCGCACTGCTCGCCGCGGCCGACGCGCATGACCTGATCATCGTCGAGGATGATTTCGAATGCGAGACCAACTATCTCGACGAGGATTTTCCGGCGATGCGCGGCATGGCGGGAGGCAGCCGCGTCGTCTATATCGCCGGGCTCGCCAAGGTACTCGATCCCGGCCTCAGGCTCGGTTTCATGGTTGCCGACCGCGAAGTGATCGCGCACCTGCGCGAACTGCGCCGCCTGTCGGTCAAGCAGCCGCCGCCGAACAACCAGCGCGCCGCCGCGCAATTCCTGTCGCTCGGCCATTATGATTCGATGATGCGGCGGATCGGCCGCGAATTCCGCACTCGGCAAATCGCGCTGCGCGACGCACTCAACCATTATCTGCCGCGCTCGATCGCGATCCAGCCGGTGCGCGGCGGGACGACGATGTGGGTGCAGGGGCCCGACGGACTCGACGTCGCGGACCTTGCCGCGGCGGCCGAGCGGCGCGGGGTGCTGATCGAGCGGGTCGATTCCTATTATGCTGGCACTGCGCCGCCCGGCCTGTTCCGGCTCGGCGTCACCAGCCTGCCAACCGGACGCATCCGCCCCGGCGTCGCGGCGCTGACCGCGGCGCTCAATGACGTGATGGCGAAGAAGGCCGAGCCGCCGCCGATCCTGACCGGCCGCGCGCTGCGCCGCAAGATGAGCGGCGCGCGGCTCGAATGCCGCACCATCTATGGCGACCCCTGCACCATATTGCTGCTGCCCGACGGCACGATGACCGGGCGCGCGGGCCATGCCGACGAAGATATCGACACCGGGCGCTGGTGGATCGAGGGCGACCGCTGGCACCGCCAATGGCAAAGCTGGTCCTATGGCGAGGCGACCTCGTTCGAGGTCGCGGTCGAGGGCGACGTCATCCAGTGGCTCGGCGCCGGACAGCGCATTGTCGACTGGGCGCTGATCGGTCGCATTGGCGATCTGGCACCATCCTAGTTTGCAAACTGGACCTATCGCAAGCGCCGCATAGCGGACAGATTATCCCCCGGACGCGCCCCGATCGGCGCGCTGGGGAGGATTATGACTCATTTCGCTATCGCCGGACTGCAACTGGCCTTGCCGCGCGGCGACAATCTGGACCGCATCGCCGAGGAAGTGCGGCTCGTCCGCCGCCGCTTCGGCTGGGTCGACATGGTCGTGCTCGGCGAACTCTCCTGCTTTGGCCCCGCTACCGCGAATGCGCAGCCGCTGCCCGGCCCCGCCGAGGACGCCTTTGCGGCGATGGCGCGCGAACATGGGCTGTGGCTCGTCAACGGCTCGCTGTTCGAGCGCGACGGCGACACCATCTACAACACCGCCAGCGTCTTTGCCCCCGACGGCAGCATCGCTGCACGGCACCGGAAAATCTATCCCTTCTATCCCTATGAAGAGGGGGTGACCGGTGGCGTCGAGCCGACCATATTCGACGTTCCCGGCGTCGGGCGCTTCGGCCTCGCCATCTGCTACGACATCTGGTTTCCCGAGGTTGTCCGCTCGCTGATCTGGCGCGGGGCGGAGGTCATCCTCAATCCGGTGATGACCAACACCATCGACCGCGACGTCGAATTGTCGATCGTCCGCGCCGCCGCCGCGACCAACCAGGCCTATGTCGTCTCGGTCAATGTCGCGGGCGACCTCGGCTATGGGCGTTCGTGCGTCGCGGGGCCGGGCGGCGAGATGATCCACGCGGCGGGGGAGGGGCGCGAGGTGATCGCGGTCGATCTCGACCTCGGCTACGTCCGCCGTTGCCGCGAACGCGGCTGGCACGGGCTCGGCCAGCCGCTCAAGAGCCTGCGCGACGGTCCGCAGCATTTCGAAGCCTTCGACCGCGGGCCCGCGGCCTCGCCGACGCTCCAGGCGCTCGGCCCGCTCGTTCAGCCTGCTTCTTCGCTCACCGACAAGGATAGCGCCGACGCGCGCGCGATGACACAAAAGGGGGGAAAACCATGACCAACACTACGCGACTTCTGGCGACGACATCGCTCGCCTGCACCGGCCTGCTGGCGGCGATGCCGGCAACGGTCTTCGCCCAGGAGGCGGGGGCCGCGAACGACGGCACCGACATCGTCGTCACCGCGACGCGCCGCGAAGCCCGGACGATCGATATCCCCTATAATATCTCGGCGGTCGGCGGCGACCGGATCGACGCGAACCAGACGCGCGATCAGGCCGAGCTGCTCCGCTCGATCCCCGGCGTCGCGGTCGTCGATCGCGGCCGGCGCAACGCGGGCGTCATCAACACGGTGACGATCCGCGGCGTCAACGTCGACAGCGCCGCGCTCGGCGACTACGCCGTTTCGGGGGTTTCGCCGGTCTCGACCTATGTCAACGACACACCGCTGTTCGCTGCCTATCTGCTCAAGGATCTCGACCGGGTCGAGGTGCTGCGCGGGCCGCAGGGAACGCTCTATGGATCGGGCGCGCTCGGCGGCACGGTGCGCTATATCCTCAAGAAGCCCGTGCTCGGCCGTTTCGAGGGGCGCGTCACCGGCGGCGTCAGCAACGTCAAGGGATCGGACGGCATCGGTTACGAGGCCGACGTCGTGCTCAACGTGCCGCTCGGCGATACCTTCGCGATCCGTGCTGTGGGTAGCCGCCAGCATTATCCGGGCCTGACCGACTATGTGAACGTCTACAAGCTCGACGGCGACGGCATCCCGACCGCGCCCGCCGGGGTGCTCGCGCCCGATGCTGAATATCGCCGCGTCAAGGATGCCGATTTCGTCCATGTCTGGTACGGCCGCATCGCCGCGCTATGGCAGCCGAGCGACGCGGTCGACCTGACGCTGACCTATAATCACCAAGAGGATAATGTCGGGGGTCGGCGGCAGATCACCCGCGGGCTCGACGGCTATGGCAAGGCCTATGAAGGCTATCAGAACGGGTCGATCCAGCTCGAACCCTCGACCCGCAACGTCGATTCGGTCGCCTTGGAAGCGAATGTCGACCTGGGCTTTGCCACGCTGACCTCCAGCTCCTCCTGGTATGATCATGAGGGCGACAGCGTCAGCGAGAATACCGGCTTCTACGCCAAGGCCGGCTTCCTCGCCTTCTATTACAACTACCCGCGCCCGATGGCATCGGCGGTGCGCAGCTATCGCGACAAGAGCTTCGTGCAGGAACTGCGTCTCGTGTCGAAGGGCGGCGGACCGCTCGATTATGTGATCGGCGCTTATTATCAGGACCAGAAGCTCTTTTCGTCGCAGGACAGCTTTCTGCGCGGCTTCAAGCGCTGGTGGGACGCCGCGACCGGCCTGCCCGCCGCGGTCGCGAGCGATCAGGATTTCTTCTATCGCCGGCACGAGACGTTCAAGGATCGCGCGCTGTTCGGTGAGCTGACATGGCACGCCACCGATACGGTCGATCTGACCGGCGGGGTGCGCTATTTCTGGAACAAGGCGCATAACGACACCTCGATCGACATTCCGATCTTCCCGTCACTGTCGCAGCCGACCGACGCCACTTTCCGCACCAGCGAGGACAAGGCGCTGTTCAAGGGCAATCTGTCGTGGAAATTCGCCGACCGCGGCCTGCTCTACGCGACCGTGTCGCAGGGCTATCGGCGCGGCGGGTCGAACGCGGTGCCGACGATCGGCCGCTATGCCGAGGATCCGTCGTGGCAGCAGTATAAGTCCGACACGCTGGTCAATTACGAGATCGGGGTGAAGGGTGCGCTTGGCGGGCTGACCTATAATCTCGACGCCTTCTACATCGACTGGAAGGATATCCAGCTCAACACCGCGACTCCGGTATGGGGCTTCTATGTCGTCCAGAACGGCGGCAAGGCCCGCTCGCAGGGGATCGAGGCGCAGATCGAGGGGCGCAGCGGCGGCTTCCACTATGCCCTCGGCTATACTTACGTCGATGCGAAGCTGACGCGCGATTTCTTCTCGCCAGATCCCAGCCACACGCTGATCGGGCGCGACGGCGATCGCCTGCCGGGGTCGGCGCACCACATCCTCACTGGCAGCGCCGATTACAGCTTCGACCTCGGGAACGACACCAGCCTGACGCTGCGCGGCGACGGTTTCTATCAATCGTCGACGCGCAACGCGATCAGCACCTCGCCCAAATTCAACGTCCGCCTGCCGGGCTTCTCGATCTGGAACGCCTCGGCGACGCTGCGCAAGGGCTCCTATGGACTGACTTTGTTCGTCAAGAATCTGTTCAACGCGGATGGGGTCACGGGCGTCTTCACCGAGGCCTATATGGGGACGTCGCCGTCGCAGGGCTATTATGGCAATGGGTCGAAGGATCTGATCACGCTGCCGCGGACGATCGGCCTGTCGGCGGACGTGCGTTTCTGACGATGACGGCCTGGCCCGCCGCCTCTCCTCCGTCAAGCGGCCCCGGCGATTTCGACGCGGGGCTGGCGCGGGCGAGGGCTGCGGCGGTGCGGGGCCGCTATGGTGAGGCGCGCGCGGTCCTCGCCGCGATCGAGGAACTGGCGTGGGACGACGCCCATGCCTTGCGCCGCCTTGCCGAATATCACGGGCATATGAACCAGCCGGTCGAGGCCGAGCGCTGCTGCGCTCGCGCGGTCGAACTGGCGCCGGACGATGGCCGCGCGCGCTACGACCTTGCCGCCGCGTCGATCGCGCTCGGCCGGATCGATGCGGCAGAGGCGCATTTTGACCATGTGATTGCGGAAAATCCGCATGATTGGGACGCCTGGGCCAACCGCTCGACGTTGCGCCGTGCGACCGCGGACAATAATCATGTGGCGGCGCTTGAAAACGCGCTGGTAGCGGCGGGAAGCGATGCCGAGGCGCGCATCGCGCTCGGCCATGCGCTGGCGAAGGAACTCGAGGATCTCGGCGGCCATGACCGGGCGTTCGCGGCGCTGAAGGCGGCGGCCGATGCGCGGCGGGCGCGGCTGTCCTATCGTGTCGCCGACGACGTCGACACGATGGCGGCGATCGCCGACGCCTTTTCGGCCGAGCGCCTGCGCGCGGCTCCGCCGCCGTCCGCCGAACCGGGACCGATCTTCGTCCTCGGCCTGCCGCGCAGCGGGACGACGCTGGTCGACCGCATCCTGTCGTCGCACAGCCAGGTCGCGAGCCTCGGCGAGATTCAGGATTTCGCACTCGCGCTGATCGAGGGCGCGGGGCAGGCGCGGGACAAGGCCGACCTTATCCGCCGCAGTGTCGCGATGGACCATGGCGCGCTCGGCCGCGCCTATCGGTCGCGCATCGCCGAGCGTGATCCCGGCGCGCCTTTCGCGATCGACAAGACGCCGCTCAATTTCCTCTATATCGGCCTGATCGCGCTTGCGCTGCCCGATGCGCGCATCGTCCATGTCCGGCGCGGGGCGATGGATGGCTGCTATGCGATGTACAAGACGCTGTTCCGCATGGGCTATCCCTTCAGCTACGACCTCGACGATCTCGCCGCCTATCGCATCGCCTATGAGCGACTGATGGCGCATTGGCGCGATGCCTTGCCCGGCCGGATGATCGAGATCGACTATGAAGCGCTGATTGCCGATCAGGAGGGCGAGAGCCGCCGGCTGGTCGCGGCGTGCGGTTTCGACTGGGAAGACGCCTGCCTCGATTTCCACCGCAACCCCGCCCCTGTGGCGACCGCGAGCGCCGTGCAGGTGCGCGCGCCGATCCACGATCGCTCCGTGGGCCTCTGGCGGCGCTATGCGGCGGGGCTCGCGCCGCTTGCCGAGGCGCTGGGCAGGGCAGGCATCACGCTGTGAGATATGGGGCGCTCGCCCTGATCGCGCTCGCGGCGCCCGGCAGCGCATCTGCCGAGGAATTGCTGCGCAGCGATTTCCAGCAGGGCAGCGCCGACCCGTGGCGCGCGGCAGGCGCGGGCGACGTGCGGCTGACGAGCTTCGAGGGCAATGTCTCGATGCGCCTCACCGCCGGGGCGAGCGCCGAGGTCGCGGTGCCGGTCGAAGGCAAGCGCCGCCTCTATGCGACCGTGAAGATCGCCGCCGATGCGCTCGGCGATGACGCCGCCTGCGCGGCCGAAGCCTCGCGCGATGGCGGCGCGACATGGGCGCCGATCCTGTCGGTCGGCAAGGCACGTGCCGATGCGGTGACGCTGTGGCCGGGCGGACAGGCGCTCGCCGAGGGTGATGGGGGGCTGCGGCTCCGCCTGTCGGCGCGGGGCAAGCGCGCGACCTGCTGGTTCGACGATGTGGTGGTGACGGGCGTCGCCAAGGCCGAGGTTTCGGGCGCAAGGCCGACATTCGGCCGCGTGGCATTGCTGGCGGGGGAGGGCTTCGATAGCCCCGTCGACCTGTCGGCCTTCGCCCCCGCCACTGATGCTGTGAAGCCGCTGGCGAACTTTACGGGCCGCCTGCATCTGGCGGGCGGGCCGATGGCGGGGTTCCGCCTGATCGTCGAAGAAAAGGGCTATGAGCGCGGCGATACGAGCCGCTCGCTGCCCGATCTCGCCATCGACCTCGTCCAGCACGGCGACGCGCTGATCCCCGCGCAGCGCGGACTGATCCCATCGACCCATCCCGACTGGAACTGGATCGTCGAGCCGGGCCGCGTCTGGTCGGAGCCCGGCGACGGCGGGCTGACCCGCGCCGCGCTGCCCTTCGCGCTGCAGGAGCGGGGCGCCAATTGCACGCACAACGGGATGCTGACCTTCCTGTTCGGCGCGGACGGAACGGTGAGCAAAGCCGCCTTCGAGATTGCGGGCGAGACTTGCCGCTATCGCAAGTTCGACGCCTGGGGCTTCGCTGCCGCGCGCCTTGCGCCGGGCGCAGTCCGCGACGCCGACGCGATTGTGCGGCGTCATGAGGAGGCGGTGGCGGCGCGCTTGCCGGTGCGTTCGATCGAGGAACGCCCCGATGCGCTTGCCTTCGCCACCGCGGCGGGGCCGGAGCCGACCGTCTATGGCGCGGTGGTGGACGGCGTCCATTACCGCAGCGCCTGCGCGACCCGCCACGGCGACTATCCGGCGTGCGAGGCGATCGACCTGCCGTCCTATTCGACCGCCAAGTCGGTGTTCGGCGGGGTCGCGCTGATGCGGCTCGAAAAACTCTATCCGGGTAGCGCGGGAACGGAGATCGCCGCACACGTCCCGCAATGCGCGCGCGGCTGGGCGGGGGTGACGCTCGAGCAGGCGCTCGACATGACGACCGGCCATTATCGCTCCGACGCCTATATGGCCGACGAGGACGATCCGTCGATCGCCGCTTTCTTCGAGCCCGCCGATCATGCGGCGAAGATCGCCTTCGCCTGCACCCATTATCCGCGCAAGGCGCCGCCGGGCGGCAAATGGGTCTATCACACCTCCGACACCTATCTGCTCGGCACCGCGATGAGTGCGATCTTGCGCGCGAAGCGTGGCGCGAAGGCCGATCTCTACGACGATCTCGTCCGGCCACTGTGGGATGGTCTCAAGCTTAGCCCA
The DNA here is from genome assembly GCF_024628865.1 of Sphingopyxis sp. DBS4. Lineage (NCBI taxonomy): Bacteria > Pseudomonadati > Pseudomonadota > Alphaproteobacteria > Sphingomonadales > Sphingopyxidaceae > Sphingopyxis > Sphingopyxis sp. DBS4. The sequence goes on from NZ_CP102384.1 coordinate 681,941, forward strand.
ACGCTGTCGACGACGCGGCGCAGCGAGGATGCGGTCGCGCAGCCCTTCGTCGGTTGGGGGCTGACCTATCAGCCCGACGACATCGCCCGCCTGTCGCGCTGGCTGATGCAGGGCGCGGACGGGCGGCTCGACCGGCGCCTGCTCGACGCGGCGATGCAGCGCGCGCCGCAGGGCGGCGGGCTTCCCGCGGGCTTCCCCGGCTTCCGCTACCGCGCCGGTTTCTGGACGCGCGACATGGGCGCGAAGCTCGGCTGCGCCGGATCGCTCTGGGTTCCGGCGATGTCGGGGTTCGGCGGCATTTCGGTCGCGATGCTGCCCGGCCGCGACGCGCTCTTCTACAGCTTCGGCGACAGCGATCATTGGGATTGGAGCGCGGCCGCCGTGGCGCTTGCCGGAAAGGATGCGCCATGCGGCTGACCGATACGCTGCCGAAGGTCGCGCCTGACGGCTTGCCCGCCGCGGTGCTGCTGTCCTTCCTCGCGACAGCCGGGCTCTTCTACGTCAACATCATGGCGGCGCTCGTCACGGGTCTGTCGGACGGGCTCGGCATCAAGCCCGCGAGCGCCGGACTGATCGCCTCGGCCAATGTCTATGGCGCTGCGGTCGGCGCGCTGATCGCGGTGTTTCTGGTTCGCCGCATCCCGTGGCGCATCGCCGCGACCTCGGCGCTGGTCGGCCTGATCGCGGTCGATCTTGTCTCGACGCAGCTCGTGTCGGTGCCGGGACTCACGGTGCTTCGTGCCTGCCACGGCATGATCGGCGGGCTGCTCGTCGGGATCGCCTTTGCGGTGATCGCGCGCACCCGCTCGCCCGACCGCGTGTTCGGAATGCTGCTCGTCGTGCAGTTCGGGATCGGGGGCATCGGCCTTTGGGCGCTGCCGCCGCTCGTGCCGGAGTACGGCACCGGCGTCCTCTTCCTCGCGCTCGCCGCCTTCAGCCTCGCGACATTGGCGATGCTGCCCTTTCTGCCCGCCTATCCGGTCGTGGTGGAAAGCGCCGGCGCAGCCGAGGCGCCACCGATCGCCCGGAAACCGCTCGCCGCGACGCTTGCCGCCATCTTCCTGTTCCAGGCGGGCAATATGGGACTCGCCGCCTTCATCATCGGACTTGGGCGGGGCGCCGGGTTGTCGCAGGATTTCATCGGCCCGACGCTTGCCGCCGCCAACTGGCTTGGCGCGGTGGGGTCGATCCTCGTCGTCGCGATGGGCGCGCGTTTCGGCCGGGCGAGGCCGATCCTCGGCTCGATCGCGGTGACCCTGATCTTCACCGCCGCTTTCTGGCGATCGGACCTTCCGGCCGTCTATGTCGCCGCGAACATCGGTTCCGCGATCGTCTGGGCCTTCACCATCCCCTATCTGCTCGGCCTCGCCGCCGCGTTCGACAAGGTCGGGCGCACCGCGGCGCTCGGCGGCTTCTGCTCGAAGCTCGGGCTGGCGAGCGGGCCGCTCCTGACCGGGCTGCTGCTCGATCGTGGCGGCTATCCGCTGACGATCGTCGCGGCGGTGCTGCTGTTGCTGGCGAGCGGTCTCGCGGCGGCGTGGCCCGCGCGGCTGCTCGACCGCGCCCAACCTTCCCAAGCCTAACCCCCAACCCACGAGGTCCAACGATGAGCAATAATGCCCTTCTTTTGTCGCGCCGTGCCGCCGCGGTCCCGCAGGGGGTCGCGAGTGCGACGCCGCTGTTCGCGGCGCGCGCCGAAAATGCCGAGCTGTGGGACGCCGACGGCGGCCGCTATATCGATTTCGCGGGCGGCATCGCGGTGCTCAACGTCGGCCACCGCCATCCGCGCGTCATCGCGGCGGTGCGCGACCAGCTCGACCATTATACGCACACGGCGTTTCAGGTCGCTGCCTACGAGCCCTACGTCGAACTCTGCGAACGGCTGAACGCGCTCGCGCCTTTCTCGGGCCCGGCCAAGACGATCCTTTTCACCACCGGCGCCGAGGCGGTCGAGAATGCGGTGAAGATCGCCCGCGCTGCCACCGGCCGCCCCGGCGTCATCGCCTTCGGCGGCGGCTTCCACGGCCGCACGCTGCTGACGATGGCGATGACGGGCAAGGTGCTGCCCTACAAGCGCAGCTTCGGCCCGCTGCCGGGCGAGGTGTTCCACCTGCCGTTTCCGATCGCCCATTATGGCGTGAGCGTCGAGGACAGCCTGCGCGCGCTGTCGCTGCTGTTTGCCGCCGACATCGAGCCGTCGCGCGTCGCCGCGATCATCGTCGAGCCGGTGCAGGGTGAGGGCGGCTTTCACATGGCGCCGCCCGAATTGCTGGCGGCGCTCCGCCGTCTCTGCGACGAGCATGGCATCTTGCTGATCGCCGACGAGGTGCAGACCGGCTTCGCGCGCACCGGCCGCATGTTCGGGATCGAGCATGGCGGGGTCGAGCCCGACCTGATGACGGTCGCCAAGTCGCTCGCCGGTGGCTTCCCGCTATCGGGGGTGATCGGCCGCGCCGACATCATGGACGCGGCGCAGCCCGGCGGGCTCGGCGGCACTTACGCCGGCTCGCCCGTCGCCTGCGCCGCCGCGCTCGCGGTGCTCGACGTGATCGAGGAGGAGGGGCTGATCGAACGCGCGAACGCCCTCGGCGACAAGCTGCGGGCGACGCTGGAGGCTTTCGCGGCGCGCAATGATCTGCTCCCCATCGGCCATGTCCGCGGCCCCGGCGCGATGGTCGCCTTCGACCTGCTCGCGGCGCGCGGCAGCGACGAACCCGACGGCGCGGCGGCGAAGCGCGTGACGGCGCGCGCGCTCGAACTCGGCCTCGTGCTGCTGAGCTGCGGCATCCATGGCGAGACGATCCGCCTGCTGATGCCGCTCACCGCGTCCGACGCGCTGATCGACGAAGGCATGGCGATCCTGGAAAAGGCCCTGAGCGCACTATGAGCAACGTCCCGACCCTTCTCCGGCCCGACCTCTTGCGGACCGACGCCTTCATCGGCGGGTACTGGACGGCAGGCGACCACCGCCTCGCCGTCACCAATCCCGCGACCGGCGCGTTGATCGCCGAAGTTGCCGACACGACTCCCGCCGACACGCGCGCGGCGATCGATGCCGCGACGGCGGCGATGCCTGCATGGGCAGCAACCCCCGCCAAGGCGCGCGCGGCGATCCTGCGTCGCTGGTTCGACCTGATCATGGCGAACCAGGAGGATCTGGCACGGCTGATGACCGCCGAACAGGGCAAGCCGCTCGCCGAAAGCCGCGGCGAGATCGCCTATGCCGCGTCCTTCATCGAATGGTTCGCCGAGGAAGCGAAGCGCGCCTATGGCGATATCATCCCCGCGACCCAGAAGGGCCAGCGCATCCTCGTGCTCAAGCAGCCGGTCGGCGTCGTCGCCGCGATCACACCGTGGAACTTTCCCGCCGCGATGATCACCCGCAAGGTCGGCCCGGCGCTCGCGGCGGGCTGCGCCATCGTCGTCAAACCCGCGGCGCAGACGCCGCTGTCGGCGCTCGCGCTCGCGGTGCTGGCGGAGGAGGCGGGGCTGCCCGCTGGGCTGCTGAGCATCGTCCCGACCAGCGACGCGCGCGGCGTGGGTGCGGAGATGACGGGGAATCCGCTGGTCCGCAAACTCTCCTTCACCGGATCGACCGAGATCGGGAAGCTGCTCTACCGCCAGTCGGCCGACACGGTGAAGAAGCTCGGGCTCGAACTCGGCGGCAATGCGCCCTTCATCGTCTTCGACGACGCCGACGTGGACGAAGCGGTCAAGGGTGCAATCGCCTCCAAATATCGCAATGCCGGCCAGACCTGCGTTTGCGCCAACCGGCTTTATGTGCAGACGGGAATCCACGACGCTTTCGTCGCGAAACTCGCCGACGCGGTGCGGGGGCTGAAGGTCGGAAACGGCGCCGACACCGGCGTCGAGGTCGGGCCGCTGATCGAAGAAGCAGCGGCCCTGAAGGTCGAGCGCCACATCGCCGACGCGACCGCGAAGGGCGCGCGCATCGTTTGCGGTGGCGGGCGTTCTGCGCTCGGCGGCACTTTCTTCGAGCCGACCCTGCTGACCGGCGTGACCGCGGCGATGGACGTCGCGCAGGAAGAAACCTTCGGCCCGCTTGCCCCTGTCTTTCGGTTCTCCGACGAGGCCGATGTCGTCGCGCAGGCGAACGATACGCGCTTCGGCCTCGCCGCCTATTTCTATGCTCGCGATCTCGCCCGCGTCTGGCGTGTGGCCGAAGCGCTCGAATATGGCATCGTCGGGGTCAACACCGGGTTGATCTCGACCGAAGTCGCGCCCTTCGGCGGGATCAAGGAGTCGGGCCTGGGGCGCGAAGGATCGTGCTATGGCATCGAGGATTATCTCGAAGTCAAATATGTCTGCGTCGGCGTCGCCTAACCGCTTGCAACTGCAGCCCACTTGAGCGGGCTATAATGAAACAGGAATATCGTATATTCGACAATCTATTATATCGATATAGAAAGCCCGCTAGGTTTCCCTCGTCCAATCGTTCAGGCCGGCACGGGACCTCCCGAAAGAGGACAGGATGCGTCCGGCCGCTGGGGAGGGTAGATTATGCGAATGAATCGAAACTGGCGCCGGGCCTTGCTTGTGACCGCTGCGGCCTGCGCCTTGCCGACCGTGGCGGAAGCGCAGTCGGCACCCGCCGACAATGAAAGCGTAAGCGGCGCGGCGCTGGGCGACGACATCGTCGTGACGGCGCGCAAGCGCGAGGAAAGCCTGCAGGACGTCCCGATTTCGGTCCAGGCGTTCAGCAGCGCGGCGCTCGAACGCGCGGGAATCAAGGATTTCTCCGAGGTCGCCTATCGTGTGCCGGGCCTCAAGCTCAGCGCCGAGCGCGCGGTCGACACCGAGCTCTTCATCCGCGGCATCGGCTCGGATATCCAGGGCGCGGGCGCCGACGCGGCGGTCGGCATCTTCGTCGACGGCGTCTATCTGTCGCGCGGCACCGGCTCGCTGCTCGACCTTTATGACCTCGAGCGCGTCGAGGTGCTCAAGGGGCCGCAGGCGCTGCGCTTCGGCAAGAGCGTCGTCGGCGGCCTGATCAACTATGTCACCAAGAAGCCCGGCGATACCTTCGAGGGCCGCTTCGAGGCGACCTATGGCAATTACAACCGCCTCGACGTCGCGGCGTCGGTTCGCGGGCCGGTGTCCGACACGGTCAGCCTCGGCCTGACCGCCAGTTCGCGCACCCACGACGGCTATGCCAAGAACCTCAGCGGCGGCGACGAGGAGGACCAGAATATGCAGTCGGTGCGCGCCCAGCTTCGCTGGCAGCCCGACGCGACGCTCGATATCAATCTGTCGGCCGATTATACGCGCCATCGCGACGGCGCGCGCTGGGTCGACATCCTGATTCCCGGCGACAGCCAGGAAGTGACCTACCTCGGCTATTATGCGCCGACGATCGACAGCCTGCCGGGCTTCGTGTTGCCGAACCGCAACGCGCCGTTCAAGAGCGCCAAGCATCGCTCGGGCAACCATAATTTCACCGGTTTCCAGAACGGCGACATGTATGGGGTGAGCGGCACGATCGACTGGCAGCCAAGCGACGGGATCAGCATCACCTCGCAGACCGCCTATCGCGACAGCTCGCTCACGGCGCGCGAGGACGGGTCGGGGATGCTGTTCAACTTCCCGATCGACCCCGCAACCAACGCGCCCGACATCACCTCGGCGATGCTCGCCGGGCTCGATACCTATCTCGCCACTGTGCCCGACAGCTATTTCGACAGCGGCAAGGGTGAGGATGTGAAGCAATTCTCGCAGGAATTGCGCCTGCGCTTCGACAATGGCGGGCCGTTGCGCGTCGAGGGCGGCGTCTATTATTTGCACGAGAATATCCGCCGCGCCGAGGATGTGAACTTCCTGTTCGCCGACTATCAGGCGATCGAGGAATTCGCCTTCGCCATGGCCTATGGCGGCACGCCCGCGACGCCGTCGCCGGGGTCGAACCACACGGTCACGACGTCGAAGAACGACAATGTCGGCGTCTTTGGCGAACTCAGCTACAGCATCACCGACAAGCTGACCTTCGAGGCCGGGCTGCGCTATGCCTATGACCACAAGCGCTATTCGAACAATCGCTCGGGCGTCTCGTTCGAGGGCGAGGCGGTCAATTTCACCGTCGGCGAGACGCGGAGCTGGGACGCCTGGCTGCCGAGCGCGACGCTGCGTTTCGAACCCAACGACAATGTCACCCTCTACGGCCGCTATGCCAAGGGCTACAAACCCGGCGGCTGGACCGGCGAGGATGCCAATACCCCGTCCGAAGCGCTGGTGTCGTTCGATCCCGAAACCGCCGACAGCTTCGAGGTGGGCGCGAAACTGGCGCTCGCCAACCGGCGCCTGTTCATCAACGCAGCGGCCTATTACACCAATTACGACAATCTGCAGACCAACCAGTTCCTGTCGCCGGGACCGGGGATGCCGCCCGACAATTTCGTGTTCAATGCCAAGAACGGCACGCGCGCCTATGGCCTCGAGCTCGATTTCCAGGCGCGGATCACCGATGGCTTTACCCTGTCGGGCAATTATGCCTTCTCGAAGTGCAATTTCACCGGCGAACTGATCATCGATGACGAGGGGACCGACCTCGACGGCAACACTTGCCGCCGGACGCCGAAGCATGCCTTCAACGTCGCGGCCAATCTGGAACAGCCGGTCAGCGAAGGGCTGGTGCTCGTCCTCGGCAGCGACTTCCAGTACACGGGAGCCAATTTCTTCGACAATCCGAACACGCCCATTCTGAAGTTCGATTCCGAAATCCTGCTCAACGCGCGGATCGGATTGCGCGACGCCGACGACAAGTGGGAGTTGACGGCCTGGGCGAAGAATCTGACCAACGAGCTCAACTATACGAGCAAGCTCGAATTGTTCGGGACCATCTATTCGACCTATATCCCGCCGCGCACCTATGGCGTGACCGCGCGGTTCCGCTTCTGAGCATCGACGGTTCGACGGATAACGGGTCCTTCCTCTTCGGGGGAAGGACCTATGAAAAGAAAGGGTTCGCAATGAAGCGCGGGATCAGGATCATGGCAGGCGCGGCAATCGCCGCCTGTCTCGGCGCGACGGCGCTCGCTGCGGCGGACTGGGGTGCGAAGGAACCCGGTCCGGTCGACATCCGCGACCCGTGGCTCAAGGCCTGGATCGCCGCGACCCCCGACAATCCGCCGCGCCCGCCGGTTCCCGGCACCGATTACGGCATGAACCCCGACGGCAGTTTCCGCCACCCGGTCGCGACGCCGCTCACCAACGACGCGCCGGCCTTTCCCGGCCAGCTCGATCATTGGGATCAGAACAGCTACGCGAAGAATGTGAAGGTCATCGCTTTCTATCCGGCGGTGACCTCGCCCTGGCACGCATGGGCGAATATCGCCGATTTCGGCGGCAAGCGCTATCTCTACGCCCACGACCGCGACTATCTGCGCATCCTCGACGTCACCGACCCGCGCAAGGCGAAGACGGTGTGGTCGCAGGGCGGCGTATGGGGTCCGAAAGGGTCGAGCGAGGATTGGGACGCGGCGGCGGTCACCGATTATTTCGGCGGCGTCACCATCGCCTGGAACAAGACGCTGCAGCGCAACGTCCTCGTCGCGTCCTACGAGATCGGCCGATTCGGCCTGATGGAGGACAAGAAGCGCGAGCCTGCCAAGGTGGCCGAACAGCGCCACTATAATTCGCTCAAGGGTTTCAAGGTCTTCGTGATGGACGGCCCGACGCCCGACACGTGGAAGCTGATCGCGACGCGCACCACCGATTATCAGCATCCCGACGCGCCGATCGGCGAGCAGCAGGGATCGGGCGCACTCGACTCGGTGGCGTGGTGGGGCGGCAAATATATGCTGCTCTCGGCGGCGCCCGACGACAGCTATTCGGCGACCGAATATCCCGACTATCTCTATTCGCCCGGCTATCAGGTCTGGGACATGTCGGACCCGGCCGATCCGAAATTTGTTTCGCAGATCACGGTCCCGGGGCAACGGCTCGGCGACAAGGAGAGCGAGGATGCCTATCGCGCCAATCCGCGCGCGGGCAACCGGACGAGCTGGATGGGCTCGCGCACCGCGCTGCTGCTCACCAGGCCGATCGAGGACGGCGGCAAGATCGGCTTCGGCGGCATGGGCGGTCTCGGCTTCTACAGCTTCGACCTCTCCGACCCCGCGAATCCCAAGACGCTCGGCCATGTGACGGTGCCGCCGAGCTATGCCGGGACCGAGTTCGACAATGTCGACGTCAGCCAATACGATCGCACCGGCTTCGTGTTCGGCAACGGCTATCCGATGAACGGCAATTGCTACGAGCCGTACAAGGACATTTATTCGATCGACGCGCGCGATCCCGCGCATCCGAAGATCGCGGCGCGCTTCCCGCGCCCCACTCCGCCGAAGGACGCCGGTTTCACCGATTATTGCCAGCGCCGCGGCAGCTTCGGCCCGAAAAGGTCGGGTGGGATGGGGCAGCCCGGCGAAGTCGAGGGGGGCCAGGGGCTCGCCATCTATGCCTTCTATACCGCGGGCATCCAGATCTTCGACGTCAAGGATCCGGCGAAACCCAGCATCGCGGGCTATTTCGTGCCGCGTTTCCCGACCGATGCCGAATTGCCCGACTATGCGAAGGAAAATTCGACCTTCGCGGTCTTCACCGAATATGACCGCAAGATCATCTGGGCCTTTTCGGTGAACGGCGTCTACGCGCTGTCGAGCCCGTTGCTCGGCAAGCCCAACCTCGGCGCGCCGAAGACGGTCTGGCCCGAGCGGCGATAGGAAGTTGTTCGTCACCCCGGCGAAGGCCGAGATCTCGCCGTTGCGGTGAGACGCGAGGTCGGGATCCCGGCCTTCGCCGGGATGACGGAAGAAATGTTTTAGAAGGACAAACCGATGCGTACAGCCATGATGGCGCTGGCGGGAGCCTTGCTCCTTGCCGGATGTTCGAACGCGGCCCCCGACAAGCCGGCGGCCAAGTCCGCCGAACCCGCGGGCGACAATATCCTCCACATCAGCTGGGGCGGCATCGCCGCGGCCGATGCGGGCGAGGCGAAGCGGCACTGGTCGACCTGGACGATCAACCTCGTCGACGGCGGCCCGGCCTATGGCTGGCTGTCCGACAAGGGAATCACCTTGCCGCATGCGCTGAATTTCGAGCTCGCGGGCACCGGCAAGATCGACGCCGTCGCGCTCGACAATCGTTTCGAGCCGGTGGTGCGCGAAGACGGGTCGATGTCGCAGACCGCCGAAGGCTCACCGGTGCGGCGCTTCGCGCTGCTCGGCTCGACCGCAGGGCCCGAGGGCCCTTATGTGACGCTAGTCGAGGGTGAGGCGAAGGCCGACGGGCAGACGGTCGTCAAGCTGCCAAAACAGGCCGCCGCGCGCTGGCTGCGGCTGCGCATCGACAGCAATTGGGCGGGCAGCGGCCAGACGCGGCTTTCGGACCTCGCGATCCTCGGCACGCTCGATCAGCGCGGCGGCGCGGCCATCGCCGACGCCAGCGGCGTCTACGCCCATGAATATGGCCCGATCCTGCTGCGGCAAAAGGGGAATGAGGTCTTCGGCTGTTATAACGACGGGCTCGGCACGCTGCGCGGCACGATCTTCGGGCGGATCATGCGGCTCGCCTGGTATTCGAAGGCGGAAGGCAGCATCGGCGCGGCGACACTGGTCGCGGCGAACGGCAAGCTCTATGGCTTCTGGTATCGCCCCGAAGACAGGATGGGCAGTCCGTGGAATGCGGTGAGGGAAAGCGGCCTCGACGGCGCCGACCTCGGCAAATGCCGCGCGGCGCTCTATCCGCCAGCCTGAGGATTTGCCCATGCGTTTCGATGTCCCCGCTCCCACCGCCGAAATCGCCGGAAGCGGCGCGCGTTTTCCCGTTCGCCGTATCTTCTGCGTCGGCAAGAATTACGCCGACCACGCGCGCGAGATGGGCGGCGATCCGACGCGCGAGCCGCCCTTCTTCTTCTCGAAGCCCGCCGATGCGCTGGTGGCGGGAACGGCCGACATCGCAATGCCGCCGCGCACCGCCAATCTGCATCACGAGATCGAACTCGTCGTAGCGCTCGCGAAGGGTGGCGCGAACATCGCGTCCGACGCTGCGGCGGACTGCATCTTCGGCTACGCGGTCGGCAACGACCTGACCCGCCGCGACCTGCAGGCCGACGCCAAGGCCGGCGGGCGGCCGTGGGACATGGCGAAGGGGTTCGACCATAGCGCCGTCCTCTCGCCGATCCGCCCCGCCAGCGAAAGCGGCCATCCCGCGAGCGCGCGCATCTGGCTGTCGGTCAATGGCGAGCCGCGGCAGGACGGCGATATCGCCGACATGATCTGGCCGGTCGCCGACATCATCGCCGAACTGTCGACCTATGTCGAACTCAAGCCTGGCGACCTCATCTATACCGGCACCCCTGCGGGCGTCGGCCGCATCGTGGCGGGCGATGTCGTCGAGGGCGGGATCGACGGCATCGGCACGATCGCGAACCGCTTCCTATAACTGGTTCGCCATATCATCGCGGGTATTTGATATTATTTGTGTATGGCGCCCGCGCCTAATCGGGGTGCGACTGCACTCTCGCATGAAGGATCGCGCATGACATCGACCACAGTGGCCCGCAACGTCGTGACCGGGCTGCGCGACCTGGGTGTGCGCCATATCTTCGGCGTCCCGAGCGGCGGCTGGGTCGACTATATGGAGGCGATCCGCACCACCGACGGCATCGACTTCGTGCTGACCAGCCACGAAGGCGGCGCGGGCTTCATGGCCGATGTGTGCGGGCGGCTGACCGGGGTACCGGGGGTCTGCTTCGGCACCTTCGGGCCTGGCGCCACCAACCTCGCGACCGGGGTCGGCGGCGCGACGCTCGACCGTTCGCCGATGATTGCGCTGACCGACGAAATGCCCGCGCCGCTGCGCGGCCGCACGGTGCAGATGGCGATCGACCATCAGGCGCTGTTCGCGCCGCTGACCAAGGCGACGATGCGGATCGCGGCCGACAGCGCCGTCGACACGCTGGCCGAGGCGGCGCGCATCGCGCTGTCGGGTCGCCCCGGTGCCGTGCACGTCGGGCTGCCGCAGGGAATGAGCGCGGAGGCGGTCGAGGCCGCGACGATCGGCGCGCTCGCCGCCGACCCGCTGCCGCTGCCCGATGCCGCCGCGATCGACGCGCTCGTCGCTGCCTTCGCCGCCGCCGAAAGGCCGGTGCTCGCGATCGGTCTCGGCGCCGTTCACGCGAAGGTGCAGGATCGCATCGTCGCGCTCGCCGAGCGCTTCGGCCTGCCGGTGCTGCTGACCCCGATGGCGAAGGGCATGATTGCCGAGGATCATCCCAATTACGCCGGCGTCCTCTTTCACGCGCTGTCCGACACGGTCGGGCTCACCCATGCCGAGGCCGATCTGGTCGTCGCGGTCGGCTATGACCCGATCGAGTTCAATTACGAAAGCTGGATGAAGGACGGGCTGGCGCTTGCCAGCATCGACGTTGCGCCTGCCGACATCGACCGCGCCAAGCATCCGGTTGCCGCCGAGACCGTTGGCGCGATCGCGCCCGCGCTCGACGCATTGTTCGCATTGCCCGCCGAGGCCAAGGACTGGGACCTCGCCGCGCTCGGCGAGCGCAAGGCGGCGATGTTCGCGAAGCTTGCGGCGCGCGAGGGGGCTTTCGGCCCCTGCGCGGCGCTCGACGTGCTCCGCGACGTGCTTCCCGACGATGGCATCATGACCTGCGACGTCGGCGCGCATACGCATCTGATCGGCCAGCATTGGCGCACGCCCCGGCCGGGGACGCAGATCATGACCAACGGCTGGTCGGCGATGGGCTTCGGCCTGCCCGCCGCGATTGCTGCGAAGCTCTGCCGCCCCGATACGCCGGTATGCTGCGTCGTCGGCGACGGCGGCTTCCTGATGACCGTCGGCGAGCTCGCGACCGCCGCGCGCGAGAAGCTACCGATCGTGATCGTCGTCTTCACCGACAACGACCTCGCGCTGATCCGCATCAAGCAGGAAAAGAAGGCAAATCCCATCTATGGCACCCCGGTGCGCGCCGAGGGCACGATCGGCGGCCCGTCGCTGTTCGGCGTGCCAGTCACGGTTGCGCGCGACCCCGCCGAATTCCGCGCTGCGCTCGAGGCCGGCTTCGCCGCCGACGGCCCGGTGATCGTCGAGGCGCTGCTCGACAGCCGCGAATATGACGCGCTGGTGCTCCGCAAGGACAAGCCATGATGCATGTCGCGGTCGATACCGGCCGGTCGCTCCTGATCGGCGGCCGCTGGGAAGCGGCGGCGGAAACGATGCCGGTGGTCAACCCATGGTCGGGCGAAGCGCTCGGCGCGGTCGCCTGCGCCGATGGGGGCCATGTCGAGCGCGCGGTGGCGAGCGCCCTGCGCGGCGCCGAGGCGATGCGTGACCTGTCGACCGGCGAACGGTCGCGCATCCTCCACGCCGCCGCGACGGCGCTCGCGGCCGATGCCGAGCGCTTCGCCGCCGCGATCACCGCCGAGACCGGCAAGCCGATCCGCGCCGCGTCGCGCGAGGTGGCGCGCGCGGTCAACACGCTCCGCCTCTCGGCCGAGGAAGCGGTACGGCTCGCGGGCGAAACGATCGCCTTCGACAGCTTTGCGGGCGGCGAGGCACGCTCGGGCCATTATGTCCATGAACCCGTCGGGGTGATCGCCGCGATCACGCCGTTCAACGATCCGCTCAACCTCGTCTGCCACAAGCTCGGTCCCGCCTTCGCTGCGGGCAATGCGGTGGTGCTCAAGCCCGCCGAGCAGGCGCCGCTCGTCGCGGTGATGCTCGCGAAGCTGCTGCTCGCGGCGGGGCTGCCGACCGAGGCGCTGAACCTCCTCACCGGGCGCGGGCGCGACTTCGGCGATGCGCTGACCGGGCATGGCGACGTGGCGATGGTCAGCTTCACCGGCGGGGCCAGCGTCGGCCAGGCGATCTGCCGCTCGGCGGGGATCAAGCGCGTTGCGATGGAACTCGGCGGCAACGGCCCGGTGATCGTGATGGACGATACCGATGTCGAAAAGGCCGCCGCCGCCTGCGTCGCGGGCGCGTTCGGCGCGGCGGGGCAGAATTGCATCGGCGTCCAGCGCCTCTACGCCCACGATGCCATCTATGACGCTTTTCGGGAGGAGCTGATCGCTGCCACCGAGGCGTTGCGCGTCGGCGATCCGATGGACCCCGCGACCGACGTCGGCCCGATGATCGGCGGCGACGAAGCCGCGCGCATCCTCGCCTGGGCCGACGAAGCCGTCGCGCGCGGCGCCACCCTGCTCGCGGGTGGCGAACGCGCCGGGGCGCTGGTGCGACCGACTGTGCTCGCCGGCGTCCCCGACGACGCGCGCGTCGCCTGCCACGAAGCCTTTGGCCCGGTGGTCAGCCTGTTCCGCTTCGCCGACTTGGGCGAAGCCATCGACGCCGCCAACCGCGCCGACTATGCGATCCACGCCGCCATCTTCACCGAATCGCTCGGGCACGCGCGCCACGCGGCGCGGCGGCTGCGTGCGGCGGGGGTGATGATCAACGATTCGACCGATTACCGCCTCGACGCCATGCCCTTCGGCGGGGCGGGGCGGGGCAATATGGGCCGCGAGGGCGTGCGCTTCGCCGCGCGCGAAATGTCGCAGACGAAGGTGATTTGTTTCCATGACGCTTGATACTCTCGACCGCGCCGCCTGCCTGGGCATGGACGCCGCCGACCCGCTCGCACCGCTCCGCGCCCGCTTCGACCTGCCCGAAGGGATGATCTATCTCGACGGCAATTCGCTGGGCGCGATGCCGAAGGGCGCGGCAGCGCGCGCCCACGAGGTGGTGACGCGCGAATGGGGCACCGACCTCATCAAAAGCTGGAATAGCGCGGGCTGGTTCGACCTGCCGGTGCGCCTCGGCGACAAGCTCGCGCCGCTGCTCGGCGCGGCGCCGGGCGAGGTGGTCGTCTGCGATTCGACGAGCCAGAATCTGTTCAAGCTGCTGTCGGCCGCGGTCGCGCTGCGCCCCGACCGCCGCGTGCTGATCCTCGAAGGCAGCAATTTCCCCACGAACAATTATATCGCTGAGGGCGTCGCCGCGGCGACCGGCGGGCGCGTCGAAGTGCGGCTCTGCGAAAAGGACGAGATTGCGGACGCGATCGACGAAGAGACGATCGCGGTCGCGATCACCCATGTCCATTACAAGTCGGGCCATATCCACGACATGGCGGCGATCACCGCGCGCGCGCAGGCGGCGGGGGCGCTCGCGATCTGGGATCTGTGCCACAGTGCCGGGGCGATGCCCGTGGACCTCAACGGCTGCAATGCCGATTTCGCGGTCGGCTGCACCTATAAATATCTGAACGGCGGCCCCGGCTCGCCCGCCTTCCTGTTCGCGGCGAAGCGGCATCAGGGGCAGGCGCTCCAGCCCGTCACCGGCTGGTGGGGCCATGCCGCGCCCTTCGCTTTCGAGCCCGGCTACCGCCCGCAGCATGACATCCGCCAATTCCTGATCGGCACCCAGCCGATCGTGTCGATGGCGCTCGTCGAGGTCGGGCTCGACATCCACCTCGCCGCCGACATGGGCGCGATCCGCGCCAAGTCGATGGCGCTCACCGACCTCTTCATCCGCCTCGTCGAGACGCGCTGCGCCGGACATGGCTTCACGCTCTCCTCGCCGCGCGACGCGGCGGCGCGCGGCAGCCAGGTCTCCTTCGCGCACGCCGACGGCTATCCGATCATGCGCGCGCTGATCGCCGCCGGGGTGATCGGCGATTTTCGCGCGCCCGACACGGTGCGTTTCGGCTTCACGCCGCTCTATGTCGGCTATGCCGACGTGTGGGACGCGGTCGACCGGCTGGTGACGATCATGGACGGCGACATCTGGAAATTGCCCGAGCATCAGGTCCGCGACGCGGTGACATGAGCGGCAGGGGAGGGGACGCAAGCATGGACGAACAGGCCTATCTTGACCGCGAGGCCGGGCTCGAACGTGGGCTCAGCAAGGCGCAGATCATCATGATCGGCCTCGGCGGCGCGATCGGTACCGGCCTGTTCATGGGGTCGGGGATCGCGATCGGCTATGCCGGGCCGGGCGTGCTGGTCAGCTATGCGATCGCGGCGCTGGTCGCGGTGATCATGGTGTTCAGCCTGTCCGAAATGGCGGTCGTCCATCCGACCGCGGGCTCGTTCGGCACCTATGCCGAAATCTATCTGGGGCCGATGATGGGCTTTATCGTCCGCTACACCTACTGGATCCAGCAGGTGCTGCTGATCGGCAGCGAGGCGGTCGCGGTCGGCATCTATATGCGCTGGTGGCTGCCCGATACGCCGGTGTGGATGTGGGCGCTCGGCAGCGCGGCGACCGTCGTCTGGATCAACACGCGCGCGGTGCATAATTTCGGCTCGGTCGAATATTGGCTGACGGTGATCAAGGTGTCGGCGATCGTCGCCTTCATCATCGTGGGCTTAAGCCGCATCTTCGGCGTGGTCGGCGATCCGGTCGGGCTCTACAACGTCACCGGGCTCGCAGGTGGCTTCCTGCCCAACGGCTTTTCGGGCGTGTGGCTGGCGGTGCTGATGGCGCTCTTCTCCTTCATGGGGCTCGAGTTCGTCGTCGGCACCGCGAGCGAGGCGAAAGACCCCAGGGTCGCGATCCCCGCCGCGCTCAGGACGATGGCGGCGCGGCTGTTCCTCTTCTACATCCTCGCGCTGTTCATCATCGTCGCGTTCCTGCCGTGGACGGAGTCAGGCGCGAAGGTCGTCACCGAAAGCCCGTTCGTGAAGATGTTCGCGAGCGCGGGCATTCCCTATGCGGCGGGCCTCATGAACTTCGTCGTCGCGACCGCGGCGCTGTCGGCGATGAACACCAGCATCTATCTCGGCTCGCGGATGCTCTTCTCGCTCGCGCGCGGCGGCTATGCGCCGCGAAAGCTCGGCGAACTCAACGCGCAGCATGTGCCGATGCGCGCGACGATCGTCACCGGCATCGGCATCCTCGCCGCCGCCTCGCTGTCGATCCTGACCCCGCTCGCGTATAATTATCTCTTCGGCATCGTGCTGTTCGGCGGGCTGCTCGTCTGGAGCGCGATCCTCGTCAGCCATTTGCGCTTCCGCCGCAAACATCATGCGGCCGACCTGCCGGTGCGGATGCCCTTCTTCCCCTATGCGCAGATACTGGGACTGGGGCTGCTCGGCGCAATCACGGTGACGATGGCGATCGACGCCGACTGGCAGGTCGCGGTGTTCGCGGGCGGGCCGTGGCTGGTGCTGATCACCGCCGCTTACTTCGTCTGGCGGCGCGTCGCAGCGGGGTCGGCGAGGACCTCCTGATCCTGACCCAGTTCGTCCCGGATCTCCGCGGCGACCTCGTGAACGACGCCCATGAAGTAGGCGGCGGCCGCTGACAGTTCGACGTTCGCGTGCGTCGTTGCGCCGATCCGCGAATTCGCGCCCTCCAGCGTCACCGGCAGCGCAACGAGCCCCGCCTGGCCGAGCCCGACCTGATGCGGCATCGCGGCGAGCATGTCGGTGCTGACCAACAGCGCATGGTTGGTGAGGATCGATACCGATTCGATCACGTCGCGTGGGGGTTCGAGGTCTTCGTGGCGAAAGGCATGGTCGATCTGACGACGCAGCGACGTCTGCGTCGGCGGCATGACCCACGCCTGCTCGACCAACTCGGCAAGGGTGAGCGAAGCGCGCGCCGCCAGCGGATGTCCCTCGCGCACCATGATCGACACCGTGTCGAGATAGAGCACCTCCTGCTTCAGCCCCTCGCGCTCGCGATATTCGGGCAGGCGGCCGAGCACGACATCGATGTCGCCGGTGCGCAGCCCCGGCATCAGCCGGTCGATCGTCCCCTCGGCGACCGTCACCGCGATCCCCGGCCGCCGCTCGCGCAGCCGCGCGAGCGCGCGCGGCAGCAGCGAGGTCGACGCCGCGAGCAAGGTTCCGACATGGACGCGCCCCGACAGACCCTCCTCGAGCGATTGCAATTCCTCGCTTGCGTGGCGAAGCTGGGCGAGGATCAGCTTGGCGTGCTTGATCATCACCGCGCCGAAATCGGTCGGGGTCACCCCGCGCGACGAGCGCTCGAAGAGCTGGACGCCGAGCGCGTCCTCGAGTTCCTTGATGCTCTTGGTCGCGGCGGGCTGCGCGATGTTCAGCGCCTGCGAGCCCTTCAAAACCGTACCCTCGTCGGCGATGGCGGTGAGCAGGCGGAGCTGGCGCAGCTTCAACCGGCTCAGCAGGAAATTCTCGTGAAATTTAGGCATGATGCATCTCCCGCAGCCCCTGGCGTTCGGCGCCGGCCCGCTCCCTCACCCGGCCTCCCTAACGATGGCAAACTATGGGAGGCCGGGTGAGGGAGCGGGCCGGTGTCGGGCCCAAGGAAGATATAGCCGTTTTGTAATAGCTAGGGCAAGTCTCGGGATTATTGTTGATAGCTGACCCTCGTTACTCAACCGCATGGCCCGCGCGCTTCAGCACGCCGCGGGATGGCGAAATGGCGAGGATGCGGCGACAATCATGATGGACGAGGGTGCGACACAGGCGGCCGTGATCGACATGCACAGCCACTTCTTTCCTGCGATGGATGTCGCCTATCGTGCGCGTGCCGAGGCCGAGGGGCTGCCGTGGCTCCGCGACGATGGCGCGGGCAAGGGCTTCATCATGCAGGGTGCGAAGACGTTCCGCCCGGTCGAGGATATATTGTGGGATCCCGCGCGGCGCGTCGAGGCGCTCGACGAGCAGGGGATCGATCTTCAGATCATCTGCGCCACGCCGATCATGTTCGGTTACAGCCGCCCGGCGGAGCAGGCGCTCGAATGCGCCAGGCGCTTCAACGATGCGGCGCTCGATTTTTGCGGCCACGCGCCCGGGCGGATGAAAGCGCTCGCGCAGGTGCCGCTGCAGGACATCGACCTGTCGTGCGCCGAGGTCAGCCGCGCGATGGAGGCGGGACATCTCGGCGTCCAGATCGGCAACCATATGGGGCTGCGCAATCTCGACGACGAAGGCATTTTGACCTTCCTCACCCATTGCGCGGAGGTTGGCGCGGCGGTGCTCGTCCACCCGTGGGACATGATGGCGCGCGAGCGGATGCCCAAATATATGCTGCCCTGGCTCGTCGCGATGCCGGCCGAGACGCAGCTTTCGATCCTGTCGCTGATCCTGTCGGGCGCGTTCGAGCGCCTGCCCAGAAGCCTGCGCATCTGCTTCGGCCACGGCGGCGGCAGCTTCGCCTTTCTGCTCGGCCGGGTCGAAAATGCGTGGAAGCATCGCGACATCGTTCGCGTCGACTGCCCGAATCCGCCCTCGACCTATGTCGATCGCTTCTTCGTCGATTCGGCGGTGTTCGACCCGCGCGCGCTCAGCCTGCTCGTCGACGTGATGGGCGAGGACCGCATCCTGCTCGGCTCCGACCATCCCTTTCCGCTCGGCGAACAGGACATCGGCGCGCTGGTGCGCGAGCATGGCGAGCTGTCGCCGGCGCAGAAGGTGAAGATCTTCAGCGGCAACGCGCGGACGTTCCTGAACCTGTAGCCATCGTCGGCATTGGGGTAGGAAGCGGCTGTTTCCCAACATTCGTCATTCCCGCGAAAGCGGGAACCCAGAGCATGCGTCGGCTGACCCCACACTGGGTTCCCGCTTTCGCGGGAATGACGAAGTGAGGAGGATGCAGCGCGTTTTCCATGCATCTTCGTCAAATCAAAAAAAACCGCCGAAGCGATGGGCTTCGGCGGCTTTCGTCTGTCAGGATGGCTGCGATTTCATGCTGGCGGCGGTGCGCCCTTGAAGCTCTCGGTGCCCGCCCAGCCGCGCTCGGAGACGTCGACCATGACATTCTCCGGCCCCGCCATCTTGTATTCGGCATTGTCCTTCGCGGGATTCTTGCCGAGGCCCTGCGCCAGGTTGACGTCGTGGCGCGGGGCATAGCCCGAATTCTCGAAGCGCTCGACGACGTCGGCGATATCATCGCACTGGAAGCCGATGTGATGGAGGCCGGTATAGCCCTCGGGGAACTCCATCCCCGCGGCGGGGCGGTTCTTGAAGCAGAGCAGGGCGATGTTGATGTGGCCGTCGGTCACATAATAGCCGCGCGCGTTGCGGCTGTCGATCTTGCCGGCGACGGTCCAGCCGAGGACGTCGGTGAAGAAGCCGACCGAATTGTCGGGGTCGGCGGATGCGATCGCCACATGGCGGAGGCGGGTGGTCATGGTTCGAACCTTTCGTTTGAAAAATCAGGTGCCGATGCGGATCGGGCTGACGAGATCGTTCAGCACCGCAACGATGCTCTGCGCGGTGATGCGGCCGGTGCCGGGATTCTCGTCGGTCGGGATATTCTGAATTCCGAGTTCGAGCCGCGCGCTGTCCGAATCGACGATGATGCGGTGGGTATTGCGTTCGAGCGCCGGATCGGCCCAGATTTCGAGCCGGGTGCGTTCGGGGCCGACGCCCGCGAGGCCCAGCGCCGCCGCGACGTTGACGTTGGCGGGAAAGGCGATCGCGCCCTCGCGCGCATTGCCCTCGAAGATTTTCAGCGGCTCGGTGATCGCGGTGAGGTCGATGTTATTGCGCACGACATGCTCGGCCTTGATCAGCGACTGGACCGGCTTGCGCGTCACCATCGTCACCGAATGGATATTGCCGATCGCCGCCGCGCGCACCGCGTCGAGCCCGAGCAGCGCGCCGGTCGCGAGGATCAGGCGGCCGCCGTGCGCGCGAGCGAGGTCGGCGGCTTCGGGCCATTGCATCAGCGCCGCGCCGCTCACCGTGACCAAAGTCTTGCCGGCGCGCAGCGTGGCCTCCGCGATCTCGCGGAAGGCCGCGGTCGGCGCGCTGTCGACGATCACGTCGGACAGGGCGACGAGCTCGGCGGTATCGACGATCGGCACGGGGTGTTTCAGCTTCGCCATCGCCGCCTCGGCGCGCGCGCGGTCGCCTGCGGACACCGCCGCGAGCGTCAGCGGCAGGTCGCTTGCTTCGATATGGCGCGCGACGACGCGGCCGATGGTGCCGAAACCGGCGATGCCAATGCTCTTCATATCCGCCGCGCTACGGCGTCACTGTTATATGCGATAATATCGATTGTCCGGCCCGCTATCTCTGAACGGATATAGAGATGCCGATCGGCTGGAGCGCAATCACGCTCGATGGAATCGTCATCCCGGCCTTCGCCGGGATAACGGTGGGGGAAGCGCGGCGTTTCCGTCCAGGCTGATCATCCCCTGGCTATGTATTTTTGGTTATAGGTAGCCGCATTTTCTATCTTTGACTGCATATCGTCCGCCCCGCACAAGCAGGACTGCATTTTGGGGGAGCCATGCAGGCGTTTTTGAAACCGGAACGGGAACCAGTCGCGGCGGCGCGGATGCCGATCCGGGCCTTCGGGTGAAATGCGATGGCCGATGTCTCCCTCGACCGTCGCACCGCGCTGGCGGCGATCGGCGCCGGCTTTGCATTCGGCTGCGCAGCGCCCGGCTTCGCGCGCCATTTTGAGAAGGAAGATCGACGCATGACCCGCTTTGCCCTTGCCACCCGCGCCACGCCCGAGGGCGCGCGCCCGACGATCCGGGTCGGCGACGCTTTCCATGATCTGCACGCTGCAGCCGACGCGCATGGCTTCGCGTCGGTGGCGGGCGACGTCACCGCGATCATCCGCGACTGGGACGCGCGGCGCGACGGGCTGTTCGCGCTCGCCCGCGCGCTGGAAGGCGCGGCGAGCGGAATCGACGCGCCCGCGCTCGCGGCGCCGTTCGAGCCGCGCCGTATCTTCGCAGCCGCATCGAACTTCATCGAACATGCCGACGAGATGAAGACCAAGCTCGCCGCCAAGGCCGAGAGCGAGCCCTATGTCTTCCTGAAGACGGTCGAGAGCGTCGTCGGGTCGAACGAGACGGTCGTCGTCCCCCCGCAGGTGTCGCGCCCCGACTGGGAGGTCGAGCTCGGCGTCGTGCTCGGCCGTGCGGGGAAAAACGTCGCTGTCGCCGACGCGCACGACCTCATCGCGGGCTATACGATCGTCAACGACGTGTCGGCGCGCGACCGCACCCGGCGGACCGACTTTCCCTTCTCGCACGACTGGTTCCGCGGCAAGAGCTTCGACAGCTTCACGCCGCTCGGCCCGGTGTTCGTGCCGCGCGACTGCCTCGGCGATCCGCATGACATCCGCCTCGGCCTCAAGGTCAACGGCGAGGCTATGCAGGACGGCAACACGTCCGAGATGATCTTCAACATCTATGAGCAGATCGCCTATCTCTCGACGATCCTCGAATTGAAGGCGGGCGACCTGATCGCCTCGGGCACCCCCGCCGGGGTCGGCATGGGGCGCGGCGTCTTCCTGAAGGACGGCGACGTGATGGATGCCTGGGTCCAAGGCATAGGCGAGCTTCGCAACCCCGTCTCGGCGCCGCACCTGCCGCGCGCATGACGCCGAAGACCGCCTTTTCGCGCCGCGCGCTGATCGCGCCTTTGCTCGTCGTTGCAGCCATCGCCGCGCTGACGCTGTGGAGCACGTTCGGCGGCAATGCGCCGCAGGTCGCGAAGCAGGCGGAGGGCGCGCGCGCCGTTCGCTTCAACATGGCGTGGCTGCCGCAGGGCAGCATGGCGGGCATCTTCGTCGCGATCGACAAGGGTTATTTCGCTGACGCCGGGCTCGCGGTCGAGCCGGTGCGCGGTTTCGGCGGGATGCGGACCGCGAACGAGCTCGACCAGGGCATGTTCGAATTCGCCTATATCGATCCGCTGTCGGTCGCGCTCAGCCGCGCGAAGGGCGGCAAGGTGCGGATGATCGGCGGCATCAACATGCGGCTTCCCGCCGGCGCCTGTTTCGTCAAGGAGCGGCACAATATCGCGAAGCCTGCCGACCTTGCAGGCCTGCGCTTCGGCGCCGGGCAAAGCTCGATGATTCAGGCGCTGCTCCCGGCATGGCTCAAGGATAATGGCGTTGACCCGGCGCGCGTCGAGCAGATCCAGCTCGACCCGGCGATCGTCGTCTCTTCGCTCGTCGAGGGACGGATCGACGCCGCCGAATGCTGGCTCGGCAATTCGATGGCGCTGTTCGACAAGGCGGCGAAGGCGAAGGGCGTGACCATCGGGCGCATTACCTATGCCGACTTCGGGCTCGACGTTTACGGCAGCGGTTTCGCGACGCAGGACGCGCTGATCGAAAAGCAGCCCGATCTGGTGCGCGCTTTCCTGAAGGCCGCCTATCGCGGCTATGCCGACGCGGCGCGCGATCCCAAGGGCGCGCTCGCGATCATCCGCAAGGCCTATCCTTTGCTCGACGAGGCCGTCACCGAACGCCAGATCCGCGAAACCGCCGACCTGATGGCGGCCGAGGGCGGCTCGCACCGCCTCGCGCCCGAGAAGATCGAGCGCACCGTCACCACGCTGCAGGCGAGCGGCCAGCTTCAGGGCTTCGACCAGATGCCGCAGCTCTTCACCAACGCCTTCGTTCCGATGGGGAATCAGCCATGACCGATCCCGGTTCCTACCGCCCGCGCCCGACGCGGCTCGGCCACCTCGTGCTCAAGGTACGCGACATCGACCGCAGCCTCGCTTTCTATACCGAGGTGATCGGGCTCACCGTGTCCGACTGGATCGACCACCATATGGTGTTCCTGCGCGCGGGCGTCGATCATCACGACCTCGCGCTGCTTCAGCTTCCCCCCGGCCACAGCGCGATCCCCGAGGGTCATTATCCCGCCGTCGAGCATTTCTCCTACCGCCTCGAAACGATCGAGGAGATGGAGCAGGTCGCGGCGATGCTGGTCGCGCGCGGTATCCCCATCGACCGCGGCATCGGCAAGCACGGGCCGGGGGCGAACAGCTTCCTCGTCTTCCGCGATCCCGACGGCAACAATGTCGAATTCTACACCGACATGACGCAGATCACCCCCGACAGCCCCTATGCGCCCTCGGTGTGGGACGGGAAAGATCTCGAAACCTTCGACCGCTGGCACCTCGAGAAATTCCTCGTGCCGCCGCCCGCGCGCATTCAGGCGCTGCTCGACAAGGGCGACGACGCGTGAGCAGACTGCTCAATCGCGATACCGCGATCAGCGCGGGCTTTTTTCTGCTGCTCGGGCTGGCGTGGGAATATGGCGTTCGCGCGTCGGGCATCGCCTCCTATCTGCTGCCGCCGCCGAGCGCGATCCTCGGCGAGCTCTGGCAGTCGCGCGGGCCGATCCTGTCGCAAAGCCTCGTCACGCTGACCGAAGTGTTCTGGGGGTTCCTGATCGCGGTCGCGCTCGGGGTGCCGATCGCGGCGCTGATCCATTTCTCGCGCACCGCGAAAAGCACCGTCTATCCGCTGTTCGTCGCGCTGCAATCGATCCCCAAGATCGGCCTCGCGCCGCTGATCGTCGTCTGGTTCGGCTATGGCCTCGCGTCGAAGCTGATCATGGCCTTCCTCTTCGCTTTCTTCCCGATCATCATCGCGACGCTCGGCGGGCTCGCCAGCACTCCGGCGCATCTCGAGGAGCATTTCCGGGCGCTGCGCGCCACCCCGATGCAGGCCTTCTGGCGCCTCCGCCTTCCTGCCGCGCTGCCGAGCTTTCTCGACGGGTGCAAGGTCGCGATGCCGCTCGCGGTGATCGGGGCGGTGGTGGGCGAGTTCGTCGGCTCGAACGACGGCCTCGGCAACCTCATCCTCACCGCCTCGGGTTCGGGGCACACGACGCTGACCTTCGCCGCGCTGATCGCGGTGACGATCCTCTCTCTCCTGCTCTTCTACGGCGTCGCCTATTGGGAGCGCTTCATCTGGTGGCGCGCGGCATGAGCGTGGTGATTTCCCTCTCGAACGCCGGCAAGCTGTTCGGCGGCCGTCAGGTGCTGCAAGGCGTCAGCGCCGAGATCGGCGATGCCGAATTCGTCTCGATCCTCGGCCCCTCGGGCTGCGGCAAGAGCACGCTCCTTCGCCTGATCGCGGGGCTGGTTCCCTTCGAGGAAGGCAGCATCCGCTTCGGCGGCGCCGAGGTCACCGCGCCGACTGCCGACATGGGTTTCGTCTTCCAGACCTCGAACCTGCTGCCGTGGCGCAATGTCCGCGACAATCTGCTGCTCGGCGTCGACCTCGACCCGGCGGCGAAGCGCCCCGACGAAGCGGCAATTGCCGCGCTGGTCGAGACGCTGGGGCTGACGGGCTTCGAGGCGAGCTATCCCGGCGAACTGTCGGGCGGGATGCGCCACCGCGTCGCGATCGGGCAGGCGCTGGCGCGCGGGCCGCGGGTGCTGCTGATGGACGAGCCGTTCGGCGCGCTCGACGCGCTGACCCGCGACCGGCTCAACATGGAACTGCTCCGCATCTGGCAGCGCGACCGCAAGACCGTGCTGCTCGTCACCCACAGCATTTCGGAAGCCGTGCTGCTCTCCGACCGCGTGCTGGTGATGTCGGAGCGGCCGGGGACGATTATCGAGGATGTCCGCATCGACCTGCCGCGCCCGCGCGACCCCAGCGCGACGCGCGAGGACCCGGCGTTCGGCGACTATGTCGTGCGGCTCAGCAAATTGATGGGAGTATCGTGATGGACAGCGGGATTCTGGCGACGGCGGGCGCCGAAATCTGGTGGCAGACGCACGGAGAAGGACCGGCGGTCGTGCTCGCGCACGGCATCGGCGGCAATCATGCGATCTGGTATCGGCAGATCGATGCGCTGGCGCGTTCGAACCGCGTCGTCACCTTCGACCATCGCGGCTTCGGCCTGTCGCGCGACCATGACGGGCGTGGGCGCGACGCCTTTGTCGACGATCTGACCGCGCTGCTCGATCATCTCGACGTGGAGAAGGCCGCGCTCGTCGGCCAGTCGATGGGCGCGGGCACCTGCGTCGGCTTCGCCCACCGCACCCCGGAGCGCGTCGCGGCGCTCGCCATCTGCGACAGCCTGCACGGTATCGCCGAGACGGGCGAGATCAAGACGATCATGGACGCCGCGCGGGCAAAGACCGCTGACCTGTCGCAGATCGAACGCGTCCTCGGCGCCGGCGCGCCGCGCGAGCTCGCAACGCTCTATAGCCAGATCGCGAGCTTCAACGCCGCCGATCGTCACAGCCTGGCGGGCCGTTTCGAGGCGCGCCCGGCGGCCGATCTCGGCGGCAAGGGATTTCCGATCCTCTTCCTCTGCGGGGTCGAGGACGCGCTTTTCCCGATCGAGGCAGTGCGCCTTGCACAGGCCGATGTCGCGGGCTCCTTCCTCGTCGAGGTCAACGATGCGGGCCATTCGGCTTTCCTCGAAGCGCCGACCCAGTTCAACGACACGATATTGTCGCTGCTCCAGATGGCGGGGCATGTCGGCAAGGCCGGCCCCGCGCACAGCAATGCCGCGGGCTATGTCGCGGTCGGAGGGGCGGCATGAGCGCCTATCCCTTCGCCGAACGGCCGGTGCTGAACTATGTCGATGGAGCCTTCGTCGAGGGCGACGGCTGGTTCGACAATGTGAACCCGGTCGACGGCAGCGTCGCGGGCCGCGTGTCGCTCGCGAGCCGCGACCTCGTCGATCGCGCCGTTGCGGCGGGCCGCGCCGCGCTCAAGGGGCCGTGGGGCAAGATGTCGCAGGCCGAGCGCTGCAAGCTGCTCGTCCGCATCGCCGAGGGGATCGAGGCGCGTTTCGACGAGTTCGCGGCGGCGGAGATCGCCGATACCGGCAAGTCGCTGCATCAGGCGCGAACGATCGACATTCCGCGCGGCGCCGCCAATTTCCGCGCCTTCGCCGCTATCGCCGAAGCGCGCGCGATGCCGAGCTTCCGCACCGACCTGCCCGACGGGCGCAGCGCGATCAACTATGCGGTCGCACGGCCGCTCGGCGTGGTCGCGATCGTGTCGCCGTGGAACCTGCCGCTGCTGCTGATGACGTGGAAGGTCGCGCCCGCGCTGGCGTGCGGCAATGTCGTGGTGGTCAAGCCCAGCGAGGAAACCCCCTCGACCGCGACTTTGCTCGCCGAGGTGATGGACGCGGCGGGAGTGCCGCCGGGGGTGTTCAACCTCGTCCACGGCTTCGGCGCGGACTCGACCGGCGAATGGTTGACCGCCAATCCGGACATCGACGCGATCACCTTCACCGGGGAATCGGCGACCGGCGGCGCGATCATGCGCGTCGCGGCAGCAGGCGTGAAACCCGTCTCCTTCGAACTCGGCGGCAAGAATGCCGCGCTCGTCTTCGCCGACTGCGATTTCGACGAGGCGGTTGCGGGGACGGTGCGCTCGGTCTTCTCCAATTGCGGGCAGGTGTGCCTGTGCACAGAGCGCATCTATGTCGAGCGGCCGATCTTCGACCGCTTTGTCGCCGCGCTCGCCGAACGCGCGAAGGCGCTGACCGTTGGCGACCCTTGGTCAGGCGCAGACATGGGTCCGCTGATCTCGCACGGCCACCGCGAGAAGGTGCTGTCCTATTATGCGCTCGCGCGCGACGAGGGTGCGACCGTTGTCACCGGTGGCGGTATCCCCGAACTCGACGGCGCGCTCGCGGGCGGGGCGTTCGTCCAGCCGACGATCCTCACCGGCCTCGGCCCCGATGCGCGCTGCGTACGCGAGGAGATTTTCGGTCCCGTCTGCCACATCGCGCCCTTCGACAGTGAAGAGGAAGCGATCGAGCTTGCAAACGATACCGACTATGGCCTTGCCGCGGCGATCTGGACGCGCGACGTGGGACGCGCGCACCGCGTCGCGGCGCGGATGGAGGTGGGCATCGTCTGGGTCAACGAATGGTTCCTGCGCGACCTCCGCACCCCCTTCGGCGGCATGAAGCTGTCGGGCATCGGGCGCGAGGGCGGCGAGCATTCGCTGAATTTCTATTCCGAACCGACCAATATCTGCGTGAAACTGTAAGAGGATATCATGGCCGACATCGCCGCCATCGCCGCAAGGCTCGACACCGCCGCCCGCGAGGCCAGGGCGATCCCGCAGATCACGGGGGAGGCGGGCGACCTGCCGCTCGCCGACGCCTATGCCATTCAGCGCGCCGCGATCGACCATCGTCTCGCGCGTGGCGCGACGCTGGTGGGCGTCAAGATGGGCTTCACCAGCGAAGCGAAGATGGCGCAGATGGGTCTCAAGGACCAGATATGGGGCCGGCTCACCTCTGACATGGTCGTCGTCAACGGCGCCGCGATCGACCGCGCGCGCTTCATCCATCCGCGCGTCGAGCCCGAGGTTGCGGTGCGGCTGAAGGCGCCCTTGTCGGGCGAGGTGACGCGCGACGAAGCTCTCGCGGCGGTCGATGCGGTCGCAGCGGCGCTCGAGATCATCGACAGCCGTTACGAGAATTTCCGCTTCGCGCTTGGCGACGTGATCGCCGACAATGCTTCCTCGTCGGCCTTCGTTACCGGCCCGTGGCTCGCCGCCGATACCGACGTGTCCGACGTCGCGATGGCGATGCGCGTCGATGGCGAGGTGGCGGAGACGGGGACGAGCGCCGCGATCCTCGGCGACCCGCTCCGCTCGCTCGTCGCCGCGGCGCGGCTCGCGGGCGCGGCGGGCCTCACCCTCCAGCCGGGCTGGACGGTGATGCTTGGCGGCGCGACCGCGGCGGCGGCGATCGGCGCGGCGCATAGCGTCTCGCTCGACGCGGGGCATCTCGGCCGCGTCGGCTTCACCATCGAAGGAGGTGCGGCATGAGCGGCGATAGCGAAGGCAGGGTGATCCCCGGCAAGGCGCGCCCGCGCGGCCGCTTTCCGCACTATCGCCGCGCGGGCGATTTCGTCTTCGTCTCGGGCACGAGTTCGCGCCGCACCGACAACAGCTTCGCGGGCGCCTCGGTCGACGAATATGGTACGGTGTCGCTCGACATCGCCGAGCAGACGCGCGCGGTGATCGAGAATATCGGCGCGATTCTCGCCGACGCGGGCGGCTCGCTCGCCGACGTCGTCGACGTGACGAGCTTCCTCGTCAACATGAACGACTTCGGCGGCTACAACGCCGTCTATGCCGAATATTTCGACGAGGCCGGTCCCGCGCGCACCACCGTCGCGGTCCACCAGCTTCCTCACCCGCACCTGCTGATCGAGATCAAGGCGACCGCCTTCATCCCGCGCGCATCGAAAGGATGACGCCATGCTGACCTATGGACTGCCCTTCAACTTCCGCGAATGGATCGAGGATCATCGCGACGTGCTGCAACCCCCGGTCGGCAATGCGCAGATCTGGGAGAACGCCGATTTCATCGTCACCGTCGTCGGTGGTCCCAACCAGCGCACCGACTATCATGTCGATCCGCTCGAGGAATTCTTCTACCAGATCGAGGGCGATATGAACCTGCGCCTCTGGACCGACGACGGACCAAAGGACATGCCGATCCGCGCGGGCGACATCTTCCTGTTGCCGCCGAACGTCCCGCACTCGCCGCAGCGCCCCGTCGCGGGCAGCGTCGGGCTGGTCATCGAGCGCAAGCGGCCCGAAGGCGTGACCGACGCCTTCCAATGGTATTGCGACGATTGCGGCCATATCGTCCACCGCGTCGAGGTTCAGCTTCAGAGCATCGTCCGCGATCTGCCGCCTTTGTTCGAGGCCTTTTACGCCAGCGAGGAGCTGCGCACCTGCGGCCAGTGCGGCACGGTCCATCCGGGCAAAGCGCGATGACGACGACATATGAAGCCGTCGCCCGCCGCTTACGCGACGCCTATGCGGGCGGGGTGGTGGCGCCTTTGCGCGATACGCTGGAGCCGACCGACGCAGAGGGCGCCTATGCGATACAGACGATCAACGCCCGCTTCTGGGAAGCGCAGGGCCGCCGCATCGTCGGGCGTAAGGCCGGGCTGACCGCGAAGGCGGTGCAGGCGCAACTCGGCGTCGATCAGCCCGACTTCGGGGTGCTGTTCGACGATATGCGGGTCGCCGATGGCGGGACGCTCGATCCGGCGCGGACGATCCAGCCGAAGGCGGAGGCGGAGATCGCCTTCATCCTGGGCGCCGATCTGCCCGATACCGACACGACCGCCGAACAGGTCGCGAAGGCGGTCGCCAGCGTCCATGCGGCGATCGAGATTGTCGACAGCCGTATCGCCGACTGGAAGATCAGCTTCGCCGATACGGTCGCGGACAATGGCTCGTCGGCCTTCTTCGTGCTGGCGGATCAGGGCCTGCCGCTCGCTGGGCTCGATCTCGAAGGCGCGGCGATGGAGATGGCGATTAACGGCGTGATCGCGTCGACCGGCCTCGGTGCGGCAGCGCTCGGCAATCCGCTCAACGCCGCGGCGTGGCTGGCGCAAACGCTCGCGGGTCGCGGCGAGCCGCTCAAGGCCGGCGATATCCTGCTCGCGGGCGCGCTGGGGCCGATGGTTACGCTGACGCCGGGCGATCATGTCGAGGTACGCATCGCCGGCATCGGTGCGTGCAGCTTCACCTATCAGGACTGAGACGATGGCAAAAACCAAGGTGGCGATCATCGGATCGGGTAACATCGGCACGGACCTGATGATCAAGATCATGCGCTTGTCGGACGTGCTGGAAATGGGCGCTTTCGTCGGCATCGATCCCGAGAGCGACGGGCTGAAACGCGCCGAAAGGTTGGGTGTGCCGATCACCGCCGATGGACTGGATGGCCTGATGGCGATGCCGGGCTTCGCCGATAT
Organism: Sphingopyxis sp. DBS4; assembly: GCF_024628865.1. Taxonomy (NCBI): domain Bacteria; kingdom Pseudomonadati; phylum Pseudomonadota; class Alphaproteobacteria; order Sphingomonadales; family Sphingopyxidaceae; genus Sphingopyxis; species Sphingopyxis sp. DBS4. The sequence goes on from NZ_CP102384.1 coordinate 711,439, forward strand.
CGGCATCGTCTTCGATGCGACCTCGGCGGGCGCGCACAAGCGGCATAGCGAAGCGCTGATCGCCCATGGCAAGCGCGTCGTCGACCTGACCCCCGCGGCCATCGGCCCCTATACGATCCCGCCGGTCAACGGCGACGCGCATCTGGATGCCGCGAACGTCAATATGGTGACGTGCGGCGGGCAGGCGACGATCCCGATCGTCGCTGCGGTGAACCGCGTCGCGAAGGTGCACTATGGAGAAATAGTGGCGTCGATCGCGTCGAAAAGCGCCGGTCCCGGCACCCGCGCGAACATCGACGAGTTCACCGAGACGACGAGCGAGGCGATCGTCAAGGTCGGCGGTGCGACGCGCGGCAAGGCGATCATCGTCCTCAATCCCGCCGAGCCGCCGCTGATCATGCGCGACACCGTCTATTGCCTCTGCGACGATGGCGACCGCGAAGTGATCGCGAAGAGCGTCGAGGATATGGTCGCCGAGGTGCAGAGCTATGTTCCCGGCTACCGCCTCAAGCAGGCGGTACAGTTCGAAAGCATCGGCGGCAACGCGCCCTTGCGTATTCCCGAGATGGGCGGGAGCTTCACCGGCCTCAAGGTCAGCGTCTTCCTCGAGGTCGAGGGGGCAGCGCATTATCTGCCGGCTTATGCGGGCAATCTCGACATCATGACCTCGGCGGCGCTCAAAATCGCCGAGAAGATCGCGACAAGGATGGCGGCATGACCTTCGATCCGACGAGCACGAAGCTCTATATCCAGGACGTCACGCTCCGCGACGGGATGCATGCGATCCGCCACCAATATGGGCTCGACCATGTGCAGGCGATCGCCCGCGCGCTCGATCGCGCAAAGGTCGACGCGATCGAGGTCTCGCACGGCGACGGGCTTCAGGGATCGAGCTTCAACTACGGCTTTGGCGCCCACACCGATTGGGACTGGATCGGCGCGGTGGCCGAGGTGCTGGAACATAGCGTCCTGACCACGCTGCTTCTCCCCGGGATCGGGACGATCCATGACCTCAAACATGCCTATGAGATGGGCGTCCGCTCGGTCCGCATCGCGACGCATTGCACCGAGGCCGATGTCGCGAAGCAGCATATCGAGTTCGCGCGCGGGATCGGCATGGACGTCGCGGGCTTTCTGATGATGAGCCATATGTCGGAGCCCGAGCCCCTCGCGCGCCAAGCGAAGCTGATGGAGGAATATGGCGCGCATTGCGTCTATGTTACCGACAGCGGCGGCGCGCTGACGATGGACGGCTATGCGGCGCGGCTGCAGGCGTATGACCGGATACTCAAGCCCGAGACGCAGCGCGGCGTCCACGCGCACCACAACCTCAGCCTCGGCGTCTCCAACAGCCTCGTCGCGGTGCAGAATGGTGCGGTGCGCGTCGATGCCAGCCTGGCCGGAATGGGGGCAGGGGCAGGCAATGCGCCGCTTGAAGTCTTCATCGCCGCCGCCGATGTGTATGGCTGGAACCACGGTTGCGACCTGTTCGCGCTGATGGACGCCGCCGAAGACCTCGTGCGCCCGCTTCAGGATCGCCCGGTGCGCGTCGACCGCGAGACGCTGACATTGGGTTATGCGGGGGTCTATTCCTCCTTCCTGCGACACGCCGAGAAAGCCGCCGCCGAGCATGGCCTCGATACCCGCGCCATCCTCGTCGAGCTCGGACGCCGCAAAATGGTCGGCGGACAGGAGGATATGATTATCGACGTCGCGCTCGATATGGCGAACGGTCGATAATCTCTACATCCGCCGGTTGCTGCGCATCGCGAAGCTCGACATGATCCGCGAGACGCCGGGCAGTCGCGAGAGCACGTCGCGGTGGAAGGCGCCATAGGCGTCGATCCCGTCGATCTGCACCCGCAGGACATAATCGCCGCTTCCCGACATCAGATACCATTCCTGAATCTCGGCGTGATCGCGCACGGCTTTTTCGAAGCGGACGAGATATTCCTCGGTCTGCCGTTCGAGCTCGATCTGGACGATCGCGGTCGTCCCTTCGTGCGGCGCGGCGTGCGAGACGATCGCGGCATAGCCGCGGATCACCCCCGATTGTTCGAGCAGGCGCACGCGGCGCAAGCAGGCCGAAGGCGACAGTCCGACCTCGCTCGCAAGCGCCTGATTGGTGATCCGGGCGTCGAGCCGCAGGCGGTTGAGAATGCGCCGGTCGATGGTGTCGAGGGACTGCATGTTCTGCGAAATCTCCGCATATTATTCGAATCGAAGCGTCGATCGTGCAGGTTCCTACTTCGGATGGGCGACAAATTGGAAGAGTCTTTGCCTATCTCCTGTTTCGGGGAGAGTGAGGGATCATGCCGCAAATCCTGTCGTCGAGCATCCTTCGGATCGATCTCGACGCAATCCGCGCCAATTATCGAACGATCGCGGACCGCGTCGCGCCGGCGTGCGCCGGCGCGGTGGTCAAGGCCAACGGCTATGGCCTTGGCGCCGAACGCGTGGCGGCGGCGCTGTATCGCGAGGGATGCCGGGCCTTCTTCGTCGCGCGGCTCGTCGAGGCCGACACCTTGCGCGCGGTGCTCGACGCCGATGCCGACATCTTCGTGCTGAACGGCCTCGACCCCGGCGCTGAACCGCGCTGCGCCGGCGCGGGCCATATCCCGGTCTTCAATTCGTCTTCGCAGGTGGCGGCATGGCGCGGGCTCGCGGTGGCGCGGGGGGTGGCGCTTCCGGCGGCGCTGCAACTCGACAGCGGTATGTCGCGCCTCGGCCTGCCGCTCGCCGAGGCCGAACGGCTGGCGCGCGATCCCGCCTTCGCGCGCGAAGTCGACCTCCGCCTCGTGACGAGCCATCTCGCGTGCGGCGACGAGCCCGACCATCCCGCCAATGCGGCACAGCTTGCTGCCTTCGCCGCGGGTCGCGCGCTGTTTCCGGGCGTGCCCGCCTCGCTCGCCAACAGCGGCGGATCGTTCCTGCCCGAAGATTTTCATGGCGATATCGTCCGTCCCGGCGTGGCGCTGTTCGGCGTCGATCCCGGACCGGCCGCGACGGGCCTGCGGCCGGTCGCGGCGCTGCACGCGCGCATCCTCCAGATTCGCGAGGTCGCGGCGGGCACCGGCGTCGGCTACGGGCTCGACCATGTCGCGAGCGATCGGCAGCGGCTCGCCACGATCGGCATCGGCTATGCCGACGGCTGGCCGCGCAATCTTGGCGGCGTCGGCCGTGCCTGGTGGAACGGGGTGCCGCTCCCCATCATCGGACGCGTGTCGATGGACAGCCTGACGATCGACATCAGCGACCCGCGCGCCGCGGCGCTTGCCGAAGGCGATCTGGTCGAACTGATCGGGCCGTCGCAGTCGCTCGCCGACGTCGCCCGCGACGCGGGGACGATCCCCTATGAAATCTTGACTCGCCTCGGGGCGCGCCATGCGCGGATTTTCGTCGAGGCCGGCCAATCGCTCGATGTGGGAGACAGGGCATGAAGATTGTGGTTCTCGGCGCCGGAGTCATCGGCGTCACGTCGGCCTATTATCTGGCCGAGGCTGGGCACGAGGTCGTGCTGATCGACCGCCAGCCGGGGCCGGGGCTCGAAACCAGCTTTGCCAACGCGGGCGAGATTTCGCCGGGCTATGCCTCTCCCTGGGCGGCGCCGGGCATTCCGGTCAAGGCGCTGCGCTGGCTGTTCATGCATCACGCGCCGCTGATCCTGAAGCTGCGTTTCGATCCCGCGATGCTGCGCTGGATCTTCGCGATGCTGCGCAACTGCACGGCCGGGCGCTATGCCCTCAACAAGAGCCGGATGGTCCGCCTCGCCGAATATAGCCGCGACGAGCTTATCGCGCTGCGGACGAGGCTGGGGATCGACTATGACCATCGCTCGCAGGGGACGCTTCAGCTTTTCCGCACCCAAAAGCAGTTCGACGACAGCGCGAGCGATATCGCGGTCCTGAAGGATTATGGGGTCGCCTATGAGCTGTTGGAGCGGGACGGCTGCGTCCGCGCGGAACCGGGGCTCGCTGCGACGCGTGATCGCTTCGTCGGCGGCCTACGGCTGCCCGGCGACGAGACGGGCGACTGCCATCTCTTTACGCGCGCGCTTGCGGATCGCCTGCCCGCGATGGGCGTCGAAATCCTCTACGACACCGCGATCGAAGCGCTCGAAAGCGAGGGTGGGCGGATCGCCGGGGTGCGGACCGATCGCGGGACGATCCGGGGCGATGCCTATCTGGCGGCGCTGGCGAGCTTTTCGCCGGGGCTGCTCCGTCCGCTCGGGCTCGACGTGCCGATCTATCCGGTCAAGGGCTATTCGGTCACCGTTCCGATCGCCGACGAAGGCCGCGCACCGGTATCGACGCTGCTCGACGAAAGCTACAAGATCGCGATCACCCGGTTGGGCGACCGCATCCGCGTCGGCGGTATGGCCGAACTCTCCGGGTTCAACCGCGCGCTCTCGCCGCGCCGCGAAGAGACGTTGTTGCATTCGCTGAACGACCTGTTCCCGGGCGCCGCAGTTCAGGGCGCGGAGACGAATTTCTGGAGCGGGCTGCGGCCGATGACCCCCGACAGCACGCCGATCGTCGGCGCGACGCGACTGCCCAATCTTTTCCTGAATGCCGGCCATGGCACATTGGGCTGGACGATGGCATGCGGCTCCGGGCGGCTGATCGCCAGCCTGATCGGCGGGACGCCGCCGCCGATCGACCATGCGGACCTGGCGCTTTCGCGCTATGCGCGCTGACTATTTCAATCGAAGGAGAATGAAGAGTGACCATCGAACGCCTGCATAGCGGCCCGCGCATGAGCCAGGCCGTGATCCACAACGGCATCGTCCATCTCGCGGGTCAGATCGGCGCCCCCGGCGAGGATGCGACCGCGCAGACGCGCGCGGTGCTCGCGTCGATCGACACGCTGCTCGCCGAAGCGGGAACCAGCCGCGATCGCCTGCTCACCGCGACCATCTGGCTCGCCGACATGGGCGATTTCGCGGCGATGAACGCCGTCTGGGAAGACTGGCTCGGCGGCGCCAATGCGCCGACCCGCGCCACCGGCGAGGTGCGGCTCGCGACCGATGCGTACAAGGTCGAGATCATCGTGACCGCTGCGCTGCCCTGATAGTTCAAGTCCGGCGGGCGAGGCGCGCGACGGCGCGTCTCGCCTCAGCCCGGCGTGCCGGCGACCGCTTCGACCAGCCGCCGAAATCCCTGTGCCGCAGCGATGGTTGCGGGAGCGTCGAGGCAGCGTTCGTCATCGTCGGCGACATGATGGAAGCGGTGGATGCCGAAGACCCCGGCCGCCGGGGCATAGCCGGCCTTGATGACCTCATCGAGCTCGCCCGCCGACAGTATTTCACTCGAAACCGGGGCTTCATAGCCGATCTGGCCCGCGAATACGGCGCGCGCCAGTGGGAGCAGCGCGGGCGATATCGACAGGAAGCGCTGGCTGTCGACACTGGGCAGCGGGGTCAGATGACCCCCGAGGTCGTGCCAGTCGCGTGCCGCGACATTGGCGCCGATATGCAGCCAGAAACGCGTTGCGGCGGGCGGCGGCGCGATTTGCTTCATGGCTTCGGCGGCGCCGAGATATTCATATTCATGGCCGGTGTTGCAAATGAGGGCGAGGTCGTGATCGGGCAGCGCTTTCGGCGCCCAACGCGCGAGGTTGAGCCATGCGGCGACGCCCGGTCCGCGCTCGGCGGCGCAGCCGAACCAGCCCGATCGCGGTGTGGAGATCGCCAGCCAGCGCCCCTTGCCGCGATCGATCCGGCCGACGAAATTGAAGGCCGGGCGCGTGCCGCCCCGGCCGTCGATCGTCAGGCGCGCCTCGCTGCCCTGCATCGCGGCCGCGAGGAAGGGATCGGCGTCCTCGGGAGCGATCAGCGCCACCGGCCCCGCGAACATCGGCTTGCGGCCATCGGCGTTGAGCGCGATCAGCTTGCCTGTCGGGCCGTTGGTGATCGCCACCGCGGCTTTCGCGCCACCGGCAAAAGCCGCCTCGATCGGTCCGCGCGCCGCCTTGGCGAGCATCGACGACCAGCGCGCGTGCGGCAGGTCGACAAGCGCGATCGTGCCCTGCAGCGAGGTGATGGCGCGGCCATGCGGATCGACGCGGACCAGCGGTCCCGAAACGCCGCCGGGGCCGGTCGGGATGACGACCGGTTGGGGATAGACGGGGGCCGTCCGGTCTTCGCACACCAGTTCGGCGACGGCCGCGTCGAACCAGGGGGCCGCGAAATCCTGTCGCTCGACGGCATAGCCCACATTCCTGAGCTCATCCGCCAGCCACGCACCGCACGCCATGTCCCCGGGGCCGCCGGCGCGTTTGTTGCCGAAGCCGACATAGCGCAGCAGGTCGGCCTCGATCGTGCTGCTTGCGGAAGAAGCGGCCTGAACCCCCATGCTTGCCAGCGGCAGCAGCGCGCCCGCGCCCAGAAAGCTTCGTCTGCTGCCGTCGATCATTGCCTTGCCTCTCTCCGTTTCGGCCGGAGCATGGCGCGACCCGTTTGCATTGGTCAACCCGCCATGCGACGATAAGGGCGGGCGCGAAACAAGGGAGAGGAATGTGCGGCGGATTTCGGGACTCGCGGCGGCCGTCATGGCTTGCTGGCTCGCGGGATGCGGCCCCGCCGTCACCGATGCGTATCCTGCCGTCGCTGCGACGCATGCGGTGCCCGATCGGGATGCGGCGATGCGGGACTTGCTCGATTATGCGCGCGGGCAGCACAGCACCGGCTTCCTCGTCGTGCGCGGCGGGCGGGCGCTGGTCGAGGAGAATTGGCCGGCGCCCGACGACCGGACCTTTTCGATCTTCCTTTACGGCAAGACCGCGAGCGGCGCGCTGCTCGAGGATGTCGCGTCGCAGCAGAAAAGCTTCATCGCGGTGCTCGTCGCCGTCGCGGTCGACAAGGGATTGATCGACGTCGACCGGCCGGTCGACGACTATCTCGGCGTCGGCTGGTCGAAAGCCTCGCCCGCGCAGGAAAAGCAGATCCGGGTGATCAACATCCTGCAGATGAATTCGGGACTCGACGAGTCCTTCGCCTATGTCGCGCCGCCCGGGACGCAATTCTTTTATAACACCGCGGTGTATGCGGCCTCCAAGCGCATCCTGACCGCGGCGAGCAAGCTGCCGCTCGATCAATTGACGCGCGACTGGCTGACGGTGCCCGCCGGCATGACCGAAACGGCCTGGCGAGAGCGGCCGGCGGCGCTCGCCGACGTCGGTAATGCCACGGGACTCGTCACCTCGCCGCGCGATACCGCGCGCTTCGGGCAAATGATCCTGAACGGCGGCGTCGCCGAAAACGGCACCCGCATCGTGTCGAAAGCCGGCCTGAAAGCGATGTTCGAGCGTTCGCCGACCAATCCTGCCTATGGACGGCTCTGGTGGCTTAATGGCGGCGCCTATGCCGTTCGCGCGACCGAAGGACGGCGGGCCGGACCATTGATCGCCGCGGCGCCTTCCGATCTGGTCGGCGCCTTCGGCTTTCTCGACCGTCGGCTCTATGTGGTGCCGAGCCTCGACCTGGTGGTCGTCCGCACCGGCGCCGACGCACCCGATGCCGATTTCGATCAGCAGCTCTGGCTGCGTCTGATGCGCGTGATCGGCTGACGCTCCGCCGAAAGCGCTTGACCCGCTGCCGTGGAAGGCGTTGGAGCGCTCGCGATGGTCCGCCTGCGCAAATCCGCTCTCGTGATCGCCGCGGCCCGGCAGCGGCGACGGCTGCGCGAAAGCGAGGCGGCTTTCATCCTGCTGGCGGCGATCGCGGGGCTGGCGGCGGGGGCGCTGACCAACGTCCAGCAGCTCATCGCGCATGGAATCCAGAGTCTGCTTTATGGCGTGACGATCAACCGGCTCAGCGCGCTCGGCATGATCCACCATCCGTGGAAGTTGCTGGCGCTGCCGGTGGGCGGCCTTATGCTGATGCTCTTCGCGCGCGGACTGCGCAACCGTCAGCGCATTCCCGTCGACGTGGTGGAGGCCAATGCGCTGCACGGCGGACGGATTCCCTTCGCCGACAATCTGGTCATCGCGTCGCAGACGATCATCTCGAACGGCGCGGGCGCGTCGGTGGGGCTGGAGGCGGCCTATGCCCAGATGGGCGGGGGCGTCGCGTCGCAGCTCGGGCAGTGGTTCACGCTGCGCCGGGGCGACCTGCGCACCCTGGTCGGCGCGGGGGCGGGCGGGGCGATCGGCGCGGCTTTCGGCGCGCCGCTGACCGGCGCCTTCTATGCCTTCGAGATCGTCATCGGCAATTACACCCCGGCCGCGATCGCGCCGGTGATGGCCGCCGCCCTATCCGCCGTATTCGTGACCCGCGCGCTGGGCGCCGATCCCTATCTGATCGCGACGACGGCGGGGCGGGCCTTTTCGGTGTCCGATTACCTGCTCTATGCTTTGCTCGGCCTGCTTTGCGCGCTGTTCGGTATGCTCATCATGCGCCTCGTCGCCTTCACCGAGCTCAGCGTCCATGGCTGGCGGCGCATCGCGGGATGGAAGCCGGTCGTCGGCGGGCTTCTTCTCATTCCGCTGGCGATGCTGTCGCCGCAGACGCTGTCGGCGGGGCACGGCGCGCTCCATCTCGATCTGGTGCTGCGCCCGGCGTTGAGCTTTCTCGCGATCGTTCTGCTGCTCAAGATCGCCGCGTCGGTGATCTCGCTCAGCTTCGGCTTTCGCGGCGGGCTGTTCTTCGCCTCGCTTTTCCTGGGGTCGCTGATCGGGCAGATTTTCGCGGGTCTCGTCAATCTTAGCCCGCTGGGCGCCTTCATCGATCCGAACGACGCCGCACTGGTGGGCATGGCGGCGCTTTCGGTCTCGATCGTCGGCGGGCCGATGACGCTGGCGGTGCTGATGCTTGAGACGACACACGACTTTGCGCTGATGGGCGTCGTGCTCACCGCGACATTGGTGTCTAGCGCCTTCACGCGCGAGATGTTCGGCTATTCCTTCTCGACCTGGCGGCTGCACCTGCGTGGTTCGACCATCCGCAGCCCGCGCGACATCGGACGGCTGATGACGCTGACCGCCGGTCGCATCATGCGGACCGACTGGACCGCGGTGAGTCAGGATATGACCGTTGCCGAATTCCGGGACCGCGTGCCGTTGGGCAAGACCGCCAAGGTCATCCTGATCGACGCCGAGGGGCATTATCGCGGAATCGTTCCGACGGCCGCCGCCTTCCATCCCGACCTCGACGAGACGTCGGCGGTCGCCGGGCTGGCGACCCAGTCGGGCATCGTGCTGCGCCGGGCGATGGACATCCGGTCGGTGCTGAAGCTGTTCGACGAGGCGTCGGCGGACGAACTCGTCGTGATCGACGACGACGAGCAGGTGATTGGCGTGGTGACCGAGCGACATGCCCGCCGCCGCTACTTCGAGGAACTCGAAGCCTCGCAGCGCGAGCTGTTCGGCGAGAGCGGCTAGGGTCGGCTCACGGCCCGGTCACCCGCGCTTGCGACGGGGCGCAGGCGATGATCCCATATTCCCCGGCTTTGCGCCGCCGGCAGAGCAGGATGTAAAGAAACGTCGAACGCGGCCACAGCGCGACGACGCGGCCGGTGATATCCTGATACCAGCTTTGGCAGCCGCCCCGCGCCCAGACGCTGGTGCGCAGCCGGCGCTGGGTATCGCGGTCGAAGGCGGTGGCGCGTGCGGCCGAAACCTCGATCGCCGTTGCCCCCGAGCGCCGCATCCAGCGCAGCGCCCGGATGATATGCTCGGCCTGCGCCTCGATCATCAGGATCTGCGAATTATGCCCAAGCCCGGTGTTGGGACCGAGCATCAGGAAGAAATTCGGGAAAGCCGGAACCGACAGGCCGAGATAGGCGGCGGGTCCATTCCGCCAGGCCTCGGCCAGCCGCGCGCCGTCCACTCCCCGAATATCGAGCCGCTTCAGCGATTCGACGACCTGAAAGCCGGTTCCGAAGATGATCGTATCGACGGTGACGCGGTCGCCGCCCGCGGTCACGACCTGATTATGCTCGACCCGCGCGACGCGGTCGGTGCGGACCGAAACATCCGGGGCGGCGAGCGCTGGATAATAATCGTTGGAAAGCAAGGTGCGCTTGCAGCCGAGATCATAGGCCGGGGTCACGGCGGCGCGAAGCCCCTTGTCGGGGATCGCGCGGGCGATGATCCGTTCGCCGTGCCGGCGCGCGAGACGGCGCAGCCGTGTCCCGCCGGTAAAGACCAGCAGCCGCGCTTCGTGCAGCCAATAGAGGCCGGCGCGCAGCAGGCGCCGATAGCCCGGAAGGTGCCGGAGCGCCGTGCGTTGCAGCGCCCCGATCGGCCGGTCGAATTTCGGCAGCACCCACGGCGCGGTGCGCTGGAACAGGGTGAGCGAGGCCGCCTCTTTCGCCAGCTCGGGCACGAACTGAATCGCGCTGGCGCCGGTTCCGACGACCGCGATGCGCCGGCCGGTCGCATCGAAATCGGCCGGCCATTCGGCGGAATGAAAGACTGCGCCCGGAAAGGTTTCGATCCCGGAGATGGCGGGCTTTTCGGGCACATGCAGTGCCCCGATCGCCGAGACGAGAACCGCCGCTTTGAACAGCCGCCCGTCGCGCGTGCGCACCCGCCACACGGACTCGTTCGCATCCCATTCGGCGTCGGCGAAGGCGGTGTTCAGCCGCAGGTGCGGGCCGAGATCGAAGTGGCGCGCCACCTCCTCCAGATAGGCGAACAGTTCGGGCTGGGTCGGATAATAGCGCGACCAGTCGGGCCGCGGCCCGAACGAGAGCGAATAGAGATGCGAGGGAATGTCGCAGGCGCACCCCGGATAGCGATTGTCGCGCCAGGTGCCGCCGACGCTGTCGCCCTTTTCGAGGATGACGAAATTCCGTTGCCCCTCGCGAACGAGCCTCGCGCCGAGGCCGAGCCCGCTGAACCCCGCGCCGACGATCAGCACCTCGACGCGGTCTTCGGGTTCGATGGGAGTCACGACGCCTCGCCCCCGCGCGTCATCGTCCCGACATGCTTGCGCATTCCGCCCATCAGGGCGCGCAGCACATGCCCGTATCGCGCGGGGGCGAGGCGCGCGAGCAGATCGCCGAACACGGCGTCGCCGCCGATCAGCAGGCGCGGCTTCCCTTTTTCGATGGCGCGAATGATCAGGGCGGCGGCGCGATCGGGCTCCATCCGCAGCAGTTTTCCGAACGCCGCCGTCGCCGCCTCCGCGCGGTCGGGGTCGATTGCACCCGCGATCTCCGCATTGCGCGCGATCGCGGTGCGGACGCCGCCCGGATGGATCGCGGTGACCTTGATCCCGGTCCCGGCCAACTCGTGCCGCAGCGCTTCGGTGAAACCGCGCACCGCGAACTTGCTCGTCACATAGGGAAGCTGACCGGGCGGCGCGATCAGGCCGAACAGGCTGGAGATATTGGCGATCCGGGCATCGGGGCCGAGGTGCGGCAGAAAGGCCTTGGTCATCGCCAGCACGCCGCCGAAATTGACCGCCATCACCCGGTCGAACTCGTCGAGGCCGAGCTGGTCGAAACGGCCCATCGCCGCGATGCCGGCATTGTTGATGAGGATATCGACATGCGCGATGTCGTCGCTGCCCAATATCTCGGCGGGCAGCGTCGCGACGGCCGCGCGGTCGGTCACGTCGACGCCGTGGAGGCTCAACACCGCCGTCCCCAGCGGCGCCGCGGCCAATTCGAGCATGGCCCGGTCGCGGTCCACCAGCGCCAGCCGGCAACCGCGCGCGGCGAGATTGCCTGCCAGTGCGGCGCCGATGCCGCTCGCGGCGCCGGTCAGGACGACGGTGCGCCCCGCAAGATCGTAGCGCATCAGGCCGCGGCCAGCCCGTATTTCGCTTCGGTCAGCGTCAGCAGATGGCGGTCGTCATGGTCCCAGGGATGGAAGCCCGGCCGGTAATATTGCAGATAGGGAATGAAGCAGCGGCGGAGCACGCCGGGCTTGCCCAACAGATATTTGGCGGTCTTCCACCAGGTTGCGGGCGTATTGATGCGGTCTTCGCGATAGAGCGAGGCCATATTGGCGCCGATCGTCCAGAAAAAGAGCAGGGTGCTCGCGACCATCGTGACGGTGCGCAGGAAATAGCGGCGTAGCGACGACCAGTTCCGCGTCGCGACCATCATCGTGTCGAAGGCGACCGCCTTGTGTTCGAGCTCCTCCATCGCATGCCAGCTCCACATGCGCTTCGCCTCGTCGGGGGCGCCGGCGAGGTCGGTGCTGTCCGCCTCGAGCAGCGCGTGGGCGAGGATCGCGGTGAAATGTTCGAGCGCGCAGGTCGCGGCGAGCTGCCGTATCTTCGCATTGCGCTTGCCGAGCGCGATGACGCGCTGCGTTCGCGCCTCGAGCCTGGCGATGTCGTAACCCGCATTGGTGGCTAGCGCATTGAATTCGCGATGTTCGCGGCTATGCACCGCTTCCTGGCCGACGAAATCCTTGATCTGCGAGCGCAGCGGCTCGCTGGTCAGGTGGCGATATTCGCGCACGCTATCCATGAAGAATTTCTCGCCATCGGGGAAGGTCGCCGACAGCGCGTTGAAAAAGGCGGTCGCGACCGGATCGCCCCCGTGCCACCAGCGCCGGTTGCGCGCGTTGCCGTCCCTGGCGGCGTCGTCCCCGTCGAACCGGAAGCGGAGGTTGCGGATGGTGATCGACAGATCGTCGGGGCTCTTGGAGGAAAGGCGTTTTTCGAGGGTCATGGGTTCGACTCCGTTTTGACAATGATGTTAAAATAGATTCGTTTAGACATTGATGTCAACAGGAATCAGAGTGCATCGGCGGGCGCCCGCCCGCTGCCATCCAGAAAACCATGCATTTTCCGCGACCCTGGCCTCGATTTTCCGGGCACTATAGTTCATGTTTCGGCAATCGGGATTTTGATATTGACATCAAAGTCAATTTACGAAACCATGATCGGGCAACAAGAACAGGCGGACCAGATTCCGCCGTCTTCAGGGGAGAGTATCATGGGGTCGAGAAGCGTCTCGCGGGCCGGTGCGGCCGTCAGTCTGATCGCGGTTTCGATGTGTCTGGCAATGCCGGCGCTGGCAGATGAGGCTGCGGATCAGAAACCGGCAACCGAGGAGGGGCAGGGGCGCAGCAACGAGATCGTCGTCACTGCGCGCAAGCGCGCCGAATCGATCCAGGACGTGCCTGCCGCGGTGACCGCGGTGACGATGGAGGAACTGACGACGCGCCAGGTGACGGGCGGCCCCGACCTGATGACGCAGGTTCCCAACATGACCTTCACCAAGACCAATTTCTCGGGCTATTCGATCCAGATCCGCGGCATCGGGACGCAGGCGATCTCGGTCACCACCGACCCGGCGGTCGGCGTCGCGCTCAACAATACCCCCTTCATTCGCAACCGCTTTTTCGAACAGGAATTCTTCGACCTCGAACGGGTCGAGATCCTGCGCGGCCCGCAGGGCACCCTCTACGGCCGCAACGCGACCGCGGGCGTCGTCAATCTGGTGACCGCGAAGCCGAAGTTCGAACCGGGCGCCAAGCTGTCGGTCGATGTCGGCAGTTACAACCAGATCCGCACCGAGGGGATGATCAACATCCCGATCGTCGACGACAAGGTCGCGCTCCGCCTGGCGGGTGCGTGGACGAAGCGCGACGGTTATGTCCACAACAGTATCACCGACAAGCAGATCGACGGCCGCGACCTCTGGTCGACGCGTGCCAGCCTGCTGTTCCGCCCGACCGACAATTTCGAAGCCAATTTCGTCTGGGAACATTTCAACGAGAAGGACGACCGCCTGCGTTCGGGCAAGCAATTGTGCAAGACCGATGAAAGGACCGAGGTTGCGGGGTTTCCGGTGACGCATTTCCAGGAACTTCCCGAAAAAGGGCAGAGCGTATTGTTTTCGGGTGTCCAGGCGAGTTTCAGCCAGGGATGTCTGCCTTCGAGTTTCTACTCGGATGAGAGTTACCAGACGCCCAACGGCGTTTCGGCCCCTTATTATCTGCCGCTCGGAGGCATTGGTTTGCCTGCCGTCCTGGATGATCCCTATCTCAGCCGGACACAGTCGCGCAATCTGCGCGAGATCGAATCGACGATTGAGCCCGACTATCGCGCGCGGTCGAATATCTTCGAATTGCAGCTCGGCTGGGACGTGGCCGATAATCTGAAGCTCAGTTCCGAAACGGCTTATTCGACCGACAAAATCTTCTCGACTCAGGACTTCAACAGATTCAACACGGCGCCGGGCGCATGGGGCTATGGCGGTAATGGAACTGCCCGGCCGGGCGTGCTCGAACTCGGTCCGGTTGAAGTTCCCGATCGTCTCCATCCAGGCGAGATGTTCCAGACAGGCATTTTTTGCGACCCGCAAATTGGCTGTACCGACAGGTTGGCCGGCGTCGATCTTTCGGTCGCCAAGTCGACCCAGTTTGCCCAGGAGTTCCGCCTGACATCGAGCAATGAAGGGCCGTTCAACTTCAATATCGGCGCAAACTTCCTGCGATATAAAACAGACGAGAAATTCTACGTATTCTTCAATTCGTTTGGCCTCCTGGGGGCGATGGGGCCGCTTCAAGGCAATCTTGAGATGCCGCCCTATCAGGCCGGCGTCAGCGACAACCGCGAATGTTTGCAGGACGGGCTGCAGCCGCCGGATCCCAATCGTGCCTATTCCGTCGCAGGCTGTATCTATATGGATCCCAATTCGTTGGATAATCTCAACGGACAGGGCCATAATTATTTTCTTAGCAATAATCCCTATGCGCTGAGTTCCTGGTCCGCGTTTGGCGAAGCCTATTACGACCTTGCGGACAATTTGAAGCTGACGGTCGGGGGACGACTGACAGTGGATCGGAAGAAGGCGCCGCGCATCCCGAGTTGGATACTTGGGGGCAACACGGCGGGTTATTCGGTCGCGACAACGATCCGCCAGCAATGGATCAAGCCGAGCGGTAAGGTCAGCATCGATTGGAAGCCTGAACTTTCGTTCACTGATAGCACGCTGCTCTATGCTTCCGCTTCGCGCGGATACAAGGCGGGCGGCGCGAATCCGCCCCCTACAGGCACCGTTGCCTATACATTTGGTGTAGGTGGCAAAAGTGATGTAACCGATGCCCTAGTCCGGCAGTCGGCGACCAGCCCCGCGACCTTCGCGCCCGAATATGTCAATGCGTTCGAGGTCGGGATCAAGAACGAGCTGCTGGACCGCACGCTGACGGTGAACGCGGCCGCCTTCTTCTACGATTACAAGGGCTATCAGATTTCGCAGATCGTCAATCGGTCGGCGGTCAATCTGAATTTCGACACGCTTGTGTGGGGCGCTGAGTTGGAAGCGGCGTGGAATCCGACACGCAATTTTCAACTCGGATTGAAACTCGGCTATCAAGGCAGCAAGTTGAGAAAGGGATCGCAAGCAATCGATCTGATGGATCGTACGGCGGGCAATTCCGATTGGGTGGTCGTGCGCCCCTTTCCCGCCTATCCATCGAACTGCATTCTGCCTGCCGCCCTGTTTCAGGGAGTCGTACCGGCGGGAGAGTCCCCTCAGTGGGGAGCGGCTGGCGATCCGGCGCTGATCAATCTGGGTGGCAAGGGCGGCGGGAATGCCGGTCCGTGCGAACTTGCCTATCAACTCGGCTATGATCCGGTGACTGCGGCTCCCTATGTCGCCAATCCGACGACGGGCAACGGGCTTTCGATGCTGGCGTGGAAGCCCGGTTATGCCGGATGGGACCCCTCGACCGCTCCCAATAATGGTGAGGGCTTCTATACCGACCTGTCGGGTAATGAACTGCCCAACGCGCCGCACGTCACCGTGTCCGTCAACGCCGATTACACCGTCCCGCTTGGTGGAGACTGGTTGGCGACGCTGCATGGCGATTATTATTACCAGGGAAAGAGCTGGGCACGTATCTTCAATCGCCCCGACTACGACCGCATCCGGCCCTATTCCACCGTCAACGCCGCGCTGTTGCTGCATAACGAGGCAGCAGGCTGGAACATCATGGCCTATGTGAAGAATGTCTTCAACAAGACCGCGATTACCGGCGCCTTCCTGCTTAGCGACGATACGCAACTCGTCACGAATATGTTTCTGACAGAACCGCGCCGCTACGGGCTGCGCGTCACCAAGGAATTTTCGGGGCTTCCCTTCGGTTTCGGCGGAGCTAACCGGCCGCATACGCCGGGGACGCCGTGGGATGTGACGCTGGAAGGTGGGGTGGAATTGCTGCGGCATAGTGGTGGCAATGCGCCCTATCGCCCGGCATTCACCAATGACTTTCCGACGGGCTTTGATTCCTTCGCGGCGGTTCAGAACGATCGGCGGATGTCGTGGCGCGATAGCACTGATCTAGCGTTGATCTTCCAGCCCAACGATGGCCCATGGAAACTGACTGCCGAACTGCGTTACGGCAAGGATGGGTCGAGCCGACGTCTCCGCGATGAAGAGGTGGGAGCGCCGGTTTGCCCCTACTCGGATACCTGCGACCTTAATTTTGCCTTTCGCCACACAAGCTTTGCCGATGCTGCGGCGGTCGATCAGGAAAAGCATTTGATCCTGGATTTCATCGCGAGCCGCGATATTCCGATTGGAAAGAACATGCGCTCCTCGTTCGGTCTCGGCGCACGCTATGCCGACTTTGCTTCGGACACGTCGCTCGACATTCTGGCGACGCCGGACAATGTTCAGGGTAACAATATCCTCGCGAATGGTTTCAATACCTTCCATCGCTATCAAAGCTATGCAGCGATAGAGAGGGATTTTCACGGCGTTGGTCCCGTCGCGAAATGGGATGGCACGATAGATTTGTTCGGCTCGCCCGAAACGGGTGCCGTTGGTTTCGACTGGGCAATGTCGGCGGGATTGTTGTTCGGCCGTCAGGCGTCCCGCATAACAGCGGACGAAAGCATCGGCGAATTCCGCGACAACGCTACGGGAGACTTTTTGACCGATTTGCAGAAGCGCCTGTTTGTCGCGCTTGCGAATATCACCGGACCGACCAGCACGACCACCAACCAGGTCAGCATTACCCGCCGTAACAGCGTCACCGTCCCGACGCTCGGCGCTGCAGCCGGCCTGTCCTACAGCATCGGCCGCGTCGGCGTGAAGGCGGGGTATCGCTGGGACCGCTATTTCAATGCCATCGACGGCGGCGACGCAAGCGGGCCCGGCAAATATGACCGCACGATCCACGGCCCCTACATCAAGCTGAGCATCGGTTTCGGGAACTGATCCAACCGCTCTCCCACCCGCACTCCGGGAAGCGTCCACTGGGGGGCGGGTCTTGGCCCGCCCCGCCTTTTTGGAAGGAGACGAATGCTACAGCGGCCCGATGACGAACATCGGCAGCAGTTTTGCCGCCAGGCTGCGCATCGCGTCCTCATCCTGGCCCAGCATGTCGCGCAGGTGCGGGCCGATTACGGCATCCCCAAACGCGCACGTTGCGACCATCAGCACGGCGGAGCGGACGCGCGGATCGGCGTCCTCGTCGAGGAATTTGTCGCGAAAGGCGACGACCAGCGTGTTCACCGCCTCGCGCACCGGCTCCAGATGCGAAAAGTCGCGCGACAGGGCGATCCAGGCGGCAAGCTGGCCCGCGCCGCCCTCGCCGAAAGCGTCGAACACCTGATCGACGATCACCCGCGGCGCAGCGCCGTCGGTCTTGATCCGCTCGACCGCGCTGTCGAGCGCGTCGGTCAGGTCGCGGATCATCGATCCCATCAGCGCCGATTGCAGGTCGGCGGCCGAGCCGAAATGATAGAGGACATTGGCGTGCGACATGCCGATCGCCTCGCCGACATTGGCGAGCGTCACCGCGCCCGGACCGCCTTCGAGCAGCAGCTTGCGCGCGGCGATCAGCCCCTCTTCGCGCGCTTTGTCCCCCATCCACTTGCGCCGCCGGACCCGGGGCTCCTTCGGAACTTTCGCCACTTCGGTCAATGATGGTCCCTCTATTCCCCCGGTGCGTGGGACGGCGGCGCGTCGGCGCGGCGGGGTGGCCGCCGACGGCACAATGCCGTGACTCCTGAACCGCCATCGCGCGTTCGTCAATATGACAGCGCACACGAAGGAGGCGCCGGACCGGAAGAGGGAGGGTCAGGCGGGGATGGCGGCCAACCTCTGCCGAAGCCAGCGATGGCCGCGCTCGCGGACCTTCGCGGCATAGGCGCCGGGAAAGTGGATGATCCCGTGCGGCGCCTCGGGTAACAGCTCCAGTTCAACCTCAACCCCGGCGGCTTGCAGCCGCTCGGCAAGCTGGATGCTGTCGTCGCGCAGCGGATCGATGTCGCCGACGACGATCAGCGCGGGCGGCAAGCCGGTCAGATCGCCGTAAAGCGGTGAGAGATCGGGCCGGCGCCTTTCCTCGCGGGTCAGGCCGGGACACAACCGCGCGATCTGGCGTTCGAGCGTGGGGCCGTGGAGGACGAGACTGTCCTTGCCCGCCGTCATGGCGCTGGGCGTGCCGCCGAGGTCGTAGACGCCATAATGCAGGACCATGCCGCGAAAACGGCTGCTCCACTCCGGCAGGTCCTTGAGCATCAGCGCGACCGACAGCGCGAGATGGCCGCCGGCGGACTCGCCGGTGAGGAATATCGGCAAGTGCGCGACATCCTGCCGCTCGGCGATCGCCAGCGCCGCCGCCGCGCACTCGGCCTGGATCGCCGCGATCGAGCGCGGCATCGCGAGCCTGTAGTCGACCGAGAAGACCAGCAGGCCGCACGCCTCGGCAAAACCGGCATTGAGCTTGTCGTCCATCGCGGCGAGGCCCACCGCCCAGGCGCCGCCGTGGAAATCGATCAACACGCCCTTGGGTGGGCCCTCGGGCCGCAGGATGCGGACGCGGGTGCGATTGGGCGTCGGGAGGCGCGACAGAGTCAGGGCGATGCCGCGGCGGCGGACCCGCGCCGCAGATCCGATCGTAGCCGCGTGCAAAAGCCGCCGCGTAAGCCACAGCCGCGCGCCGCCCGTTACCTTCAACCGCGGTGCCCAGCGAAGCAGGCGGTTCCGCCTTCGCTGCGCCCGGAT
Source organism: Sphingopyxis sp. DBS4 (assembly GCF_024628865.1). Classification (NCBI taxonomy): domain Bacteria; kingdom Pseudomonadati; phylum Pseudomonadota; class Alphaproteobacteria; order Sphingomonadales; family Sphingopyxidaceae; genus Sphingopyxis; species Sphingopyxis sp. DBS4. The sequence goes on from NZ_CP102384.1 coordinate 730,365, forward strand.
ATCCCCTTCGCTCACCATCGGCCCACCTCATTAATTTGACATTGAATTATATTAACACCCATCAAAATGGAACAGATCGCCAAAAATCACGCTCCATTCAACGGAATGGCGGCGCAACCACTATTTATAATTGACATCAATGTCAAATACGGGCAATCTAATCTCGAACAGGGCAACCGACGGGAGTTTTCGACACATGCATAAATCGACTGCCTTTCTGGGCGCCGCTGCGATCGTTCTCGCCGCGCCTGCCGTTTCGGCCGCGAGTCCGCGTGCCACGCTCGTCACCGCGGCGTTTCAGACCGGCGGCAAGACACAGGCGCTGGCGTTGGTGAACCAGGCCATCAAGACGCTCGATGCGACGCTGGCGAAGGAGCCTGCAAATCGCGACGCCCAGCTTCAGCAGGGGATCGCTTATGGCTATCGCGGCAAGCTGACGCGGTCGCTGGGCGACGCGCGGCGCGGACGCGATTTGCTGACGACCTTCGCGAACCGTCATCCGAGCGATCCCGAAGCGCAGATCGCGCTCGGCGGATGGCATCTCACGGTGATCAACGAGGTCGGCGGGTTCGTCGGCGGCTCGGCGCTCGGTGCGAGCAAAAGTAAGGGGCTGGCGGCGCTGAACAAGGCGGTGAGCCTTGGCGGCAACCGCGCCTTCTTTCCCGCTTACGCGGGGCTGGCGCGCGTCGCGCTCGACGCGAAGGACGCCCCGGCAGCAAAGCTGCTGCTCGACAAGGCGGTACGTGCGCCGGCCCCGGCCGAAGTCGACCGGATCACGCAGGCGGCCGCGAAGCGTGTCGCCGCGCTGATCCAGGCGGGCGACCACAAGGGCGCCTCTCGCCTCGCCGAGCAATTATTGCCGTTCGGGCGGATATCCTGACGCGGCGGTAGGGCAGGGAGGTTGCGACGCTATTCGGCCGCGAGGCCGACCGCCGCGAGCGCTTTCGTCGCGACCTCCATGTCCTGATGATAATGGCCGCCGCTGATGCCGAGGCCGCCGATGACCGCGCCGCCCTCCTTGACCGGATAGCCGCCACCGAAGGTGACGAGGCGGTCGGTGTGGACGATGCCGTGGAGTAGCGGCGGGTCGTTCTTGATGAACTCGTGCCACGCATGCGTCGCCATGCCGAAACCAGCGGCGGTATAGGCCTTGTTGATCGCGATGTCGGTGCTGAGCAGCGGTGCGCCGTCCATGCGCAGGAAATGAAGGAGATTGCCCGCGGCGCAGGAGACCGCGATGCACATTGGCACGCCGATTTCCGCAGCGGCCGTCGCCGCTGCGTCGGTCAATTCGCGCGCGGACGCGGCGGATATGGTGGCGATCGGGCGGCTGTGCGTCATCCAGAAACTCCTTAGTAAGCTAATTACTCAGGGGCCTCCATTGCCAGCTTCGTCGGCCTTGCGCCAGCCCCGCCGTGTGCCGCGACGCAGGCAAGCACGCTTGCGATGACGAAGCCGAACGCCGCTGCTTCGAGTGCGGTTGGGCCGCGCTGTTCCCACCAGAAGGCGTAAAGAAGCGCGAACAAGGTCTCGAATAGGATCATCTGCCCGGTGAGCGCGAGCGGCAGCAGCCGGCTCATCCGGTTCCACAGCGCATTGCCCGCGATCGACGCCAGCAGCGCCACCCCGACCGACACGCCCGCGAACAGCAGCCAGTCAGGGGCACCATGACGCCAATTTTCGAGGAAGAGCGCGAGCGGAAGCAGCAGCAGGCACTGAGCGCCCGTGGCGATTCCGATGAGCAGGCTCCAGTCGTGGGCGGAAATCGCGTCGAGGCGGGCGAGGGCGCGGCTGTTGCGGACCGCATAGGCGGTCCATGAGGCGAGCGCGCCGATCGCGCAGGCAAGGCCGATCAGCGGCTCGATCGATGCGCTGTCGAGCAGCGCGAACGCCTGCCATCCGACGCAGATCGCCCCGGCGCCGCAGAGGAGGAGCGAGGGAAGCAGCCGTCGGAGCGGCACGGCATCGGCGTCGCGCCGGCCGATGATCGTCACCGCGACCGGCAGGAAGCCGATGACGAGCGAGGTCATCGCGATGCCGCCCGCCTGCACCGCCGCCGACAAGAGCACATAGTAGAGCGTGTTGCCGAGCAGTGCGAGCAGGGCGAGTTCGCGTCCGTCGTGCCGAGCGAGATGCGATGCGAGCATCCGGCGGCGCGGCGCGATCAGCGCGAGCGAGAGCAGGCCATAAGCCAGATACCGCCCGATCGTCAGTTGCAGCGGCCCGAAGGCCGAGGCGAGTTGCGGCGCGAGGAAGACGAGACCCCAGAGCGCGCCGGCTCCCATGCCATATGCCACCCCGGCGAGGGTCGCCTTTCCGCCTTGCGCCATGGCCCCGATTCCTTTGCCGTCGAACGGCGCGGCGATAGCATCGACGCGGCGAGCGAAGCGCTCTTGATCGCACCGGTAAATGCAACAAAAGTGCGTCCATGTCCCGTTCCGTCCACCGTTCCCCGCGCGCGCTCGATTCGTTCGACAAGGCGATCCTCCGCCTCGTCCAGCGCGACAACAAGATACCGCAGCGCGCGATCGGCGAAGCGGTCAATCTCTCGGCAGCGGCGGTGCAGCGACGGATCGCGGCGATGGAGGCGGCCGGAATCATCCGGGCGAATGTCGCGCTCCTTGATCCGGCGGCGGCGGCGCTGACGATCACCTCGATCGTCGAGGTGCGGCTGATCGACGAACATGCGGCGACGGTCGAGGCCGCCAAGGCACTGTTCCGGGCCACGCCCGAAATCCAGCAATGCTATTATGTCACCGGCGGGATCAGCTTTGCGCTGGTGATCGTCACGATCGACATGCCCGCCTATGAGGCGCTGACGCGGCGCCTGTTTGTCGAAAATCCTGCCATCGAAAGCTTCCGCTCGCTGATTGCCCTCGACCGCGTGAAGGCCGAAACGGGCGTCATCATCCCCTGATGGGGAGCGACAGGTCGGGCGCCCGGCGCGCAAGAAATGTCAAATCTCGTTGCAAGCGAGGCTAAAGCCACGCGGGGGGCGCCGATCTAATTCTTTTCCATGAGGTTCGCAGAGGCCTCGATCGGGAGAGATGATATGGCAAGCATGGCCTTTTCGCGCGCGCTTCTCGCTGCGCTCGCAATTTCGACATCGACCGCCGCGCTGGCGCAGGAGACGGGCGGCGCGTCCGCCGGGACCGACGCCGCCGACGGCGACATCGTCGTCACCGCGCAGCGCCGTGAACAGTCGCTGCTCGACGTGCCGCTCGCGGTCACCGCGCTCGGCGGCGACACGCTCGCCGAACGCGGCATCACCAATTCGGCGCAACTCGGCGATGCGGTCCCCAATCTTCAGATCAACAGCCCCTATGGCGATACGCAGCCGAATTTCTCGCTGCGCGGCATCGGGGTGGCGAACGAATATAACAGCAATCAGGCGTCGCCCGTGGGGGTCTATCTCGACGACGTCTATCTGGCGCCGCGCACCAGCCACGGCATGGGGCTGTTCGACCTCGACCGCATCGAGGTGCTACGCGGGCCGCAGGGGACGCTCTTCGGGCGCAACACCACCGGCGGGGCGATCAACTTCATCACGAAGAAGCCGGGCCTGTCGGGCACGAACGGATACGTCCAGCTCGGTTACGCCAATTTCGACACGATCACCGCGCAGGGCGCCGCCGAGGCGACGCTTGCCGAGGATGTCGCGGGGCTTCGCCTCGCGGTCAATTACGCCAAGGGCGACGGGCAGATCAAAAATGTCTTTCCCGGCGGGCGCGACGCGGCGTCGGTCGACACGCTGCAGGGCCGCGCCTCGCTGCGCCTCAAGCCGGTCGAGACGCTCGACATCGTGCTGCGCGCTTATGGCGGGCGTGATCGCGGGACGCAGGCGGCGGTCCACGGCCTGGGCGCCTTTCGCACCGGGCTCGGCTTCTTCGAGACCGACGAGAACCGCGTCGGCGAGAACCGCACCGACGCATGGGGTTTCTCGGCCAATATCGCGCTCGAACTGAACGACCGGCTCAGCCTGACCTCGATCACCAGCTATGATGGCGGCAAGCAGGATCTGCAGCAGGCGGCCGACGGGTCGCCGCTCGACCTGCTCGATATCAACTGGCGCTCGCGCTACCGCCAGTTCAGCCAGGAATTGCGCGCCAATTACGACGGCGACGGCATCACCTTCGTCGGCGGGCTCTTCTATGGCTGGGACCGCAATATCACCGACAACCGGTTCAACCTGCCGCTGCCCCCGGCGGGCGGCTTCTTCCAGCATTACCGGCAGGTGCGCAAAAGCTATGCGGTGTTCGGCCAGGCCGACATCGACCTCGCCGACCGGCTCGTGCTGACCCTGGGTGCGCGCTACACCACCGACAAATCGCGCTACGACGACGCCTTCGCCTATCTGTTCGTCGGCGGGGTCGACGATCCCGACACGCCGATCGCGACGACGGTGCCCTGCGCGGGCGTCGCGGGCACCTGCGCCTATGATCCCGATGCGCGCTTCGCGCTCGCCGACACCAATCACGCGCTCACCGGCCGCGTGGCGCTCAGCTATACGTTCGACAGCGGGATGTTGCTCTATGCCAGCTACAATCGCGGCTATCGCGCCGGGGCGGTCAACGGCGGTGGCTATACCTCGTCTAGCGGTATTTCCTATATCGAGCCCGAGCGGGTCAACGCCTATGAGGTCGGGATCAAGGGCCGCGCGGGCGGGCGCCTGCTCACCTATGCCGCATCGGCTTTCTACTATGACTATTCCAACCAGCAGCTTCAGGACACGCGGGCGGGGCCGGTTTCCTTTCTCGTCAATGCGCCCTCGTCGGAAGTCTATGGCCTCGAGGTCGAAACGACGCTGCGCCCCGCCGCCGGCTTTCGTATCGACGCCTCACTCGGCTGGCTGCATTCCAAATATAAGGAGCTGACGCTGCAAGGCGCCGACCTTTCGGGCAATTCGCTTCCCTTCGCGCCCAAACTCACCGCGCAGCTCGGTTTCGAGTGGGACATGGTCGACATTGCCGGCGGTACGCTGACTTTCGCGCCGAACATGGCCTATTCGAGCCGCCAGTATTTCTCTCCCTTCAACGAGATCGACGCGCCCGGCACGCCGCAGGTGAACAGCGAGTTGCAGCAGGGGGCGAACGCCAAGGTCAACGCATCGCTGAGCTGGTCGAACGATGCGCTGACGGTTCGGCTGTTCGCCAACAACCTCTTCGATCGTAAGACCTATGGCTATGGGCTCGACCTGCGCGGTGCGGGCTTCCCGTTCAATTTCCTCGTCCCCGCCGCGCCGCGCACCTATGGCGTCAGCCTGCGCTACGGCTTCTGATCATGGCGGCTGTCGACCTCAAGAATCCCGATCTCTACGTCGGCGCCATGCCCTATGCCGAGCTTGCGGCGATGCGCGCCGCGGGAACGGTCCACTGGAACCCGGAGGTCGATGGCGCGGGCTTCTGGGCGGTGTTGGGGTTCGACGACATCGTCGCGGTATCGCGGCAGGCCGACCTCTTCTCCTCGGCGCATGAAAATGGCGGGCACCGCATCTTCAACGAGAATGAGGTCGGGTTGACCGGAGCGGGCGAGGCGGCGATCGGCATCCCCTTCATTTCGCGCGATCCGCCGACCCACACCCAATATCGCCGCTTCGTCATGCCCGCGCTGTCACCCGCGCGGCTCGACGGGATCGAGGCGCGGATCGCCGAGCGGGTCGAGCGACTGTTCGCCGCCGTCCCCTTGAACGAGACAGTCGACATCCTGCCGCTGCTCACCGTCCCGCTCCCGCTGCTGACGCTCGCCGAACTGCTCGGCGTGCCCGCCGAGATGTGGCACGACCTCCACCGCTGGACCGACGCTTTCGTCGGCGAGGACGATCCCGATTTCCGCCAGTCGCCCGAGGCGATGGCGGCGATCATGCAGGAATTCATGGGCTTTGCCGCCGCACTGTTCGACGAACGCCGCGCGAGGCCCGGCCCCGACATCGCCTCGCTGCTCGCGAACACCGAAATCCATGGCGAGCCGGTGCCGCTCGGCGATTTCATCGGCAATCTGATCCTCGCGCTCGTCGGCGGCAATGAGACGACGCGCAACTCGATCAATCACAGCCTGATCGCCTTCGCGGCCAATCCTGATCAATGGGACGCCGTCCGCGCCGACCCCGATCTGTTGCCGAACGCGGTCAAGGAGATGGTGCGCCATGCCAGCCCGGTGATCCACATGCGCCGCACCGCGACGCGCGACACCGAACTCGGCGGGCAGGCGATCCGCAAGGGCGACAAGGTCGTCGTCTTCTATCCCGCCGGCAACCGCGATCCGGCAATCTTCGCCGATCCCGACCGCTTCGACGTGACGCGCCCGATCCGCCAGCATCTCGCCTTTGGCGCGGGCGTGCATGTGTGCGTCGGATCGCGGCTGGCGGAGATGCAATTGCGACTGGCCTTTGCGTGGATGGCGCGGCATGTTCGGCGCTTCGAGGTCGTGAGAGAGCCGAACCGCGTGCGGTCGAACTTCATCAATGGCTTCAAACGGCTCGAGGTCAGGCTGGTGACGTGAAACAGGACAGCGTCTGGGATAATAAGGAGATCATCTGCGACGTCCTCGGCCGCGCGCCCGATGTCGAGATGGGATCGTTCGGCGACGGTTGGTCACTCTGCCGCTGGCGCCAGTTCGTCGGCAGCTACACCTTGCCCGCGCTGCCGCAGCCGATCTTCACCGTCCATGTCGCGGGCAAGCCGCAGGTCAAGACGTGGGACAGGGACGGCTGGACCGAGACGAGTTCGATCCCCGGCTGCGCGACGATCGTCCCCGCGGGGATGCCGACCGGCTGGCTCGTCGATGGCGAGCTCGACGTCGTGACGCTGTCGATGTCGTCGGATGTGCTCGCGGGGCAGCCGCACGCCGATCAGTTCAGCCGGATGCGCTTTGCTTTCGCCGATCCGTTGGGGGTCGCGCTGACCCGCCAGATACTCGCCGAGCTTTACGCGCCGCAGGCCGAGGAACGCACCGCCTATGTCTCGGCGATGGTCAATGCGTTGAAGGCGCATATCCTCTCGGGACCGCCCGCGCATGGCAATCCCACCGAAATCCCGGTGTCGGATTTTTCGGCCTACCGCCTTCACAAGATCATGAACGCAGTGCTCGCCAACCCGGCGGAAGAGCATAGTCTCGAAGCGATGGCGGCGGTCGCGGGGGTCACGCCGTCGCATTTCTGCCGCCTGTTCAAGAAGGCGACGGGCATTTCGCCGCACCAATATGTGATGAAGGCGCGGCTCGACCGCGCGCAGCAGATGCTCGTCCAGACCGACCTCAGCCTTGCGGCGCTGTCCGAGGCGACGGGTTTTACCAGCCAGAGCCATTTCAGCCGCGCCTTCCGCGCCTGGTTCGGCATGGCGCCGAGCGACTATCGCCAGCAGGAACGGCGCGGGCTTCATTGAACGGAGAAGGATATGACCGAAGCGACGGCCGCCGTGGTGCGACAGCCCGGCGGCGATTTCACGATCGAAACGATTGCGGTCGAGGAGCCGCGCGCGGGTGAGGTGCGGGTGCGGATCGCGGGGGTCGGGCTCTGTCACACCGACCTGATCTTCCGCGACCAGTTCGCGCCCTTCGCGCTGCCCGGCGTGCTCGGCCACGAAGGCGCGGGGGTGATCGAGGCGGTGGGCGAGGGGGTCGAAGGCCTCGCCGTCGGCGACGCCGTCGTCGTCGGCTTTTCGAGCTGCGGCGCCTGCCCGCGCTGCGACGAGCATCTGCCGAGCTATTGCCAGAGCTTCGTACCACTGAACTATGCCGGGATGCGGCTCGACGACGGCTCGACCGCCTATGCGAAGGGCGATGAGCGGATCACGTCGCATTTCTTCGGTCAGTCCTCTTTCTCGGCGCTCACCGTCACCCGCGCGCGCAATGTGGTGAAGGTCGATACGTCAAAGGT